>NZ_JAPVYB010000005.1:0-106344 GCF_041431615.1 Streptococcus sp. 27098_8_82
AATATTGGAGAATTACTCAAGAGGCTGAAGAGGACGGTTTGCTAAATCGTTAGGTCGGGTAACCGGCGCGGGGGTTCGAATCCCCCATTCTCCGTATAATGAGGAGTTTAGCATTTGCTATCTCCTTTTCTTATACTTTCTCGTTCTGTTTAGTGGGGTTTTTCTGATGAATCGATTTAAAAAGTCTAAGTTTCTGATTTCTTTTTTTGTATTAGTTGTTGCAATGACGATACTTATCTTATCTACCTCTTCAAGTTGGTTTGTATCAACTACTTCAAATATTATTTCATTGGTAGATAGACTTGTTGGCTCTTCTTTTGCTTTTGTAGCTGATAAAAAAGAAGAAATGTCAGATTTTATGTCTACTTATAGAGAGAATCAGCAGCTCAAGAAAATTCTTTATAAGGTTGAGGAAAAGGCTGGGAAGGCAGATTCCTTAGAAGATGAGAACGAACAGTTGAGAAAACTTCTGGAATTTAAAGAGGCTGATAAAAATCAAATACAAATTGCCAGCGAAGTGATTGCCCGTACGCCAGCATCCTGGAAAAATGAGCTGACCATTGACAAAGGGACATCTGATAATGTGACAGATGCTATGCTAGTAGTCGCTAATGGTGGTCTAGTAGGAAGTGTTTCTGAAACCAGTAGTCAGTCTAGCTTAGTTTCTCTATTGACTAACGAGGAAAATTCAACTAAAATTTCTGTTAGGATTCAAACGAAGTCTGGTCCAATTTATGGGATTATTACGGGTTATGATGCAAAAAATTCTGCTTATATCATCAGTCAGTTAAATAGTGCCGAAGATATAAAAGAGGGAGATGAGGTTGCAACCAGTGGCTTGGGTGCTTATAATGCAGAAAATATTCCTGTCGGTAAGGTACTTTCTGTGTCTGAGGCTAAGGATCAGCTAAACAAAGTTGTCCTAGTTAAGCCGGCTGCTGATTTGTCGGATATCCGTGCTGTAATGTTGGTAGGGAACTAATATGAGAGATATTAAAGAACACCTTTTGACTCCTATTATTTTATTTTTTGTTTTACTGATAGATGGACAGATTTCAACTTTTTTGGCTAATATTCTGCCTTTGCAATGGCACCTAGTCAGTCATTTTATCTTTATTTTCATGCTTTTTGTTTCCATCAACCTCTCTAAAAACTACAATATTCTCTTATTTTGCTGTTTGGGGCTGATTTATGATGTTTACTATTTTCATACCATTGGTATTGCTCTTATTCTTTTTCCTCTTCTAAGTCTCTTGGTTTGTCAGTCTAGTTCGACTATGCTTTTAAATAAATTTACTCGCTTTTTATCTGTTCTGATTCTTGTATTTTTATTTGAATTAACCAGCTTTGCTTTTGCGGTATTTTTGAATCTTTCTAGTCTGAATTTACAGGATTTTGTTCTTAGCAGTCTGGTACCGACTATCCTTCTCAATAGCCTGATATTCCTCATTTTTCAGCCTATTTTCGAAAAAATGTATTTATGATAAACAAGAAATAAAAATGTAATAAAGGCGTAACATATGATACAGCATTTTCTGGTATACTAGTTAATGTCTTATAAGAAGGAGTGTATTATTTTTATGAAGAAAAAACTACTCACATCAATTTTATTGAGTACAGTTATCCTTTCACAAGGAGCTGCACTTGTGAGCGTTAAAGCGGAGACAACTGATGAAAAGATTGCTGCACAAGACAGCAAGATTAATAGTTTGACAGAGCAACAACAATCAGCTCAAGCACAAGTTAACGAGATTCAAGGACAAGTATCTGCTATTCAAAAGCAACAAGAAGAGCTTAAAGCAGAAAATGAAAAATTGTCTGCTGAATCTGCAAAGCTTTCTGCAGAGATTGACGAACTGTCTAAAAATATTGTAGCTCGCAATGAGTCACTTGCAAATCAAGCACGCAGTACTCAAACAAATGGAACTGCTACTAGCTACATCAATACAGTTGTAAATTCTAGCTCTATCACAGAAGCTATCTCTCGTGTAGCAGCTATGAGCGAAATTGTTTCAGCAAATAATAAAATGTTGGAACAACAAAAGAAAGATAAAGAAGTAATTGCTGAAAAGCAAGTTGCGAATAATGAAGCTATCAATACTGTAATTGCTAACCAAGAGAAGTTAGCTGATGATGAGCAAGCTTTGGCAACAAAACAAGCTGAACTGAAAGCAGCTCAGGCAAGTCTTGCAGCTGAAAAAGCAACTGCTGAAAACGAAAAGAATTCTCTTCTTGAAGAAAAAGCAGCAGCTGAAAAAGCAGCAGCTGAAGCAGCAGCTCGTGAAGCAGCTTATAAAGCAGAGCAAGAATCAAAACGCCAAGCAATTGAAGCTTCAGGAAATACTACCCTGCAAGCTCAAGTTCAAGCAGTTGTTAATTCAGCTCCAGCAGCTGAAGCAGCGGCTCCAGCAGCACCTGCAGTAACTCAATCTGTTGCCCGTGCAAATAGACCAGTTTATAGCTCATCTGCCTCTTCTTATCCAGTAGGTCAATGTACATGGGGTGCTAAGACATTAGCTCCTTGGGCTGGCGATTACTGGGGTAATGGTGGACAATGGTCTGCAAGTGCAGCAGCAGCAGGCTTCCGTGTTGGTTCACAGCCAGAAGTTGGAGCGATTGCATGTTGGACTGACGGTGGATACGGACACGTTGCAGTAGTAACAGCTGTTCAATCTACTACAAGCATCCAAGTATCAGAAGCAAACTACCTTGGACAACAATCAATCGGTAACTACCGTGGATGGTTTAATCCAACAACTGCACAAGGTACAGTTTCATATATCTATCCGAACTAATCAGTAAAAAGCGCCTCTGGCGTTTTTTATTTTTAATTGAAAAATCAACTGAAAAAAGTTACAATGGTAGTTGGGAAAAGTTGTAATTGGACAATGAAAGACGATTTAGAATCTGGAGGGAATCATGTCTTTTTCTGATTTAAAACTCTTTGCTCTTTCTTCTAATCAAGAATTAGCGCAGCGTGTTGCTCAAGAGATTGGATTGCCACTTGGGAAATCAACTGTTCGTCAGTTCTCTGATGGAGAGATTCAAGTGAATATTGAAGAATCTATTCGTGGGAAACACGTCTTTATTTTGCAGTCTACCAGTTCGCCAGTCAATGATAATTTGATGGAAATCTTGATTATGGTAGATGCTTTGAAACGAGCTAGTGCTGAATCCATCAACGTTGTCATGCCTTACTATGGCTATGCTCGGCAGGATCGCAAAGCTAGAGCTCGTGAGCCAATTACATCTAAATTAGTTGCTAATATGTTGGAAATTGCTGGTGTGGATCGGATGCTGACTATTGACTTGCACGCAGCGCAAATCCAGGGCTTCTTTGATATTCCAGTGGATCACTTGATGGGTGCACCTTTGATTGCTGATTACTTTGAGCGCCGTAATATGAAAGGAGGAGACTATGTGGTAGTCAGTCCTGACCATGGTGGTGTGAGTCGGGCTCGTAAGTTAGCAGAGTTTCTGAAAACCCCGATTGCGATTATTGATAAGCGTCGCAGTGTGGACAAGATGAATAGCAGTGAAGTCATGAACATCATTGGTAAGGTGGAAGGAAAAACTTGTATCCTAATTGATGATATGATTGATACAGCGGGAACTATCTGCCATGCAGCTGACGCTCTCGCTGAAGCAGGGGCTGTAGAAGTCTATGCCAGCTGTACTCATCCAGTCTTATCTGGTCCTGCTATGGATAATATTCAAAAATCAGCGATTAAAAAATTGGTTGTGCTGGATACGATTTATCTGCCCCAAGAGCGCTTGATTGATAAGATTGAGCAGATTTCAATTGCGCATCTTTTAGGGGAAGCCATTGTCCGTATTCATGAAAAACGGCCGCTGTCACCCTTGTTTGAAATAGGTAAAAAATAATCTGAGATATATGGCTGGGATACATAATTTCTGGCCTCTTTTTTATTTTATTCCTACTATCTTTTTTAAAAAAGTCAACATTCACTTTGAAAGAAAACTCAAATTACTTGATGTTTCAAATATAAATAAATGACCATTTAAATAGTTGGTAAATTGACAATTTGTCTCATCCCTTGGTATTATTTGGTTTTAAAAATTTTTATGTAGTAAAATTCTTGACTTTTTTTAGAGTTCGAACTATACTTATTAGTAGGTAATATTAGGTAACGGGGAGTTACAATTATTTTTGAAAAGTAACGAGGAGATGAGATAATGAAAAAGGTTTTGCTTTCAAGTGCTGTAGCCCTTTCACTTTTCGCGGCTGCTGCACCAGTATTTGCTGAGGGTACAGCCAGTCTTTGGGTTAATGACATTGATAATAATGAAGTTCCCCAAGGCAGTACGGACTCAGAATCTAATAAAGTTATGGATGAATTGCAGGCCTATAGAGATGCACAATCAGCTCTGGATCAGCAAGTTGCTGAAGCTAAGAAAGCTCCAGTTGGCAAAAGTGCTGTGATGGAGGATCAAGCTGGTAACAAAGTTCTTGTTATCGGTGAGGGAGAGTCGGCTAATGCGGATCAGCCTTCAGTGGCACCATCTACTACAGATCCATCTATACCGGCTTATTCGGCAGCACCTTACTCCACAGCCTCTTCATCAGTTCCGACTTTTCCAGCACCGTCTCAATCTTCGGCGGCGTCCTCTTCAGCAGCAGGTAAAAAGAAGGCTAAAAAATCAGAAAATAAAGCAAAAAAAGCTCCGGAAGCAAAAGAAGAGAACAAGGAAAATGAGGAGAATTCTGAAGAAAAGTCACTTCCTAAGACAAGTGCAGTCAAATAATTTTGTCTTTAATTTGTGCTAACGCCTAAATATCACTGAGCCTTCGTTCGGTGATATTTTTTATCAAAAATGAAAAATAAAGGATTTTTAGATTATGCAAGAAAAAGATAGGAGTCAAGCTTCGAATAAGAAACTGCTCCTTGTTGTTGGAATTTGCCTCCTACTGATTGTTCTGGTTATTTTTTCTGTTTTTTATTCTTTCCGTTCATCAACATCAGGCAGCAAGCTTCGAGTTTCGCATCCTAGCAGGATTGAAACATCAAGCTCATCTGCATCCTCAAGTCAGACAGAAAAGGAATATTTAGCAGAGCGTTTTGCTAAACTGAAGGCTGTGAATTCAGAAACGATAGGTTATGTCTATGCTCCTGGTACACAGTTGGATGAGCCAGTGGTGCAAACGAAAGATAATGAGACTTATCTGCTGAAGACTTTTGAAGGAAAGCAAGAGCCTTATATGGGAGCGGTCTTTATGGATAAGGACAATCATAAAGATTTCAGTGATCGTCTGACTTGGCTTTTCGGGCATGCTCGGGGCAGCAAGGCAGGAGATCATCGCATGTTTAATGATGTCAACTACTATGATCGTCAGGATTATTTTGACAAACATAGATATGTCGTGATTGAGACTCCTGAGCGTAAGTATTATTATCAAGCTATGGGACTGGTTATCGTGCCGGAAGAGACTGCTTTTTATCGGACGGAGTTTAAGGATGACGAGGACTTTACGACTCAGCTCAGAAATATCTATGAAGCTGCTCGGACTAAGGATCCTAAGATCCAGATTAAGGCGAGTGACCGGTATTTGGTTCTCTCAACCTGTCGTGAGGAAGATGATACGATTCGTTCTAACCTTTATTTGCGGCAGATTCCTGATTCGGAATTGGAAGATTTTCTGACCAAGCATGGCAAGGAATTGACTTATACTCCGACTCGTTGACTGGCCAGTCACGTGAGATGCAGCTATAACCACTATCTGCCAGAGAAGAATTTTAAGGCAAGGAAAAAAGGGACTGAGCGCAAAGCTTAGTCCTTTTTCTGCATGGGAAATCATGTAATAGCTTTTGCTATGCTTCTGCATTTATAGTATAATAGTTCTATTGAGTGGCTGGAGGTATGTATGGATTTAAGTAAGAAATTTAATAAAAACTTAGAAAAAATAGAAATTTCGTTGATTCGTCAATTTGACCAATCGATTTCTGCAATTCCTGGAGTTCTTCGGCTAACCTTAGGGGAGCCGGACTTTACAACACCGGATCATATCAAAGAAGCAGCCAAAGCGGCGATTGATGCTAATCAAAGTCACTACACTGGTATGAGCGGTCTCTTAGAGCTGCGTCAGGCGGCCAGCAGCTTTGTAAAAGAAAAGTACAATCTAAACTATCGCCCAGAAGATGAGGTCTTGGTCACTATTGGCGCAACAGAGGCCTTGTCGGCTACACTGACAGCCATTCTAGAAGAAGGAGACAAGGTCTTGCTGCCAGCTCCTGCTTATCCAGGCTATGAGCCCATTGTCAATCTAGTAGGGGCGGAGATTGTCGAGATTGATACAACGGCCAATAACTTTGTCCTCACTCCAGAGATGCTGGAAGCAGCTATTTTAGAACAGGGTGAGCAGCTAAAAGCAGTCATTCTCAATTATCCAGCCAATCCGACCGGCGTGACTTATTCGCGGGAGCAGATAAAAGCTCTGGCTGATGTCCTAGGAAAATACCAAGTCTTTGTGGTCTGTGATGAGGTCTATTCTGAGCTGACCTATACGGAGCAGGGGCATGTCTCCATCGCGGAGTATCTGCCAGACCAAACTATCGTCATTAACGGCTTGTCTAAGTCTCATGCCATGACTGGCTGGCGGTTGGGCTTTATCTTTGCTCCAGCAGTTTTCACTGCTCAGCTGATTAAGAGCCATCAGTATCTCGTAACAGCGGCCAATACTATGGCTCAGTTTGCCGGCATTGAAGCGCTGACAGTTGGGAAAGATGATGCGGAGCCAATGAAGGCTGAGTATATCCAGCGTCGCGACTATATCATAGAGAAAATGGCTGAGCTAGGCTTTAAGATTATCAAACCAGAAGGGGCTTTTTATATTTTTGCTAAGATACCAGATGGTTATAATCAAGATTCGTTCGCCTTTCTGCAGGATTTTGCGGAGAAGAAGGCCGTGGCCTTTATCCCGGGGGCGGCTTTTGGTCAATACGGGGAAGGCTATATCCGTCTGTCCTATGCGGCTAGTATGGAGACGATTCGAGAGGCCCTGAAACGCCTCAAGGACTACATGGAGGACTATGCTTAAATCTCTAACAAGTCAAGGTCTGGTTCTCTATAACCGCAATTTCCGCGAGGATGATAAGCTGGTAAAGATCTTTACGGAACAGGCTGGCAAGCGTATGTTTTTTGTCAAGCATGCTGGTAAATCTAAGCTAGCACCCGTCATTCAGCCTTTGACTGCGGCGAACTTGCTGATGAAAATCAATGATGATGGTCTTAGCTATATCGAGGATTATCAGGATGTAGTCACCTATCACCGCATCAATGAGGACTTATTCATCATGGCCTATGCCAGTTATGTGGCGGCCTTGGCAGATGCCAGTCTTCAGGACAATCAGCCGGATCCTGCTCTCTTTGCTTTTCTGCAGAAAACCCTGGAGCTGATGAATAATGGTCTGGACTATGAGGTGCTGACCAATATCTTTGAGATTCAAATTTTGTCACGTTTTGGGGTTTCGCTGAACTTCCATGACTGTGCTTTTTGTCATCGGACGGGCTTGCCTTTTGACTTCTCTTTCAAATATAGCGGAGTCCTTTGCCCTGAGCATTACCATCAGGATGAACGCCGCTGTCATCTAAATCCCAACCTTCCTTTTCTGCTGGACCAATTTCAGGCGGTCCGCTTTAGCGAATTGGAGACCATTTCTTTGAAGCCAGATATTAAAAAGCAGCTGCGGGATTTTATCGATCTGCTCTATGATGAATATGTCGGCATCCATCTCAAATCCAAAAAATTTATAGATTCTCTGGGGGACTGGGGAAGCATTTTAAAAGATAAGAACGAGGAATAAATTGAATGAAAAAAATAGCTGTTGATGCTATGGGAGGGGACAATGCCCCTCAGGCTCTGGTGGAAGGAGCTAATCGAGCGGTACAGGAGTTTTCGGATATTGAAATTCTCCTTTATGGCGATGAGGCGAAAATTAAGCCTTATCTGACTGCTGGTGAGCGGGTCTGCATCATCCACACGGAGGAGAAGATTGACTCTGACGACGAGCCGACCAAGGCCATTCGTCAGAAGAAAGAGGCTAGTATGGTGCTGGCAGCCAAGGCTGTGAAGGCAGGGGAGGCAGATGCCATGTTGTCTGCTGGAAATACTGGAGCGCTTTTGGCGGCAGGTTTCTTTATCGTAGGGCGTATCAAGAACATTGACCGACCGGGTCTCTTATCTACTATGCCAACGGTTGGCGGTCAGGGATTTGATATGCTGGATTTGGGAGCTAATGCTGAAAACACAGCCCATCATTTACACCAGTATGCGACTTTGGGTTCTTTCTATGCTGAAAATGTCCGAGGGATCAAGAAGCCGCGGGTGGGTCTCTTGAATAACGGAACGGAAAGCAGCAAGGGCGATCCTCTGCGCAAGGAAGCCTATGAGCTTTTAGCTGGGGATTCAACACTTAACTTTATCGGCAATGTGGAAGCGCGTGATTTGATGGATGATGTGGCGGATGTTGTCGTTGCAGATGGCTTTACTGGTAATGCCGTTCTGAAATCAATCGAAGGAACTGCTATCAGTATCATGGGTCAGCTGAAAAAGTCTATTTTAGGCGGTGGTTTCAAGGCTAAATTGGGAGCTTGGCTGCTCAAGGACAGCCTGCGAGGGCTCAAGAATAGTCTGGACTATTCTAGTGCAGGCGGTGCAGTTCTATTTGGCTTGAAAGCGCCTGTTGTCAAAACGCATGGCTCTAGCGATGCTAAGGCTGTTTATAGCACGATTCGTCAGATTCGGACCATGTTGGAAACGGATGTTGTTGGTAAATCGGTCATTGAATTTTCAGATGCAAAGGAGTAACCATGAGCGAAAAAGAAATTTATGCAAAAATTGTCGAAATCATTCAAGAACATGACAGCAGCAAGCTGCATGTCACTCCGGAATTGAATTTGAAAGAAGAACTGGGAGTGGACTCTGTGGATTTGATGGAATTTATCATCAATCTGGAAGAAGCTTTTGATATTGAGATTCCTGATGAGGATATGGATAACTTCAAAACGATTTCCGATGTGGTGGCTTATATCCATGAGAAACTGAAGAAGCAACATTAAAAATCAAAGATCGGTATTTTCCGGTCTTTTTTCGTATCTTGGAAAGGAAACGATTTCTTTATATGGGCATAGAAAGTTTATACGGAATTTCTTGTAAAATGTATTTAAAGATGATAAAATGAGGGTATAAAACCACGAAAGGCGAATATTAAAATGTCTAATAAGTTGTTATATTCGGGAAAAGCTAAGGATATTTTCTCTACAGATGATGAGCAAGTCATTCTGGCACGCTACAAGGACCAGGCAACGGCCTTTAATGGAGTCAAGAAGGAGCAGATTGCTGGTAAAGGAGTGCTCAACAACCAGATTTCATCTTTTATTTTTGAGAAACTCAATGCAGCTGGTGTGGCGACGCATTTCATTAAGAAGGTTTCGGATACGGACCAGCTAAATAAAAAAGTAGAAATTATTCCTTTGGAAGTGGTGCTGCGCAACTACACAGCGGGTTCTTTTTCCAAACGTTTTGGAGTAGAAGAGGGTATCGCGCTTGAAACTCCGATTGTGGAATTTTACTACAAAAATGATGATTTGGACGATCCTTTCATCAATGACGAACACGTGAAATTTTTGAAGATTGCCAGCGATCAAGAAATTGCCTTTTTGAAAGAAGAAACTCGTCGAATCAATGAGCTCTTGTCAGACTGGTTCCGCCAAATCGGACTGAAATTGATTGATTTCAAGTTAGAGTTCGGCTTTGACAAAGATGGCAAGATTATTCTGGCAGATGAATTTTCACCAGACAATTGCCGTCTCTGGGATGCGGAAGGCCATCACATGGATAAGGACGTTTTCCGGCGTGGCCTTGGTGAACTGACAGATGTCTATCAGGTTGTTTGGGAAAAATTGCAGGCGATTAAGTAAGGACAGGGTGTGAAAAATCATGGACAAGCGTATTTTTGTAGAGAAGAAGAGCAACTTCGGTGTGAAGTCACAGAGCTTGGTAAGAGAGCTGACGCATAATCTTCAGTTGAAAACATTGTCAGATCTTCGGATGATTCAAGTTTATGATGTCTTTCATCTGGCAGAAGATTTGGTCGCTCGGGCTGAAAAGCATATTTTCTCTGAGCAAGTGACTGATAGATTGCTGGCGGAAGAGGAAGTAGAGGCTGCATTTGCAGAGACAGCGTTTTTTGCCATCGAAGCGCTGCCGGGTCAGTTTGACCAGCGGGCAGCCAGCTCTCAGGAGGCCCTCTTTTTGCTCGGCGCTGGGACAGATGTTCTGGTGAGGACTGCTCAGCTTTATTTGATCAATAAAGACATCTCAGACAGCGAGTTGAAAGCAATCAAGAAATACTTGCTGAATCCAGTTGATTCACGCTTTAAAGATATTGAGCAGCCGATCCAGCTGGAGCAATTCTCCGAGTCGGATAAGACCATTCCGGTTCTGGACTTCTTTAAGGACTATACGGAAGCGGACTTTAAAGCCTACAAGCAGGAGCATGGTCTGGCTATGGAAGTAGCAGATTTGCTCTTTATTCAGGACTATTTCAAGTCGATTGGCCGTTTCCCTACGGAGACCGAGCTCAAGGTTCTGGATACTTACTGGTCTGACCACTGTCGACATACGACCTTTGAGACGGAGTTGAAGAAGATTGATTTTTCTGCTTCTAAGTTTGAAAAGCAACTGCAGGCCACTTATGATAAATACTTGGCTATGCGCGATGAGCTGGGACGTGGGGACAAACCGCAGACTCTCATGGATATGGCGACTATTTTTGGGCGCTATGAGCGAGCTAATGGCCGTCTGGATGACATGGAAGTGTCTGATGAGATTAATGCCTGTTCAGTAGAGATTGAAGTGGATGTGGATGGTGTCAAGGAGCCTTGGCTGCTGATGTTTAAAAATGAAACCCACAACCACCCAACAGAAATTGAGCCCTTTGGTGGGGCTGCGACCTGTATCGGCGGAGCCATTCGTGATCCGCTTTCTGGCCGTTCTTATGTTTATCAGGCTATGCGGATTTCTGGTGCGGGCGATATTACTCAGCCGATTTCTAAAACGCGGGCTGGCAAGCTCCCTCAGCAGGTCATTTCAAAAACTGCAGCGCATGGCTATTCTTCTTACGGGAATCAAATTGGTCTAGCAACGACCTATGTTCGTGAGTATTTCCATCCAGGCTTTGTTGCTAAGCGGATGGAGCTAGGTGCAGTTGTTGGTGCGGCTCCTAAGGAAAATGTTGTCCGTGAAAAACCAGCGGCAGGTGATGTGGTCATCTTGCTGGGAGGCAAGACGGGCCGTGATGGTGTTGGTGGAGCCACTGGCTCGTCCAAGGTACAGACAGCTGCATCTGTGGAGACGGCTGGTGCGGAAGTCCAAAAAGGAAATGCTATTGAGGAGCGCAAGATTCAGCGTCTCTTCCGCGATGGCAATGTAACTCGCCTCATCAAGAAATCCAATGACTTTGGAGCCGGCGGAGTCTGCGTAGCTATTGGCGAATTGGCAGATGGGCTGGAAATTGACCTTGACAAGGTACCGCTCAAATACCAAGGACTTAACGGTACAGAAATCGCGATTTCTGAATCGCAGGAGCGGATGGCTGTGGTGGTCCGCCCAGAAGATGTGGAACAATTTATCACTGCAGCAGCTAAGGAAAACCTGTTGGCAGTCGTGGTTGCAAAAGTGACAGAAAAGCCAAATCTGGTCATGCACTGGAACGGGGAAACTATCGTGGATATTGAGCGGAGTTTTCTAGATACCAATGGTGTGCGTGTGGTTGTGGATGCCAAGGTTGTGGATGCTCAAGCAGCACTGCCAGGGCAGACTGTGACTTCTGAAGCGACTTTGGAGCAGAACCTCAAGAGCTTGCTCAGCGACCTTAATCATACCAGTCAAAAGGGGTTGCAGACGATCTTTGACAGCTCTGTTGGCCGCTCTACTGTCAATCATCCTGTCGGCGGGCGCTACCAAATCACGCCGACTGAGGCTTCTGTGCAGAAACTGCCAGTTGAGCATGGCAAGACTGAGACGGTTTCTGTGATGGCGCAGGGCTACAATCCTTATGTGGCTGCTTGGTCGCCTTATCATGGAGCAGCTTATGCAGTGATTGAAGCGACAGCTCGCTTGGTTGCTGCTGGTTCGGATTGGTCCAAGGCTCGCTTCTCTTATCAGGAGTACTTTGAGCGGATGGACAAGCAGGCTGAGCGTTTTGGACAGCCAGTATCTGCGTTGCTTGGTTCCATTGAAGCCCAGATTCAGCTCGGTTTGCCGTCTATTGGTGGCAAGGATTCCATGAGTGGAACTTTTGAAGAATTGACCGTACCGCCGACCTTGGTAGCTTTTGGAGTGACTATTTCAACTGCTGGGCGTATCCTGTCTCCAGAGTTTAAGGCGGCAGGAGAGTCTATCTACTATCTGCCAGGACAGATCCTGTCTCAGGATATTGACTTTGACTTAATCAAGAATAACTTTGAAAATTTTGCGGATATTCAGGCCAAGTATGAGATTACAGCCGCCGCCGCTGTCAAATACGGTGGTCTGGCAGAGAGTCTGGCCTTGATGAGCTTTGGTAATCGTATCGGTGCCCAAGTGGATGTTGCTGATCTGCCTTCCGTTTTGCAGGCGCAGCTGGGCGGATTTGTCTTTACCAGTCCGGAGCAGGATATTCCAGGCGCAGTGAAGATCGGTCAGACCAAGCCAGACTTTACCCTGATTGTCAATGGTGTCCAGCTTGAGGGAGCAGAGCTTTTGGCAAGCTTTGAAGGCCGACTAGAGTCTATCTACCCGACAGAATTTAAACAGGAAACAGTTATTGAAGAAGTGCCGGCTCTTGTCTCTGATACAGTTATCAAAGCCAAAGAGACAGTAGCGGAGCCGTTAGTTTACATTCCAGTCTTCCCTGGAACCAACTCAGAATACGACTCAGCCAAAGCCTTTGAAGCAGCTGGAGCCAAGGTCAATCTAGTTCCATTCGTTACTTTGGATGAAGCAGCCATTGTTCAGTCCGTTGACACCATGGTTGACAACATTGACAAGGCAAATATCATCTTCTTTGCAGGTGGCTTCTCTGCTGCAGATGAGCCAGATGGATCCGCTAAGTTTATAGTCAATATCCTTCTCAATGAGAAGGTCAAGAAAGCCATTGATGCTTTCATTGCTCGCGGCGGTCTCATCATTGGTATCTGTAATGGCTTCCAGGCTCTGGTTAAATCTGGTCTTCTTCCTTACGGAAACTTTGAAGAAGCAGGGGCTAGCAGTCCTACTCTCTTTTACAATGATGCCAACCAGCACGTGGCCAAGATGGTTGAAACCCGCATTGCCAATACCAACTCGCCTTGGCTGGCTGGTGTGCAAGTGGGAGATATCCATGCCATTCCGGTTTCTCATGGTGAAGGGAAATTTGTCGTGACGGCTGAAGAATTTGCTGAGCTGCGCGATAATGGTCAGATTTGGAGTCAGTACGTAGACTTTGATGGTCAGCCAAGCATGGACAGTAAGTATAATCCAAACGGCTCTCTCTACGCTATCGAAGGAATTATGAGCAAGAACGGCCAAATCATCGGGAAGATGGGGCACTCAGAACGTTATGAAGACGGCCTTTTCCAAAATATTCCAGGTCAGAAAGACCAGAAATTGTTTGAAAGCGCCGTTCGTTATTTCCAAGCGAGTCACGAATAAAGTTGGCTTGCAAGAGCAAGCAAAAAAGGAGTCTGCTTGGCCTGGAAGGCCAGGTTTTCTCCCTTTTACAAGACAAAAGAATTTAGGTAAAACAATGACATACGAAGTAAAGTCACTGAATGAAGAGTGCGGTATTTTTGGAATTTGGGGTCATCCACAGGCGGCTCAGGTCACCTATTTCGGACTCCACAGTCTGCAGCACCGCGGTCAGGAAGGAGCTGGTATCCTGTCAAACGACCACGGAAAGCTCAAACGCCACCGCGATTTGGGATTGGTTGCAGAGGTCTTTAAAAACCCAGCAGACTTGGATAATCTGACAGGAGAAGCAGCTATTGGCCATGTCCGCTATGCAACGTCTGGCGGAGCCTCCATCAACAATGTCCAGCCTTTCTTCTTCAGTTTCTATGATATGCAGATGGGCTTGGCGCATAATGGCAATCTGACCAATGCCCATTCACTGAGACGGGAGTTGGAAAAGAAGGGTTCTATCTTTGCCAGCTCGTCTGATACGGAAATTCTCATGCACTTGATTCGCCATAGCGAGCAGGAAAATTTCTTAGACAAGCTCAAGGAATCCTTGAGACGAGTTCAGGGCGGCTTTGCCTACCTCATCATGAGAGAGGACAAGCTCTACGCTGCGCTGGATCCTAATGGCTTTCGTCCTTTGTCCATCGGCCGTATGAAAAATGGGGCTTGGGTCGTTTCTAGTGAAACCTGTGCTTTTGAAGTGGTGGGTGCCGAATGGGTTCGCGACCTTGAGCCAGGGGAAATCGTGATTATTGATGATGAAGGCGTGACCTACGACAGCTATACGGCAGATACCCAGCTGGCTATTTGCTCAATGGAATATGTCTATTTTGCTCGGCCGGACAGCGTCATTCACGGGGTCAATGTCCATGCAGCCCGCAAGCGGATGGGCCGCAGGCTGGCTCAGGAATTCCAGCATGAGGCAGATATCGTTGTCGGTGTGCCTAATTCTTCCCTGTCAGCGGCCTCTGGCTTTTCCGAAGAGTCTGGTCTGCCAAATGAAATGGGCCTGATTAAAAATCAATACATCCAACGGACCTTCATCCAGCCGACGCAGGAGTTGCGAGAGCAAGGAGTTCGTATGAAATTATCTGCTGTTTCCAGCATTGTCAAGGGTAAGCGCGTGGTCATGGTGGATGACTCTATCGTGCGGGGAACAACCAGCCGACGCATCGTCCAGCTCTTACGAGATGCAGGAGCTGCTGAAGTCCATGTGGCTATCGGCAGCCCAGAACTTAAATATCCATGTTTCTACGGCATTGATATTCAGAATCGGCGCGAACTCATCTCGGCCAATCATACGGTTGATGAGGTCTGTGAGATTATCGGAGCTGACAGCCTGACCTACCTGTCGCTGGAAGGTCTCATTGAATCAGTCGGTATTGAGACGGATGCTCCGAATGGCGGGCTTTGTGTGGCTTACTTTGACGGTCAGTACCCAACTCCGCTCTATGACTATGAAGAGCGCTATCTGGAAAGCCTGAAGGAAAAGACGAGTTTTTATTAAAACGAGGTCAGCGGTTCTTGTCGCAATCTTTTTCAAAAATAAGAGTAAGGAAGAAAATTATGACAAATAAAAATGCATACGCTCAATCCGGTGTGGATGTTGAAGCAGGTTATGAAGTTGTTGAGCGAATCAAAAAGCATGTGGCACGTACAGAGCGAGCTGGCGTCATGGGGGCGCTGGGTGGCTTTGGCGGCATGTTCGACCTGTCTCAGACTGGGGTCAAGGAGCCAGTGCTGATTTCTGGTACGGATGGGGTCGGAACCAAGCTCATGTTGGCCATTCAGTATGACAAGCACGATACCATTGGGCAGGACTGTGTAGCTATGTGTGTCAATGACATCGTCGCTGCAGGGGCTGAGCCCCTTTACTTCCTGGACTATATTGCTACTGGGAAAAATGAGCCAGCAAAGCTTGAGCAAGTTGTTGCCGGTGTGGCTGAAGGCTGCGTTCAGTCTGGAGCTGCCTTGATTGGCGGGGAAACCGCTGAAATGCCTGGCATGTACGGTGAAGATGATTATGACCTGGCCGGTTTTGCTGTCGGAGTTGCTGAAAAGTCAGAGATTATTGACGGCTCTAAAGTGGCTGAGGGCGATGTACTTCTGGGGCTGGCTTCCAGTGGTATC
Organism: Streptococcus sp. 27098_8_82; assembly: GCF_041431615.1. NCBI lineage: Bacteria > Bacillati > Bacillota > Bacilli > Lactobacillales > Streptococcaceae > Streptococcus > Streptococcus sp. 27098_8_82. Next base: position 15,851 of record NZ_JAPVYB010000005.1, read on the forward strand.
CATTCAAATGGTTATTCGCTTGTCCGCCGTGTCTTTGCGGACTATACGGGTGAGGAAGAACTGCCAGAATTGGAAGGTAAGAAACTCAAGGAAGTGCTGCTTGAGCCGACTCGTATCTATGTCAAGGCTTTGCTGCCGCTGATTAAGGAAAAGCTGGTTCATGGGATTGCCCATATTACTGGTGGTGGTTTTATCGAAAATGTGCCCCGCATGTTTGCTGATGATTTGGCTGCTGAGATTGAAGAAGACAAGATTCCAGTCTTGCCGATTTTTAAGGCTTTAGAAAAATATGGTCATATCAAGCACCAAGAAATGTTTGAAATCTTCAATATGGGGTTAGGGATGATTTTGGCCGTAGCTCCTGAAAATGTGAATCGTGTCAAAGAACTTCTTGACGAGCCTGTTTATGAAGTTGGCCGGATTGTCAAAAAAGAAAGTGAAAGTGTCCTTATCAAATGAAAAAAATTGCCGTTTTTGCTTCGGGCAACGGGTCAAATTTCCAAGTGATTGCTGAGCAGTTTCCTGTTGAATTTGTCTTTTCAGACCATCGAGATGCCTATGTGCTCAAGCGGGCGAATAATCTAGGCGTCAAAAGCTATGCCTTTGAGCTTAGAGAGTTTGATAGTAAGGAGGCTTACGAGCAAGCTATTGTAGACCTACTAGAAGCGCACCAGATTGACTTGGTTTGCCTAGCAGGATACATGAAAATTGTTGGGCCGACCTTGCTTGGTGCTTATGAAGGCCGGATTATCAACATTCATCCTGCCTACCTGCCCGAATTTCCAGGGGCTCATGGCATTGAGGATGCTTGGCAGGCTGGTGTCTCTGAGAGCGGTGTGACCATTCATTGGGTGGACTCGGGCGTTGACACTGGAAAAATTATCCAGCAAGTGCGCGTGCCACGACTAGCTGATGATACAATTGAAAGTTTTGAAGAACGCATCCATGCCGCCGAGTATCAACTCTATCCTCAAGTGCTGGAGAGTTTAGGGGTAGGGAGAAGGTAAGAAGTAAATCAAGTTTTGATTGTGCAATATTGCTAGGAGAAAAAATGATTGAGCTGAAATTAGTAGATGAGAGCAGTTTTCAGGCAGTGCTGGATTTGAAAATATCTGAAGCTGATGAACGAGCACGTTTCGTGGCTCCAAATGTTCGCTCTTTAGCTGACGCATGGCTCTACCGGAAAAATGAAGATGTGTTTCCGATGGCAATCTATTGGGATGAGCAGGTGGTTGGCTTTCTCCTGCTGGAAATAGACAAGGATGAAGCGGAATACTTTATCTGGCGGATAATGATTGGTCAGCAGTACCAAGGAAGAGGCTATGGTAGAAAAGCCTTGGAAGTTCTGATCAAAAAGGCTCAGATGGATAGAGCTTGTAGTCATATTATCGCAGATTATGTGGTTGGAAATGAAAAAATGAAGCGCCTGCTGACTAGTCTGGGTTTTCAGGAAACAGGATTTATAGAAGAGAATAACGAAGTTGCTATGCGCTTGGACCTAAAGAAAGAGGAATAGAATGACGAAAAAAGCCTTAATCAGTGTCTCAGACAAGACTGGCATTGTAGAATTTGCGAAAGAGCTGAAAGCTCTTGGTTGGGATATCATCTCAACTGGTGGTACCAAGGTGGCCTTAGAAAATGAAGGAGTGGGCACCATTGCTATAGATGATGTGACTGGTTTTCCAGAGATGATGGATGGCCGTGTTAAGACTCTCCACCCAAACATTCACGGCGGCCTCTTAGCTCGTCGGGATTTAGATAGCCACCTGCAAGCGGCCAAGGAGAATCAGATTGACCTTATTGACCTGGTCGTGGTGAACCTCTATCCTTTTAAGGAAACCATTCTCAAGCCAGGTGTGGAGTATGCGGACGCGGTGGAAAATATTGACATCGGTGGCCCCTCTATGCTGCGCTCTGCGGCTAAAAATCATGCCAGCGTGACGGTTGTTGTAGATCCGGCTGATTATGCTCTTGCTATGGAAGAGTTGGCAGCAAATGGTCAAACGACCTATGAAACGCGGCAACGTTTGGCAGCGAAGGTTTTCCGTCATACAGCAGCTTATGATGCTTTGATTGCGGACTATTTCACGGATCAGGTGGGCGAAAGCAAGCCAGAAAAACTGACTCTGACCTATGAGCTTAAGCAGCCCATGCGCTATGGGGAAAATCCTCAGCAAGATGCGGATTTCTATCAGACTGCTTTGCCACTGGACTATTCCATTGCTTCCGCTAAGCAGTTGAATGGGAAAGAGTTGTCCTTCAACAACATTCGCGATGCGGATGCGGCTATTCGGATTATTCGAGATTTCAAGGATCGGCCAACTGTTGTGGCGCTAAAACATATGAATCCATGTGGTATCGGTCAGGCAGATGATATCGAGACAGCTTGGGACTATGCCTATGAGTCTGATCCAGTTTCTATTTTTGGTGGGATTGTCGTCCTCAACCGTGAGGTGGATGCTGCGACAGCTGAGAAGATGCACGGTATTTTCCTGGAAATCATCATCGCACCGAGCTACACGTCAGAAGCGCTAGCTATTTTGACCAATAAAAAGAAAAATCTGCGAATTTTGGAGTTGGCTTTTGATGCTCAGGCAGCTTCTGGAGCAGAGAAGGAAGTGACAGGTGTTCTGGGTGGTCTTCTTGTGCAAAACCAAGATGTTATCGAGGAAAATCCAGCTGATTGGCAGGTCGTGACCAAGCGCCAGCCGAACGAGCAGGAGCGTGTGGCTTTGGAATTTGCTTGGAAGTCCGTCAAATATGTCAAATCCAACGGTATCATCATTACCAATGACCGTCAGGTGCTGGGAGTCGGTCCCGGTCAAACTAACCGCGTAGCTTCTGTCAAGATTGCTATTGAGCAAGCCAAAGATCGCCTTGACGGTGCCGCTCTGGCTTCTGACGCCTTCTTCCCTTTTGCGGACAATATCGAAGAGATTGCAGCCGCTGGTATCAAAGCTATCATCCAACCGGGTGGATCTGTCCGTGATGAGGAATCTATCGAAGCGGCTGACAAGCATGGCTTGACTATGGTCTTTACAGGTGTGAGACATTTTAGACATTAAGAAATAGAAAAAATCCTCGGCTCGACCCGAGGATTTTTTAGTAGTCTTATACTCAATGAAAATCATGAACAAACTAAGCAGGAGCAGTCTGCTTAAAGCACTGGTTTGAAGTGATTTTGAGGAGTGTGAAAGCGACTTATTTAGGGTAGATATAGGTCAGGCGGCCCCAGTAGGAAGCAGTTGGGTCAAACCAGCCACGGAAGTTGCTGATGTACTGCTTGCCGAGGTAGTTAGACTCTTGAATCTGGATGCGGGTATTGGATTCGACATGAGTCACGACACCGACGTGGCCGTAGCCGCCGTCATCCCAGCAGGCGATGGCGCCAACCTCAGGCGTACTGCCAGTACGGAATCCAGCTCTTCTGGCACTAGCTGCCCATTGACCGCCGTTGCCCCAGTAATTTCCAGCCCAAGGAGCTAGAGCTTTGGCTCCCCAAGTACATTGGCCGACAGGATAGGTTGTCGCATTAGCAGCGGCATAGTTAGGCTGAATATTAGCTGATTGAACGCTTGATTTTTCAACCTGATAGCTAGTTCCAGTCAGGCCGATTAACTGTCCCGCTTTTCTACGATAGACATGGGTGTTAAATAGACCGCTTCCCTTGTGATTCTGAGTATCTACGGTAAACTTGTATGTTCCATTGCTGACCTTATTTGCAGTATACCATTTGATATCATCTTGCCCATTGACTTCTGACCAAGTTGGAAGAATAATATCGCCATCTCCGTAGGCGTCTGTCACTGTCACCTCATAGCGATTAGCCTCAGTTTTCCTGACTGCAACCTTGGCTTGAATTTGGTCGGTAGACATTGAGACGACATCTGCTGCGTAGCTACGCTCACTGCCGTCCTTATAGGTGACATACACATGGTTGTTATAGGTTCCAGACAAAGCCTGGTGATTACGGATATCAAAGGTTGCGCTGAAGGAGCCATCTCCGTTAGGAGTGGCTGCATACCATTTAAGATTGCTCTGATTGCTAGTGCTCCAAATTGGCACCCGGACAGATTGAATAGGTTTAGATAAGCTAGTTTCGGTAGTTTTCACGGTGTAGGTCCCTTGTTTGGGGTTGATATTTTCTATAGTAAAAAGCGGCTTTTGCTCCTCTTCAGAAGGCAATTTTCCACTATCAATTTGTGCAGTAGCCCCTGAGAGACCTGTTAAGTCAGGCTTAACATAACTTTCACCGTAAAGGTGGATATTGTAAATCCCTATGTCGTAGTTATGCTTTCTGAGTTCCACCCGAGCGCTGTAGCTACCATCTGGATTTTTGCTTGCTTCATACCATTGTAGATCATCTTGCCCATTTTTCTCAGACCAAGTTGGAAGAACAATTCGATGCATGGTATCAGGTACGTTTTTGACAGTAATTTCCATGATACCGGTCTGAGGGAAGCTGGTTTCGATTATCGGTTTCGGATTTTCAAGATGGAACGTAGTACCAGACAGGAAAATCATTTTTCCGTTTACATTTTCATAAGTGTCAACGAAGTATCGTCCATAACCACGATGTTTGGATAGATTAAACTCAGTTAATTCTTCTCCTGCGTCATACCACTGAAGGTCGTCGCTGCCTTTTTCCTCTGACCAGACAGCATGGACAATCTTTGAGTGAGCTTGGTCTTTATTGCGGGAAAAACTAATGCGCCCTGTACCTCCTGAGACGGATGCATTCGTTTTACTAGCTGGTTTATCTACATGAAAGGTAGTGGCATTTAGAGCTACCAAGCGCTCTCCTATCCGTATGTAGGTATGAACATGAAACGTACCATATCCTGGATGATTGCTTAAGTCAATGTCAGTGATGGGTGTTTGTGGTGTATCATACCATTTCAAATCATCTTGTCCGTTTTCTTCAGACCAAACAGCATGAGCAATAAGATAAGGTTCTTGAGCTTGGGAACGGGTATAACTAATAGAGGCTGTACGATCGTTCACAGTCACATCGACATTGCTGGCACGATCAGTAGGGTATAGAATTTTGACTTCAGATTCAGGCGTTTCGGTCGCATGAACTGTTGAGTGGCTCGCAAAGAGACCTAGGACAGCTCCGGATAATAAAAACAGTTTTTGATATTTCTTCATAAAACTCCTTTGTGAGAATGTTTTAGGATGGGCCCACCTGTATTATTCGGAAAACTTATTTGAAAGTGATAGTAAATTTGACAAGTCCTGAATATTTTCTGTCTAAAATGGGTACAATCCACTCAAAAAGGAGAAGGCTGAAGACAACAATAATTATGGCGATTATGATTATATAGAAGAGATATTCTTTTTCTCATTAGAATGGAATGAAACGAACGATTGTGTTATAATTTAGATAAATAATTCGTAAAAATAGAATGATTTTTACGTGATGTGTTAGCTTGGTGCGTAAGCGCCTATGATATGAACATAGAGGTATCTTAGCTATGAAGCTTTTAGTTGTGGGTTCGGGCGGTCGTGAGCATGCGATTGCCAAGAAATTGTTGGAGTCTCGGGGTGTGGAGCAGGTTTTTGTTGCACCTGGAAATGATGGCATGACCTTGGATGGGTTGGATTTAGTAAACATTGGAATTTCCGAACATTCTAAACTAATTGAATTTGCCAAGGAGAATGACATTGCTTGGTCTTTTATCGGTCCGGATGATGCTCTGGCAGCCGGAATTGTAGATGATTTTAACCAAGCTGGGCTCAAGGCTTTCGGTCCATCTCGTTTAGCAGCGGAGCTGGAGTGGTCCAAGGATTTTGCCAAGGAAATCATGGTCAAATACGGTGTTCCGACAGCAGCCTATGGCACATTTTCCGACTTTGAGGAAGCCAAAGCCTATATCGAAAAGCAGGGAGCACCTATCGTGGTCAAGGCGGACGGCTTGGCTCTGGGCAAGGGCGTGGTCGTCGCAGAGACAGTGGAGCAAGCGGTCGAGGCCGCGCAGGAGATGCTCTTGGACAATAAGTTCGGCGACAGCGGTGCACGTGTGGTTATCGAGGAGTTTCTGGACGGCGAGGAGTTCTCCCTTTTTGCCTTTGTCAATGGCGACAAGTTTTACATTATGCCGACGGCTCAGGATCACAAGAGAGCCTACGATGGGGACAAGGGTCCTAATACAGGCGGTATGGGAGCCTATGCGCCAGTTCCTCACCTGCCACAAAGCGTGGTGGACCAGTCAGTTGAGACGATTATTAAGCCGGTTCTCAAAGGCATGATAGCTGAAGGACGACCTTATCTGGGCGTGCTCTACGCTGGGCTGATTCTGACAGCAGATGGCCCTAAGGTTATCGAGTTCAACTCGCGCTTTGGTGATCCGGAGACCCAGATTATCCTGCCGCGCTTGACGTCTGACTTTGCGCAGAACATCACGGACATTTTGGACAAGAAGGAGCCGACTATCACCTGGCTGGATGAGGGCGTGACTCTTGGCGTGGTTGTCGCTTCAGAGGGCTACCCGCTGGACTATGAGAAAGGCCTGCCTCTGCCGGAGAAGACAGCCAGCGACATCATCAGCTACTATGCTGGGGTTAAGTTTTCGGAAAATAGCAGAGTACTGCTGTCAAATGGCGGCCGAGTGTACATGCTGGTCACCACAGCAGATACCGTCTCAGCTGCTCAGGAAAAAATCTACGACCAACTAGAAAAACAAGACACCACAGGCCTCTTTTACCGAACAGATATCGGAAGCAAGGCGGTTAAATAAAAATTTTCTAAAATCTACGATTGACTGTGTTAAAGCCCCTTGAAGAACTTCAGTTCGAACTTTATCGCTTTACCCTGTCATTCTGAGAATTTCTTCGAGTATTTTCAATACTAGCGCTAGCTTAGGCGACGCAGTCGCCAAACAAGATAATGGTCGCTGTGGTGAAAAGACCAGAACAGTGTATGTTCTGGTCTAGGGAAAATTTGAGACTTCAGGCTCAAATTTTAGGAATGAAACCGAAGGTTTGCTTCCGACCCACCACCTAAGACCATTATCAAAAAGAAAAAGGATATTAACAATGAAACCAATTATTTCCATCATTATGGGCTCCAAATCTGACTGGACCACCCTGCAAAAAACAGCAGAAGTCCTCGACCGCTTTGGTGTAGCCTACGAAAAGAAAGTCGTCTCTGCCCATCGCACGCCTGACCTCATGTTTCAACATGCCGAAGAAGCCCGCAGCCGTGGCATCAAGGTCATCATTGCAGGTGCTGGTGGGGCAGCACATTTGCCAGGAATGGTAGCGGCTAAGACTACTCTGCCTGTCATCGGCGTACCGGTCAAATCACGCGCTCTCAGTGGTCTGGACTCGCTTTATTCGATTGTGCAGATGCCGGGCGGTGTGCCAGTTGCAACTATGGCTATCGGAGAAGCAGGTGCGACAAACGCTGCCCTGACTGCCCTTCGGATCTTGGCCATTGAAGATCAAGGCCTAGCAGCAGCGCTAGCGGATTTTGCTGAAGAACAAGGAAAAATCGCTGAGGAGTCTACGAATGAGCTCATCTAAAACAATCGGAATCATTGGTGGCGGTCAGCTAGGTCAGATGATGGCCATTTCTGCTATCTACATGGGGCACAAGGTCATTGCGCTCGATCCTGCGGCGGACTGTCCAGCCTCTCGTGTGGCAGAGATTATCGTGGCGCCTTATAACGATGTGGATGCTCTGCGTCAGCTGGCTGAGCGTTGCGATGTCCTGACCTATGAGTTTGAAAATGTTGATGCCGACGGTTTGGATGCCGTTATCAAGGATGGTCAGCTCCCTCAAGGGACGGACCTGCTCCGCATTTCTCAAAATCGGATTTTTGAAAAGGACTTTCTCGCAAACAAGGCCCAAGTCACTGTGGCACCCTATAAGGTCGTGACTTCTAGCCAGGACTTGGCAGATATTGACCTGTCGAAAAACTATGTCCTTAAGACTGCGACCGGCGGCTACGACGGACATGGGCAAAAGGTCATTCGCTCGGAAGAAGATTTGGAAGAAGCCCGTGCACTAGCCGACTCGGCAGACTGTGTCTTGGAAGAATTTGTCAACTTCGACCTTGAAATCTCCGTCATCGTGTCCGGAAATGGCAAGGATGTGACAGTTTTCCCAGTTCAGGAAAATATCCACCGCAACAACATCCTGTCTAAGACCATTGTGCCAGCCCGCATTTCAGAAAGTCTGGCTGACAAGGGCAAAGCCATGGCGGTGCGAATCGCAGAACAGCTCAAGCTGTCTGGAACGCTTTGTGTGGAAATGTTTGCGACAGCTGATGACATCATCGTCAATGAGATTGCCCCGCGCCCACACAACTCTGGCCACTACTCTATCGAAGCCTGCGACTTCTCCCAGTTTGACACCCATATTCTTGGCGTTCTTGGAGCACCATTGCCAGAAATTAAATTACATGCGCCAGCCGTCATGCTCAATGTTCTCGGCCAGCATGTCGAGGCCGCTGAAAAATATGTCACAGAAAATCCAAGCGCCCACCTCCACCTGTATGGTAAAATAGAAGCGAAGCACAATCGCAAAATGGGGCATGTGACTTTGTTTAGTGATGCGCCGGATAGCGTGGTTGAGTTTGGGGAGGGGATTGATTTTTAAAATGATAGAAGAATTCGATGATGTATTTGAAGATGATATTACTACTCTAACACTTACTTTTGCTGACGATGTGGTCATTCCTAAAATGGAGGATGCAAAAGGGATTCATATTGTAGAGATAACAAACAATCGACTGGTTATAGAGCATACTTGTTCTGATGACGAAGTCCGTGAATATGTAAAAAGCCATGGACTGACAAATCGTCCTATAAAGGTTTCGATTGAATTTTGTGTTTACGAAGATCCTGAGGAAGAAAATTTTTAGAATTTAATGGAGAAAATCTATGATTCAAATCATCGTCAATGCTTTTGTGGAAGGAGGCAAAGAAACTGCTGTTGTAGAAGTGCTCTTTGCCAGTGCCAACCATGAAAAAGTAAAAGCCAAATATCAGGAATTAAAGATTCAATATCCAAACAATTATCTAGCTATCTATGATTTGCCATTGGATACAGATCTGAGTAGCTTGTCGCACTATCCGTCGGTGGCGATAAGCAAGGAGGAGTTTGATTAGCCTATGAAAACTATTGGCCTGATTGGTGGTATGAGTTGGGAAAGCACCACATCTTACTACCAAATCATTAACGAAACCATCAAAAAAGAGCTGGGAGGCTTGCATTCAGCTAAGATTCTGCTTTACAGTGTTGATTTTGCAGAGATTGAGCATTATCAAGCAGTCGGGGACTGGGAGAAAAGCGGTCAACTTTTGGCAGATGTTGCTAAGCGCTTGGAGCAAGCAGGTGCAGATTTCATTGTTATTTGCACGAACACCATGCACAAGGTTGCTCCGCAGATACAAGAGCAGATTGCGATTCCAATCTTGCATATTGCGCAAGCAACTGCGCAGGCCTTGTTGGCTGACGGGATTCAAAGAGTCGGCCTCCTAGGAACCAAGTACACCATGACTCAAGATTTTTACAAGGAGAAATTAATAGAGTCTGGTTTAGAAGTGCTGATTCCAGACCAAGCTGGTATTATAGAGGTCAATCGGATCATTTATGACGAGCTCTGTCTAGGAGATATCAAAGAAAGCTCAAAGCAGACTTATCTTGCCGTTATAGATGATTTGAAAAAAGCAGGCGCAGAAGCTGTTGTCTTGGGCTGTACCGAGATTGGTCTCCTCGTCAAGCAATCCGACACCGACCTGCCTCTCTACGACACAACGGTGATTCATGCGGAGAAAGCAGCTGAGTGGGCGGTGAATAAGTGACAATAGAAGACAAGCGAAATCGTAAGATGGAGCATGTGACTTTGTTTAGTGATGTGCCGGATAGTGTAGTTGAGTTTGGGGAAGGGAAGGAGTTTTAGTATGGAGAGTAAAGTATACTATGGTGAATATACTTTAGAACATTGGATGAATTTAATTTTGAAAAAAAATATCATTCTTCCAGATTATCAGAGATTATTTGTTTGGGATAAGGAGAAAACAGAGAAACTAATTGAGAGTATACGAAAAAATGAATTTGTACCACCAGTTACTATTGGTTCTTATGATAAGGGAGCAGAACGAGAAAATTTAATTTTGGATGGACAACAACGTTTGACTAGTATTTTTCTTAGCTTCTTAGGTATTTTTCCGAATAAAGAAAAATATAAAAAGAAAATTGCAAACTTGATTGATGATAATGATTCAGAAATAGATATTGATGAGTTTGATAATATTTTAGAGTGGTCGTTGAAAAAGTTAACGGAGAAAGGTAATAGCAAAGAACAAATACTTTCACAGATTCAAAATGATAATTATGATGAGATTCCAGAAATTAGTTTAGAATTTTTACGTTCACATTATCTTGGTTTTTGCTATCTTGTCCCACAAATTACGGGTGGTGAGAGTGTTGATGAGTTTTACTCTGAACAGCAAAGATATTATTCTTCTGTATTTAGAAACATAAATATTCAAGGTGAAACATTACTTCCTCAGGAAAGTAGAAAATCACTATATTTTCTTAGAGATGGTCTTGTAGATTTTTTTGAACCAGAATTTAGTAAATCATTTAGGATTAATGATGCGCAAATGGATTTTGTTCGTTATGTTGCTTTAATATCTCATTATGAAAAAAAAGTCAATATAAATAAGGTCGGTTATAGATATGCTCGAAGAATGGAAAAACTATATGAGGAATTCATTTACTTTGTTGCATATGGTGAAGATAGCGATTTGTTTTCTCCATTACCAGAATATGTAACAGCAGAAGACTATTCAAATAAATTAGAAGAAGTTGGAAAATTTATGGAGGTTATAACTAATCAAATAGTTTTAAATTCAATTATTGACATAGATTTAGTTGCTTTTGGTTTGTTAAAGTATACCATCTTTGAGAGTAAAAAGCTGGATATCGATTCTATAAATAATTTAGTTCTAGATTTGAAAGACGAAATTCAATCATTTAAAAGTGATATGAAACATACAAAGAATCCAAATGCTTTGATGCATTTACGAAATAGAATTCAAAGATCTTATGAGATTTACAGTAGGTATATAAAATGAGCAATCATGAAGCATTTATTTTTACGCCAATAACTACAGTCTTAGAAGAAGCAGTATCAGCAAGTTATGTGATTAATGATGGTGTTGAAACCTATCCTTTATCTGAGTATATTATTCATTCATTATTTTTAAAGATGACTGGCTTTCAAGAGCAGAAAATGAAATGTATAGCATGGGAAATGGCTACATATGATTATGGATATCGAAGAAGTCTTCTACAAAATGAAGATAAGTTAGGAGAGTATTCAAGTTATAAAGCTAAGTCTGCTATCTATAAGCGTTTGAATAAGCTAATAAAATCGGTAAAGGCATCTTATGATGTAAATTACTTAACAAAACAGCAATGGATTGATGAATCAGTAGAAGAAATAAAAAAAATTTTTAGTAATTCGGTTTTAGTTACTTGGACGCAAAGGAAATACGATTATTTTGTACATGGTTTTAAAATAGGAGAGGAACAGATTCTTCCCAGTGATACAAAAATGTTTAAGGACAAAGCACAACTTTCTGCTAGTGTAGAAGTTGTATTGGAGTCACAATATGAGGAATTATACGATAATAGGAATAGGTTGGCTCATAATACTTTGTCCTATCAAGAGAACTTACCATCGTTAAAATCTCTTCAAAAAGAGGATGACACCTCTAGAAATTATTTCATCTGGTTCTTTATACTTGTTCTTATTGATAGAATATTTATGGAGATATTCAAGGTGTATTTAAAAGAATTAGAAGAGAATGATTTTTAAATGATAACATCGGTTATAAAAACTAAACTATAGTATTAGGATTTACTTGAGTAAATCAAGAAGTCTAATATTAGATAGGGGAAAATAAACCAAAACAGAAAGGAACAAGGGCACCGTATCCTCTAAATTGAATACGGGCTATGGACTTCCTAATTGTAAACAAAGAAAGGAAAGGGCCATCTAGTTTGCAGAACTGAACCCGGGCGGAAAGCTCGGAATTTAGATAAACCTCCTAGGACGCAAGCGTCCGTCGTTGGTTTCCTAAAATTCAGTCGCTTTCTAGTCGCCCTTGGTATCTTAACCATGATCAACCGTTACTCTCGCCCCGAGATGGCGAACATTTGGACTGAGGAAAATAAGTACAAGGCTTGGCTGGAGGTAGAGATTCTGGCTGATGAGGCCTGGGCTGAGCTGGGTGAGATTCCCAAGGAAGATGTGGCCTTGATTCGTGAAAAGGCGGGCTTTGATATTGACCGCATCTTGGAGATTGAGCAGGAGACGCGTCACGATGTAGTGGCCTTCACACGTGCGGTTTCTGAGACTCTTGGTGAGGAGCGCAAGTGGGTGCACTATGGCCTGACCTCGACCGATGTGGTGGATACGGCCTACGGCTACCTCTATAAGCAGGCCAATGACATCATCCGTGAGGATTTGCGTCGCTTCACCGACATCATTGCAGAGCGGGCACGGGAGCACAAGTTCACCATCATGATGGGACGGACCCACGGGGTGCATGCGGAGCCGACGACCTTTGGTCTTAAGCTCGCGACCTGGTACAGCGAAATGAAGCGCAACATCGAGCGTTTCGAGATTGCGGCTGCGGGTGTGGAAGCTGGGAAAATCTCTGGTGCGGTTGGTAACTTTGCCAACATTCCGCCATTTGTGGAAAGCTATGTCTGTGAGAAATTAGGCATCCGTCCGCAGGAGATTTCGACTCAAGTTCTGCCACGTGACCTCCACGCCGAATACTTCTCAGCCTTAGCCTTGATTGCGACATCTATCGAGCGCATGGCGACCGAGATTCGCGGTCTGCAAAAGTCTGAGCAGCGCGAGGTGGAAGAGTTCTTTGCTAAGGGGCAAAAGGGTTCATCTGCTATGCCGCACAAGCGCAACCCTATCGGCTCTGAAAATATGACTGGTCTGGCGCGTGTCATTCGTGGCCACATGGTGACAGCCTTTGAGAATGTCTCTCTCTGGCATGAGCGCGACATTTCCCACTCGTCTGCTGAGCGGATTATCGCACCGGACACGACCATTCTCATCAACTATATGCTCAACCGCTTTGGTAATATCGTCAAGAATTTGACCGTCTTCCCAGAAAACATGAAGCGCAACATGAACTCGACCTTTGGTCTTATCTTTAGTCAGCGGGCTATGTTGACCCTGATTGAAAAAGGCATGACGCGGGAGCAGGCTTATGACTTGGTGCAGCCAAAGACTGCCCAGTCTTGGGATAATCAAGTGGACTTCAAGCCTTTGCTCGAAGCAGATCCAGAAGTCACTTCCCGTCTGACTCAAGAAGAGATTGATGAAATCTTCAACCCAGTTTACTACACCAAGCGCGTAGATGAAATCTTCAAGCGCGTGGGGCTGGATTAAACAAAAAGATAGGCACTTCGTAAGAAGCGCCTATTTTCTTTTTCTTAAATTTGACTGGCCAGTTGCCCGATTTTCTTGAGCATTTCTTGGCGTTGTTGGTCTGTTTTACGTTCTACTCCATTGAGCTCGGTCAGTTTGACTGGAGAAATACCACAAAGTTTCAGGATTTGATTTTTAAGTACCTTGCCGTAGTCTTGGACAAAAGGCAGGGCAAAACCTGGTGTATTATGACTGACGATAATCCAGCCGGATTTCCCTTGCAGGTGGCCTTGGAGTCCGATTTTCTTATAAGAGTAGGCAAAGTCAGCCGCAAAGACACGGTCGATAAAGCCCTTGAGAATGGCCGGCATACCGCTCCACCAGATAGGGAAAATGAAAATCAGATGGTCTGCCCAAGTAATCAAATCCCTGCATTTTGCCATTTCAGGGTCTTTGTGCAGGTCACGGCGTCTATGTTCTTGGTCAAAGCGTAAGATAGGATCAAAATTTTCAGCATACAAGTCCAAGGTTTTCACCTCGTGCTTCTTAGAAAGGTTGCTTTGAACTTCTTTGAGAATAGCGGCATTGAAGCCAGTTGGGCTGGGGTGGGTGTAAATAATCAAGGTTTTCATGATCGTTCTCCTTTGATATAAATGTCAAGCATGTGCTCGATCGTGCTTTGGATAGCTTGAGGATCAAGGTCTTGGCCGATAGGACTGTTGGCCAGAACAGCCAAGCCTGTGATAAAGCTCCAAAAGTGAAAAAGGCTTTCCGCTTCGCTATTGCTAAATTTTTCCTCCTTGCGAAGCTTTAAAACGAGCTCTTTAAATTTATCAAATCCAGGCAGGTCAGACTCCAAGAGAATGGTGTCCTGCGTCACCTTCATATATTTAAAAGGAAATTTGATAAAGAGAGCTTCGAAAAAATGAGGGTAGGTCTTGGCAAAAATAATGAAATTAAGACCAAGCTGGGTCAGCTGACCACGCGCAGAACCTGTCGCCTCAATACTCTGATTAATTTCCTGATTGAGAAACAGCGAAAGCTGGGTCAAAACGACCTTGAGGTAGCCTTCCTTGCTCTCAAAATGGCGGTAAGGGCTGCCGTGAGTTACACCGCAGGCCTTGGCAACAGTCCTGAGCGAAAGCTGTTCAATTCCGTGTTTTCCGATTTCGTCAATCCCTGTTTGGATGAGCTGTTCTTTCAGCTGGGCAGTATTGCGTTTCATGTATCTCCTCCCAAAGTATACACTGTCTACTTATCTACCTTTAGTATACACTGTCTACTTTTTCTTGTCAACTAATTTGATGCTTTCTTCTAGTCTAAGATGTGGCAGAATTTGCTTTCGGTAAAATAAAATGTTAAAATAACATCAAAATGATAGCGCTTTCTTTTTAGGGCAAATTGTTCAATTGTAAAGAAACGCTGAGAAACGGAGGACACCTATGAAGAAAATTATCAATAATCCAACAGCGGTTGTGGACGAGATGCTGGACGGCTTGGCCTATATTCACAGCGATTTGGTTTATCGGGTGGAGGGCTTTGATATCATTGCCCGCAAGAGTGAGAAGACAGGCAAGGTTGGCTTGATTTCTGGCGGTGGCAGTGGTCATGAGCCTTCCCACGCGGGTTTTGTCGGTGAGGGCATGCTGTCGGCTGCTATCTGCGGAGCGGTCTTTACTTCACCCACACCTGACCAGGTCTTGCAGGCTATCAAGGAAGCAGATGAGGGAGCTGGGGTCTTCATGGTGATTAAGAATTACTCTGGTGACATCATGAACTTTGAAATGGCTCAGGAAATGGCTGAGATGGAAGGAATTGAGGTGGCTAGTGTCGTCGTAGATGATGATATCGCAGTGGAAGACAGCCTCTATACCCAAGGCCGCCGCGGAGTGGCTGGTACCATCCTTGTCCATAAGATTCTAGGGGATGCGGCGCGCGCAGGCAAATCTCTGACTGAAATCAAGGCACTGGCTGATGAGCTGGTCAAACATATTCACACAGTTGGCTTGGCTCTGAGCGGAGCAACCGTACCGGAAGTCGGCAAGCCTGGTTTTGTTTTGGCTGACGATGAGATAGAGTTCGGCATTGGTATCCATGGTGAGCCCGGCTATCGCAAGGAAAAGATGCAGCCGTCTAAGGACTTAGCTAAGGAATTGGTCGAAAAGCTCAGTCAGTCTGTTGAGCTCAAATCTGGTAAGAAGATTGGTATTCTCATCAATGGTATGGGTGCAACACCGCTTATGGAGCAGTATGTCTTCGCGGCCGATGTAGCAAATCTTCTGGCAGAAGCTGGAGTCGAAGTTGTCTATAAAAAGCTGGGTAATTACATGACTTCCATTGACATGGCTGGGATTTCTCTGACCTTTATCCAGCTGGATCAGCCAGACTGGCTGACGGCTCTCAATAGCCCTGTCACGACAGCCGCTTGGTAAGGAGATGCTTATGGACGTAGCAAGAGCAAAAAAATGGATGCAGTTGTTCAACGAGAAGATCCAGGAGCAGAAAAACTATCTGTCTGACCTTGATACACCCATCGGTGATGGCGATCATGGTGCCAATATGGCCAGAGGAATGGCAGCAGCAGTAGAGAGTCTAGCTGCTAAGGACTTTGCCAGTGCGGCTGAGGTTTTTCAGGCTGTTTCCATGCAGCTGATTAGCAAGGTCGGCGGTGCTTCAGGCCCTCTCTACGGCTCGGCCTTCATGGGCATGGCCAAAGCTGAAAAAGACGGCAAAGACTTGCCAGAGGTCATCCAAGCTGGGCTGGACATGATTCAGAAGCGGGGCAAGGCTGTGCCTGGTGAGAAGACCATGGTGGATGTCTGGTCGGGGCTTCCTCTTTCTCTGCAGTCTGGAGGCTTGACGCATGAAAAGATTGGTTCCCTAGTGGAAGCGACCAAGGATTTGAAGGCGACCAAGGGGCGGGCTTCCTATGTCGGTGAGCGCTCTATCGGTCATATCGATCCCGGTTCGGCTTCATCTGGTCTCCTCTTTGAGGCTCTTTTAGAAACGGAGGCAGGCTGATGGCAGATACTGGCATTCTTATCGTTTCCCATTCCAAAAACCTGGCCCAAGGCTTGTTTGATCTCATCTCGCAGGTGGCGGCAGATGTAGCCATCAGCTATGTAGGCGGATTGGACGACGGCAGCATTGGGACGAGCTTTGAAAGGATTCAGGCAGCTTTAGATGCCAATGACAAGGACACTATTTTGGCCTTTTTCGATCTGGGTTCGGCTCGGATGAATCTAGAAATGGTCGCAGACTTTTCTGACAAGGAAATCATTATCAATAATGTTCCTTTGGTAGAAGGTGCTTATACGGCTGCTGCTCTTCTTCAGGCTGGGGCAGATTTACCTAACGTTTTACTTCAGGTCCGTGAATTAGAAATAAAGAAATAGCAGGTTTTCTAAAGACTTGATAAACGATTTTATTTGCAAAATGAAGAACATTTTATATCGAAAAGCTGGGATTTAATCTCAGCTTTTTTGCTTTATCACTGTACCAATTTTCAGGGGAGCAGCCAGTATTTCTTATTTTTTTCTTCTTTAAATTGATTAAAACAGGACAAATTAATAGGCCCTGTTTACTTTTTGACACAATTCACTTTTTAATGAACAAAAGTTCTTAGAATGGATTGCAAATTGGTATAGATAGACTTATAATAGATATAAGTACACAAGATGAAAGAAAAAACGACAGCCGATTAGAAGCCATCGTTTTCAATCTTAGTGGTCCCGATTGCAGGAAATGAACTTAATCTTGAAGAAGTCACCGCGTTTGTAAGTTTCGCTGTACTCTAAGATCTGGCCAGTGCTTTCCAGCTGGGTAATCTTCACCTGATGAACAGTCGGGAAGTTGGTATCAACTTCCAGTACTTTCGCAACATCTTTTGGTGTTGGGAAGACAATTTCATTGGTCTCTTCAAAATGCTCATCATTCATGTGAATGTGGTAGTCAGTTTTGAAGCGATTGTAGATAGAGCTGTAGTAGTCCATATCTGGATAGTTAGGATTGATGTATTGCTCAGGGATATAGGTTTGGTGATAGATATAGACTTTATCGCCAGTCCGTCTGATCCGGTCAATCTTATAGTAGAACTGCGTTGGTGCCAGTTCTAGCTTATCCAAGATTTTCAGGTCATTCCCACGCTTGATGGAGAGAACAGTCACCTTATCTTTTTGGATAGGGAAGGTCTCAACGTCAGAAAATTCCACCAGCTTGTGCTTTCTTGCACGTGAAACGAAGGTTCCCTTGCCTTGCTGGCGGATGATGTAGCCATCGTTGGCCAGTTCATTCAAAGCGCGGACAACAGTAATGGAGCTGACATTAAACATCTGAATCAGCTCA
This sequence comes from Streptococcus sp. 27098_8_82, assembly GCF_041431615.1. Classification (NCBI taxonomy): domain Bacteria; kingdom Bacillati; phylum Bacillota; class Bacilli; order Lactobacillales; family Streptococcaceae; genus Streptococcus; species Streptococcus sp. 27098_8_82. The sequence goes on from NZ_JAPVYB010000005.1 coordinate 33,610, forward strand.
GCCTCTGTGTAAAACTTATCGCCATTTTCAAATTTGCCAGAAATGATTTGCTGCTTGAGCTCATCTTTGATTTGTTGGTATTTTGGAATAGCCATTTTGTTCACCTCTCTTTTTTTACTTTTCTTACTTAAGATTTTAACATATTTTTAAAAAAAATGTTGACATTTATGCAAAAATTTATTATATTAATATTAATAAGAGATGAAAGCGGTTTTACACCGAAGGGAACATCAGATGGCAAGATTCAAAATTGGTCATTCTTTCTGTTTGGATGATCGGGAGTTTAAGATTTTATCGGGAGCCATTCACTATTTTCGGGTACAGCCTGAGGATTGGTATCATTCCCTTTATAATCTCAAAGCTCTGGGCTTTAATACAGTGGAGACCTATCTTCCCTGGAATATGCACGAACCCCAAAAAGGTGTCTTTGATTTCCAAGGGATTTTAGATATTGAGGCATTTTTACAGACGGCTCAGGATTTGGAACTTTATGCCATTATCCGCCCTTCGCCTTTTATCTGCGCGGAGTGGGAGTTCGGTGGTCTGCCGGCCTGGCTGCTCAATGAAAATATGCGCATCCGCTCATCAAATGAGGCCTTTCTGCAGGCTGTAGCCAGCTATTATGACGAGCTGCTGCCGCGACTGACTCCAAGGCTGCTGGACAATGGGGGAAATATCCTCATGATGCAGGTGGAAAATGAGTACGGTTCTTATGGGGAAGACAAGGCCTACCTGAGAGCAATCAGACAGCTCATGGAAGAACGAGGTGTAACCTGTCCGCTCTTTACTTCAGACGGGCCTTGGCGGGCTACGCTTCGAGCGGGTACGCTGATTGATGACGATGTCTTTGTGACAGGAAATTTCGGCTCCAAGGCAGATTACAATTTTGCCCAGCTGCAGGAATTCTTTGACGAGCATGGCAAAAAGTGGCCGCTCATGTGTATGGAGTTCTGGGATGGCTGGTTCAATCGCTGGAAAGAGCCTGTCATCAAGCGAGATCCAGACGAACTGGCTCAAGCTGTTCACGAAGTGCTCCAGCAGGGCTCAATCAATCTCTATATGTTTCATGGCGGTACCAACTTTGGCTTTATGAACGGCTGTTCGGCCAGAGGTGTCATTGACCTGCCACAGGTAACTTCCTATGACTATGATGCTCTACTTGATGAGCGAGGCAATCCGACGGATAAGTACTATGCAGTCCAGAGGATGCTGAAAGAGCATTATCCAGAGTATCCGCAGATGGAGCCGCTGGTGAAAGAGGCTTTTGAACTCAGGAATATTCCGCTCAGTCAGAAGGTCAGTCTCTTTGAGACACTGCCTGACTTGGCAGAGCCTATCGAAAGTCTCTATCCGATGAAGATGGAGGAGCTGGGGCAAAATGTCGGCTACCTGCTCTATCGGACTTGGGCTAGTTGGGATGCTGATCAGGAAAGGCTCCGTGTCATTGACGGCCGCGACCGTATGCAGCTCTATGTGGACGGTCAGCACATAGCAACCCAGTACCAGACAGAAATCGGTCAGGATATCATGGTGGACGGCCAGAAAAAGGCGGAGCACCAGCTTGACATTCTGATGGAAAATATGGGCCGGGTCAATTATGGGCACAAGCTACTGGCAGATACCCAGCAGAAGGGCATTCGTACCGGTGTCTGCAAGGATCTGCACTTCCTGCTTGACTGGCAGCATTACCCATTGCCGCTGGACCATCCAGAAAAGATTGACTTTTCAAAAGGGTGGCAAGAAAAACAACCAGCTTTCTACGCTTTTGATTTCAAAATGAAAGCGCTTAAAGATACTTATCTGGATCTGTCCGACTTTGGCAAGGGCGTCGTCTTTGTCAATGGTGTCAGCATTGGCCGTTTCTGGAATGTCGGACCGACCTTATCGCTCTATATCCCGCACAGCCTGCTCAGAGAAGGCGACAATCGCATCATTATCTTTGAGACAGAAGGGATCTACAGCGAAACCATTCACTTAGTTAACCAACCTACATTTAAAATAATAAAGGGGGAAAATCTATGACAATAGTAGGTGCACGTATCGATGGACGTTTGATCCATGGACAGGTAGCCAATCTTTGGACTACCAAGCTCAACATTTCACGCATTATGGTGATTGACGATGAGGTAGCTGAAAATGCTATCGAAAAGAGCGGGCTCAAGCTCGCAACGCCAGCTGGTGTGAAACTCAGTGTCTTGCCGATTGCTAAGGCAGCAGAAAATATCTTGGCCGGCAAGTATGATTCGCAGCGACTCTTGATTGTCGCTCGTAAGCCAGACCGCTTCCTGCGGTTGGTCGAAGCTGGTGTTCCGCTGGAAACGCTGAACGTCGGCAATATGTCTCAGTCAGACGAAACTCGCTCCATTACCCGCTCTATCAACGTGGTAGATGCAGATGTTGAAGCCTTTCACAAGCTGCACGAAAAAGGAGTCAAGCTGACAGCGCAAATGGTTCCCAACGATCCGGTTGAGGACTTCATGAAGTTATTAAAATAAGACAAAATTTTAGGAGGACATTGTTATGATACAATGGTGGCAAATTTTACTACTCACTTTGTACTCAGCTTATCAAATCTGTGATGAGTTGACCATCGTTTCGTCAGCAGGATCTCCTGTATTTGCTGGTTTCATTACTGGCTTGATTATGGGCGATTTGACGACCGGTTTGTTTATTGGTGGTAGCCTGCAATTGTTCGTTCTTGGTGTGGGGACATTTGGTGGAGCTTCTCGTATTGATGCGACATCAGGTGCCGTTTTGGCGACAGCCTTCTCCGTAGCACAAGGCATTAAGCCAGAGTTGGCTATCGCGACAATCGCAGTACCGGTAGCAACTTTGCTGACTTACTTCGATATCTTGGGCCGTATGACAACGACTTACTTTGCTCACCGTGTGGATGCAGCAATTGAGCGCTTCGACTATAAAGGTATTGAACGCAACTATCTCTTGGGTGCCCTTCCTTGGGCTCTGTCTCGTGCCCTGCCAGTCTTTCTGGCTCTGGCTTATGGTGGAACATTTGTTCAAGCGATAGTAGATGGTGTTGCTGGTGTGAAATGGTTGGCTGCAGGTTTGACACTGGCAGGTCGTATGCTTCCAGGACTTGGGTTTGCTATCTTACTTCGTTACCTTCCAGTTAAACGTAATCTTCATTACTTAGCTCTTGGTTTTGGCTTGACTGCTATGCTGACTGTACTTTACTCAAACATTCAAACTTTGGGTGGGGCTGTATCTAGTATTGTTGGAACTCTTCCAAAAGATGCTGCGATCACATTCGCCAACAACTTCAAAGGTTTGTCTATGATTGGTGTAGCTATCTTTGGTATCTTCCTTGCAGTACAGCATTTCAAATACAGCCAAAGAACAGTAGCTGCTGCGCCAGCTGCTAGCACAAAATCAGAAAGTGAGGAAATTGAAGATGACGAACTCTAATTATAAATTAACAAAAGAAGATTTTAAACAAATCAATAAACGCAGCTTGTTCACTTTCCAATTAGGCTGGAACTACGAGCGGATGCAAGGTTCTGGCTATCTCTACATGCTCTTGCCTCAGCTGCGCAAAATGTATGGAGATGGCACTCCAGAATTGAAAGAAATGATGAAATTGCATACGCAATTCTTCAATACATCACCTTTCTTCCACACCATTATTGCAGGTTTTGACCTAGCTATGGAAGAAAAAGACGGTGTTAAATCAAAAGATGCGGTCAATGGTATCAAGACAGGTCTTATGGGACCATTTGCTCCTCTTGGAGACTCTATCTTTGGCTCTCTTGTGCCAGCCATCATGGGATCTATCGCTGCTACCATGGCTATTGCAGGCCAGCCTTGGGGAATTTTCCTTTGGATTGCTGTAGCAGTTGCTTATGACATTTTCCGTTGGAAACAGTTAGAATTTGCCTACAAAGAAGGGGTCAATCTCATCACCAACATGCAAAGTACTTTGACAGCTCTTGTTGAAGCGGCTTCTGTATTGGGTATCTTTATGGTGGGTGGTTTGATTGCTACTATGATCAACTTTGAAGTATCCTGGGTATGGAACATCGATAAAAAAGCTATTGATTTCCAAGACATGATGAATCTGATTTTCCCACGTTTGATTCCAGCAGTCTTTACAGGCTTTATCTTCTGGCTCTTGGGCAAGAAAGGAATGAACTCTACTAAGGCTATCTTCATTATCATTATCATGGCAGTAAGCTTCTCCGCTATCGGCTACTTCCTGCTGGGACAAGTACCAGAGTAATGGAGTGATTTATGAGTAAGAAATTAGTTTTAGTCAGTCATGGTCGCTTTTGTGAAGAACTGAAAACAACTACGGAAATGATTATGGGGCCTCAGGAAGACATTCATGCAGTAGCCCTGCTTCCGGAGGAAGGTCCAGAAGACTTCGCAGCTAAATTCTTAGAAACGGTTAAAGATTTTGAGGATTACTTGGTTTTTGCGGATCTCTTGGGGGGCACTCCTTGTAATGTAGTCAGCCGCTTCATTATGGAAGGACAGGATATCGAGCTTTATGCGGGGGTCAATCTGCCCATGGTCATTGAGTTTATTAACGCTTCTTTGACAGGAGCAGAAGTCAGCTATCCATCCAAGGCAGCAGAGAATATTGTTAAGGTTAATGATGTTCTAGCTGGCCTAATGGATGATGAAGATGAATAAAAGCTTGAACAGCCACTTCTAGTTAGGTCAAGTCCTTGCGCTGCTAGCGGATGGGAGACTGCTGATAGGTAAGGATTGGCCACAGTGGATGATTCAAGCATACTGGTCTAAGAGGAATTTGGGAGATGCCTCTTGGCCTAGGGAAATGGATGGTTCAGCATTGCAAAATGCAGTTGCTGTCTGGTTTGAAAAAGCTTGTTAAAAGCATATTTCAAGCCTAGCCATCGTCGCGGGGGTGGGACAGCGAGCCGAAAATCTTTGATTTTCTGGATTTCTGTCTCGCTCCCCCTTTTTTCAAATGATGGAAAGGAATGAGAAAGAGAATGTTAGATTATTCACAGGAAGAATTGCAGCGTCTGGGGGCTGACATCACAACGAGAGAAATCTATCAGCAGCCTGAGATTTGGCAGGAAGCCTTTGACAGTTACAAGGCTCAGGCCACAGCTATCGCTGCTTTTCTGAAAAAAATTGAGGACAAACATGACTACATCAAGGTCATTTTTGCCGGAGCCGGCTCATCAGCCTATGTCGGAGATACCTTGACACCTTATTTCAGGCAGATTTATGATGAGCGCAAATGGAATTTCAACGCCATCGCGACGACAGATATCGTTGCCAATCCCTTGGTGCATCTGAAGAGAGAAGTACCGACAGTGCTGGTTTCCTTTGCCCGCAGCGGAAATTCCCCAGAAAGTGTAGCGACTGTGGACTTGGCCAAGCAGTTGGTAGATGACTTGTACCAGATTACTATTACTTGTGCTGCTCAGGGCAAGCTGGCTCAGCAGGCCCAAGGTGATGAGAAGAATCTTTTGCTCCTGCAGCCAGAAGCTTCTAACGATGCTGGCTTTGCCATGACTTCTAGCTTCAGCTCTATGATGCTGACAGCCCTTTTGGTCTTTGACCGGGCTGAACTAGACCAGAAGGAAGTCAAGGTTGCGGCTTTGATTCAGCTCAGTCAGGATGTTTTAGAACGCGTTGCAGATGTGCAGCAGCTGGTTGATTTGGATTTCAGTCGGGTCATTTATCTGGGAGCAGGGCCTTTCTTTGGTCTGGCGCATGAAGCCCAGCTCAAGATTTTAGAGCTGACAGCTGGCCAAATTGCGACCATGTACGAAAGTCCAGTCGGTTTCCGGCATGGGCCTAAGTCGCTGATTAACCAAGACACAGTCGTTCTGGTCTTTGGTTCGGCAGATGCCTATACCAAGGCTTATGATTTGGACTTGGTGCGGGAAGTAGATGGTGATGGGATTGTCCGCAGACAGGTCTTGCTGACTGACCGGGAGGAGCAGTTGGAAGGAGTCGAGCAAGTAGTGCTAAGTACCCAAGAGCCTTTGGGAGATAGTTATCGCATCTTCCCTTACATCGTTTACGCTCAGCTCTTTGCCCTCTTGACCTCGCTCAAGGTCAAGAACCGTCCAGATACACCGTCTCCGACAGGCACGGTCAATCGTGTAGTACAGGGAGTTATCATTCACCCTCTTGGGCAGTAAGAAAAGGAAAAGTTATGGAGAAATTACAAATCAGTCACAAAAAAGTGAGCCATTTGAAAAAATTATCAGACGAGCAGGGGATTATCGGGGCTTTGGCTATTGACCAGCGTGGTTCGCTCAAGAAAATGCTGGCCAGCGGAGAAGATGCGCCATCTGGTGACCAAGCTCTGGTTCAGTTTAAAGAATTAATCTCTAGTCAGCTGACGCCCTACGCCAGCTCCATCCTGCTGGATCCAGAGTTCGGTCTGCCGGCAGCCGAGCTGTGGGATGCTTCCTGCGGGCTGATAGTGGCCTACGAGAAGACTGGCTATGATGCGACAGCGGAGGGCCGCCTGCCGGACTTGCTGCCAAACTGGTCGGCTAGTCGCATCCGAGACATGGGCGCAGATGCTGTCAAGGTCTTGATTTACTATGATGTGGACGACAAGCCAGAAATCAACGACATCAAGCAGGCTTGGGTTGAGCGCGTGGGCAGTGAATGCTTAGCTGAGGACATTCCTTATTTTCTGGAGATTCTGACCTATGATGCTAAGAGTGACAGTGTCTTGGACGCTAACTATGCCAAGCTTAAGCCACACAAGGTTAACGAGGCAGTGAAGCTCTTTTCAGATCCCCGTTACCATGTAGATGTCTTAAAGGTTGAAGTGCCGGTCAATATGAACTTTGTCGAGGGCTTCACAAAAGAAGGAGTTGAGGCAGTCTACAGCGTGACAGAAGCCCAAGCTTTCTTTAAAGAACAGTCAGATGCGACGCACTTACCTTTCATCTTCCTCAGCGCTGGTGTCAGTGCCGAGCTTTTCCAAGAAACGCTGCGGCTAGCCCATGAAGCGGGCTCACAGTTTAACGGCGTTCTGTGTGGACGGGCTACCTGGAAGGATGCAGTCTCAGTCTTTGCCCAAGAGGGAGCTGCAGCAGCTCAAGCGTGGCTGGACGAGACAGGCCGTCAGAATATCGAGGATCTTAATCAAGTCTTGCGCCAAACAGCGATGTCTTGGGTGGACAAGCTTGACCTGCCTTTTGAAGACAGGACTTGGCAAGTTCGTGATTTTTAGCAGGATAGATAAAAGAGGTTTTGTATGAAATCTTACCGAGAATCCATTTTTGGCAAGCTGGGCAGTCAGGAGATTCTAGCTTACACTTTTGAAAACGATCGAGGTTATCGACTGACAGTCATGAACTACGGAGCAACCGTCATCCAGTATGTCACTCCTGATAAGGATAATCACTTTGACAATATCGTTGTCGGGTTTGATCAGTTTGAGGACTATATTGGGAACAGTCCTAAGCATGGAGCCAGTATTGGTCCGGTGGCTGGGCGTATTGCCGGAGCAGCTTTTGAGCTGAATGGTCAGACCTTTCAGCTAGAGACCAATAATGGCTTAAACTGCAACCATAGTGGCTCCAGCGGCTGGGACAGTAGCGTTTTTGAGGTTGAGGAAGTCAGTAATGACGGGCTCACATTTTATACAGAGCGTACTGACGGAACTGGCGGCTTTCCTGGCAATCTGAAAATCTGGGTTTCCTATACCCTGACAGAGCAGGGCGAGCTGGAAATCTCCTATCAGGTCCAGACAGATCAGGATACCTTGGTCAATCCGACCAACCACAGCTATTTCAACCTGTCTGGTCGTTTCAATCAGCCCATTGATGATCATATCCTGCAGCTCAATACTGGTGGTGTCTATCCTATCGCAGATGACGGCCTTCCTGGAAAAAAGGCTGATGCAGAGCGCGACTTTGTTAAGAAGCTGATTAAGGGTGCTGCCCTTAAAGAAATTTTCGCTGCGACCGATGAGCAAATCCAGCTGGTATCTGGCTTGGATCATCCTTTTGCGCTAAGCCCAAGCCGAAACCAGGCAGGCACGCTCTATCATCCAGCATCGGGCCGCCGCCTGACCATTCAGACTCAGGCTCCCTGCCTAGTGATTTATTCAGCGAATTGCGTGGATGATTCTATTCGGTTTGACGGACAGCCTATGATTCAGCATAATGGCTTGGCTCTGGAAGCCCAGGCCCTGCCGGATGCCATTCACAGCAGCCAGCAGTCAGATGTCATTCTCAAGGCCGGTCAGATTTTTACCAGAAGGACGGTGTATTTTGCTGATGTACCAGCAACTTTATAAAGAAACAATCGCGAAAGAGCACAAAAAACGGCAGTACCTCCTTCTGCCGTTTTTCTTTGTCCAGTTTTCAGATACTATGTTTTTCATAAGTGGCTAATCTTAAGCAAGGGAAAAGCCTCCACAATCAAAAGCAAAATCTTTTTTTGCTAACTGAATTTTACTTTAAGTTTTTCTTAAGCTAAGGATGCTATACTTGTTTTTATCAAATGAAGCCCCCTAACTTTGTTTGATAATCCTAAACTTTTTCATAATAATCTCCCATAAAGGCCACCCAATCCGGTGGTCTTTTTTTGCTCAAATTTTAGAATAAGACGGGAAGTTTATCGGATTGTAACTCAAATGTTAAATTTTAAAGGATACGTTATACAAAGTTAAGGTTTCTTTAAGTTAGGGGCAGTATACTATGAGTATCAAATGAAGACCTCCTAACTTTATTTGATAGAAATCCTAAACTTTTTCATAATAATCTCCCATAAAGGCCACCCAATCCGGTGGTCTTTTTTTGTCTTCAGACGCGAATTAGATTTGCTTCCTCTGCTTTATTTTCTGCTATAATAGTTCTATGAGTAGAATTTTAGATAATGAATTAATGGGCGATGAGGAATTGGTGGAGCGCACCTTGCGTCCCCAGTATTTACAGGAGTATATCGGCCAGGACAAGGTCAAGAACCAGCTGAAGATTTTTATTGAAGCGGCTAAGCTGAGGGATGAGGCGCTGGACCACACTCTGCTTTTTGGCCCTCCAGGTCTAGGTAAGACGACCATGGCCTTTGTCATTGCCAATGAACTAGGTGTTAATCTCAAGCAGACTTCAGGTCCGGTGATTGAAAAGTCCGGAGATTTGGTTGCGATCTTAAATGACCTTGAGCCGGGGGATGTCCTCTTCATAGATGAGATTCACCGCTTGCCAATGGCGGTAGAAGAAGTGCTGTACAGTGCCATGGAAGACTTTTATATCGATATTATGATTGGCTCAGGTGAGACCAGTCGCAGCGTCCATCTGGATTTGCCGCCATTCACCCTGATTGGGGCGACCACTCGGGCGGGCATGCTGTCCAATCCTCTGCGGGCTCGCTTTGGGATTACCGGTCACATGGAGTATTATGAAGCTGGTGACTTGACGGAAATCGTCGAGCGGACGGCAGAGATTTTTGAGATGGATATTACTCACGAGGCTGCGAAGGAGCTGGCTCTGCGTAGCCGAGGCACACCGCGGATTGCCAACCGTTTGCTCAAGCGGGTGCGGGACTACGCGCAGATTATGGGCAATGGCCTGATTGATGATAAGATAACCGACCAGGCTCTCTCTATGCTGGATGTGGACCAGGAAGGTCTGGACTATGTGGACCAGAAGATTTTGAAGACTATGATTGAGGTCTACGGTGGCGGTCCGGTAGGGCTTGGAACCCTCTCAGTCAATATTGCTGAGGAGCGTGAAACGGTAGAGGATATGTATGAGCCTTACCTGATTCAGAAAGGCTTTGTCATGCGGACACGGACTGGGCGCGTGGCTACCCGTAAAGCCTATGAGCATCTAGGATATGAGTATATGAAGGAATGACGACAGAAAAGGAGATTTTAGACCGACTAGGTCAAGATCCAGACATCCGAGCAATTTTGGAAATTATTCGCAGTCGGGAGCTCAAGGATTCTTGGTTAGCGGCTGGATGTGTGAGGAATTTTATCTGGAATATGCTGTCAGAGCGACCAGGTTTTGACTCTGATACGGATGTAGATGTCATTTTCTTTGATCCGAGTTATGCTGAGGCAGAGACGGTAGATCTGGAAGTTAAGCTCAAGGCGGACTGGCCACAGTATCGATGGGAGCTGAGAAATCAAGTCCATATGCACCGCCATAGTCCTGGAACAGCGCCTTATAAAAATGCTTGCGAAGCTATGAGTAAGTATCCTGAGCACTGCACGGCTATCGGGCTGCGCTTGCTGGCAAATGACAAACTGGAACTTTTTGCTCCCTATGGTTTGGAGGATATCTTAAACTTTCAGGTCAGACCGACTTCTCATTTTCTTGAGAATAAGGAGCGCCAGCGTGTCTATGCTGAGCGCTTGGCTAAGAAGAACTGGCAGAAACGCTGGCCGCAGCTGGAATATCACTATCCTGATAAATAGGCATAAGCTAAGAGTAAAATGTTTAAGTTATTTTAAGGAAGTTTTAAGGAATGGATATTATACTATAACCAAGTTAAGAAATTAACTTAACTCCTAAAACTTTTTTCTTTTTAAAAAATAATCTCCCTACAAAAAGCCACCAAACGGTGGTTTTTTGCTATTTTCAGACATAATAGGAGTAGGGCTTGCCAGTTTTCAACGAGAATCAGGAAACTGTAAACGATTCAGGGCTAGTTTTTGCCATTATTTTGTTATAATAGATAGCGAGGTATTGTATGAAGAAAATTGTATTTGTATGTTTGGGCAATATCTGCCGCAGTCCGATGGCAGAGTTTGTCATGAAGAGTTTAACAGACCAACTGAAAATCGAGAGCCGGGCAACCTCAAGTTGGGAGCACGGTAATCCCATTCATCAGGGAACACAGGCTATTTTTAAGAAATATGCCATTTCTTATGATAGGGACAAGACTTCTCAGCAGATTTCGGCAGCGGATTTTGCGGATTTTGACTACGTCATCGGTATGGATGAAAGCAATGTCCGAGATTTGAAGCGGATGGCGCCTGAGGGTTTTCAGCATAAAATTTATCAGTTTGAAGAAGAAAGTGTGCCGGATCCTTGGTACACAGGAGATTTTGACCAAACCTATGATTTGGTCTTGGCTGGCTGCAAGAAGTGGCTAGAGCGTTTGGATGGATAGGAATATGGATAAAGTAAAAGAATTTTACGCTAAATACAAGGTCTATCTGACCCGGCAGAATTTAGAACTTTTGGCTGTAACGGTCATTGTACTGTCAGCTATTCTGGTTTTTACCTCGGGGATTCCTGGTAAGGGCATTTTAACGCTGGATCAGGGGAAGATCAAGTATGACGGAACCTTGGTTCGCGGGAAGATGAACGGTCAGGGGACTATGACTTTTCAAAATGGGGACAGTTATAGCGGTCAATTTCGCAATGGCATCTTTGACGGCAAAGGGACTTTTACCTCGCGGGCTGGCTGGAAATATGAAGGGGACTTCAGCAAGGGTCAGGCCGATGGACAAGGAAAGCTAACGACAGAAGGCAATGTCGTTTATGAAGGAACGTTTAAACAAGGAATTTATCAAAATGCGCATTAAATGGTTTTCGCTCGTCAGAATCACGGGGCTGCTTCTAGTTCTGCTTTATCATTACTTCCAGGGCGTTTTCCCTGGCGGTTTTATTGGCGTGGATATCTTCTTTACCTTTTCTGGATTCTTGATTACATCTCTGCTTATTGACGAGTTTGCCAAGAAGAAAGAAATCGATATCCAAGGCTTTTTCAAACGACGTTTTTATCGGATTGTACCGCCTCTGGTCTTTATGATTTTGGTCGTTATGCCCTTTACTCTCTTGATTCGTAAGGATTTTGTGGCTGGGATTGGGACACAGATTGCAGCTGCCTTGGGCTTTGTGACAAACTTTTATGAAATGCTCTCAGGCGGCAGTTATGAGAGTCAGTTTGTGCCGCATATCCTGATCCATACTTGGAGTCTGGCTTTAGAAGTGCACTATTATGTTCTTTGGGGCCTGGCTGCTTGGGGCCTGGGCAAGATTGCCAAGTCAACGGCTCGCTATCGCGGTATGATTGCGCTGGTTTCTGCAGGTCTCTTTTTAGTCAGCTTTGTATCAATGTTTGCTGGCGCTTTGACCACTAAGAATTTCTCTGATATTTATTTCTCAAGTTTGACCCACGTCTTTCCTTTCTTTGCAGGAAGCATCTTAGCAACCTTGTCTGGTGTCGGCCATGTTAGCAATCGCTTTAAAATGCTGGAGCAAAAGCTGGCTCTCAAGCAAGTGCTAGGAATTATGGGGGGCAGCTCAGCTGTTTTGCTTTTGCTCAGCTTCCTACTCAAGTTTGACAATCTTTGGACCTACCTGGTAGGATTCTTGATTTCAACTATCTTGGCTTGTCTGATGATTTTGGCTGCTAGGATGTTGCATGACAAGCTCCCTGATGTGAAGGAGCCTAGCCTTATCAACTTTATCGCGGATACCAGCTATGGTGTTTATCTCTTCCACTGGCCATTCTATATAATCTTTACCCAGCTGATGAGTAACGGCTTGGCTGTTCTCTTGACTACGCTGTTATCTATTACTTTTGCAGCCTTGTCTTTCTATATCTTGGAGCCAACTCTTGCTGGTCGTCAGCCAGTTATCATGGGAACCAAGATGGATTTGTCGTCTCTTACCAGACCAATCTTTTACAGCATGATTCCGCTGACTTTGATTATGTTCTTTATTTCGGTGACAGCACCAAAGGTCGGAGCTTTTGAGGAAAGTTTGATTGTTAATGCTCTGAATCAAGCCGACACCAAGATGCAGACAACTCGCAGTCAGGTTGATCAGTCCAAGGCGACTGAGTACAATGTGGCGGACGGGATTACCATGATTGGTGACTCGGTTGCCCTGCGCTCAAGCGATCAATTGCAGCAGATCTTACCAGGAATCGAGCTAGACACTGTCGTTAGCCGCAGTCTGAGCACAGGCTTAGAGGTCTACAAGACAGATATTGCCAATAGGGTACTGAAGAAGCAGGTTGTTCTGGCTCTTGGAACCAATTCGTCTGGTTATTCGAATGAGCTTTTGGATGAGTATGTTTCCAGCCTGCCTAAGGGGCATCAACTGATCCTCGTGACTCCTTATGACGGTCGCTCAGAGGGCGGTGTCTTGGCCCAGCAGCGGGAGTATGAGCTAGAATTAGCCAAGAAATACGACTATGTCTTTGTGGCTGACTGGCATCAAACTGCTATCGAAAATCCGCAGATTTGGGAAGGGACAGACTATGTCCACTTTGGCTCGAACTCAGAGTCCATCATTGAGGGGGGGACTCTCTATGCCAATACCATTAAGCAAGCCATAGATGAAGCAAATTCTGGCAATGTGAAACCATAAATAATCAGCTCGGTTCGTCCGAGCTTTTTATAGAAGGCAAAAGAATCTACCGTCTCATCTAATGCTATTATTAGCGAGTCGATGGGAGTTTCAAACTGGAACATCAAGGATTATCTTGATGTTGATAAATATTTCATAGTGGGTGCAGATATTAAATATGACTTGAGTTTATTGCAAGGTCATTATGGGGACAATGAAGGAGACGCGGCTATGGTTCAGGATGGAATTGATGCATACAAGAAGGAGAATAAAGAATGATAACTTCAATAGTTTTTATTACTTCTCTAGTGTTACTTTTCCGTTATTTTAAAAATAGGAAATCGCGGATTATTATTGCGTTATTATATAGTTTGTTTCTTATATGGTATGTTCAAGCAGTTTTGAATTACGGTAAATACACTTTACAGCCTTGTCAAAGCATAGAGATGAGAGTGCATCCTAATGCAGACCAACTGGAATATAGTTCTGAGTTGATTTTAAAAAAGAACGATGATAAAAAAATCAAATTAACAGGTATTGAAGTTTGGAGCGAAAAAAATTCTAGAATTTACTATTATGTTAAGGAACAGTATATCTCTCAATCTATTTATGAAAATAGTGAAACGACTGCTAAAAAACTATCTAATAATCAAAAAAATATTCACCTAGAGAAAGATGGAATTGTAGTTAATTATACTAATAAAAAAATCTTTGATGTTACTAAAAGTAAACCGTATAATATCACTATCACTAATATTGACGATAAACCCGCTCAATTTGAAGCCCGAGTGGTGGATAGATGAAGTCGAATAGGAAATCGAAAAGTGAATCTTCGTGAGTGGTGCCAATAGCCGACTAAAGAAGCTTGGTACAAGTACAAAGGAAGAGATAATTAATAGGATTTTTAAGAGTTATCGAAATTATTACGGAAACTAGGTGGACAATATGCGACTATACATCAAAGGCAATTATGCTAAAAAAATAACCTTTACGACAAGAGAGTTGCTCTGGAAAATGTGGTTTAAGGAATGGCATGACCATCTGATTACTACTTCTAATGTGGGTGATGATGAGATACTACAAGATGATTTCTTTTTTGGAGTTCAATTTGATAAATGGCGGTTTAATGATAAACGATGGAATCATATACCATACGACAAGAGCAATCCTTGGAATTCGTTTTCTGATGAAAATATTCAATTGGAATTTGAAAATGATTTTATTACTGATGGGAGAGAACGTGGAGAAAATCTTAGGATTGCTACGACACATACGGACATTTTAACGGTTGATAAACGTGCTATGTATATAATGGCAGTCGAGGTGGCTTCTGCTATTGATGGGCAGATCAGCGAGGATGACAAGCTGACTTGGATAGATGTAGAGACTTTTAAGAAGTTGCACAAGGATGTCTTATCACTAACCTATGATCAAGCAACTGATATCAGTGTGGAGGAACTAAAAAGAATGAAACCTGTAGAGGATCCCTTGTGGGATGAAGAAGAACTACTTCATGAAGAGTACATCAAAATCCATGGTGAACGAGTTTATGACGATGAGGAAGAAGATTGAAATTATATTTAAAAGGCGATTATACCAAAGAAATTCCATTTGATTACTTAGAACTAGCGAAAAGGATGTGGTTTGAGAAAAAAGATGGGATAGAGCCAGATTTGTCGTATGCAGGGTATCTTGATTTACCAATTGAGAAACTTTCTATTCACTTACAATTAAATAAGTGGATGCATGAAAATAGATGGAATAATGTTCAGATTAAAGAAGGGATAAAATATGATTTTTTATCCCATAAGTCAGAATATATACAGCTGGATTACGAAGATGCAATGATGTCGGATTTTCGTGAGAAAGGTGAGTGTTTAAGAATTGCCTCTAAACACCTTGACCTTCTTACCGTTGATAAACGTGCCTTCTATATTATGGCACTTGACATTGCGACTGCCATTGATGGTCAGATTAGCGAAGATGATAAAGAGAGCTGGTTAAGTGTGGAGGAATTTAAAAACCGGCATGAAGATATCCTTTCGATGAGTTATGAACAGGCTAATGAGCTGAGCCTTGAAGAAATTCCGTTTATGGATGATGTTCGAGACCCAGTTTGGGAAGAAGATGACCGCAGAAATGAGGAGTACATTAAAATCCATGGAGAGGTAGAGTTGGACGACGAGGACGAATGAAATTATATTTAAAAGGCGATTACACAAAAAAAGTACCTTATGGTTATTTAGAACTTGCTGGTAAAATGTGGTTTCCAGAAGATGAGCAAATTTCTTACTCAAATGCTGGGAACAATGATGCATTACAAGAAGATTTTTTCTCAAATTTATCCTTGAGGAAAGGCACTGCTGATAAGAGATGGTCTAGTGTCCCCCTAAAGGAAGGGGTACGAAGACTCTTTTCACATATTAAGGAATGTATTGAAATTAATTTTGAAGATGCAGTTGCTACAGATTATAATGAAAAGGGGGACTATCTCCGAATTTTAACCAGCCATCTGGAAGTTTTGACAGTTGATAAACGTGCTATGTATATTATGGCGCTTGAGATTGCAAAGGTGATTGACGGGCAAATTAGCGAAAATGATAAGGCTAGCTGGTTGACAATTGAGGAGTTTAAAAGAAAACATGAGGCTATTCTATCTCTAACTTTTGAAGAAGCAAAAGAACTAAGTTTGACAGAAATTCAAACGATGGATGTTGTAGACGACCCTCTTTGGGAGGAAGAAGCTACTCGTCGAAAAGAATACATACTAGCACATGGAGGCGATATCTCAGATTTATGAGACTATACATCAATGGTGATTATACTAGAAAAGTGCCATTTGGCTACAGAGAACTCGCATGGAAAATGTGGTTTAAAGAAAGAAATGGCCAAAAAATAAGTTTCTCAAATGTCGGGGATGACGAGATGTTGCAAAATGACTTCTATTTATCTTTGCGGTTAGATAAGTGGGGAGCAAGTGGCTCTCGTTGGAAAGATGTCAAGGTTAAAGGTGGCAGTGCAATCAATTCCCAAAAATATGAAAATATTGATTTGGATTATGAGGGAAGTTATGAAAGCGACGGTAGAGAAAAGGGCAAATATTTAAGAATCGCTTCTAATTATCTGGATGTTTTAACAGTTGATAAACGAGCTATGTATATTATGGCACTTGAAATTGCGACTGCTATTGACGGTCAAATTAGCGAAGATGATAAGAAAACATGGCTGACAATTAAGGAATTCAAGGAAAAACACGAAGATATCTTATCTCTAACCTTTGAGGAAGCAAATGAGATGAGTTTGGAAGAAATTCAAACGATTGACGCTATTGACGATTCCATATGGGAAGAATTGGATAGGAAGCGCGAAGAATATATCAAAATACATGGTGAACGTGTTTATGATGACGATTGAGATTATTATTAAAAATGGGAATTAAGGTTCATCTTTTAGATGTTTATAAAGTAAAGATCAGCTCGATTCGTCCGAGCTTTTTATATTTAAACCAAGAAAGCGCTTTCATATATTATGTGAAAACAAAAGTATGTGAAATCTCTAAAAAATTAAAAAAGTTTTTCACAAAATAGACAAAAATAATCTAATAAATCAGCGCTTGTTTTCTAATATTCACAAAATAACAGGAAAAAGTTTGTGAATGTTAGGTGAAAGTGTTTACAAGAGTCATTAAATGGGTTATAATTGAATTGTGAAATATTTAACAAAGGTTAGTGTTCTTCATCTAACCTAAGGCAAAACCATTGGAGGAATAGAATGGCTGAAAAGAAGAAAACGGTAGAACAAGAAGACAAGGCTTTGGCAGCGCAAAAGCATGTCGATGAATTGGTGCAAAAAGGTCTGGTTGCACTAGAGGAAATGAGAAAGCTGAATCAGGAACAGGTGGACTACATTGTAGCCAAGGCCTCTGTAGCAGCTTTGGATGCTCACGGGGAGTTGGCCCTGCACGCTTATGAAGAAACAGGACGCGGAGTTTTTGAAGACAAGGCAACGAAAAACCTTTTCGCCTGTGAACACGTTGTGAATAATATGCGCCATACGAAGACTGTTGGCGTTATTGAAGAAGATGATGTAACTGGTTTGACCCTGATTGCGGAGCCAGTGGGTGTTGTCTGCGGTATCACACCGACTACCAACCCGACTTCAACCGCTATTTTTAAGGCTTTGATTTCCTTAAAAACACGTAATCCGATTATCTTTGCTTTCCATCCATCTGCTCAAGAATCATCTGCTCATGCAGCACAAATCGTGCGTGATGCTGCGATTGCAGCAGGTGCGCCTGAAAACTGTGTACAATGGATTACATCGCCATCTATGGAAGCAACTTCTGCCCTTATGAACCATGAAGGAATTGCGACTATCCTTGCGACAGGTGGTAACGCAATGGTGAAGGCAGCTTACTCATGTGGTAAGCCAGCTCTGGGGGTTGGTGCCGGAAACGTACCAGCTTATGTGGAAAAATCCGCTAATATCCGTCAAGCAGCGCACGATATCGTTATGTCTAAGTCCTTTGACAATGGTATGGTCTGTGCCTCTGAGCAAGCCGTTATCATTGATAAGGAGGTTTATGATGAATTTGTAGAAGAGTTCAAATCATATCATACTTACTTTGTAAATAAGAAAGAAAAAGCTCTGTTGGAAGAATTCTGCTTTGGTGCTAAGGCAAACAGCAAGAACTGTGCTGGTGCTAAGCTCAATCCGGATATCGTTGGTAAGCCAGCCACTTGGATTGCAGAGCAAGCAGGCTTCAGCGTGCCAAAAGATACGAATATCTTGGCCGCAGAGTGTAAAGAAGTTGGTGAAAAAGAGCCATTGACACGTGAAAAACTGTCACCTGTAATCGCTGTGCTCAAGTCTGAATCTCGTGAAGACGGTGTTGAAAAGGCCCGTCAAATGGTAGAATTCCATGGTCTTGGTCACTCAGCTGCTATCCATACAGCGGACGAAGAGTTGACCAAGGAATTTGGTAAGGCTGTCCGTGCTATCCGTGTTATTTGCAACTCACCTTCTACTTTCGGCGGTATCGGAGATGTTTATAATGCCTTCCTGCCGTCACTGACTCTGGGCTGTGGTTCTTATGGTCGCAACTCAGTTGGTGATAACGTTAGTGCTGTGAATCTCTTGAACATCAAAAAAGTAGGAAGACGTAGAAATAATATGCAATGGATGAAACTCCCTTCAAAAACTTACTTCGAGCGTGACTCTATCCAATACCTGCAAAAATGTCGTGATGTGGAACGTGTCATGATCGTTACAGACCATGCGATGGTAGAGCTTGGTTTCCTAGATCGTATCATCGAACAACTCGATCTTCGTCGTAATAAGGTTGTTTACCAAATCTTTGCAGACGTAGAGCCAGATCCAGACATCACAACAGTTGAACGTGGTACAGAGATTATGCGTACCTTCAAACCTGATACAATCATCGCGCTTGGTGGTGGTTCACCAATGGACGCAGCCAAAGTCATGTGGCTCTTCTATGAACAACCAGAAGTGGACTTCCGTGACCTTGTGCAAAAATTCATGGATATCCGTAAACGTGCCTTCAAATTCCCGTTGCTTGGTAAGAAGACTAAGTTTATCGCAATCCCTACAACATCTGGTACAGGATCAGAAGTAACACCATTTGCCGTTATCTCTGACAAGGCTAACAACCGTAAGTACCCAATTGCTGACTACTCTCTGACTCCAACTGTAGCCATCGTAGACCCAGCTCTGGTACTGACTGTTCCAGGATTTGTTGCAGCAGACACTGGTATGGATGTTCTGACTCACGCAACAGAAGCTTATGTATCTCAGATGGCCAGCGACTTTACGGATGGTTTGGCTCTCCAAGCGATCAAACTAGTCTTTGAAAATCTGGAAAACTCTGTTAAGAATGCTGACTTCCACTCTCGCGAAAAGATGCACAATGCCTCTACTATCGCTGGTATGGCCTTTGCCAATGCCTTCCTGGGAATTTCCCACTCTATGGCCCATAAGATTGGTGCTCAGTTCCACACGATCCACGGTCGTACCAATGCGATCTTACTGCCATATGTAATCCGCTACAATGGTACACGTCCAGCTAAGACAGCGACATGGCCTAAGTACAACTACTACCGTGCGGATGAGAAATACCAAGACATCGCTCGCATGCTCGGCTTGCCAGCTTCTACTCCAGAAGAAGGTGTTGAATCATTTGCGAAAGCTGTTTATGAACTGGGAGAACGTGTCGGTATCGAAATGAACTTCAAGGCTCAAGGTATTGACGAAAAAGAATGGAAAGAACATTCACGCGAATTGGCCTTCCTTGCCTATGAAGATCAATGTTCGCCAGCTAACCCACGCCTTCCAATGGTTGACCACATGCAGGAAATCATCGAAGACGCATACTATGGCTACAAGGAACGCCCAGGACGCCGCAAATAAGCGAGCAGCTTCCTCAATTAAAAATAAGACAGTTTGTCGGTCATCCCCTGCCCTTTGGTAGGGGATTTTTTTATGTGTCTTAGCGAGGCAAGACCTCTGGTCGAAGCTGAGCTTAGAGACATGGATGCTGAGGAGCGGAGCGATGTGAGCTCTAGGTCTCTTAACGAAAGGCGCTTGCTGGGGTAAAAAGACGTAAACCTTCTGATTACTTGTGATTAAGTGAGCTTTTGTGCTAAGATAAGAGGACAATGGAAAAAGGAGAGTAATGTGATTGTTTTATCTTTATGGGCTGGGCTGTTGAGTGGTCTTTGCTGGTTATTGGGGGATATTCTGCTGGTTGGCTTTGAGGTAGATAAGGAGAGTTATGACTCTTTTACGGAGCAGAGTCGGATTGGCAATAAGAAGCTGGCTATGCTGATGCTGTCTGGCTCTGTCGGTCGGCTGCGCCTGGGCGCTTTGGTGGCTAACTTCTCAATCCCTCTTATGTTAGTTTCGCTTTATGCTCTCTTTGGTTTGACAAATAAGGGCTTGTGGGCCTATCTGTCAATAGCCTTGTTAGGAATTGGATTTGCCCTGTCGCCAGTGGCACATGTGGCCTTTTACTACGTTGGGATCATCAGCAAAAAGGCTTATAAACGAAGCGGTGGACAGGTCTGCTCAGACGAAGATAGCGAGCTTATCAATGAAGCAGTGCTCTTTCTAGATATAACCTGGCGGACAGCTATCGCTCTGACCGGTCTAGGCTGGCTCGTTTACTCACTGCTAATAGTTACCGGTCAGACAATATTGCCTACTTATCTGGGGTTGCTGAGTCCTTTACCTCTCAGTCTGTTGACTATCTTACTGGTAGAAAAGCTGAGAATCGGACGTCCCTACCTTAACGGAGCTGGCCTAAATATAGGATTTAGTTTGTTCTATTTACTGCTCCTGCTTCATATAGGTTCTTAGGAGGTGAATCGGTAAAATTTCAAAAAAAACAGAAAATCTATATATTAACCTATTGAAGATTTCCTCTTTCTATGGTATGATGAAAGAGGTCTCAAGAATCGTTGGGAGGATAAGACATGAAAAACCCTACTTTACTTAAAGAAATGTTACATTATCGCGGAAGAGATGAAATGCCCGACGATTTTGATACCTTTTGGGATAAACAAGTGGCAGCGGTGGAAGTGCCTCAGGACTACCAGTTGCTGGAAAAAGATTTTCAAATTGCATATGCGACTTGCTATGATCTAACCTTCAAGTCTGGAAACGGTGGACAAATCTACGCTAAGCTAGTTGTGCCTAAGTTATCAGAAAAAGTTCCGGTATTGTTTCATTTTCATGGTTATATGGGACAGGGCTGGGATTGGGCTGATATGTTAGCCTATACGGCAGCAGGCTGGGGTGTTGTGTCAATGGATGTCCGTGGTCAGTCTGGCTATTCACTGGATGGTAATAGAGAAGTTCGCGGCAATACTGTTAAAGGACATATTATCCGCGGGGCTCTGGATGGACCGGATCAGCTCTTTTTCAAGGATGTCTATCTGGATGTTTACACCTTGGTCGAGCTAGTGGCTGGTTTGGACTTCGTGGATGAAAACTGTTTGTCTAGTTTTGGTGGTTCACAGGGCGGAGCCTTGGCTTTGGTAGCAGCTGCTTTAAATTCTCGGATTAAGCAGACTGTAGCTATCTATCCCTTCCTTGCTGACTTTAGACGGGTTTTGGAGATTGGCAATACCAGTGAAGCCTATGATGAGCTCTTTCGTTATTTCAAATTCCATGATCCTTTTCATGAGACAGAAGAGCAGTTGTTGCAGACACTTGCTTATATTGACGTGAAAAATCTGGCCCATCGTATTAGCTGTCCAGTGCAGATGATTATTGGCCTGGAGGATGATGTTTGCTATCCTATCACGCAGTTTGCCATTTATAACTGTTTGGGTGGAGAAAAGGAGTATCATCTTCTGCCTGAGTATGGGCATGAGGCTATGAATGTTCGTGTCAGCGATACTGTCTTTAGCTGGCTCTGCGGAACCAAAATAAAAAGACTTTCTCTCGTTTCGAACTTTAAATCCGAGAGATAATATTCGTCCCCCCTTTGGGGCTAGGCCTTTGCCTAGCCCTTTTTACTTGCCTGAGGGAGCATAGAAATGAGAATCTTTTTAGAAGTTTGCTTGCTCTTTCATTGACTTTTCTACAAAACGGAATCCTGAAAGTACTTTCAGGAATTTCTGTTTTTCTGGAAAATTCGGAAACTAAAATCTAAATCTCAAACAATATTGAAAGCGCTTTAAAAATTATTTATAATAACATTATGAAATACTCGAGTTAAAAAATGGAGTCTAGGATAAGGACGTAAAAATATTTGTTTGCGCCTTCTTCTCTGCTCCACCTGAGGTCCTAGGTAGTTGTTAGACTATCTGATCAGACCGATGTCTTACGAAAGGAGATTGTATATTCATGTCACAGATTTTAAAAGATGACTTGATAGCTAAGATTAAAGACGGCATCATTGTTTCCTGTCAAGCCTTGCCCCAGGAGCCGCTTTATACGGAAGCTGGAGGAGTGATTCCTCTCTTGGTCAAGGCAGCTGAGCAGGGCGGTGCTGTAGGTATTCGAGCTAATAGCGTTCGCGATATTCGGGAGATTAAGGAAGTAACTTCTCTGCCTATCATCGGAATTATCAAACGCGACTATCCGCCACAAGAGCCTTTTATCACGGCTACCATGCGGGAAGTGGATGAGTTGGCTGCTCTGGATATTGAAGTCATTGCTCTGGACTGTACCAAGCGGGAGCGCCATGATGGCCTGACAATTGCGGATTTCATCAAGCAGGTCAAGGCCAAGTATCCCCATCAGCTATTGATGGCAGATATCAGCACCTATGAGGAAGCCGCTGCTGCTGTAGAAGCTGGTGTAGACTTTGTCGGCACGACCTTATCGGGCTACACTTCCTACAGCCCTAAGGTTGACGGACCAGACATTGAGCTTATCCGCCGCTTGTGCCAAGCAGGCTTTGATGTCATCGCTGAAGGAAAGATTCACTATCCGAGTCAAGCCAAGCAGATACATGATTTGGGTGTAAGAGGCATCGTTGTCGGAGGAGCCATTACTCGGCCTAAAGAAATTACAGAGCGCTTTGTTGCAGGATTAAAATAAGTGAGGTAGATGAATGACAACCTTAACACTAAATAAACTATATAAAAAATATCCTAATAGTGATTTTTACTCTGTTGAAAATTTTGATTTGGATATTAAGGATAAGGAGTTTATCGTTTTTGTAGGACCTTCCGGTTGCGGGAAATCAACAACCTTGCGGATGATTGCAGGACTTGAGGATATCACAGAAGGGGAGCTCTATATTGATCAAAACCTTGTCAATGACATTGCTCCTAAAGATCGGGATATCGCCATGGTTTTTCAAAATTATGCCCTTTATCCTCACATGACTGTTTATGACAATATGGCATTCGGACTTAAGCTTCGCAAGTATGACAAGGCTGATATTGACAAAAGAGTCCAGGAAGCGGCGGAAATCCTTGGGCTGAAAGAGCTGCTGGATCGTAAACCGGCCGACTTATCTGGTGGTCAGCGTCAGCGTGTAGCTATGGGGCGGGCGATTGTTCGTGATGCCAAGGTCTTCCTTATGGATGAGCCCTTGTCTAACTTGGATGCTAAACTGCGCGTGTCCATGCGGGCAGAAATCGCAAAAATTCACCGCCGTATCGGAGCGACGACTATCTATGTAACCCACGACCAGACCGAGGCCATGACCTTGGCTGACCGCATCGTTATCATGTCAGCTACTAAGAATGAAGCAGGAACAGGTACTATCGGCCGAATCGAGCAAATCGGTACGCCTCAGGAACTTTATAACGAGCCAGCTAATAAATTTGTGGCAGGTTTTATCGGCAGTCCAGCCATGAATTTCTTTGAAGTGAACTTAGAGGGCAATCAGCTTACAGATGGACAAGGCTTTGCTGTTGGACTCCCAGACGGTCAGCGTAAAATCCTAGAAGAAAAAGGCTATCAAGGAAAGAAAGTGATACTGGGTATTCGACCAGAGGATATCTCGGCTGAGTTGATAGCTGCTGATGCTTTCCCAGATTCTGTTGTTGAAGCAGAGATTATAGTTTCTGAACTTTTAGGAAGCGATTCTATCCTTTATTGTAAAGTAGGAGTTCAGGAATTTTCTGCACGTGTTGCTGCTCATAATTACCATGAAGCAGGACAAAAAATAGACTTGGTATTCAATATTGCAAAAGCACACTTCTTTGAATTAGAGAACGGTTCACGTATTAAATAAAATTTTATAAGGAAATTTTAATTATGATTGTAACGGAAATTAATAATCTATCAACTTATGTAGGAGTAAATCCATATTTTGAAAGATTAATAAATTTTTTAAAAACAGTTGATTTGGGAAGTCTTCCAGAAGGGAAGATAGATATTGAAGGTGATAAATTATTTGGCAATTGTTTTAGTTATGTAGCAGATGGTCAACCAGGAGATTTCTTTGAAACTCATAGGAAATATCTTGATATCCATCTGGTGTTAGAAAATACAGAAGATATGGCAGTTTCTTCTGTTAAAAGCACAACAGTTAGTCAACCTTATAATAAGGAAAAGGATATTGAGTTATATGAAGGAAAAGTGGAGCAGCTTATTCACTTGAAATCTGGAGAATGTTTAATAACATTCCCTGAGGATTTGCATCAGCCCAAAGTTCGTGTAAATGATCTACCCTTAAAAAAAGTAGTATTTAAAGTAGCTATTTCTTAAATAGAAAGAGGTAAACTATGAAAAATCTAAAGAAATTTTTATTCGTTCTTCTAACAGGACTTGTTGCACTGATAATCAGTGGTTGTTCTCCAAGTGGAGGAAATAGTAAAGGAAATGATTCAGGTGAATTATCTGGGGAAATCGTTATGTGGCACTCATTTACACAGGGACCTCGTTTAGAAAGTATCCAGAAATCTGCAGATGAATTTATGAAGAAGCATCCAAAAGTTAAGATTAAAATTGAAACTTTTTCTTGGAATGACTTTTACACCAAATGGACAACAGGCCTTGCTAACGGAAACGTACCTGATGTCAGTACAGCTTTGCCGAACCAAGTAATGGAAATGATTAACTCAGATGCTATTGTTCCATTGAATGATACAATTGACAAAATTGGAAAAGATCGTTTCAATAAAACAGCTCTGAATGAAGCAAAAATTGGCAGTGATTACTATTCTGTTCCTCTTTATTCCCATGCGCAAGTGATGTGGGTACGAACAGATTTATTAAAACAACACAATATTGAAGTACCTAAAACTTGGGATGAACTTTATGAAGCATCTAAGAAATTAACAGCTGATGGAGTTTATGGTATGTCAGTGCCGCTTGGTACGAATGACTTTATGGCTACTCGTTTCCTGAATTTCTATGTTCGTAGTGCAGGAGGAAGCCTATTAACAAAGGATAAGAAGGTTGATTTAACTAGCGATTTGGCTCAAGAAGGAATCAAATACTGGGTGAAAATGTACAAGGATGTTTCTCCTAAAGATTCACTCAATTATAATGTATTACAACAAGCTACCCTATTCTATCAAGGTAAGACAGCCTTTGACTTTAACTCAGGCTTCCACATTGGAGGGGTTGAAGCGAACAGTCCACAATTATTAGAATCAATTGATGCTTATCCTATTCCGAAGGTCAAAGCATCCGATAAAGATCAAGGGATTGAAACTTCAAATGTTCCAATGGTTGTATGGAAAAATTCTAAACATCCAGAAGTTGCAAAAGCATTTTTAGAATATCTGTATGAACAAGACAACTATGTTGGTTTCTTAGATTCTACTCCAGTTGGTATGTTGCCAACGATTAGCGGTATTTCTGATTTACCAGCTTATAAGGAAAATGAAACACGCCAAAAATTCCAACATGCTGAACAAGTAATCAACGAGGCTGTTCAAAAAGGTACTGCTATTGGTTATGAAAACGGCCCAAGTGTTGAGGCTGGTATGTTGACAAACCAACACATTATTGAACAAATGTTCCAAGATATTATCACAAATGGGAAAGACCCTATGGCTGCAGCAAAAGATGCTGAAAAGCAATTAAACGATTTATTTGAAACGGTTGCAGTTGATGTGAAATAATACCTAGATTATTAGGGCTATGGTGCAGTAGCGCTATAGCCTCTTATTTTAAAGAAAGGGGTAAGAGATGGTCAGAGATCGTAATTTGACGCGTTGGATATTTGTACTGCCAGCGGTGATTATCGTAGGATTACTCTTTGTTTATCCATTTTTTTCAAGCATCTTTTATAGCTTTACCAATAAGAATTTAATTATGCCCAACTATCGTTTTGTTGGTTTGGATAATTATAAAGCAGTATTGTCAGACCCTAACTTTTTTAGTGCATTTTTTAATTCAATAAAATGGACTGTCCTTTCCTTAGCTGGACAAGTTATCATCGGATTTATTCTGGCTCTTGCTTTGCATAGAGTGCGACGATTTAAAAAACTTTATCGGACGTTGTTAATCGTACCGTGGGCCTTTCCTACAATTGTTATTGCCTTTTCATGGCAATGGATTCTAAATGGTGTCTATGGGTATCTGCCAAATATCATTGTTAAGCTTGGTTTAATGGAGCATGCTCCAGCTTTTCTGACTGATAGCACGTGGGCCTTTATTTGCTTGGTGTTTATCAATATCTGGTTTGGAGCTCCAATGATTATGGTTAATGTTTTATCTGCACTTCAAACAGTTCCTCAGGAGCAGTTTGAGGCAGCTAAAATTGATGGTGCGACAAGTTGGCAAGTGTTCAGACATATTACTTTTCCGCATATTAAGGTCGTTGTAGGATTGCTAGTTGTACTGAGAACGGTTTGGATCTTTAACAATTTTGATATTATCTACCTCATTACTGGTGGTGGTCCGTCTAATGCGACTATGACCTTGCCGATTTTCGCTTACAACTTAGGTTGGGGAACGAAGTTATTAGGACGAGCTTCAGCAGTCACAGTATTGCTCTTTATCTTCCTATTGACAGTTTGCTTCATTTACTTCTCTGTAATTAGTAAATGGGAAAAGGAGGGTAGAAAATAATGAAGAAAAAATCAAATTTCTACTTAGATATCGGAGCTCATCTAGTTTTGATAATTGCAACAATTGTTGCAATCTTCCCGCTTGTATGGATTATTATATCTTCGATTAAAGGAAAAGGGGAGTTGACACAATTCCCAACTCGCTTCTGGCCTCAGACTTTTACGTTAGACTACTTTACGCATGTTATTAATGATTTGCATTTCGTTGATAATATCCGAAATAGTTTAGTAATTTCTTTGTCCACAACAGTTATTGCAACGATTATTTCTTCCATGGCTGCTTATGGTATTGTTCGTTTCTTCCCTAAACTAGGAGCAATAATGTCACGGCTTTTGGTAACAACTTATATTTTCCCACCTATTTTGCTAGCAATACCTTATTCTATTGCAATTGCAAAAGCAGGTTTGGGAAATAGCATCATTGGCCTTATCATCATTTATTTGTCATTTAGTGTACCTTATGCGGTATGGCTGCTGGTTGGCTTCTTCCAAACGGTTCCAATTGGGATTGAAGAGGCAGCCCGTATTGATGGAGCAAATAAATTTGTTACTTTTTATAAAGTGGTATTACCAATCGTTGCTCCGGGAATTGTTGCAACAGCGATTTATACCTTTATTAATGCGTGGAATGAATTCTTATATGCATTGATACTGATTAACGATACAAGTAAAATGACCGTTGCAGTAGCACTTCGTTCATTGAATGGATCAGAGGTGCTAGACTGGGGAGATATGATGGCGGCATCTGTGATTGTTGTATTGCCTTCTATCATCTTCTTCTCAATCATTCAAAATAAGATTGCAAGTGGTCTTTCAGAAGGATCTGTAAAATAGACATTCCGAAACAACATTAGTCAGTATATAAGTTAAAAATAGGATATTGTATTAAACAACAGGAGAATAAAAATGGTTAAATATGGCGTCGTAGGAACAGGATATTTTGGAGCTGAATTGGCTCGTTATATGCAAAAAAATGATGGTGCAGAGATTACGATTGTTTACGATCCAGAAAACGCGGAAGCAGTAGCTGAAGAGTTAGGAGCGAAAGTTGCAGCTTCGATAGATGAATTAGTGGCTAGCGATGAAGTTGACTGTGTTATTGTGGCTTCTCCAAATAATCTTCATAAAGAGCCAGTTATCAAAGCAGCTCAGCATGGAAAAAATGTTTTTTGTGAAAAACCAATTGCTCTTTCCTATGAGGATTGTCGCGAAATGGTAGATGCTTGTAAAGAAAATAATGTGACCTTTATGGCGGGGCATATCATGAACTTCTTTAATGGTGTTCATCATGCCAAAGAATTAATCAATCAAGGTGTGATTGGGGATGTTCTGTATTGTCATACAGCTCGTAATGGATGGGAGGAGCAACAACCATCAGTATCTTGGAAGAAAATCCGCGAAAAATCTGGTGGTCACTTATATCACCATATCCATGAATTAGACTGTGTTCAATTTCTTATGGGTGGGATGCCTGAAACTGTTACAATGACTGGTGGCAATGTAGCTCATGAGGGAGAAAACTTTGGTGATGAAGATGACATGATTTTTGTCAATATGGAATTTTCAAACAAGCGTTTTGCTTTGCTTGAATGGGGTTCTGCTTATCGCTGGGGTGAACACTATGTCTTGATTCAAGGGACAAAAGGTGCGATTCGCCTGGACTTGTTCAACTGTAAAGGAACTCTCAAATTAGATGGTCAAGAAAGTTACTTCCTAATCCATGAGTCACAGGAAGAAGATGATGATCGTACTCGTATTTACCATAGTACCGAAATGGATGGAGCGATTGCTTACGGAAAACCTGGTAAACGTACTCCATTGTGGTTATCATCTGTTATTGACAAGGAAATGCGTTACCTTCATGAAATCATGCAGGGAGCACCGGTAACAGAAGAATTCAAAAAATTATTGACAGGAGAAGCAGCTCTGGAGGCTATTGCAACAGCAGATGCATGTACTCAGTCTATGTTTGAAGATCGTAAAGTTAAATTATCGGAAATTGTAAAATAAAAGATGTGGGGATGAAACAATGATTTTCGTCCCTCTCATTTCTAAAACATTAGGAGAAAACTATGTCAGATTTAAAAAAATACCAAGGTGTCATTCCTGCTTTCTACGCCTGCTATGATGAGGAAGGTGAAATCAGCCCGGAGCGGACTCGTGCTTTAGTGGAATATTTCATCGCCAAGGGCGTGCAAGGTCTTTATGTCAACGGTTCTTCGGGCGAGTGTATCTATCTGAGTGTAGAAGACCGAAAACGAGTTCTAGAAGAAGTGATGAAAGTTGCTAAGGGGCGTCTGACTATCATTGCCCATGTGGCTTGCAATAATACTAAAGACAGCGTGGAGCTGGCTCGTCATGCGGAAAGTTTGGGTGTGGATGCTATTGCAGCTATTCCGCCGATTTATTTCCGTTTGCCAGAGTATTCGGTTGCCCAGTATTGGAATGACATCAGTGCGGCGGCACCTAATACTGATTTCGTGATTTACAATATCCCTCAGCTGGCTGGTGTAGCCTTGACTCCTAGCCTTTACAAGGAAATGCTCAAGAATGAGCGCGTGATTGGTGTGAAGAACTCTTCAATGCCAGTGCAGGATATTCAGACCTTTGTAGCTCTTGGGGGAGAAGATCATGTAGTCTTTAATGGTCCAGATGAGCAATTCTTGGGTGGCCGTCTTATGGGTGCTGCAGCCGGTATCGGTGGTACATACGGAGCTATGCCAGAGCTCTTCCTCAAACTCAATCAACTGATTGCTGACAAGGAATTGGAACGGGCTAAAGAGTTGCAATATGCGATAAATGGCATCATCGGAAAATTAACCAGCGCCCACGGCAATATGTACGCTGTTATTAAGGGTGTTTTGGAAATTAACGAAGACTTGGCCATCGGATCTGTCCGCTCTCCTCTGACACCGCTACAGGAAAGTGATCGGCCAATTGTGGAAGAAGCAGCTCAGTTGATTAGACAAACCAAGGAGCAATTTTTATAAGCAACAGGATAAACACTAGAGAGAAGGTGTGCTATGAAACACTATGTTGCTATTGATATTGGCGGTACCAATATCAAGTATGGCTTAATCAACGAGGCGGAAACCTTGGTGGAAGCACATGAAATGCCAACGGAGGCCCACAAAGGCGGTCCGGGAATTATGCAGAAGGTTGAAGGCATTGTTGCAGCCTATTTAGAAAAAGGACCTCTGGCTGGGATTTGTATTTCTTCAGCTGGCATGGTGGATCCAGATAAGGGTGAAATTTTCTATGCTGGGCCACAGATTCCGAATTACGCTGGCACCCAGTTCAAAAAAGTGCTGGAAGAAACATTCTCCCTGCCTTGTGAAATTGAAAATGATGTCAACTGTGCTGGTCTGGCGGAGGCTATGTCGGGCAGTGGCAAGGGAGCCAAGATTGCCCTTTGTTTGACAATTGGTACAGGTATCGGAGGCTGTCTGGTCGTAGATGGTCAGGTCTTCCATGGCTTTAGTAACTCTGCTTGTGAGGTCGGTTACCTGCATCTACCAGACGGAGCCTTTCAGGATGTGGCATCTACAACAGCTCTGGTCAATTATGTGGCTGAGCTACATGGAGAAGACGCAGAGCATTGGAATGGCCGTCGGATTTTCAAAGAAGCAACTGAGGGCAATAAACTCTGTATCGAGGGCATCGATCGCATGGTTGGCTATCTAGGTCAAGGAATTGCCAATATCTGCTATGTCGTTAATCCGGAAGTTGTCATTCTAGGAGGCGGCATCATGGGACAAGAAGCTATCCTTAGACCGCGTATTCAGGCGGCTTTGCAGGATGCTTTGGTTCCAAGTATTGCTGACAAAACCAAACTGGCTTTTGCTCATCATCAAAATACTGCAGGTATGTTTGGAGCCTACTATCATTTCAAAAATAGACAAGCTTAACCTGAGATTTTTCTCAGGTTCCTTGTCTTTCAAGAGGAAAATCAAATGGCAGAAAGAAGTTTCATTCAGGAAGCTGCTCAGCTTCTAGGTTCCTTGATGGAAAATTTTCAAGAGAAGACAATTCAGTCAAGAGATGAAATCCGCTTTCACGAGTGCTTAGCAGAAGTTTTGAGGAGTTTGGAGAAAACCAAAGCCCTGAATAACCGTCTTCTCATTGCTCTTGAAAGCTTCCATAAAAGTGCTAGTTTTTTAATTGGTCTTAGTAGCCTCAAACTGGATCAGCCTACTTATCAAAAGTGGCGTGCCTACGATGCCTTTCATATGGAAAAAGTTCAGCCCCAATTAGAAATCTATGGGCCAATCCTCCCCTTGTGAAAGAAAGAGGAAAAATTTAGACCAAAAAAGAAAACGAGTCAGAAAATCCTGATTCGTTTTTATCGTTTGTGGGTATTGCGGCGGTAGTAGGTTGAAGTCTATCGGGGTTTCACTTCAATAGGGTCAAGGCCAAATAAATAATTATCTCTAGGAACAATTGTAGCTTTAATATGGACATTTTGATTTATTCCAGTGACTCCTTGTTTAGATAGATTGGTAAGACTAACTCTATGAAGTTGGAAAGCTGGACCTGTGAGTGCTCCTGTATCGCCTGCATAAATCAGTACATCAGCATTATATTTTGTATTCGTAAGGCGTTGGATGTCCGCGATATATCCATCAAATTCAACAACTTTCCCAGAATATTTCTTTGTAAATTCTTTTATTTTTCCCTCTTCATCAGTTTGTAGAATGGATGCAAATTCGGCATTGTTTTCGGTAGTTATTACTTCTTGAGTAGAAGAACTAGAGTTTTGTATGTTCTTTTCAGTTGAAGCGGCTGCACTGGAATTTTCAACATCACTCACAGGTGATTTTTCTTCAGTTGTCTGTTCAGGAAAAGTGTGGTAAGAAACAATTATTTCAGTATCTTTATTAATTTTTTCATTTTTCTTGAAATCTGTTATTCCATCTACTTTAACTTGATCAATTGTTCCATCTTTTTTTAACCACCCAAATACCAAATCATCAATTTTTTCAGTTTTTATGTTAGTGAATCCAGCTTTTTTCAGTTTTTTAACAATATCTTTATAATTTTGTTTTGAAATTTCTTTAGAAGAAAAGGGGAGACTAATTAAATTCTCATCCGCTTCGTTGGAAGCAAAAGAGTGATATGAGATAGTAATTAAGGAATCCTTTCGAAATTTATCACTACTGTTGAATTTTGTTTTTCCGTCAATTTTAACTTCTTCAACATCACCATTTTCAATGTCCCCTTCTTTAGTAAAAACTCCGAGTGGTAAATCCTTAATTTCATTGGTTTTTATATTAGTAAAACCTGCATCGTTTAACTTTTTGATAACGTTTTGATATTCTTGATATTTAGCTTCTTTACTGGAAATAGTTACCTTAATGGAATCCGTAGAATTCGCGTTGACAACATAAGCAGTTTGTAATGAAGTTAATAATAAACCGCAAGAAAGATAAATTCCTAATTTTTTCATAATAAGCTCCTTTTAACCTTTTAGTTAGAGTATAACATAACAAGTAGGACAATAATATAATTTGTAAAATTATTTCAATATTTATTTTCTTGTTATCTTCTCCGATAATAACCATTCAATTTCTGATTCTCCCAAAAGCTGTTAAAGATTCTTTCTTTCTTCTCGCGGTTAATCTCGAGGAAAAAGGCATAGATGAGGTCAATCATGAGAAGCATGGGGAATTGTGCGGAAATCCGTAGGATAAACTCAGGCTTGCTTTGAAGGGCAACAGGAACGACTTCAGTGAAGTCTTCTTGAATCTTTTCAGGTTGTCCAGTCACCAAGATGGTTTTTGCTCCCATATTTTTAGCGTCAATCAAGCTGTCAATGATGGACTGGGTCTGTCCGGATAGAGAAAATCCGATAACGAGGCAGTTCTTGTCCAGAATACTAGTTGTCCAAGCGAAGCCATCTTGGTCGGTTAGGGCTTCACAAACGACTCCCAGTCTCATGAAGCGCAGCTTCATATCACGTGCTACTAAGCCTGAGCTCCCTGTTCCAAAGAAATAAACACGGTCGGCCTCTTCTATGATTTGAGCCACTCGCTTCAGCTTTTCCTCATCTATCAGTTCTTTTGTCTGCTGGTGGATTTGATTGTAGTTGTACAAGACATGACGTGATAAGCTGCTTTGCATATTATCCGCCTCGATTTGCGACTTTTGTAGGTCCTGTAAATATTGAAAGCTAAATTCCCGATAACCTTTAAAGCCACATTTTTTGGCGAAACGGGTCAAGGCTGCTTGAGAAATGTGCAAGGTTTGAGCGACTTGCAAAGAGGGTAAATCCTCTTGAATACTATTTGGATTCAAAAAATAGTGACCAATCCTCTGTTCCAAGTCGGTCATCTTGTCAAGATGGCTCTCAATGATAGCCAAGATATTTTGCTGACTCATAAAATCACTTTCTTCATGGGATAATGTTTATTAAAAGTTTAGGGCTGTTCTGGCTGGAAGGTACATTTGAAGCCACTTTTACTATTCTGCCATTCTATATTTGTCTTAGAATTTGTTTATATTATAACATAGTTATAGACAAATAAACCGTTTGCAAGACTGAAACTTATCAAGAGTGTACAGCTGAGACTGATTTGTAAGTATTGAAATGAATCAAATCTATATGGGCTTTTCCTATCAGTTTGAGATAGATGTTTAGCAATCTCTGACTGTTTTTCTGAAAATATGTTATAATTTATGCAAGTACGAAGCTGTATTCCAGAAGATGAGTTTGCCAGATGGTTGGACAGTCAGCCAGGAATGCAGATTTTAAAATCCGTTTTCGAAGGTTTTTGAAAACGAGGGGGTGAATAGATGGCCAATGAAACACTTGAAAAAATGCAGGAAATTGAAACTGCTGCAGAAGAAGTTTTGATGGGCTACAGGACACAGGCTCAGGAGCTGCGACAGCAGGTAGATGAAAATCTCAGACAGCTAGGTCTGACTTATGACGATGAAACGCAGAAGCTGGCTGAGGAATTAACCGCGACTTCTCAGCAAAAGTTGGTGCACCTGCAGCAAGACTTGGAGCAGACAACCCAGCAGAATGAGGACAAGGTTGCGGCTGCGCTGACAGATAAGAAAGCAGACTTGGCGCGAGTCATTGTAGAGAAGGTGGTAGAAGCCTATGGCCATTAGTCAAATGCGGCAGTTGTCTCTGCTTCTGCCCAAGGAACTGCTGGATCAGCTTCTCTTTTACCTACAGGGTTTAGAGTCGGTTCAGATTCATGACTTGCGGCAGGAAGAGGACTGGCAGGCAGCCTTTGAGCAGACTTTAGTCGGCCGACCGGATCAGCAGCTATCTCAGCAGGATTTGCTCAGTCGTCAGGAAAAGCTCGAGAGGCTAATTGCAGAGCTAGAGTCTTTTATGCCCAAAAAGAAACTGCTGGAATCCTTAAAAGAAGAGCCTTTGGAGCTGTCCTTTGCTGCTTTGGAGCAGGCAGGGAAGGCCCGAGATGAGGAGGCACTGCTGGAAGGAATCAGCAAGCAGCTCAAGGTCTTGCAAGAGGCCAAAAGTCAGATAGAAGCTGACCGCTTGGAAGTGGCTGCGCTGGAGAAGTGGGAGCCGCTGGAGCTAACACCGCAAGCAGCAGCGACTTTCAGTCATCTAGGAGCTTTGATTGGGACGATTCCTAATACCGACGACGATGCTCTGCGCTTGGCTCTGGGAGCACATCCTGACCTGAAGTTTCAGGAAGTCTTTACCGATGATACGGAACATGGGGTTCTTATTTTTTACAAGACAGGTTCTCTGGAAGATGTTCGCAAAATCTTGAAAGAGTATGGCTTTAAGCCTTTTGAGTATGACCACGCGGAACTGCCTGCTGAGCGGATAGCCCTGCTCAAGGCCAACATTCGACAGCAGGAGGCTGTGGCGGAAGCTATGACCAAGAGTCTGGCAGCTTCCAAGAATGAACTGGACCAGCTCAAGGTTCAGCTGGACTATCTCTGCAATCTCTCCTCTCGTCAAGAAAGTAAAAATCAGTTAGCAAGTACGCAAAACCTGGCAGCCTTGGAAGGCTGGATCGAAAGCAATCAAGTTCAAGCTCTTGAGGCTTGCTTGACAGAGCAGTTCGGCCAGAGCATTCTCATCCAGACCAGAGAGATTCGACAGGATGAGGAAGATAAGGTTCCGACCAAGCTTAAAAACAATGTCTTGGTGGAGCCTTTCGAGCTAGTGACGGAGATGTATTCCTTGCCTAAATATGGTGACAAGGATCCAACCCCTGTCGTTTCCCTCTTCTATTTTGTATTCTTTGGCATGATGGTTGCCGACATTGGCTACGGCCTCTTGCTCTTTTTGGGCACCAGCCTGGCGCTGCACTTCTTGCATGTCAAGCCGGGATTGGCTAAGAATCTGCGATTCTTCCGCCTACTTGGTGTGGCAGTCATTATCTGGGGACTGGTTTATGGCTCTTTCTTTGGCTTTGAACTGCCCTTTGCTCTGATTAGTACCAGCTCAGACGCCATGACGATTCTGGTTATTTCGGTTGTCTTTGGCTTTATTACAGTGCTGGCGGGCCTCTTCCTCAGCGGTCTGAAAAATATCCGCCTCAAGGATTATGCAGAAGCTTATAATACAGGCTTTGCTTGGGTGCTGATTTTGCTGGGGCTGCTACTCTTGGCCTTGGGAAATTTCTTCCCATCCTTGGCCTTTGCAGCAACGATTGGTCAGTGGCTGGCCATCATCAATGCTCTGGGTATACTGGCAGTATCCATTGTCAGTACTAAGAGCTTGGCAGGATTGGGGTCAGGTCTCTTTAATCTCTACAATGTTAGCGGCTATGTAGGAGACCTTGTCAGCTTTACACGGCTGATGGCTCTGGGACTTTCTGGGGCCAGCATTGGCTCGGCTTTTAACTTGATTGTCAGCCTCTTTCCACCTGTCGCTCGCTTTAGCATTGGCATTCTGCTCTTTATTGCCCTGCATTTGGTCAATATGTTTCTATCTTTTCTGTCTGGTTATGTGCACGGAGCGCGTTTGATTTTCGTGGAATTCTTTGGAAAATTCTACGACGGCGGTGGCAAGCCTTTCACTCCGCTCAAGCCTAGTGAGAAATACGTTCAGCAAAGCAAGAAATAAAGATTAGGAACTAGGGTAAGAGATGAGAAACTCATCTTTAGAAAAACACTTTCTACAACATCAAAACAAGTATTATTCATTCAACTAGCTGTTGGTTTTTACGACGATTACAGCATTTTCATAGGAGTAAATCATGGAACATTTAGCATCATATTTTGGAACTTACGGCGGCGCCTTTTTTGCAGGTCTGGGAGTAGCTTTGGCGGTCTTTCTCAGTGGAATGGGTTCAGCGCTGGGTGTTGGAAGCACTGGTCAGGCAGCAGCAGCCCTCTTGAAAGAACAGCCGGAAAAATTCGCTCAAGCTCTGATTCTGCAGCTTTTGCCAGGTACCCAAGGTCTCTACGGCTTTGTTATCGGGATTACCGTCTTCTTTAATATCAAGCCGGAATTGGCTCTGCAATCAGGTGTGGCATATTTCCTAGCAGCTCTGCCAGTTGCGATTGTTGGTTACTTTTCAGCCAAGCACCAAGGACGAGTGGCGACAGCTGGTATTCAGATTTTGGCCAAGCGTCCAGAAGAGGTCATGAAAGGGGTTATCCTAGCGGCCATGGTTGAAACCTACGCTATCTTGGCTTTCGTTGTTTCCTTCATCATGGTTCTGAATGTGAAGTAAGGAGGCTTTTATGTCTGACATATCAGATCTCAAAGCTTCTGTCTTGGAGCAGGCCCACGAAAAGGGGCGTCTGCTTTTGGCCGAGGCTACTGAGAAAATAGAACAGGAAGCCAAGGAACGTGAGGTCCAGCTGGTTCGGCAAAAGCTTGGACAGCGGGAGCAGCAGCTGAAAGAAATCAGCCGGCGCAGTCAGCGCGATATTCAGCAGCTGGAAAATCAAAAGCGCCAGTCTACTTTGGTTATCAAGCAGCGGGTTCTCAGAGAGCTTTTTGAGGAGGCCTATGCTCAGATGGTGACTTGGTCACAGGCTGAAGAGGAGCATTTTCTGAAGAGTGTCCTAGCTAAATATCCAGATGAAGAGTTGACGCTGGTTTTCGGTGCTCTATCAGCTGAGAAATTCAGCTCCAGCCAGTTAGAAGACTTGAAAAAAGCCTTTCCGCAAGTACACTTTTCAGACCAGTCCATAGTCGGTCAGGCAGGTTTTGTGCTGAGCCAAGGACGAGTGGATGATAGTTATCTCTATCGTGACTTGCTGGACTCTGTCTGGCAGGAGGAAAGCTACCGTCTGGCTCAAGACATTTTCAAAGACCAGGCAGAATAGGAGGCGGACCATGAGTGAAACAAGCTTCTCTCAAGTCAATACAGCCATTAGCGTGCAGGAGGCTTCCTTTTTGACGCCCCAGCAATATGACCAGTTGCTGCAGGCTGACGATGCTGCCAGCCGTTCGGCTCTTCTGCAGGGAACGGTCTATGCCATGGATGCTGAAGCTATCAAGGATCTCAATGCCATTGAGCAAGTACTGATGAAGCATTTGTATTCCGTTTATAATTGGGCGCTTGAGATCAGTCCTAGTAAGGAGATAGTGGAGATTTTCACGCTCCGCTACACTTACCACAATCTCAAAGTTTTTCTCAAGGGTCGGGCGACAGGTCAGTCCTTGGAGCATTTGTTGATGCCAGTGGGGACCTATTCGCTGGAGGTTTTGGAGCACTTAGTCATGGCCTTTTCGGCTGAGTATTGTCCAGATTTCATGCTGGACGAGGTGCTTGCGACCTGGCAGGAATACCAGGATTATCAGGATGTGCGCGTGCTGGAGATTGGCATGGATATGGCTTATTTCAAGCATCTCAAGCGCCTGACACAGGAGTTGGAAGATGAGAGTCTGCTGCAGCTGGTGAATCTGACTATTGATTTTTACAATGCCATCACGGTCAAGCGGGCTGTTGGCTTGGGAAAACCGCGCAGCTTTATGAGGCAGCTTCTGTCTGATGAAGGAAGTCTTTCTGCTGCCAACTGGATTGCCATGGCAGAGCAGGGGGATTTCTTGACTTGGTTTAGCCAGGTCAATCCCTGCGGTTACGATCTGGATTTGCGCTCCTATGAGGAAAAAATGCGGAACCAGACCTTGACGACAGTAGAGCTAGAATATCTAGCGGACCTCTTGCAGGCTAAGTTGCTTGCGGCTGGTCAGTTTGAGACAGATGGCCCGCTCCCTCTGGCCCGCTATCTGCTGGGCAAGGAGCTGGAAGTCAAGAATCTGCGGCTGATTTTGACAGGTATGGACAATCAGCTGCCGGTAGAGCTTATCAGAGAAAGGATGCGACCGATTTATGGACAAGACTAGCTACAAGATTGCTGTCGTGGGGAATCGTGATACCATTCTCCCTTTTAAGCTGATTGGTTTTCAGACCTTTCCGGTTAAGGAAGCTCAGGAGACGGTCAATACCCTGCGTCGGCTAGCCCGTGAAGATTTCGGCATTATCTATCTGACGGAGGATATGGCTGCGGATATTCCAGAAACCCTGGCCTACTATGACCAGCTGGAGATTCCTGCTCTTGTGCTCATTCCTACCCATAAGGGGAGCACGGGACTGGCTCTTTCGCGGATTCATGAAAATGTCGAAAAGGCTGTTGGACAGGATATATTGTGAGGTTTTTATGCGAATCAATCAACTAGGTCAGCCCATTGGGGATGCTCTGCCGGATTTTCAGCCGGGGGATTTGCCTAACATGGAGCGAATCGAAGGCCAGTATGTTATTATCGAGCGTTTGTCCAAGGGTAAGCATGGGGGGGATTTATATGAAGTGTATGGCCCGGAATCTCCTGCGGATATGTGGACCTATCTCTTTCAAAATCCTGTCCAGAGTCGGGAAGAATGGTCCCAGTTGCTAGATCAGATGCTGGCAGCACAGGATCGTTTTCACTATGCGATTGTGGACAAGGAGAGCGGCAAGGCTCTAGGAACTTTTGCTTTGATGAGGATCGATCGAAATAATCGCGTTATCGAAGTGGGAGCTGTGACCTATTCGCCCAAGCTGAAGCGCACCAGACTGGCTACGGAAGCCCAGTACTTACTGGCACGCTATGTCTTTGAAGAACTGGAGTATCGTCGCTATGAATGGAAATGCGATGCCCTTAATCAGCCATCAAGGCGGGCAGCAGAGCGACTTGGTTTCACCTATGAAGGCAGGTTTCGTCAGGCGGTAGTCTATAAGGGGCGCAACCGAGACACGGACTGGCTGTCTATAATTGACAAGGATTGGCCGGCCGTCAAGAGTCGACTAGACAAATGGCTGAGCCCAGACAATTTCGACGAAAAGGGCCAGCAAATAAAAGCCTTATCTGATTTTTAAAATGAAAAAACAATAATACTCTTTGGAAATTAAATTCAAACTAGGTCCGTATTTAACTTAGTTTGAGCTTAGATTTTCATTGAGAAACAAGAAAAATCTCCCAAGAATGGAGGAAGATTGTGAGTCAAGGAAAGATTATCAAAGTTTCTGGTCCTCTGGTGCTGGCATCAGGGATGCAGGAAGCGAATATTCAGGATATCTGCCGGGTTGGCGATTTGGGGCTGATCGGTGAAATTATTGAAATGCGGCGGGATCAAGCCTCTATTCAGGTTTATGAAGAAACTTCTGGTTTGGGTCCGGGAGAGCCAGTCATCACGACTGGAAGCCCTCTGTCTGTTGAACTGGGTCCAGGTCTGATTTCTCAGATGTTTGACGGGATTCAGCGGCCTTTGGAGCGTTTCCAAACCATCACGGCAAGCGACTTCCTCGTCCGCGGTGTCCAATTGCCAAATTTAGACCGAGAGGCTAAGTGGGATTTTGTTCCAAGTCTGTCTGTCGGAGATGCGGTTGAGGCTGGCGATATTCTGGGCACGGTGCAGGAGACCAATCTGGTGGAGCACCGCATCATGGTGCCAGTCGGCGTCAGTGGACGCTTGGCTAACATCTCAGCTGGCAGTTTCACTGTTGAAGAGACTGTTTACGAGATTGAGCAGGCAGATAGGTCTGTCTTTAAAGGGACTCTGATGCAAAAATGGCCGGTCCGTCGCGGGCGTCCTTTTGCTCAGAAGCTGATTCCGGTTGAGCCTTTGGTGACGGGTCAGCGGGTCATTGATACCTTCTTCCCAGTGACCAAGGGCGGAGCAGCAGCCGTACCAGGACCTTTCGGGGCTGGCAAGACTGTCGTTCAGCACCAGGTAGCCAAGTTTGCCAATGTTGACATCGTTATCTATGTCGGCTGCGGTGAGCGTGGCAATGAGATGACCGACGTACTCAATGAATTTCCAGAACTAATCGACCCAGCAACTGGCCAGTCCATCATGCAGCGGACGGTGCTGATTGCCAACACCTCCAATATGCCGGTGGCGGCTCGGGAGGCATCGATTTACACTGGGATTACGATTGCAGAATACTTCCGTGACATGGGCTATTCCGTGGCCATCATGGCGGACTCCACCTCTCGCTGGGCGGAAGCACTGCGGGAAATGTCCGGCCGTCTGGAAGAAATGCCGGGTGACGAAGGCTATCCAGCCTATCTTGGCAGCCGGATTGCTGAGTATTACGAGCGGGCAGGCCGGGTCAAAACACTCGGTTCGACTTCGCGAGAAGGCTCTATAACCGCTATCGGGGCCGTATCACCTCCAGGTGGAGATATTTCTGAGCCGGTAACGCAAAATACCCTGCGGATTGTCAAGGTTTTCTGGGGCTTAGATGCCCAGCTGGCTCAACGCCGGCATTTCCCAGCTATCAACTGGCTGAGCTCTTACTCTCTCTATCTAGACGAAGTGGGAGCATATATCGACCAGCATGAGAAGATTGCTTGGGCTGAGAAAGTCACCAAGGCCATGAATATCCTGCAAAAGGAAAGCGAACTGCAGGAAATCGTGCGCTTGGTTGGCTTGGATTCCTTGTCTGAAAAGGACCGACTGACCATGAATGCGGCCAAGATGATCCGCGAGGACTATCTGCAGCAGAATGCCTTTGATGATGTTGACACCTATACTTCTTTCAAAAAACAGGTAGCTTTATTGAGCAATATCCTGACTTTCGATGCGGAGGCCAATCGTGCCTTGGAGCTTGGAGCTTATTTCCGAGAAATCATGGAAGGAACGGTGGAGCTGCGTGACCGAATTGCCCGCAGCAAGTTTATACATGAAGACCAGCTGGGAAAAATTCAAGCCCTCAGTCAGACTATCGAGGAAACCCTGCACCAGATTCTTGCCCAAGGAGGACTAGACAATGAGCGTCATTAAAGAATACCGCACCGTCAGTGAAGTTGTCGGCCCTCTGATGATTGTCGACCAAGTCGCTGGCGTGCATTTCAATGAATTGGTAGAAATCCAGCTGCATGACGGCAGCAAGCGCCAGGGCCAGGTCCTGGAAGTCCAGGAAGACAAGGCTATGGTCCAGCTTTTTGAGGGATCTAGTGGTATTAATCTGGAAAAAGCCAAGGTCCGCTTTACCGGTCGTCCGCTAGAGCTGCCAGTGTCAGAAGACATGGTAGGCCGGATTTTCAATGGAATGGGCAAGCCGATTGATGGCGGCCCAGCTATTTTGCCAGAGAAATATCTTGATATTGACGGTCAAGCCATCAATCCAGTAGCTCGCGATTATCCAGATGAGTTTATCCAGACCGGTATTTCAGCCATCGACCACCTCAATACCTTGGTTAGGGGGCAAAAACTGCCAGTGTTTTCCGGATCTGGTCTGCCCCACAAGGAATTAGCTGCTCAAATCGCCCGTCAGGCAACCGTGCTTAACTCCGATGAAAACTTCGCCGTGGTCTTTGCGGCCATGGGAATTACCTTTGAAGAAGCTGAGTTCTTCATGAATGACCTCCGGGAGACGGGAGCCATTGACCGCTCGGTGCTCTTTATCAATCTGGCTAATGATCCGGCTATCGAGCGGATTGCAACGCCACGGATTGCCCTGACAGCAGCCGAGTACCTAGCTTATGAAAAAGACATGCACGTTCTGGTCATCATGACTGACATGACCAACTATTGCGAAGCCCTGCGGGAAGTTTCTGCAGCTCGTCGTGAGGTGCCGGGCCGCCGTGGGTATCCGGGCTATCTCTATACTAACCTGTCCACCCTCTATGAGCGGGCTGGTCGTCTGGTCGGCAAGAAAGGCTCGGTGACGCAGATTCCAATCCTGTCCATGCCAGAGGATGACATTACCCATCCGATTCCAGACTTGACGGGATATATTACGGAGGGGCAGATTATCCTTTCACGCGACCTTTACAACAGTGGTTATCGTCCGCCCATCAATGTCCTACCATCTCTGTCCCGTCTCAAGGACAA
Organism: Streptococcus sp. 27098_8_82; assembly: GCF_041431615.1. Taxonomy (NCBI): domain Bacteria; kingdom Bacillati; phylum Bacillota; class Bacilli; order Lactobacillales; family Streptococcaceae; genus Streptococcus; species Streptococcus sp. 27098_8_82. The sequence continues at coordinate 75,670 of NZ_JAPVYB010000005.1, forward strand.
GGGCTCAGGTGAGGGCAAGACTAGAGGTGACCATGCCGCAACTATGAACCAGCTATTTGCTGCCTATGCGCAAGGCAAGCAGGCTAAGGAGTTGGCTGTCGTTCTGGGAGAATCCGCCCTGTCCGAAACGGACAAGCTCTATGTACGCTTTACCGATCGCTTCGAGCAGGAATACATCAATCAAGGTTTCCAGACCAACCGAACCATTGAAGAAAGCTTGGATCTGGGCTGGGAACTCCTATCCATCTTGCCAAGAACGGAGCTTAAGCGGATTAAGGACGATATGATTGACCAATACCTGCCGCAGACCAAGGAGGAAGAAAGATGACACGACTTAATGTCAAGCCGACTCGGATGGAGCTAAATAACTTAAAAGCCCGTCTCAAAACGGCTGTCCGTGGGCATAAACTGCTCAAGGACAAGCGGGATGAGCTGATGCGGCGCTTCATTGAGTCTGTCCGTGAGAATAATCAGCTTCGCCAAAAGGTCGAATCCGCTCTGGTCGGTCACCTGCAGGATTTTGTCATGGCCAAGGCGCTGGAGAGCGACCTCATGGTCGAGGAGATTTTCGCTGTGCCCATGCGGGAGGTCAATCTGCATGTGGAGACTGAGAATATCATGAGTGTGCGCGTACCCAAGATGCATGCCCACATTGACAATCTACATAGTGATGACGAGGGAGACGTGGTTTATAGCTATGTGACGTCTAACAGCCAGATGGATGAAACCATTGAAAGTATGAGTGATCTGCTTCCTGACCTGCTGCGACTGGCTGAGATTGAAAAAAGCTGCCAGCTCATGGCGGATGAAATCGAGAAAACCCGCCGTCGGGTCAACGGACTAGAATATGCTACCATCCCTGACCTCAAAGAAACCATCTACTACATTGAGATGAAGCTGGAAGAAGCCGAACGGGCCAGCCTCGTCCGAATGATGAAGGTGAAGTAAGATGTGGAGGCGTTAAAAAAACGAATGAAAAATAGGAACTGGGCGATGGATTCGATGAATCTGACTCTAGTTCTTTTTTACACTCTCTTTCACACCCTATCCCTTGTATGGTATAATGGGACAAGACAAATGCTGTTAGCTTCAATAAATATACAGATGGCCGGCAGGACTATAAAATGGCAGAATGATGAGGGTGACGATGAAGAATAAGAAAACGTTGGTGTGGGGTGCTGGGCTCCTCCTTGTTTTAGCTTTGGGCTTGTTTAGTTTTTTCTACTTAAATAGAAGCGCCCATAAAGAGAAAAGGACTTATCGTACTTTTGAAGCAATAACCTCTCGTGATATTATTGTATTTGGAGAAAATAAGCAATTTGTAGCTATAACAAGAGGATGGTCTGCAGGGAAACGTTATACTATTAGCCAAGAGGGACACATTCTTGATAAAGTAGATGGAGAGTATATACCATATCATGCACAACGAAAGGAAGAGCACTGGAATGTGGTTATCTTTGACTTGAATCAGGAAGGATATCCTTCCCAAAAGGTGGATCTTTATCAGGCTGTTCGGTCATATAATCCATCTTATTTTCCAATCATGTCAAACCATCTCGTCCATTATCAAGAAGTGGACTATCTTACTGTGACGATTCGTCCTGAAGGGGAAAAGGATTCGGACAAGGATAAGAAAGTGTTTCTGAATTTAGAGACGCATGAAATCAGTGACATCCCAGAAGACTATAAACAGATTAATCCAAAACATCACTGGGCTGATCCTTCCAATCCCACTTTATCAAGTGATGTTAATGCGACAACGTTACGTAACATTGCTCGAGAAAATGGCTACCTCCTGTTAGATCACTTGGAAAAGGATGGCTCTATAAAGGATGCCTCTAAAAAAGGCAGTAGAATCAATTTAACAAGCGAGAATCCTCAGGTTAAAGAGATCTTAGACAGAGGAGGTACTGTGTATGGTCGTCAGGGTGTTGTAACGTCAGAGGACTGGTTTAACCATATGCTTCATTGGCTGGCGCCAGAGGGGGAAAGTGATTTAACAGTCTATCCAGTTGACAGACCCTATGCAAGCAATGCGCAGCCCTTAACAGACTATCCTATACAAAGCTATCAGGATTACCTCAACTGGAAAGAGCAACAAGAGAAAAAGGAGTAACTTCATTAAGTTCTAGAAGTCCAAAAGAAAAACAGAACCCCTCTAAATGGGGTTCTTTTGCTTGCTGCAATTTTTTATATGTTACAAACAAATCTCCATGTTACAGGGGGCAGACAGTTTTGTTAAATAGGTCGAAAAAGGCTTTTTTCTTAGAAGATTTATGGTAAGATGGTTTTCGTATCATGAATGATTAGGAAGGTGCATTTTGCATATGAAAATGAATAAGAAATTACTTTTGGCTTCAACTGTTGCTTTGTCAGCATTGCCTTTGTTGACAACGCGAGCTGAGGAGCAGCCACAAAACTGGACTGCCAGAACAGTTGAGCAAATTAAAGCAGATATTACGAGCAATGAAAACCAACAAACATACACTGTTCAATATGGAGACACTTTGGGAAATATCGCTCAAGCGATGAACATTGATCTTGTTGATTTGGCTAAAATCAATCAAATTGCCAATGCAGACTTGATTTTCCCAGGTACTGTTTTGACCATTACAACAAATGGACAAAACGAAATCACCTCTGTAGAAATCAAAAGCTACCAAGCAGGCAATAATGCAGGATTGGTAACGGAAGATTATACAGCTAGCGATATTTTTGGTGCTGAAGAAGCCGCTCCAGCGGCACCGGCTCAAGCAGCAGAAACTCCAGCTCCGGCTGCTGAGGAAGCTGTTGCAGCTCCAGCAGACCAAGCACCAGCGCCTGCTGAAGAAGCTCCTGCCCCAGTAGCAGAAGTTGCAAGTGAAGCAGCCCCAGCTGCGGAAGCAAATGCAGCCGCTCCTGTAGAGGCAGCGCCACAGCCAGTAGTTGCTGCAAGTCCAGCAGCTCCAGCAGAGGCGGCTCCAGAAGCTACTGAATTAGGCCAAGACCAAGTCAGTCAAGCAACTGCCGCTGTTGAGCCAACAACTTACAATGCTCCAGCTGTAACAGATGCTGCTAGCGTGACGACTAACAATCCTGCTAATGAAGGTCTTCAGCCACAGACTGCTGCTCTGAAAGAAGAGATAGCAGCTAAATATGGAATTACAGAATTTAGTCTCTACCGCCCAGGTGATAGCGGAGATCATGGTAAGGGCTTGGCAGCTGACTTTATCGTTGGTGAGAATACTGAATTAGGAAACCAGGTCGCAGCCGATGTTACTTCTAACATGACTGAAAGAGGAATCTCTTACGTTATCTGGCAGCAACAGTTCTATGCACCATTTGAAAGCATTTATGGACCAGCTAACACTTGGAACCAAATGCCAGACCGTGGCAGCGTAACCGAAAACCACTACGACCACGTTCACGTATCTATGAATGAATAAGATGGATACAAGCCCAGAAATGGGCTTTTTCTGATATTCTCTGTGAAAAGGCGAGAATTTTCTGATAAATTTTGGTATAATAAAGCGAACTACAGATAAAGGATGAGAGAGAATGACCTTAGTTTATCAATCAACACGCGACGAAAAGAATAGAGTAACAGCCAGCCAGGCGATTCTACAAGGCTTGGCAACAGATGGCGGGCTCTTTACGCCCATTACCTATCCGCAGGTCGATTTGGACTTTGCCAAGCTCAAAGACGCTTCTTATCAGGAAGTAGCCAAGCTGGTTTTGTCTGCATTTTTGGATGATTTTTCTGAAGCAGAGCTGGACTACTGTATCAACCATGCCTACGACAGCAAGTTTGATGATGCGGCTATTGCTCCCTTGGTCAAGCTGGATGGTCAGTATAATCTAGAACTTTTCCACGGAGCGACTATTGCCTTCAAGGACATGGCTTTGTCCATCCTGCCTCATCTGATGACAACCGCAGCCAAAAAGCACGGCTTGGAAAACAAAATTGTCATTTTGACGGCGACTTCTGGCGACACAGGCAAGGCGGCTATGGCAGGCTTTGCGGATGTTCCAGGAACTGAGATTATCGTCTTTTATCCGAAAGACGGTGTCAGCAAGGTCCAAGAGCTGCAAATGACGACACAGACAGGTGCCAATACGCATGTGGTGGCTATTGATGGCAACTTTGACGATGCCCAGACTAATGTCAAGCACATGTTCAATGACACAGACCTACGAGCTCGTCTCTTGGAGCACAAACTGCAGTTTTCATCAGCTAACTCCATGAATATCGGCCGTTTGGTGCCGCAGATTGTTTACTATGTCTATGCCTATGCTCAGCTAGTGAAGGCGGGAGAAATCACAGCAGGAGACAAGGTCAACTTTACCGTTCCGACAGGGAACTTTGGTAATATCCTGGCGGCCTACTATGCCAAGCAAATCGGTCTGCCAGTTGGCAAGCTAATCTGCGCATCGAATGAGAACAATGTCCTGACCGACTTCTTCAAGACTCAGGTTTATGACAAGAAGCGGAGCTTTAAGGTGACGTCTAGTCCATCCATGGATATTCTGGTTTCCTCTAACTTGGAGCGCTTGATTTTCCATCTGTCTGGTAACAGCGCAGAGAAAACAGCTGCCCTGATGGCGGCTCTGAATGAGCATGGACAGTATGAACTAACGGACTTTGACGCTGAGATTTTGGAACTATTTGCGGCAGATTATGCGACAGAAGAAGAAACAGCAACTGAAATCAAGCGGGTCTATCAGGCATCTGACTACATCGAAGATCCTCATACAGCCGTTGCGTCCGCTGTCTATCAAAAATACTTGGCAGAGACAGGTGATCAGCGCAAGACTGTTATCGCGTCTACCGCTAGCCCTTATAAATTCCCAGTCGTGGCTGTTGAGGCTGTGACTGGTCAGTCAGGACTTAGTGACTTCGAGGCTTTGGACCAACTGCACGAACTTTCTGGCGTAGCCTTGCCACCAGCTGTGGACGGCTTAGAAACAGCCCCAGTGCGCCACAAAACGACGGTCGCTGCAGACCAAATGCAGGCAGCAGTTGAGGATTATTTGGGATTGTAAAGTTTACTTAGAAGGCCTAAAATCAGCTGGATATCTGGTTGATTTTTTCTTAGGATGTCCAATGAAAGAAAGTGAAGTAGCTGATGCTTAAAAGGAAGAATTTTCTCTATGACGACCTATAAAAAAATCATGAATATCGCCTTGCCGGCTATGGCGGAGAATTTTTTGCAGATGCTCATGGGAATGGTCGACAGCTATCTGGTAGCCAGTCTTGGGCTGATTGCAATCTCTGGTGTCTCGGTGGCCGGCAACATCATTACGATTTATCAGGCAATCTTTATCGCTCTTGGGGCTGCGATTTCCAGTCTCATATCCAAGACTCTGGCTCAAGGAGACAAGGAGCGTTTGGCCTATCATACAGCCGAGGCTATCAAGCTGACGCTACTTATGAGTCTTCTGCTAGGCCTCGTTTCCCTGCTCTTTGGCAGGCAGATGCTGGATCTTCTGGGGACAGAAAAGGCGGTTGCTGAAGCAGGCGGTCTGTATCTGGCTCTGGTTGGTGGGACTATTGTCTTACTAGGCTTTATGACTTCCTTTGGGGCTCTGGTGCGGGTTACGCGGAATCCTAGATTTCCCATGTATGTCAGTCTTCTGACCAATGTCCTCAATGCCCTCTTTTCCGGTCTGGGGATTTACGTCTTTCGGCTTGGTATTATTGGTGTAGCGCTGGGAACGGTGCTGGCTCGTTTAGTGGGTGTGCTGATTCTCTGGCGGGAGCTGGATTTGTCCACGATCCGTTGGCGCTGGGGCTTAGATAGAGAGCTCTTGCGCCTGTCTCTACCGGCTGCTGGAGAACGGCTCATGATGCGGGCGGGTGATGTAGTTATTATCGCCATTGTGGTCGTCTTTGGGACGGATGCAGTAGCGGGGAATGCCATCGGTGAAGTTCTGACGCAGTTTAATTATATGCCAATCTTCGGGGTCGCAACAGCAACAGTCATGCTGGTAGGCCATGCGGTAGGTGAGGGAGATATGCAAGAGGTCGGTCTGATTCGTCAGCGAACCTTCTGGCTGTCTTTTGCTTGCATGCTGCCCGTGGCTCTAGGAATTTTCGTTTTTGGTCGGCCACTGACCTTGCTATATACGGATAATAGCGGAGCTATCACAGCCAGTCTTTCAGTCATGCTTTTCTCTTTGCTGGGAACACCCATGGCAGTCGGGACCGTGATTTACACAGCTATCTGGCAGGGGCTGGGCAATGCCAGACTGCCCTTTTATGCCACGACTATTGGTATGTGGTTGATTCGCATCATTGTAGGTTACTTGCTGGGTGTGACCTTTGGCTTGGGTCTGCCAGGAGTCTGGACTGGGATGCTCTTGGACAATGGCTTCCGCTGGCTGTTTTTAAAGGTTTTATTTGACAGGAAAATGAGGAAAATCACATGACGAAAGCGTTTATTTGGGATTTGGACGGCACCTTGTTGGACTCCTACGATGCTATTTTGGCGGGGATTGAGGAAACCTATGCTCACTATGGTTTGGACTTCAACAGGGCTAGTATCCACAGCTATATCCTAAAGCACTCTGTGCAGAAGCTCTTGGAAAAAGTAGCGTCTGAGAAAGGTCTGGATGCTGCCGAGATGAATACCTTCCGTGGAGCAAGCCTAAAGGAGAAAAATGCTCAGGTCCATCTGATGGAAGGAGCTGCGGAGATTCTGGCCTGGGCTGAAGAGCAGGGTATTTCCCAGTTCGTCTATACCCACAAGGGGCTCAATGCTCATAAAATCTTAAAAGACTTGGGAATTCATGATTATTTTATAGAAATCATCACAACAGCCAACGGCTTTGAGCGCAAGCCCCACCCAGAAGGTGTCGACTATCTGCTTGAGAAATATGGCCTGGATAAGCAGGGAACCTACTATATCGGCGACCGAACGCTGGATGTGGATGTCGCAGTCAACAGTGGCATCCAGAGCATTAACTTCTGTGACTACCGACCAGACATCAATCAGAAGATAGAGAAGTTGGTGGATATCAAGCATCTATTTACAAAATAAAAAGCAGACCAGAACTGATCTACTGTCAGTCTAACCTGCTTTTTCTTTTACATATGCTCAATGTGAAGTTCTAGCAAGAACTCAAGAGCCTCGGGAGAACAGTTCTTTTTTCCGATAGGGAAACCGATATTTGGTCCCAACATGATATAAAAATCATCCTTAGTATGAAAAACTTTAACGATGTCATCATAGCTATAAAGAAACTCTCCTCGTTTGCTTTTCACAGAAAATTTATCTTTCTCAAATATAAGGGTTTGTTCCATATCCTTCCAAAAAGGAGTTTTTTGATAGGCTTTCTTTATCTGAAAGTCCATGCCAAAGTACATTGCTGAGAATGTCACCAAAGATATAAATAGCACGGTAAAGAATGAAAAACGCTTCAGGTTGTCAGGTAGGAAGGTTAGATAGAGAGACAGGATTCCTATAAAAATGATGATATTCAGCAAAAAACTTTTCCCGCGTAAGAAAATAGACCAAGCAAATCGTTGATACACTTCCTCAGTCACAAGAGTTGTAATACGGATTGGAAACATCTTTTACCTCCAGTTTTTATTATTATACCATACAGGAATTATTAAAATCACTTTTTATTTTCCACGCCGCCTTTTCTGTCTTTGTCCGCCTTTCGTGTTATAATAAACCTATGGAAAATAAGAATAAGTTATTATTAATCGACGGTTCGTCCGTTGCTTTTCGCGCTTTTTTTGCGCTTTATAATCAAATCGACCGTTTCAAGAGTCCATCGGGCCTGCATACCAATGCCATTTATGGCTTCCACCTCATGCTCAATCACCTCTTGGAGCGCGTGCAGCCGACTCATGTTCTAGTGGCTTTTGATGCTGGAAAGACGACCTTCCGGACCGAGATGTACGCCGACTATAAGGCTGGTCGGGCCAAGACACCAGATGAATTTCGTGAGCAGCTGCCTTTTATCCGTGAAATGCTGAAGCACCTAGGCATTCACTTCTATGACTTGGCTCAGTATGAGGCGGATGACATTATCGGGACCTTGGACAAGATGGCTGAAAAAACAGCTGTTCCTTATGATGTGACCATTGTCAGCGGCGATAAAGACTTGATTCAGCTGACTGATGAAAATACTGTGGTAGAGATTTCCAAGAAAGGCGTGGCCGAGTTTGAGGAATTTACCCCAGCCTACCTAATGGAAAAGATGGGCATCACGCCAGAGCAGTTCATCGACCTTAAGGCGCTGATGGGCGATCAGTCGGATAATATCCCCGGTGTGACTAAGATCGGTGAGAAGACTGGTCTCAAGCTTCTCTTGGAGTATGGTTCTTTGGAAAATCTCTATGAAAACATTGACCAGCTCAAGGCTTCCAAGATGAAGGAAAATCTGATCAATGACAAGGACAAGGCTTTCTTATCAAAGATCCTAGCTACCATTAATACTCAGGCTCCGATCGAAATCGGGCTGGATGATTTGGTTTATAAGGGTCCGCGGGTAGAGGCTCTGAGCAAGTTCTACGACGATATGGGCTTCAAGCAGCTCAAAGCTCAGCTAGGGACTAGTCAGGAGCCAGTAGAAGTCAAACCAATTGAATTTACCAAAGTGACTGAGGTGACAGCAGATATGCTGGCACCAGAGCAATTCTTCTATTTTGAAATCTTGGGTGACAACTACCACAAGGAAGAGATTGTCGGTCTTGCCTGGGGAGATAGCCGTCAGATTTATGTCGGCACCAGCGATTTACTACAGCAACCTCTCTTTCAGGAGTTTTTGACAAAAACAGCTCTGAAAACCTACGATCTCAAGCGGACTAAGGTACTGCTCAGTCATTACGGCATTGAACTGCCGGCAGCAGCCTTTGATGCGCGCCTAGCCAAGTATCTGCTTTCGACGGTCGAGGATAATGAGCTGGCGACTATTGCTCGCCTCTACGGCCAAACAATCCTGCCGACTGATGATGAGGTTTATGGCAAGGGAGCCAAGCGCGCTCTGCCGGAGCAAGAGCAGCTCTTTGAGCATCTAGCTCGTAAGGTTCAAGTACTGCTGGAAACAGAAGAGCCAATGCAAGAACAGCTCCGCGCCCACAATCAGTTGGATTTGTTGCTTGAAATTGAGCAGCCGCTGGCCTTTGTCTTAGCCAAGATGGAGATTGCGGGGATCAAGGTTGAGCGGGAAACCCTGCAGGGCATGCAGGTAGAAAATGAAAAGACGCTGGAAAGTCTAACGCAGGAGATTTATGATCTGGCTGGTCAGGAGTTCAATATTAACTCGCCGAAACAGCTGGGAACCATTCTCTTTGAGGATATGGGGTTGCCACTGGAGTACACCAAAAAGACCAAGACGGGCTACTCGACAGCAGTCGATGTGCTGGAGCGTTTAGCGCCGATTGCACCGATTGTGTCTAAGATTCTGGAATACCGTCAAATCAGCAAGCTTCAGTCCACTTATATCATCGGACTGCAGGAGGCGATAGCGGCTGACGGCAAGATCCACACTCGCTATGTTCAGGATTTGACCCAGACGGGTCGCCTGTCCTCGGTTGACCCGAACCTGCAGAATATCCCCGTTCGTTTGGAGCAGGGGCGTCTTATTCGCAAGGCCTTTGTACCGGAGTGGGCAGACAGTGTGCTTCTCAGCTCGGATTATTCCCAGATTGAGCTGCGGGTGCTAGCTCACATTTCTAAGGACGAGCATTTGATTGCTGCCTTTCAGCATGGAGAAGACATTCACACGGCTACCGCCATGCGGGTCTTTGGTATTGAAAAGGCAGAGGATGTGACACCTAATGACCGTCGCAATGCCAAGGCTGTCAACTTCGGAGTAGTTTATGGAATTTCCGACTTCGGACTGGCCAATAATTTGGGAATTTCCCGCAAGGCTGCCAAGGACTACATTGAGACCTATTTTGAGCGTTTCCCTGGTATCAAGAATTATATGGAAACCATCGTTCGCGAAGCGCGTGATAAAGGCTATGTAGAGACCATTTATCATCGCCGCCGCTCCTTGCCGGACATCAATTCCCGCAACTTTAACATCCGTAATTTTGCGGAGCGCACAGCTATTAACAGCCCGATCCAAGGCTCCGCTGCAGATATTCTCAAAGTCGCTATGATTAATCTGGACCGAGCTCTGACAGAGAAGAATTTCAAGTCTCGCATGCTCTTGCAGGTTCACGATGAAATCGTGCTAGAAGTGCCAGCTGACGAGCTAACAGCCGTCCGTCAGCTAGTCAAAGAAACCATGGAAGCTGCGATTGAACTGGCCGTTCCACTAGTAGCTGATGAAAATGCCGGCCAAACTTGGTACGAGGCGAAATAGGATATCAAGGGCGTAAAACACAAAGTGAAAATAGAAAGCTGACACAGCATTCGATGAATGCGAGGAAGCTTGTCTTTTTCAAACGGTGTTTAGCCCGGATTCAGTTAGGACACAATACTTGCAAAACTATCCAGCTTTATTATGAATGAGGAGGAAGCCTATGACTTATCATTTTCAAAATCCCAGTGATGCAATCGTCAAGCATTATTTGAAAAACAGCAAAGTGATTGCTGTTGTCGGACTGTCTGACCGCGAAGAAACGACCAGCAACCGCGTGTCCAAGGAGATGCAGGAGCGAGGTTATCGCATTATTCCAGTCAATCCGCGGGCAGCGGGCAGTCAAATTTTTGGTGAGACTGTTTATGCCAGTCTCAAAGATATTCCTTTCCCGGTGGATATTGTCGATGTATACCGTCGCAGTGAGTTTTTGCCAGATGTGGCACTGGATTTTCTGCAGTCGGATGCCAAGATTTTCTGGGCTCAGTTGGGCTTGGAGAGTGAGGAGGCTGAGCAGATTTTGCGGGCAGCCGGTCGGGATGATATTGTCATGGATCGCTGCATTAAGCGCGAGCATACACGCTTGATTCTGGGCGAATAAGATGGCCAAGTTAGTCATCATTCGTGGCAATTCCGGCTCTGGCAAGTCTAGCCTGGCCAGAAAACTGCAGACTCACTACGGCCGAGGAACTCTCCTGATATCGCAGGATACGGTTAGACGGGACATGCTCAAGGAAAAGGTTGAGCCAGGGAATTTGTCTATTGACCTGACAGAGACATTGGCACGCTTCGGTTACGAACATGATTTGCTGGTTCTGGTAGAAGGATTTTATGAGACAGACATTTATGGACAGATGCTAGAACGGTTGAAAAAAATCTTCGCTCCGCGGGTCTTTGCTTACTACTATGACCTATCCTTTGAAGAAACAGTCCGTCGCCATCAGACCAGAGCTAAACAAGAAGAATTTACCCCAGCCGACATGAAGCGCTGGTGGAAAGACAGAGACTTCTTGGGCTGGGAAGAGGAAGCCTTTTTCACAGATGAGGATTCACTAGAGGCAGCCTTTGACAAAATCTGCTCTGCCCTGGACAAGACAGAATATAATAGTAAATAAAAAAACAACTCACAAGCTTAGGACAAGGAGTCCTGTGCCTGTGGGTTGTTTTTATATGAGATTGCGTTTTCTTTTTTCAATTCTTCATAAAAGAGAATGTAAGCAGTCGCTGTATAAGGGAGAACTATAAAATTCAGCAAGCCGTAAGTTAATCTGGCCAATAAATTCCAGCCGATGAAGATCAGATTAAGCATAAAAAGCTTTCCTTTATAGCCTTTCATTAGCTTCCGGCTTTGACGGATAGCATAGAAAGCTCCCTGGTAACTCCCAGCCTCAAGCTGGTCATAGAGGATGAACTCTGCTTGAGCATAAGCATAGTACTGAGGGATGGCAATACCTAAGCCAGTGAATATCAAGAGGGTTCCCAGTAACATACCAGGGGTGTATTGAAGAATCTGCTGGCCTGCAGCACTTTGAGCCGTCACTACTGTATGGGCTGGGATTTTTTCCGAAATAGAGAGGATTTTATAAGCATTAAAGATTGCTAGAAGACTCCCGCAGAACATAGGAATATTCCAAAGAAAAATCAGAAGCTGCTTGAGTAAAACCGTCTTGAAGACAGGTGTGAAAGTCTTGCTCGTAAAAAGCCGGCCAATATCTGAAAAGCCAACGTCATCCTTTGTCTTACGAAGGACCTTCATCATGGTATAGCTAGCAGAAAGCAGTAGCAAAGTCAAGATAAACTGAATTGTTGTCGGGAAAAGATTTTTGCTAATGAGAAGATAGATGGACTGGCTAAAAGTTAGGCTGGGAATGGAATCTCTTAGGTTGTCATTAAGGGAAAGTAAGATGCTGAGGATGCTGACAAGGGTTGGGGCCGCAAACAAAAGAAAAATCCCTCTCGTTTGGCTGCGGACGGTACGAGCCTGAGCTCTGATGTTACTTAGATTCATAATTCCTCCATTTGGATTTGTCTGTTACATTATATCATACCCCGTGACAGATAGAAGTTTTTTTGGTAAAATCATACGGTATCTTGTGAGCCCTTGCTGCTCATTATATAGAAGAAAAATCGCTGGGACTGTTTTTCCCAGCAGGAGGAAACATGTCAACATCACCGATTCAATATCGTTTGATTAAAAAAGAAAAGCATACAGGTGCTCGTTTGGGGGAAATTATCACGCCTCACGGGACTTTCCCGACGCCTATGTTTATGCCGGTTGGGACCCAGGCGACGGTCAAGACCCAGTCACCAGAAGAGCTCAAGCAAATGGGTTCTGGTATCATCTTGTCCAATACTTACCACCTCTGGCTGCGGCCAGGCGATGAGCTGATTGCCCGTGCAGGTGGTCTGCACAAGTTCATGAACTGGGATCAGCCTATTCTGACGGATAGTGGCGGTTTTCAGGTCTATTCTCTAGCTGACAGCCGCAATATCACAGAAGAAGGAGTAACTTTCAAGAACCACCTCAATGGATCTAAGATGTTCCTATCGCCAGAAAAGGCCATTTCCATCCAGAACAATCTGGGCAGTGACATTATGATGTCCTTTGATGAATGCCCGCAGTTCTACCAACCCTATGACTATGTCAAGAAGTCCATTGAGCGGACTAGCCGTTGGGCAGAGCGTGGACTCAAGGCCCACAGCCGTCCACACGACCAAGGACTCTTTGGGATTGTTCAGGGTGCTGGATTTGAAGATTTGCGCCGCCAGTCTGCTCAAGACTTGGTCAGCATGGATTTTCCGGGCTACTCAATTGGAGGACTGGCAGTTGGTGAATCTCACGAAGAGATGAATGCAGTGCTGGACTTTACAACTCCCCTACTGCCTGAAAACAAGCCTCGCTATCTCATGGGAGTTGGAGCGCCAGATAGCTTGATTGATGGGGTTATCCGTGGTGTAGATATGTTTGACTGCGTCCTGCCGACCCGGATTGCCCGAAACGGTACCTGTATGACTAGCGAAGGGCGTCTGGTTGTTAAAAACGCTCAGTTTGAGGAAGATTTCACGCCGCTGGACCATGACTGTGACTGCTACACTTGCAGCAACTATACGAGGGCCTATATCCGCCACTTGCTTAAAGCGGATGAAACCTTTGGCATCCGCCTGACCAGCTATCATAATCTCTACTTCTTGGTAAACCTTATGAAGAAGGTCCGCCAAGCTATCATGGATGACAACTTGCTGGAATTCCGTGAAGACTTTATTGAGCGCTACGGCTACAATAAATCCAGCCGAAATTTCTAAGAGTCTCCATTTGAAAGGAGAAGCCATGTCTGATGAAGAGAAATTGCTGAACAGATTGATGGCTTATCTGTCAGACGACCAAAACCATACCCTGCGTATTTACGGTCATGGTGCTTCGGGGAAGTCAACTTTTGCTCGAAAACTCCAGCTAGCCTTGGGTGAGGAACGAGCCAATCTGTTGGAAACAGATCCTTATGTAATTACTGGAGAGTATCGAGATTTGCTCACTTCTAAAGATTTTCCTCATCAAAAGGTCACAGCCTGCCTCCCAGCTGTTCATGAACTAGGGAGTCTGGAGCGAGATATTTGCGCCTTGCAGTCCGGTCTGGATATTCTGACCATTGGCACAGCTTGGTCGCCTAGCTTGCGTTTATCAGCCCGAGAGCCTATTTTAATAGTAGAAGGTATGTCGGCTGCCTTTTTGCCTGAAAGTTTGTTTGATTTGTCGATTTGCTTTTACACGGATGATCAGACCGAGTTAGAACGCCGCTTAGCAAGAGATGTGGCTGTGCGAGAGCGCAGACCAGAGTGGATAGAGCAGATGCATCTGTCTCGACGAGAGCAATATAGGCACTTTTATCAGCCCTATTTAGCAGCTGCCGGCCTTGTCATCTGTCAGTCAGGCAACAGCTTTCTCATCGAGAAGGACAGCCCCTTACTATAAAATAAAGTAGCCAAGGGTAAATTTTTATTTTTGAACTCACTGATGTACGTCAGTGGGATTTTGTATTTTCTGAATACAAACTCGAATAAATAGGTTAAAAATCTAAATTTTCTTCTCTATAATGATTTACAAGACTTATAAATTATTTAGAAAACTCTTTCATAAAAAATTATCCTAAAAATCTTTAAAAAATTACTCAAATCCCTTGCAATGACTGGTTCTTTGTGTTAAGATACTATGGTGCTGTAAAAATACAGCGTGTAGCTTTGATGCAAGAGGTTGCGACACGCTCGGTTGCATTGCCACGCAATCACCTGTCGGTTTTCTTGTGGAGCTAGCCTATTATCTTAAATAGACGAAAAGGAGAAAAAGATGGCAAACAAAAAAATCCGCATCCGTTTGAAAGCTTACGAACATCGTACACTTGATACAGCGGCTGCAAAAATCGTAGAAACTGCTACTCGTACTGGTGCTGAAGTTGCGGGTCCAATCCCACTTCCAACTGAGCGCAGCCTCTACACAATCATTCGTGCGACTCACAAATATAAAGACTCTCGCGAACAATTTGAAATGCGTACTCACAAACGCTTGATCGACATCATCAACCCAACTCAAAAAACAGTTGACGCTTTGATGAAATTGGATCTTCCAAGTGGTGTGAACGTAGAGATTAAACTTTAATCTAAAGTTTGATCTAAACCAGAGCATGAAAAACGCTCGTTAAAAACTTTTTGAAAAAAATTATAGAAAAGGAAACATTTTCTCATGACAAAAGGAATCTTAGGGAAAAAAGTGGGAATGACTCAAATCTTCACTGAAGCTGGCGAATTAATCCCTGTAACTGTTGTTGAAGCAGCTCCAAACGTTGTTCTTCAAGTTAAAACAGTTGAAACAGATGGTTACAACGCAGTTCAAGTTGGTTTTGATGACCTTCGTGACGTATTGAGCAACAAACCTGCCAAAGGCCATGTAGCGAAAGCTAACACAGCTCCTAAGCGCTTCATTCGTGAATTCAAAAACATTGAAGGCTTGGAAGTAGGAGCAGAAATCACTGTCGATACATTCGAAGCTGGTGATGTTGTTGATGTAACAGGAACTTCAAAAGGTAAAGGTTTCCAAGGTGTTATCAAGCGCCACGGCCAATCTCGTGGCCCAATGGCTCACGGTTCACGTTACCACCGTCGTCCTGGTTCAATGGGACCAGTTGCGCCAAACCGCGTCTTCAAAAACAAACGCTTGGCTGGACGTATGGGCGGCAACCGTGTAACGATTCAAAACCTTGAAATCGTACAGGTTGTTCCAGAGAAGAACGTTATCCTGATTAAAGGTAACGTACCAGGTGCTAAGAAATCTCTTATCACTATCAAGTCAGCAGTTAAAGCTGGTAAATAATAAAGAAAGGGGAAATCAGTCACAATGGCAAACGTAAAATTATTTGACCAAACTGGTAAAGAAGCTGGTGAAGTAGTTCTGAACGATGCGGTCTTTGGTATTGAGCCAAATGAATCAGTTGTCTTTGATGTTATCATAAGCCAACGCGCTAGCCTTCGTCAAGGAACTCACACTGTTAAAAACCGTTCTGCAGTATCAGGCGGCGGACGCAAACCATGGCGTCAAAAAGGAACTGGACGTGCTCGTCAAGGGTCTATCCGCTCTCCACAATGGCGTGGTGGTGGTATCGTATTCGGTCCAACTCCTCGTTCATATGCTTACAAACTTCCACGTAAAGTTCGTAGATTGGCATTGAAATCAGTTTACTCTGAAAAAGTTGCTGAAAACAAATTCGTAGCTGTAGACAGCCTTTCATTTACAGCTCCAAAAACTGCTGAGTTTGCAAAAGTGCTTGCTGCACTGAGCATCGATACGAAAGTTCTTGTTATCCTTGAAGAAGGAAATGAATTCGCTGCACTTTCAGCTCGCAACCTTCCAAACGTGAAAGTTGCAACTGCAACAACTGCAAGCGTTCTGGACATCGTAAACAGCGATAAACTTCTGGTTACTCAGGCAGCTATCTCTAAAATTGAGGAGGTTCTTGCATAATGAATTTGTACGACGTAATCAAAAAACCTGTTATCACTGAAGGCTCAATGGCTCAGTACGAAGCAGGCAAATACGTATTTGAAGTGGACACTCGCGCTCACAAGCTCTTGATCAAGCAAGCTGTTGAAGCTGCTTTTGAAGGAGTTAAGGTTGCTAACGTTAACACTATCAATGTAAAGCCAAAAGCAAAACGCGTTGGACGCTACACTGGTTTTACAAACAAAACTAAAAAAGCTATCGTAACACTGACAGCTGATTCTAAAGCAATCGAGTTGTTCGGTGCAGAAGAAGAATAATCTAAGGAGGAAATATCGTGGGAATTCGTGTTTATAAACCAACAACAAACGGTCGCCGTAATATGACTTCTTTGGATTTCGCTGAAATCACTACCAGCACTCCAGAAAAATCTTTGCTCGTTTCTTTGAAGAGCAAGGCTGGTCGTAATAACAACGGTCGCATCACTGTTCGTCACCAAGGTGGCGGCCACAAGCGTCACTACCGTTTGATTGACTTCAAACGTAATAAAGACGCTGTTGAAGCAGTTGTAAAAACAATCGAGTATGATCCAAATCGTTCAGCAAACATCGCTTTGGTTCACTACACTGACGGTGTGAAGGCTTATATCATCGCTCCTAAAGGTCTTGAAGTTGGTCAACGCATCGTTTCAGGCCCTGAAGCAGATATCAAAGTCGGAAACGCTCTTCCGCTTGCTAACATCCCAGTTGGTACTTTGGTTCACAACATTGAGTTGAAGCCAGGCCGCGGTGGAGAATTGGTTCGTGCTGCAGGAGCTTCTGCTCAAGTATTGGGTCAAGAAGGTAAGTACACTCTTGTTCGTCTTCAATCAGGCGAAGTTCGTATGATTCTTGGTACTTGTCGCGCTACAGTTGGTGTTGTCGGAAACGAACAACATGGACTTGTAAATCTTGGTAAAGCAGGACGTAGCCGTTGGAAAGGTATCCGCCCAACAGTTCGCGGTTCTGTAATGAACCCTAACGATCACCCACACGGTGGTGGTGAAGGTAAAGCACCAGTTGGTCGTAAAGCGCCATCTACTCCATGGGGCAAACCTGCTCTTGGACTTAAAACTCGTAACAAAAAAGCGAAATCTGACAAACTTATCGTTCGTCGTCGCAACGAGAAATAATTTAAAACAATCTATCCGCCAGCTCGGTAGCGCTGCTTAGTCAGCGCAGGCCGCTGTGGTACTTATTTAAAGGAGAAAATATAAAATGGGACGCAGTCTTAAAAAAGGACCTTTCGTCGATGAGCATCTGATGAAGAAAGTTGAAGCTCAAGCTAACGACGAAAAGAAAAAAGTCATCAAAACTTGGTCACGTCGTTCAACGATCTTCCCAAGTTTCATTGGTTACACAATCGCAGTTTATGACGGACGTAAACACGTGCCTGTTTACATCCAGGAAGACATGGTAGGTCACAAGCTTGGTGAATTTGCGCCAACTCGTACTTACAAGGGTCACGCTGCAGACGACAAGAAAACACGTAGAAAATAAGGAGAACATAAATGGCAGAAATTACTTCAGCTAAAGCAATGGCTCGTACAGTGCGTGTTTCACCTCGTAAATCTCGTCTGGTTCTTGACAATATTCGTGGTAAAAACGTCGCTGACGCAATCGCAATCTTGAAATTCACTCCAAACAAAGCTGCTGGCATTATCGAAAAAGTTTTGAACTCTGCAATCGCTAATGCTGAAAACAACTTTGGTTTGGAAAAAGCAAACTTGGTAGTATCTGAAGCTTTCGCAAACGAAGGACCAACTATGAAACGTTTCCGTCCGCGCGCTAAAGGTTCAGCTTCACCAATCAACAAACGCACAAGCCACATCACTGTGGTCGTTGCAGAAAAATAAGGAGGTAACATCGTGGGTCAAAAAGTACATCCAATTGGTATGCGTGTCGGCATCATCCGTGATTGGGATGCCAAATGGTATGCTGAAAAAGAATACGCGGATTACCTTCATGAAGATCTTGCAATCCGTAAATTCGTTCAAAAAGAATTGGCTGACGCAGCGATTTCAACTATTGAAATTGAACGCGCAGTAAACAAAGTAAACGTTTCTCTTCACACTGCTAAGCCAGGTATGGTTATCGGTAAAGGCGGAGCAAACGTTGATGCACTCCGTGCAAAACTCAACAAATTGACTGGAAAACAAGTCCACATCAACATCATCGAAATCAAGCGTCCTGACTTGGATGCGCATCTGGTTGGTGAAGGAATTGCTCGCCAGCTTGAGCAGCGTGTTGCTTTCCGTCGTGCTCAAAAACAAGCTATCCAACGTACAATGCGTGCAGGAGCTAAAGGAATCAAAACTCAAGTATCAGGTCGTTTGAATGGTGCAGATATTGCCCGCAGCGAAGGTTACTCTGAGGGAACTGTTCCGCTTCACACTCTTCGTGCGGATATTGATTACGCTTGGGAAGAAGCTGACACTACTTACGGTAAACTGGGTGTTAAAGTCTGGATCTACCGTGGAGAAGTCCTTCCAGCTCGTAAAAACACTAAAGGAGGTAAATAACCAATGTTAGTACCTAAACGTGTTAAACACCGTCGCGAATTCCGTGGAAAAATGCGCGGTGAAGCTAAAGGCGGAAAAGAAGTAGCATTTGGAGAATACGGTCTTCAAGCAACTACTAGCCACTGGATCACTAACCGCCAAATCGAAGCTGCCCGTATCGCTATGACTCGTTACATGAAGCGTGGTGGTAAAGTTTGGATTAAAATCTTCCCACACAAATCATACACTGCAAAAGCTATCGGTGTACGGATGGGATCTGGTAAAGGTGCTCCAGAAGGTTGGGTTGCGCCAGTTAAGCGTGGCAAAGTAATGTTTGAAGTTGCTGGCGTTTCAGAAGAAATCGCTCGCGAAGCACTTCGCCTTGCAAGCCACAAACTTCCAGTTAAATGTAAATTCGTAAAACGTGAAGCAGAATAAGGAGAAGGCATGAAACTTAATGAAGTAAAAGAATTTGTTAAAGAACTTCGTGGTCTTTCTCAAGAAGAACTCGCGAAGCGTGAAAATGAATTGAAGAAAGAATTGTTTGATCTTCGTTTCCAAGCAGCTGCTGGCCAATTGGAGCAGACAGCTCGCCTGAAAGAAGTGAAAAAACAAATCGCTCGTATCAAAACTGTTCAATCAGAAGTTAAATAATAGACTAGGGAAGGAGAATTTCAATGGAACGCAATAATCGTAAAGTTCTTGTCGGACGCGTTGTTTCTGACAAAATGGACAAAACAATCACAGTTGTAGTTGAAACTAAACGTAACCACCCAGTCTATGGCAAACGTATTAACTACTCTAAGAAGTACAAAGCACATGACGAAAACAATGTTGCCAAAGAAGGCGATATCGTTCGTATCATGGAAACTCGTCCGCTTTCAGCTACAAAACGCTTCCGTCTTGTAGAAGTCGTTGAAGAAGCGGTTATCATCTAATCAAACCAGAAAGGAGAAAACTTAAATGATTCAAACAGAAACTCGTTTGAAAGTTGCCGACAACAGCGGCGCTCGCGAAATCTTGACAATCAAAGTTCTTGGTGGCTCAGGACGTAAGTTCGCTAACATCGGTGATGTAATCGTTGCGTCTGTAAAACAAGCTACTCCTGGTGGTGCGGTTAAGAAAGGTGACGTTGTAAAAGCTGTTATCGTTCGTACTAAATCAGGTGCTCGTCGTAAAGATGGTTCATACATCAAATTTGACGAAAACGCTGCAGTCATCATCCGTGAAGACAAAACTCCTCGCGGAACTCGTATCTTCGGCCCAGTTGCTCGCGAATTGCGTGACGGCGGCTTCATGAAGATCGTATCATTGGCTCCAGAAGTACTTTAATCAAAATTAACAAACACAGTCCCCTGGCAAAAGTCAGGGTGCCCTATGGGCGTAAGAATTAAGAGGAGAAATAAATGTTTGTAAAAAAAGGCGACAAAGTTCGCGTAATTGCTGGTAAAGACAAGGGTGTTGAAGCACTTGTTGTTACAGCTCTTCCAAAAGTAAACAAAGTTGTTGTTGAAGGTGTAAACATCGTTAAGAAACACCAAAAGCCAAATAACGAAAACCCTCAAGGTGCTATCGTGGAAAAAGAAGCGCCAATCCATGTGTCAAACGTTCAAGTGCTTGACAAGAATGGAGTTGCAGGACGTGTTGGCTACAAGTTTGTAGACGGCAAAAAAGTTCGTTACAATAAAAAATCAGGCGAAGTGCTTGACTAATCACGAAGGAAAGGAGAAGTATAATGGCAAATCGTTTAAAAGAAAAATATCTTAAAGAAGTAGTTCCAGCTTTGACTGAAAAGTTCAACTACTCATCTGTTATGGCTGTGCCAAAAGTGGATAAAATCGTTTTGAACATGGGTGTCGGTGACGCTGTATCAAACGCTAAAAACCTTGAAAAAGCTGCTGAAGAATTGGCTCTTATCTCAGGTCAAAAACCACTTATCACTAAAGCTAAAAAATCAATCGCCGGCTTCCGTCTTCGTGAAGGTGTAGCGATCGGTGCTAAAGTAACCCTTCGTGGCGAACGTATGTATGAATTCTTGGATAAATTGGTTTCAGTTTCTCTTCCACGTGTTCGTGACTTCCACGGTGTTCCAACAAAATCTTTTGATGGACGCGGAAACTACACACTTGGTGTGAAAGAACAATTGATCTTCCCAGAAATCAACTTTGATGACGTTGATAAGACTCGCGGTCTTGACATCGTTATCGTAACAACTGCTAACACTGACGAAGAGTCACGCGAATTGCTTACAGGCCTTGGAATGCCTTTTGCAAAATAATATAGGAGGTAAAACAAATGGCTAAAAAATCAATGATTGCTAAGAACAAACGCCCAGCTAAGTTCTCTACGCAAGCTTATACTCGTTGTGAAAAATGTGGCCGTCCACATTCCGTTTACCGCAAGTTTAAACTTTGCCGTGTTTGCTTCCGTGAATTAGCATACAAAGGACAAATCCCTGGCGTTACCAAAGCATCTTGGTAATTCTAGCTTTCAATTCCGTTATGATTCCGCGTTATCGGCTTTTGCCTAACTTTAGTTATGCCTACAAGCCGATGCCTAGACTCACTTAGGAATTGAAACCTAGAAACATATTCTGAGCCCAGCTCAATCATTAACTAGCAAGTGCAGCTTGCAAACTACTAGTAAGAGGAGAAATATAAAATGGTTATGACTGACCCAATTGCAGACTTTCTGACACGTATCCGTAATGCTAACCAAGCAAACCACGAAGTGCTTGAAGTGCCTGCATCAAACATCAAAAAAGGGATCGCTGAAATCCTGAAGCGTGAAGGTTTTGTAAAAAACGTTGAAATCATCGAAGATGACAAACAAGGCATCATCCGTGTATTCCTTAAATACGGACAAAATGGTGAAAAAGTTATCACTGGTTTGAAACGCGTTTCAAAACCAGGTCTGCGTGTTTACAAGAAACGCGAAGATCTTCCAAAAGTTCTGAACGGACTTGGAATTGCTATCCTTTCAACATCTGAAGGTTTGCTGACTGATAAAGAAGCACGCCAAAAGAATGTTGGTGGTGAGGTTATCGCTTACGTTTGGTAATATTTAGTTCCCAATGTCTTTGTGACTCTTCGTTATCGTCTCTTGCCTAACCAAAAGTTATGCCTGCGAGACGATGCCTAGATTCACTTTGAAATTGAAACCTAAATGTTCTTTTAAATCGAGAAATCGATTTAAGCCCCGTGAAAACTGGTCGCTTACGGCCTGACAATCTAACAGGAGAATATATACATGTCACGTATTGGTAATAAAGTTATCGTGTTGCCAGCTGGTGTTGAAATCAGCAACAAAGACAACGTTGTAACTGTAAAAGGACCTAAAGGAGAACTGACTCGTGAGTTCTCAAAAGATATTGAAATCCGTGTGGAAGGAACTGAAGTAACGCTTCACCGTCCAAACGATTCAAAAGAAATGAAAACAATCCACGGAACAACTCGTGCCCTTTTGAACAACATGGTTGTTGGTGTATCAGAAGGATTCAAGAAAGAACTTGAAATGCGTGGGGTTGGTTACCGTGCTCAACTTCAAGGCAAAAAGCTTGTACTTTCAGTTGGTAAATCTCATCCAGACGAAGTAGAAGCTCCAGAAGGCATCACTTTTGAACTTCCAAACCCAACAACTATCGTTGTCAGCGGAATTTCAAAAGAAGTAGTTGGACAAACTGCAGCTTACGTACGTAGCCTGCGTGCTCCAGAGCCATACAAAGGTAAAGGTATCCGCTACGTTGGT
Organism: Streptococcus sp. 27098_8_82; assembly: GCF_041431615.1. Taxonomy (NCBI): domain Bacteria; kingdom Bacillati; phylum Bacillota; class Bacilli; order Lactobacillales; family Streptococcaceae; genus Streptococcus; species Streptococcus sp. 27098_8_82. Next base: position 98,241 of record NZ_JAPVYB010000005.1, read on the forward strand.
GAATTTGTTCGCCGTAAAGAAGGTAAAACTGGTAAATAATCTTGTCTGGCTGATTTTTTCAGCCAAGCAAGCTGTTTTCCAAGGTTGTGCATAAGCACAAGATTAAAATTAAGAGGTGAAAATTGTGATTACGAAACCAGATAAAAATAAAATCCGCCAAAAACGCCACCGTCGCGTTCGCGGAAAACTCTCTGGAACTGCTGATCGCCCACGTTTGAACGTATTCCGTTCTAATACAGGCATCTACGCTCAAGTGATTGATGACGTAGCGGGTGTAACGCTCGCAAGCGCTTCAACTCTTGACAAAGAAGTTTCAAAAGGAACTAAAACAGAACAAGCCGTTGTTGTTGGTAAGCTCGTTGCTGAACGTGCAGTTGCTAAAGGTATTTCTGAAGTCGTCTTCGACCGCGGTGGATATCTCTATCACGGACGTGTAAAAGCTTTGGCTGATGCAGCTCGTGAAAACGGATTGAAATTCTAAGAGGAGGACACTAGAAAATGGCATTTAAAGACAACGCAGTTGAACTTGAAGAACGTTTAGTTGCCATCAACCGTGTTACAAAAGTTGTTAAAGGTGGACGTCGTCTTCGCTTTGCAGCTCTTGTAGTTGTTGGTGATCGCAATGGTCGTGTTGGCTTCGGTACCGGTAAAGCTCAAGAAGTACCAGAAGCAATCCGCAAAGCAGTTGAAGATGCGAAGAAGAATTTGATTGAAGTACCAATGGTTGGCACAACAATTCCTCACGAAGTTCTTTCAGAATTTGGCGGAGCTAAAGTATTGCTTAAACCAGCTGTTGAGGGTTCTGGAGTTGCTGCTGGTGGTGCGGTTCGTGCCGTCATCGAGTTGGCAGGTGTAGCAGATGTTACATCTAAATCTCTTGGCTCTAACACACCAATCAACATCGTTCGCGCAACTGTTGAAGGTTTGAAACAATTAAAACGCGCTGAAGAAGTTGCTGCCCTTCGTGGTATTTCAGTTTCTGACTTGGCATAAGAAAGGGGATAACATGGCTCAAATTAAAATTACTTTGACTAAGTCTCCAATCGGACGCATCCCGTCACAACGTAAAACTGTTGTAGCACTTGGACTTGGCAAATTGAACAGCTCGGTTATCAAAGAAGATAATCCAGCAGTACGCGGTATGATTACTGCAGTATCACATTTGGTAACTGTTGAAGAAGTTAAATAAGCTTTGCTGGTTTAACAACTTTAAATTAAAATACGTTAGGGGATGGGATTTTCTCAGCCCCTAAAACTAAATATATGTATAGGCGAGTTTATATAGGAGACACCTTTTCTCCTATATGAGCGCTAGCATTTTACAAAAGAGGAGAAATAATATAATGAAACTTCATGAATTACAACCTGCTGCAGGTTCTCGTAAAGTCCGCAACCGTGTTGGTCGTGGTACATCATCTGGTAACGGTAAAACATCTGGTCGTGGTCAAAAAGGTCAAAAAGCTCGTAGCGGTGGCGGCGTTCGTCTTGGTTTTGAAGGTGGACAAACTCCATTGTTCCGTCGTCTTCCAAAACGTGGTTTCCTGAACATCAACCGCAAAGAATATGCGATTGTTAACCTTGACCAACTGAACGCCTTTGAAGATGGCGCTGAAGTAACACCAGTTGTTCTCATCGAAGCAGGTATTGTAAAAGCTGAAAAATCAGGTATCAAGATTCTTGGTAACGGAGAATTGACAAAGAAATTGACTGTTAAGGCAGCTAAATTCTCTAAATCAGCTGAAGAAGCTATCACTGCTAAAGGTGGTTCAGTGGAAGTCATCTAAGCGAGGTGACCTATGTTTTTCAAACTATTAAAAGACGCATTTAAAATCAAACAGGTACGGTCTAAGATTCTGTTCACGATTTTTATCATCTTAGTTTTCCGTATCGGTACAACCATAACGGTTCCAGGGATTAATGCCAAAGCCTTAAGCAATTTGAATGATTTGCCATTCCTGAATATGCTGAGCTTGGTCTCTGGTAATGCCATGCGCAACTTCTCTGTCTTTGCACTTGGGGTCAGTCCTTATATCACAGCTTCGATCGTTGTTCAGTTGCTGCAGATGGACTTGCTTCCGAAGTTTGTAGAGTGGGGCAAGCAAGGGGAAGTGGGACGGAGGAAGCTGAATCAAGCGACTCGTTATATCGCCCTAGTTTTGGCCTTTGTGCAGGCAATTGGGATTACCGCTGGTTTTGATACTCTCTCAAGAGCTAATCTGGTTGCCAATCCTAATGTTCAGACCTACGCTTTGATTTGCGTTCTTCTAGCAACTGGTTCAATGATTGTAACTTGGCTGGGTGAGCAGATTACAGACAAGGGTTACGGAAATGGCGTTTCCATGATCATCTTTGCTGGTATCGTTTCCGCTATCCCTGATATGATTAAAGGTATCTATGAAGATTACTTTGTCAATATTCCTAGTGAACGTTTGACTTCATCCTTCATTTTTGTAGGGATTCTGATTGTGGCAGTCCTGCTTATCATTTACTTTACAACCTTTGTACAGCAGGCTGAATATAAAATTCCAATTCAGTATACGAAAGTAGCTAAGGGTGCACCTTCTAGCTCCTATCTGCCACTGAAAGTCAATCCGGCTGGGGTTATTCCAGTAATCTTTGCCAGCTCGATTACAGCTGCACCGGCAGCGATTTTCCAAGTTGTCAGTGCCATGGGCTATGACGCAGATTGGGTTAAGACAGCTCAGTCACTTTTGGCAACAACGACCATTAGTGGTATGTTCATGTACGCCTTCCTGATTGTCCTCTTTACATTCTTCTATACTTTTGTACAGATTAATCCAGAGAAGACAGCAGAAAATCTGCAAAAGAGCGGAGCCTACATTCCAGGTGTTCGTCCGGGTAAAGGAACAGAAGACTACATGTCTAAGCTGTTGCGTCGTTTGGCAACAGTGGGCTCTCTTTTCCTAGGTTTCATCTCTATCCTGCCTATCTTGGCTAAAGATGTATTTGGATTGACAGATGCCGTTGCTCTTGGAGGGACCAGTCTCTTAATCATCATCTCAACTGGTATTGAGGGAATGAAACAGCTAGAAGGCTACCTGCTGAAGAGAAAGTATGTCGGCTTTATGGATACTTCAGAGTAAGGGAACTTTTGAATAGCTTTTCTAATGAGAAGCCTGTTCAGATAACCTTTCTTGAACCGAAAATAAACAAAATAAAAGGGGACAGAGTAGACTCACCCCCTTCTATTTTGTTTTTAAACGAGTTTATTAATCGGTTTAATAGATTGCTTTAAAAACAAAAAAGGAGACCAATCATGAATCTTTTGATTATGGGCTTACCAGGTGCTGGTAAAGGAACTCAAGCTGCTAAAATCGTTGAGCGCTTCAATGTTGCACATATTTCAACTGGAGATATGTTCCGTGCGGCGATTGCTAACCAAACAGAGATGGGCGTTTTAGCCAAGTCCTATATTGACAAGGGCGAGTTGGTGCCAGATGAAGTCACAAACGGAATCGTTAAAGAACGCCTTTCACAGGACGACATCAAAGAAACAGGTTTCTTGTTGGATGGTTACCCACGTACGATTGAACAAGCACATGCCTTGGACCAAACTCTGACAGAGCTTGATTTGGCTTTGGATGGCGTTATCAATATCGAAGTAGATCCTAATTGTTTACTGGAGCGTTTGAGCGGTCGGATTATCCATCGTGAAACAGGTGAAACCTTCCACAAGGTCTTCAATCCGCCAGCAGACTACAAGGAAGAGGATTATTACCAGCGTGAAGATGACAAGCCTGAGACAGTTAAACGTCGTTTGGATGTCAATATCGCTCAGGGTCAGCCGATTATTGATCACTATCGCAGCAAAGGTCTGGTCCATGATATTCAAGGAAATCAAGATATTAATGATGTCTTCTCAGCTATCGAAAAAGTCTTGACAAATTTGAAATAAAAGCGTTTTTCCTGCTTGCAATATTTGACAAGTAGTGATACAATGAATTAGTCTGACTTATAATTGTTACCTCTGTGCTCAGAGGGATCAAATCGAAATTTATGGAGGTACTTTTGCGTGGCAAAAGACGATGTGATTGAGGTTGAAGGCAAGGTAGTTGATACAATGCCTAATGCAATGTTTACGGTTGAACTTGAAAATGGACATCAGATTTTAGCAACAGTTTCTGGTAAAATTCGTAAAAACTATATTCGTATTTTAGCGGGAGACCGTGTGACTGTAGAAATGAGTCCTTATGATTTGACACGTGGACGGATCACATACCGCTTTAAATAATCGAAAAACTTGGAGGGAAAAAATGAAAGTAAGACCATCGGTCAAACCAATTTGCGAATACTGTAAAGTTATTCGTCGTAATGGTCGTGTTATGGTAATTTGCCCAGCAAATCCAAAACACAAACAACGTCAAGGATAAGATAGAAAGGAGAAAAAATGGCTCGTATTGCTGGAGTTGACATTCCAAATGACAAACGTGTAGTCGTTTCACTGACTTATGTGTACGGTATCGGACTTCCAACTTCTAAGAAAATCTTGGCAGCTGCTGGAGTTTCAGAAGACATCCGTGTAAAAGATCTTACAATCGAACAAGAAGATGCTATCCGTCGTGAAGTAGATGCGATTAAAGTTGAAGGTGACCTTCGTCGTGAAGTAAACTTGAACATCAAACGTTTGATGGAAATCGGTTCATACCGTGGAATCCGTCACCGTCGTGGACTTCCTGTCCGTGGACAAAACACTAAAAATAACGCCCGCACTCGTAAAGGTAAAGCTGTTGCGATTGCAGGTAAGAAAAAATAATATAAGGAGGTAAAAAGTCTTGGCTAAACCAACACGTAAACGTCGTGTGAAGAAAAATATCGAATCCGGTATTGCTCATATTCACGCTACATTTAATAACACTATTGTTATGATTACTGATGTGCATGGTAACGCGATTGCTTGGTCATCTGCTGGAGCTCTTGGATTTAAAGGTTCTCGTAAATCTACACCATTTGCTGCCCAAATGGCATCTGAAGCAGCTGCTAAATCTGCACAGGAACACGGTCTGAAATCAGTTGAAGTTACTGTAAAAGGTCCAGGTTCTGGTCGTGAGTCTGCTATTCGTGCTCTTGCTGCCGCTGGTCTTGAAGTAACAGCTATTCGTGATGTGACTCCTGTACCACACAATGGTGCTCGTCCTCCAAAACGTCGCCGTGTATAATCACCAACCGTTACACTGCTTTTCGTTTAAGAGGGAGTATAGCAAATGATTGAGTTTGAAAAACCAAATATAACAAAAATTGATGAAAATAAAGACTATGGCAAGTTTGTAGTAGAGCCGCTTGAGCGTGGTTATGGTACAACACTGGGAAATTCTCTTCGCCGTGTGCTTTTGGCTTCACTTCCAGGTGCTGCTGTTACTTCAATTAATATTGAAGGTGTGCTACACGAGTTTGATACAATTTCTGGTGTCCGTGAAGACGTGATGCAAATTATTCTGAACGTCAAAGGGATTGCTGTAAAATCTTACGTCCAAGACGAAAAGATTATTGAACTGGATGTTGAAGGACCAGCAGAAGTAACTGCCGGAGACATTTTAACAGACAGTGATATTGAAATTATAAACCCTGATCATTATCTCTTTACAATCGGAGAAGGTGCAAGCTTTAAGGCAACGATGACTGTCAATAGCGGTCGTGGTTATGTGCCTGCAGATGAAAATAAGAAAGATGATGCACCAGTGGGAACACTTGCGGTGGATTCTATCTATACGCCTGTGACAAAAGTTAATTACCAGGTTGAGCCAGCTCGTGTTGGTAGCAACGATGGTTTTGACAAACTAACCCTTGAAATTTTAACGAATGGAACAATTATTCCAGAAGATGCTTTGGGACTTTCAGCCCGCATCCTTACGGAACATTTGAATCTCTTCACTAATCTGACAGAAGTAGCTATCGCTGCAGACGTTATGAAGGAAGCAGAAAAGACTTCTGATGACCGCATTTTGGAACGGACCATAGAAGAATTAGATTTGTCAGTTCGCTCATACAACTGTTTGAAGCGTGCAGGTATCAATACTGTATTTGATTTGACAGAGAAATCTGAGCCTGAAATGATGAAAGTTCGTAACTTGGGACGCAAGAGTCTGGAAGAAGTAAAAGTTAAACTTGCTGATCTCGGTCTGGGGTTAAAAAACGATAAATAAAGGAGGAATACATGGCTTACCGTAAACTAGGACGCACTAGCTCACAACGTAAAGCAATGCTTCGCGATTTGACTACTGATTTGCTGATCAACGAATCAATCGTGACAACTGAAGCTCGTGCTAAAGAAATCCGTAAAACAGTTGAAAAAATGATTACATTGGGCAAACGTGGAGACTTGCACGCTCGTCGTCAAGCTGCAGCTTTTGTACGCAATGAAATCGCATCAGAAAACTATGATGAAGCAACAGAAAAGTATACTACAACTACTGCTCTTCAAAAATTGTTCTCTGAGATTGCACCACGCTATGCAGAGCGCAACGGTGGATATACTCGTATCCTGAAAACTGAACCGCGCCGCGGAGATGCTGCGCCAATGGCAATCATCGAATTAGTATAAGATCATCAATCTTTGTTGAGTGTTATGATGATGGAATAGAAGCTCTATTCTTAGTCTAGCTCTGGTCTACCGCTAGGATTTTTTCCTAGCGGGAACACTCATCATATAGGTGATAATAGGTAGACGCTTGTTTACGAAATTGCTTTTAAGGCAAAAACAATTTCGTAAGCAGGCGTTTTTGCATGAGGCTAGGAAAATACCTTAAATTTTGTTATAATACTCTAACACTATCAAAAATTTATAGGAAATGAAAATGACTGATTCAATCCAAATTTTAAAAGAACGCTATTTAAAGAATATCAAAGAAAATCCAACTGTCTACATTGGCATTGAGTTAGAATTTCCTATTGTCAATAGCCAGGGCGGAGCAACGGATCCAAATGTTGCCAAGAATCTCTTGAAGCGTCTGTTGGAAGAGTATGATTTTGAGGCAGAACGATTTGATAGAGACGGGAACCCCATCCAACTGAAATCGACTAAAAATGAAGACAGAATTCTTTTTGAGGTCTCTTACAATACTTTAGAATTTGCTTTTGCCAAGGCTAGCAGAATTCAAGAAGTTGAAGAACGTTTTAAGGACTATCTGAACATTATTCAGCCAATTCTTCGCACAGAAAACCATGAAATTCAAGGTAAAGGTATTCATCCTTTCTGGTCAGAAAATGATAATAGTCCAGTTAAGTATCCAAGATATGAAATGCTGATGCAGTATTTAGCTATGGGAAAGAACATGGAAGGTTTGCACAATTATCCAGAATATGGTGCTTTTATCTGTGGGAGTCAAGTTCAGCTGGATGTTTCAAGAGAAAATTATTTAACTGTTATCAATGTCTTCAATCAAATTGAAGCTGCTAAGGCATACCTTTTTGCCAATTCAGAGTTTTCAGATTCTTCTTGGAATACAAAAATCGCTCGAGATATTTTCTGGGAGCAATCGATGCATGGCATTTTACAGGAAAATGCGGGTGTTAATTCGAAAGATTTTCAAACTGAAGATGAATTTTTTGCATATCTTGATAGATCAGCACTTTTTACTGCCGAACGAAATGGTCAATCCTACTATTTCTATCCGATAGCTGCTAATGAATACTTGAGCCAGAAAACTATTGAGGCTTATGACCTTTCAGGCGAAAAAACAAACTTGACTCCAAGGGAAGCAGACTTCAAGAATCACAGAAGTTACCAGTATCAAGATTTGACGACACGGGGGACAGTAGAGTTTCGGAGTGTCTGTACCCAACCTTTTGATAAAACCTTTTCTTCTGCTGCTTTTCATCTTGGTATTTTAGAAAATCTGGAAAATGTAAAAACCTATTTACAAGATGCTACCTTCTTTCAACAGGAAGGTCGGGATTACAAAGCTTTAAGAAGAAGGTTCTCTAAAAAAGAGTTGACCGCAAGTGAAACAAAGCATATTTATGAGCTCACAAAGACTTTGCTTCAGCTGGCGAGAGCTGGTTTAATAGCACGTCAACTAGGTGAGGAAGCTTATCTTCCCTCTCTTTAGTAGAGGCTGGCCTATGATGAATAAAAAATTCTAGAAAA
>NZ_JAPVYB010000006.1:0-97819 GCF_041431615.1 Streptococcus sp. 27098_8_82
CATTTTTTTAAAAATTTTTTGAAGTTTATTTTTTAACTGTAAGTATAAAGTTAATTTCTTTATACGTAGGGTGCTTGTTTTATGTCATTTGACAGTAGAACTTTCTATAAAATAAAAAGGTTGAGAAACATGCTCTCAACCATCTTTTCTTATTTATTTGACTTCTAACAGGCCAATATCTCCATCCTCACGACGATATATGACATTCGTACTGCTATCCTCTGCATCGGAATAGATAAAGAAATCATGTCCCAATAAATCCATCTGCAGAATTGCTTCTTCCAAGTCCATTGGCTTCAAATCGATGTGTTTTGAACGAACAACTTTTGACGGAACTTCTTCTGCTTCCTCAGCAAAGGAATCTGTGAAAAGCTGGCTTGTAGCAACCTTATTGCGATTCTTTCTTTCAATCTTGGTCTTATTTTTGCGGATTTGGCGTTCAATCTTATCTGTGACCAAATCAATTGATCCATACATGTCCTGAGAGATATCTTCTGCACGAAGAGTGATGGAGCCTAGCGGAATTGTCACTTCCACTTTCGCAGTCTTTTCACGGTAAACCTTGAGGTTCACACGCGCATCAAGTTCTTGCTCTGCTTGGAAATACTTCTCAATCTTCTCAAGTTTAGAAACTACGTAGTCACGGAGAGCATCTGTTACTTCTAGGTTTTCACCACGGATACTATATTTAAGCATATAAGTACCTTCTTTCTATACATAAATGTTTTATTTATAATATCATTATAACGCTTTCATTCCTTTTTTGCAAATTTTTTCTTATCTTGCGATTGAAAATGTCAAAATTTCTTTCACTCCTGCTTCCAGCAAGATTTGCTTGGCTAATTGCAAGGTTTTTCCAGTCGTATAGATATCATCAACCAGCAAAATTCTATCTGGCAAATCAACTCCATTCTTAATTTTAAAAGCCTGCTGCGTCTGCAGACGCTCCTCACGAGTTTTACTTGACTGTGCTAGGGTGTCTTTTTTCTCTAAGATATTTCTATATGACAAGTTTGCAGCATCTAAAATACCCTGCACTTGATTAAATCCTCTTACTTGGAATTTTTCGATGCTGACTGGAATCGGAACAATAGCATGCTCCCTAAACAATTTGACTGCTTTTTTAGTTGCTTTTGCAAATACAAAACGCAGTGCATAGTCTCCCTGAAACTTGTATTGACTGAAATAATTCTTCATTGCTTCATTATAGGTAAATAGTGACTGATGCTGGACTTGATTGCCCTCTTTCTCCCATTTTTGGCAATCCATACATAAGTTTGATTGCCCGTTGCGAAAACATCGAGGGCAATGCTCTTCAGATATGCGTTCAAAATTTTGATAACAAGTGGAGCAGCAGCTTGGTCTTTCTCCTTTTAATAGAAAAAGCTGCAAAAAACTGACTTTCTCCTCAATTAGCTCCTTACATAAAAGACACGTTGTCATAATCCCGCCTCCTTATTCATATCCCTCATTTCCCGAATCGCCTTTTCCATAGCAAGGGTAGTCCCATCATGAAAAAATAGCAACTGTCCAGTCGGTCTATCCATACTACGGCCAACTCGGCCTGAAATCTGAACCAGAGCACTACGACTGAACAAACGATGATTGGCTTCCAAGACAAAAACATCCACGCCAGGAAAAGTTACTCCACGCTCTAAGATAGTCGTTGTCACCAAAATAGTGATCTCCTTGCGACGAAACTGCTCGACAATCTCTAGACGATTTTCTGTTGTGGAGGCGACAAAAGCCAGCTTTTCATCAGGCAGAGCAATCTGCAAAGCCTGAGCAACATCCTCTCCTCTTTGAATTTCTGCAGCAAATATTAAAAGAGGAAATTGAGTCTCCCTCTGTTTTTGTATATATTTTAAAAGTTTAGGTGCTATTTTCTTCTTCTGAAGATGTTTTTGAAAATCAGATAACCAAACTTTCTGAGGGATGGTCAAGGGATTACCATGAAATCTTCTGGGAAGACTCAGGCGTTTCAACTCACCTTTTTGAACTCTTTTATCCAATTCATCTGTGGAAGTGGCTGTCAGAAAAATAGTTGTAGCATCCTCTTTAACTGAACGCTCTACAGCGTGATACAGTATGGGATTATCCACATAAGGAAAGGCGTCTACCTCGTCCACAATCAACAAATCAAAAGCCCGATAAAATTTTAAGAGCTGGTGGGTGGTCGCAATTACCAAGGGGCTGCGAAAATAAGCTTCTGACTCCCCATGCAGAAGGGCTATTTCACAAGAAAAGTCTTCTTTTAGGCGCCGATAAAGTTCTAAACAAACATCAATCCGCGGACTGGCCAAGCAAACAGACCCTCCTCTATCAATAACTCTTGCAATCACTTGGTAAATCATTTCTGTTTTTCCAGCGCCAGTAACAGCATGCACTAACGTATTCTGTCTTTTCTCTAGCGCATCCAGTAAGCCTTTGGAGACCTTCCCCTGAAACTCTGTCAGTTGCCCCTGCCATTTAAGCACCTGTTTTTTAGGAAAATCCTCTTGAGGAAAATAGTAAAGTTTTTGGTCACTCCGTACCCGGCCCAATATTAAGCATTCTCTACAATAATAAGCTCCAACAGGTAGCTGATTTTCTCGTTCAATCAAGCTGTTGCAGCGTCCGCAGTGGAGCTTGCCTTTTTCTTCTCGGATACTGGGAATTTCTTTTGCTTGTGCTCGCAAGCTAGACTCTAACTGACTCTCTGTAAATATACGTCCTAAACAATCTTGCAACTCTAACATACTTATTTATTCGTAATTTTTTGGCAAAATTCATATTTTCTTGTAAAATATAGTTATGGAATTTAAGACAATTAAAGAAGATGGCATGGTTCAAGAGGAAATTAAAAAATCCCGCTTTATCTGCCATGTAAAACGAGTTTACTCCGAGGAAGAGGCTCGCGCTTTTATCACTGCTATAAAAAAAGAACATTACAAGGCCACTCATAACTGCTCTGCTTTTATCATTGGGGAAAAGAGTGATATAAAGCGAACTAGCGATGATGGTGAGCCCAGCGGAACAGCCGGAGTTCCTATGCTGGGAGTCCTAGAAAAGCACAATTTGACCAATCTTTGCGTGGTGGTTACTCGCTATTTTGGCGGTATTAAGCTAGGAGCCGGCGGTCTGATTCGAGCTTATGCCGGCAGTGTTGCTTTAGCTATTAAGGAGATTGGACTGGTTGAGATAAAAGAACAAGCTGGCCTGCGCCTAAGACTGTCTTACAGCCAATATCAGGATTTTACTAATTTTTTGAAGACAGAAAATCTTGCTGAATACGATACTGAATTTACAGATACCGTCTCCACCCTTCTTTTTGTTGATAAAGGTGAAAGAGAACTGCTCAAAGATAAGCTAACTGAGTTTTTTAAAGGCAAATTAGAAATGATAGATCAAGGACTGCGCCAAGTAGAAGTCCCCTTGACACTTTGACATAAAGAAAAGCTATGGCTCTCATAGCTTTTTTATATTTTACAAAGCTCTTATTTCATTTTATACTAATTCTATTAAATTATATTGAGGTATGTATTCTATGTCACGTATTTATCAAAATATTACAGAACTAATTGGGCAAACTCCCATCGTCAAATTGAACAACTTGGTTCCAGAAGGAGCTGCTGAGGTTTATGTGAAGTTAGAGGCTTTCAATCCTGGCTCTTCTGTCAAAGACCGGATTGCCCTCAGCATGATTGAGGCGGCTGAGCGCGATGGCCTTATTAAGCCTGGCGATACCATCGTTGAAGCAACCAGCGGAAATACCGGTATTGGCCTTTCATGGGTTGGAGCAGCTAAAGGCTACAAGGTCGTCATTGTTATGCCAGAAACCATGAGTGTGGAACGCCGCAAGATTATCCAAGCTTATGGTGCTGAGTTGGTCTTGACTCCGGGTAGCGAAGGAATGAAAGGTGCCATTGCAAAAGCACAAGAAATTGCGCAAGAACGTAATGGCTGGCTGCCACTACAATTTAATAATCCGGCCAATCCAGAGGTTCACGAACGAACAACAGGAGCAGAAATTATTGCTGCTTTCGGTGAAACTGGACTGGACGCTTTTGTTGGCGGTGTCGGAACTGGCGGAACTATTTCCGGTGTATCTCACGCTCTCAAAAAAGTTAATCCGGACATCCAAATCTACGCAGTTGAAGCAGACGAATCTGCTATCCTTTCTGGTGAGAAGCCAGGTCCTCACAAAATCCAAGGGATTTCTGCCGGATTCATTCCAGAGACCTTGGATACAGCAGCCTACAACGGTATTGTCCGCGTAACTTCTGATCAAGCACTGGAATTCGGACGCTATATTGGCGGTCAGGAAGGCTTCTTAGTGGGGATTTCATCTGCTGCTGCTATTTTCGCAGCTATTGAAGTAGCGAAAAAACTAGGAGCTGGCAAGAAAGTCCTTGCTCTGGCTCCTGATAACGGCGAACGTTACCTGTCTACCGCTCTCTACGAATTTGATGCTTAGTATTTTTTGAAAACATGTCCATTTCAACTTAGCAATCGGCTATGATTTGAATGGCAATTCTATCTAAGCAAAATATCCTGTTCTCTTATGGAACAGGATATTTTTTAAACTTTTTCTTCTTTTAAGAATTTTTTTGCCTCTTTGATCCAGATAGGCAGCTGTCTGCCTAAAGGCTCAAAACCAATTTTACAGCGGTCGTTTGAAAAGCGGTGGCGTCTAGGGAGGCGGTGCTTTTCTTCTTCCAGGGTCCGCATGGACAGACTGGACTTCCCAGAAAATTCATCATAGTCCACAACCTGTACTAATACCTGCTGGCCAATCTTTACACTATCATGGATATTTTCAATATAACCCGGACGAATTTCTGAGATATGAATCAGACCAATCGTACCATTTTCCAGCTCAACAAAAGCTCCATAAGGCTGAATCCCTGTGATTTTGCCTTTTAATTTATCACCGATTTTCATCAGTCTTCTACCTCAATTGTCTCAATCACAACATCTTCCACCGGCTTATCCATAGCCCCCGTCTCAACAGCTGCAATCTTGTCCAAAACTTGGTAGGACGCTTCATCAGCCAGCTGACCAAAGACAGTGTGGCGCCGATCCAAATGCGGTGTTCCTCCCTGACTGGCATAGACTTCAGCGATAGCTTCAGGCCAGCCGCCGCGGCTCAATTCCTTAGCTGAATAAGGAAGATTTTTATTTTGAACAATGAAAAATTGGCTGCCGTTAGTATTTGGCCCAGCATTTGCCATGGAAAGAGCCCCACGAATATTGTAAAGCTCAGGTGAAAACTCATCTTCAAATTTCTCACCATAGATAGACTGACCGCCCATACCGGTACCAGTAGGATCACCACCCTGAATCATAAAGTCCTGAATAATGCGGTGGAAAATCACACCGTCATAATAACCATCTTTAGCAAGGGCAATAAAGTTGGCTACTGTTTTTGGTGCCTGTTCTGGAAACAGCTGAACTTTCATGTCACCGTGATTAGTCTTGATAGTCGCTTTTGGACCTTCTGTTGCTGCAAGTTCTACTTGTGGAAAATGTAATTCTTTTTCTACCATACCTAACTCCTCTAAAGCGGCAAAAATACCGTCTTCTTCTACTGTTTTTGTAATATAATCTGCTCTTTTTCGCAGTTCTTCATGGGAAACGCCCATGGCAATGCCAATTCCGGCATAGTCAAACAATTCCAGATCATTGAGTCCGTCGCCAAAAACCATGACATTTTCAGGTTTCAAGCCCAGATGCTCGACAACCTTGGAAACTCCGGCTGCCTTGGAACCTTCTGTCGGCACGACATCTGACGAATGAGGATGCCAGCGAACCAAACGCAGATGCTCCGCTAACGCCTCTGGCAACTGCAGGCCATCTCCTCTATCCTCAAAAGTCCAAAGCTGATAAATATCTTTTTCTAAATGAAAGTCTGGATTTACAGGCAAATCTGGATAAACCACATCAATGGCCTCTGAAATCAGAGAATTTCGATTGGACAAGGCTGCTCCATGACTGCCGACCAAACCATAGTCAATCCCTACTTCCTGAGCCCAAGCAATATAGGACATCACTCTATCAGACGGGATAACCGTCTGAGAAATCACCTTCCCTTTGCTGTCTTCGACATAGGCTCCGTTCAGGGTAACGAAAAAGTCTGGCTGCAAAGCTCTCAGCTCCGGCACAACACCAAACATTGCTCGACCAGACGCAATACCCGTTAAAATTCCTTTGTCTTTCAACTGCTTGAAAACTGTCTGGATAGAATCTGGGATAAAACCTGTATCCTTGACTCGCAAGGTATCATCTATATCGAAAAAGACAATTTTTGTCTTTTTAGCCTTATACTTTAATTTCGCGTCCATATCTCCCCTTGTCCAATCTTAATCTTTTCTATTATACCATTAAAAGTCTTCTTGTGGGACAAGATGGTGCTGAAAAGCATAAACAACTGCCTGCGTGCGGTCGCTCACCTCCAATTTGGACAGGATATTGGAAACATGAGTCTTGACCGTTTTGAGGGAAATGAAAAGCTCATCCGCAATCCGTTGATTCTCATATCCCTTGGCTAAAAGCCCTAAAATATCATGCTCACGAGCTGTCAAATCCTCGTGAAGTTCAATATGGTTGCGATGATATTCTACTTTTTTGCTGACCTCTGTTTCAATGGCAAATTCTCCCTTGGCCACTTTTTTGACAGCACGGAGAATTTCTTCAGCGCTGGAAGTCTTAAGCATGTATCCATGAGCGCCTGCATCCAGAACAGGATAAATTTTTTCATTATCCAGATAAGAAGTCAAAATCAGAATTTTTGCTTCTGGCCACTCTTTTAAAATGGCCAGTGTCGCTTCAATCCCATTCATCTCAGGCATGACAATATCCATGATAATCACATCCGGACGACTTGCCAAAGCCTTCTCCACACCTTCTTTGCCATTAACTGCTTCGGATACCTCTGCTATATCCTCTTGCAGTTCCAGGTAACTTTTCAATCCCAATCTGACCATCTGATGGTCATCCACTAACAATATCTTCATGATCTTCTCCTTCTAGTAAAGGTATCGTGATTTCAATAGAAAGACCTTTTCTGGGGGCTGTCAAAAGCTTAAAAGTCCCCGCCATATCCCGTACACGGTCTTCCATATTTTTCAAGCCGTAGCTGAGTTCATCCTGAGCCAACGGATCAAAACCGACGCCATTATCAGATACCTTGATTTTAAGCTCATTAGGCGCCTGATAGAGGTAAATATCCAACCGACTGGCCTGGGCATGCCGCAGTGTGTTGTTGATAATTTCCTGCATGATTCTGAAGACATGCTCCTCCATCTGTTTGGGTAGATGCCCAACCTGATGATTGAAGTGAACATCAATGTCGCTTTTATCAGTCAGCTCCTTGATAATCACATCCATCCCTTCGACCAGAGTCTTATTTTCCAACTCTGTAGGCCGCAGGTGAAGCAGGAGAATCCGTAAATCCTTCTGGGCTGTGTCCAGAATATCGGCAATCCCCTTGAGCTGTTTTTGCAGTTTTTCTCCATCAAGCCGTTCTACATTTCCAGCCACTCCTGAAAGAATCATATTGGCTGCAAATAATTCCTGACTGACAGTATCGTGCAAGTCACGCGCAATCCGCCGCCGTTCTTTTTCGATAATTTTCTCTTCCGTCTGCAGGGTTTGGTTTTCAGACTTTTGGAGATTTTCTGTCAGACGGTGCAGCCTTCTCTCGATCTGATGCAGAGAGCGATCCAGCTCGGGCTGGTCTGTCGGCTCCAGTCTCCGTCCATCCAGCAAATGCCGAAGATTTTTTTGAACATGGGCTACCGATAGATACTGTATCAAGCGGGCTGCTATCACAATCAGAATGGTCAGTGATAAACCGATAATCACAACAAAGAACACAAAAGACTGCAACAGCTCCAAATCATTAAAGAGCTCCTGCCAAGTAAAATCAAAAATATTGAAAATATAATGAAAGATGATAAATAAGACAAAGAAAGTATAGAGGAGAATGAGAAAATAATTTGATTTCTTCACTTTCTGACAACCTCCACATTTCCTAAGAAGCTGACGAGGACAATCTTCACTGTCTTATTGGCCCGTTTATAGTCTGGTGTCGTCAGCGAAATAGTTTCATTGCGCAGCTTGCGGGATGGATGATGCAGAAAGTTTAGCTCCCCGTAAAGAGTATTGATTTGCAGCTGAATTTCCACATCCAGCGGCACAATAATCTTGGTATCGCCAAAACCTTTTCGAATGACAATGACATTATCATGATTGACCAAAATCACGTCTTCCAAATGAATGGTGTCTTTCCCAACAATGCGCAAGAGATTGATGTCGTGAAATTGACAGCTGTCTTTAGAAAAATGCTGCAGGTCCCCCAACCAGCGATTCTTCTCACTCTGAATTTCCACATCTTCTTCGTAAACGAGATGGGTTTCTTGATTTTCCTTATAGATATAAGGATAGGCCACAATCATCCCATAAACCAGCGCGAATAAAAGGGCAGCAATGACGTAGGGATTGAGCATAATAATGAAAAACAGCATAATCATGGAAGCGACCAGCAGAAAATTCCCTTTTTGCTTGCCGAAGTAATAATAGAGCAGCAGCAAAAAAAGGACCAAGATAATGACAACACGTGAAAAATCAGCTGCCAACATGGTCACCAATGCCATGGATAGTAAGACTGTTTCAACAAAGACAAATAATTGAACCTTCCACATAGCCGTTTCCTTTCTCTACCTTCCTATTTTAACAAAATTAAACCAAAAATCCTCCGTCCAAGGCATGAAATGGGGAAATTTGTCCAGCAACAAAGAAAAAACCATCCTTTCAAGCCAGAAAGCTTAAAAGGATGGCCTAGCTTCATCAATGGTCGGAAGAACTAGAGCTACTAGAATGACTTTCATCATCGGACGATGAACTGCTCTTTGAGCTGCTACTAGACGATGAAGATGACGAGCTAGATGACGATGGTGTTGTTGCTTCTGTCACGTAAAGAGTGATTTTTTCATTAGACTTGAGGTCAATTGTCTGACCAGCTGCTGGTGACTGGGAAGTTACCAAGTCTGCCTGAGTAGAAGAGACCGAACGGTCAACAACTCGCTCAATTCGGGAAGAAGAAATTCCCATTTGAATCAAGTAAGAACGTGCATTAGCGTAGGTGTACTGCATGCTACCAAAGTCAGGCATAGACACACTAGTTACTTCTTTGGCCACTGTCAGCTTAATCTTATGATTAGAAGTCAAATCATAGGTCGAACCAGCTGCTGGTGACTGACGAATGACCTGACCTGGCTCGTACTCGTCCGATTCCTCCTCAACAATCTCAATCAATTTCTCAGAAACATTATAGTTTGTTTTCAGATTTTCAACCACGGCTGATTTTGCTTGACCGACATAATCTTCCATTACAAAGGTCTTGGGTCCCTTGGAAATAATCAGGTCAATCTTGCTGCCTTCGCGGCGCTGACTATTGGCCTGTGGATCAGTTTTAATGACTTTGCCAGATTCGACATTGTCGCTGTATTCTTCCTTTTCGTCTCCGACAACCAGCTTCTTAGCTTCGATAGCGGAGCGAGCCTCTGCTACAGTCTGACCAGAAACATCTGGCACGCTGGTATTAGACGGGCTGTTATAGAGAAGGACAACAAAAGCTGCCAAAACCAATAGGACTGCAAAGAAAAGCACCTTGTAACGCGTTCTCAAACGACGTTTCTTTGGAACTTTCTTAACCGTATCAGCTGTCTCTTCCTTAACTTCTTCCGATTCCGTTTTAGCTGGAGTTGGCTTAACAGGTGGAACTGCTGGCTGCGGTACAGGTGAGATTTTTGGTAAGGTCTTAGTGTCTGCTTTCGCTACATCATCAAAGACTAATTTCTTTTCATTACGGCGCTCATAGGATAAGCTGCTGGACAAATCAACATACATCTCTGCAACCGACTGATAGCGATCCGTCAGTTTTTTGGCTGTTGCCTTAATGACGACATTTTCCAAGGCCTGAGGCACATTAGGATTTTCAGAAATGATGGATGGCAGCGGCTTTTGGAAATGCTGCAGGGCAATCGTAACGGCACTATCCCCATCATAAGGGATATGACCAGTCAGCATCTCATAAAAAATAATCCCCATCGCATAAATATCACTCTGAACAGTTGCTTTAGAGCCACGTGCCTGCTCAGGCGATAGATAATGAACCGAGCCTAGCATTGAGTTAGTCTGAGTCAGACTTGTCTCCGCAAAGGCCACCGCAATCCCAAAGTCTGTTACCTTGGCATTGCCATCTGGGGTCAAGAGGACATTTTGTGGTTTCAGGTCACGATGGACAATACCGCGTGTATGCGCTAAGCGCATTGCCAGCAAGATTTGTCCCATGATTCTGACTGCTTCTTCATTTGAAATCGGAGAATTCTCTTTGATATAGCGCTTGAGGTCAAGACCTGCCACGTATTCCATAGCCAGATACTGCTGGCCATCTTCTTCCCCAATATCAGTAATCCGAACGATGTGCGGATGGTCCAAGTCAGCCATCGCCTTGGCTTCCCGCTGGAAACGCGCGACAGCGATAGGATCTGTCTGGTAATTGGTCCTAAGAACCTTTACCGCAACTTCCTCACCATCCAAAATCAAGTCCTTGGCCAGATAGACATCTGCCATGCCTCCGCGGCCAATCTGCTTGATGATTTTATATCGCCCGGCAAAGATTTTGCCGATTTGAATCATGCCTTATCCTCCTTGTCAAAGCGAACCAGAGCAACTGTGATGTTATCCAGTCCTCCAGCATTGTTGGCAAAGCGAATTAAGGTTTCTGTTTTTTCAGACAGGCTGATGTCGCTGGTGACAATGTCACAAATTTCACTGTCTGAAATCATATTGGTCAGACCGTCACTGTTAAGCAGGAGGTAGTCACCATCTTCCAAGGTAATCATGCCATAGTCAGGCTGCACTTCGTCTTTTTGACCAATAGACTGGGTAATGATATTCTTCTGCGGATGACGCTCTGCTTCTTCTGGAGTAATCTGTCCAGCTTTCAACAAAGCATTAACAAGCGAGTGGTCATTAGTCAGCTGACGGTATTCATCACCGCGAATCAAGCCGATACGAGAATCGCCGATATGGGCATAAATGGCTTGATTATCAATGATAGCCAAGGCTTCCAAAGTCGTGCCCATGCCCTTGTATTCTTCATCTTGACCAAATTGATGAATGCGCTGATTTTCCTCTTCCAAGTGCTCCGCAAACCATTCACGCACTTGATTCACCGAATCAATCTGTGTATCAACCCAGGCAGCTCCTAAGTCTGTCACAGCCATTTCGCTGGCAATGTTTCCAGCTCTGTGGCCGCCCATACCATCTGCCAAGATGATAAGGGTCTTGCCCGCCCGGTTCACAAAAAGATTGGCATAATCTTGGTTATTTGTACGCTTTTGACCAACATCTGTTAATAATGAAATTTCCATACTGTCAGTTTCCTCCTCTTATTCCGATATCTTCCTAAATTGACTGATAAAAAATCCGTCGCTTTCATATAATTCCGGCGTAATCAAGATACAGCCGTCTTTGACGATATCTTTTCTTTCATGGTCTAATAAGACTTGCTCAAAGTTTGGATGACTGGCCAGAAATTTCTCGACAACCTCAAAATTCTCTTTGGCCATAATCGTGCAAGTACTATAAGCTATTATACCACCTTTACGTAGACTTTGACAAACGCTGTCTAGTATATCCAGCTGAATTTTTTGTAAATTCTCAAAATCTGCATTTTCTTTATTATATTTTATATCCGGTTTGCGGCGAATTAAGCCAATACCAGAGCAAGGAGCGTCCACCAGGATTTTATCGAAAGCATCTGGGCCAAATGTCTCAAACACCTTGGTCGCGTCTAGCTTTTTCGTAGTGATTTTATCAGCCAAGCCCAGTCTTTCTGCATTTTCTTCTACGAGCTCTAACTTATGATCGTAGAGATCTAAGGCTGTAATGTGACCGTTCGTCAGATAGGAAGCCATATGGACAGTCTTGCCCCCCGGTGCACTGCAGGCATCCAGAATCTGCTCCTCTCCTTCGATGTCCAGAGTAGGAGCCACCAGCTGACTAGACTCATCCTGAATCGTAATCGCTCCGCTTTCAAAGAGCTGGTGCCCAGCAAAATGCCCCTGTTTCTTAAACAAGGCTGACGGAGATAAGAGCGAGTCCTCAGCCCCTAAAAGCTGGCGAAGCTCTGCCTTTCGCGACATATCCGTCACTCGAATGCTGGCCTTACTGCGAACAAAGAGACTGGCAAAGATAGCTAAAGCTCTTTCTTCGCCATACTCTTCTATCAGGTCTTTGACCAGCCAGACCGGCAGAGAATACTGAATCGAATAGCGCTTGTTTTTGCGCTTGATTGTTTCAAAATCAGCTACACCCTCACGCTCAATCCTACGTAACAAGGCATTGGCAAATTTTTCGCTGCCTCGTTTACGTATTTTCGCAATTTCAACAGCCTCATGAACAACTGCATGCTGAGGGATTTTATCCAGATAGAGCATCTGGTACAGACTGAGCATAAGCAGAATGTAGAGCCAGTTATCCAATTTGTCCCTATCCTCAATCAGATGGGACAGATACCATTCCAGAGTGATTTTCCGAGCAACTGTGCCGTAAACTAGCTCTGTTACCAGACCTTTATCTGCTTGATTCAGCGAGCTTTGACTCAGAGCCCGGTTTAAGGCGATATTGGAATAGGCTCCTTCTTCAAAAACTTCTTCCAAAACTTCTATGGCCTGCCAACGGGCCGTTTTTTGCTTACTTTCCAAAAGTATCTCCTACGGATAGGCTGCGGCCCAGTCCATTCAAAAAATCAACGATAGCCATCTTGGGCTTACCAGCAGGCTGAACTGTCTTCAGCGAGAGAGCTCCCTGTCCAGCTGCGACCACTAGCTCTTTTTTACTAATAGACAATATCTGTCCCGGCTGACCGCTGCCAGCTGCCATATCTGCTTCGTAAATCTTAAAACGTTGCCCTTGCAGCAAGGTATGAGCTACCGGCCAAGGATACATGCCACGAATTTGATTGAAAATTTGTCGGTTTGTTTTGCTCCAGTCTATCCGCTCTTCTTCTGGGCTGATATTCGGAGAGAAAGTGACCTGGCTAGGATCCTGTGGCTGAGGAATAATCTGCCCTGCCCTATAAGCTGGCAGCACATCCAATAACAGATCTCGACCAATAATCGCCAATTTTTCAAAGAGAGTTCCGACATTATCTGTCTCTTCAATCGGCGTCGCCTTGCTGGCTATCATGTCTCCAGCATCCATTTCCTTGACCATTTCCATAATCGTAACACCCGCTTGCTTATCACCATTGATCAGAGCATAGTGAATGGGCGCACCACCTCGGTATTTAGGCAGCAAAGAGGCATGAACATTCACCGCAAAATCAACACTGTCCAGCAAGCGGCTAGGCAAAAACTGTCCAAAAGCAGCTGTGACAATACCATCTGCTTCTAAGTTCATCAGCTCCTCTAAATCCGAGCTTTGAGCCAGTTTTTCCGGTTGATAAACCGGTAGCTTGTATTCCAAGGCCAGCTCTTTTACCGGAGTCATGCGGATCTCTCTTTTACGGCCGACGGCACGGTCCGGCTGCGTTACAACTGCTAACACTTCGTATTGACCGCTATCCAGCAACCCTTTTAGGACAGTCGCTGAGAAGTCCGGTGTTCCCATAAATATTATTTTCATCATTTTAAACTATTGATTCCTTCTTTGTTCCTTCCCTTATTATATCAGAAGTCGCCTACAACAACCTTAATCTCGGCTAAAATGCTTCACATAAAATTTTGTGGCTCATTATCAATTGTCAGGCGTAAATCTTTATTGTCCCGATTTTGTGTCCAGTCCAAGACTTGATTTAGCGTCGCCTGCAGCTTGTCCTCAAAGCGATATTTGAGCAAAATCTGATAATGATAGAGATTGTGGGTGCGGGCAATCGGCTTCGGCG
This sequence comes from Streptococcus sp. 27098_8_82, assembly GCF_041431615.1. Classification (NCBI taxonomy): domain Bacteria; kingdom Bacillati; phylum Bacillota; class Bacilli; order Lactobacillales; family Streptococcaceae; genus Streptococcus; species Streptococcus sp. 27098_8_82. The sequence goes on from NZ_JAPVYB010000006.1 coordinate 13,937, forward strand.
TTGGACCCAGGATTTGAACTTTTTCTGACAGACCGCTTCGCAGAATATCCATAACTTCATAAGCTTTTCGCACTGCTGTCTCTTCATCCTTGTGCGACAGGGTTAGACCGACTGTAAAGTAATAAGGCGGATAGCCTAGCTGCCGGCGGATTCCCATTTCATAAGCATAAAAGCCCTCGTAATCCTGTTGCTTAGCAAACTCAATGGCATAATGATGAGGATTGTAGGACTGGATAAAGACCTGACCAGCCTTTTCAGCCCGACCAGCCCGGCCCGCCACCTGAGTCAGCAGCTGGAAGGTTCGTTCTGAAGAGCGAAAGTCCGGTAGATTAAGAGCAGTATCTGCATTGAGAACACCAACTAGCGTCACGTTTGGAAAATCCAATCCCTTGGCAATCATCTGGGTGCCTAAGAGAATATCTGCCTGCCCCTGACCAAAGCTTTCTAAAATGGCTTCATGACTGCCTTTCTTACGGGTCGTATCTACATCCATCCGCAAAATGCGAGCCTGTGGAAAGAGCTGAATCAACTCATCATAAGCTTTCTGCGTCCCAGTACCATAATAGCGAATGCTGCGGCTGGCACAGTTAGGACAACTCTGAGGAATATTCTTAGTAAAACCACAGTAGTGGCAGTTCATGGTCTTAGTGTCCATATGCAGGGTCAGAGAAATATCACAGTTGGGACAGCTGTCAACGGTCCCACATTCCCGACACATAACAAAGCTGGAATACCCCCGCCTGTTGAGCATGAGAACCGTCTGCTCTCCCTTATCCAGACGATCTTGAATAGCCTCTAGCAGGACTGGGGTGAAATTACTGGCCTCATGCTGCCCGATATAATCCCGAAAATCCACCACTTCCACTTGAGGAATCTGCGCCAGCGGATTTGCACGCTTGCTGAGCAGCTGAAAATCATAGACTCCACGGCTTGCTCGGGCACGGCTCTCCAAGCTCGGAGTTGCCGAACCTAACACTAAGACAGCTTGATTATACTGAGCTCGCAGGAGAGCCACCTCTCTAGCATGATAGCGAGGATTAGAATCCTGCTTGTAGGAGGACTCATGCTCTTCATCAATGATAATGGCTCCAATATTTGTCAAGGGAGCAAAAATAGCTGAACGCGCGCCGACAACGACCTGGGCAGCTCCTCGCTCCACCTTGCGCCACTCATCATATTTCTCACCGTCAGACAGACCTGAATGCAAAATTGCAACTTGGTCGCCAAATCTAGAAATAAAGCGATCTGTAACCTGCGGAGTCAGAGAAATCTCCGGAACCAGCATGATAGCGGTCTTGCCCTGGGCCAGTGCCTCTGCGATGACCTGAAGGTAAACTTCAGTCTTCCCGCTGCCAGTAACCCCTTCTAAGAGAACTGGCTGAGAATGACTCTGACCAATTTTCTGAGTGATTGCCGCAACCGCTGCAGCTTGTTCATCATTTAAGGTCAGACTTTGCTGCTGTCGCTCCTTTTGGAAATAAGCAACAGAACGGCTGATTTCTCTATCCTCAATGCTAATTAGGTTTTCTTTGATAAAGTAATTAATAATATCGCGCGAAAAATTTTCTCGCAAATCTGCCAAGAGCTGGCTATCCTGCTGCTCCAGCAAGACTTCTTTTAATGCTTGTTTTTTCTTGGCTTGTCGGGGAAGGTCATGATTTTGCAGAGCGGTATGATTGACCTGATACCATTTCTCAGTCTTAATATGCTTCTTGTCCGTCGCCTGATACTCCAGCCGAATGCGGCCAGTCTGGGTCAGTCGCATCAGCTTGGCCTGACTTTTCTTGTCCAAATCAGAAAAGCGAAGACTGTCCTCCTGACCAAAGATAGCTGAATGCTCCTCATCATTCAGCAGCTCCGTCGGATAGAGTAGTTTATCATAGCTGGAGTTGAGAAGACTAGGCAGCATGGCCTTTAAAAGGCTAATCTTATAGGAAAAGACTGACTTGCGCAGCTCATCCGCCAGCCAGAGCTGTTCCTGATTCAGCACGGGACTGAAATCAAGGACTTCCGCAATCTCCTTCAGCTCTTCTTGGTCTCCTGTCTCATCAAAACCAACCACAATCCCTTGAATCAGGCGATTTCCCTGCCCAAAAGGAACATGGACCCGCATGCCAGCTGTCAGCATCCCTACAAACTCTTCTGGAATAGCATAGCTATAGGGCTTGTCCGTCTGCATCAGAGGAACATCCACAATAATCTTTGCCACCTTCATATTCTCACCCCACTTTCCTCAACATCGTCACAGAAAAAATAAGATTGAGCATCCCCAACCTTAAATCTTCTCACCTTCTTCTTTTTCTTTAGCGATTTGCTCTTTAATCTTGCGTTCTTCTTCTTCTTTACGCAGGCGCTCTTCTTCTGCCCGACGGCGAACTGCCTCACGCTTGCCTTCTGGATCTGGATGGATAACGACATTGCCGGATTCAATTTCTTCCAAAGCACGAAGAGTGGATTTGACAGACTTGAATTCCTGCGTAGCGGGAGCTCCAGCTTCAAGCTCATGAGCGCGCTTAGCTTCTAAAATAACCAAGGAATACTTTGACGGAACCTTGTCCAGCAAAGTGTCAATAGACGGTTTTAACATCATAATTTTCTACCTAATTTCTAACTTTCTATCGAATAATCGTTTCATTTTTTGGAAGCATGTCCTGATAACGGCCGATAACACGGTCTACTCGGAAATGCTCTGCTTCAATCACGCGCTTGACTCGGTCGGCAGCCAGCGGAACCTGATCATTGACAATGGCATAATCATACTCGCGCATGAGGGCAATTTCTTCTTTGGCCTTTTCAATGCGCTGGGCGATAATCTCAGCACTGTCTGTCCCACGGCCGACCAAGCGGTCTTTGAGTTCTTCTAAGTCTGGAGGAGTCAAAAAAATAAAGACGGCATCTGGAACTTTTTTCTTGACTTGCAAAGCTCCCTGAACCTCAATCTCTAAGAAGACATCAATACCTTTATCCAACGTTTCATTGACATAAGTCAGAGGCGTCCCGTAGTAGTTTCCTACATACTCTGCATACTCCAGCATCTGTCCCTGACGAATCAGCTCTTCAAACTCCTCGCGAGTGCGGAAGAAATAGTCAACTCCATCCACTTCACCTGGACGCTGAGGACGAGTCGTCATGGATACCGAGTACTGGAATTGGTTATCAGTGCTTTCAAAAATTTCTCGTCTAACAGTCCCTTTTCCTACACCAGAGGGACCAGAAAAGACGATTAGTAAGCCTCGTTCCGTCATCATGTCTCCTTCACAGTCTTTCTATCTAGTGTAACAAAATTAGGCTGATATTTCAAGAGGATAGGAAGAAATGTATGTGTCTAGAGTTTTGAGAAAATAGAAAAAATAAGCAAGCAATCATACGGAAAACTAAATAGGCCAGCAGAACATTCAAGAAAAAAGCAATCTGTTACCAGACTGCATTTCTTCTTTATTTTGCGTAGTCAACGGCTCGCATCTCACGGATAACTGTTACCTTGATATTGCCTGGATATTCTAAGTTATTTTCGATCTTTTCACGAACATCGTGAGCCAAAATCGTAATCTTGTCATCCTTAATCTTGTCCGGCTGAACCATAATCCGGATTTCACGACCGGCTTGTAAAGCAAAGCTGTTCTTGACACCCTTGAAGCTATTAGCGATTTCTTCCAAATCTTGGAGACGCTTGATATAGCTTTCCAGAGATTCACTGCGGGCACCTGGACGAGCAGCACTGAGAGCGTCTGCTGCAGCTACGATAACAGCAATGACACTTTCCGCTTCCACATCTCCGTGGTGACTGGCAATCGTATTAACAACAACTGGATGCTCCTTGTACTTACGAGCCAGTTCTGTCCCGATTTCCACGTGGCTGCCTTCAACCTCACGGTCGATAGACTTGCCAATATCATGGAGGAATCCAGCACGGCGAGCTAAATTAGCATTTTCACCTAGCTCAGCAGCGATGATACCGGAAAGCTTGGCAACCTCAATAGAATGCCTCAGGACGTTCTGACCATAAGAAGTACGGAACTGCAAGCGACCCATGATTTTCATCAAATCAGGATGCAGGTTAGGAGCTCCGATTTCATAAGCTGCTGCTTCCCCGTACTCACGGATGCGATTGTCAATTTCCAGACGATTCTTCTCAACCAACTCCTCGATGCGGGCTGGATGAATGCGACCATCTTTCAAGAGTGCTTCCATGGTCATACGAGCAATCTCACGTCGAATCGGATCAAAACCTGAGAGAGTAACCACTTCAGGCGTATCATCAATGATGACATCAATACCAGTCAGACTTTCAAAAGTTCGGATATTGCGACCTTCACGGCCAATAATCCGACCCTTCATACTGTCATCTGGCAGATGCACCGTTGAGTTGGTTTGCTCAGCTACATAATCACCGGCAATACGCTGCATGGCTTGGACCAAGATATTCTTCGCAACCTTATCAGACCGCTCTTTGATATCTTGCTCAGCATCCCGAATTCTAGTCGCAATCTCTTTAGAAAGCTTGTCCTCGGTCTGCGTCAAAATAATATCACGCGCTTCTGTCTGCGATAGCGAAGCAACTCGCTCCAGCTCTGCTGCCTTCTGCTTTTCAAGTTCCGCTACTTGTTCTTCACGCGCATCAATGTGTTTAGATTTATCTGAGAGACTTTGTTCTTTTTGCTCCAAAGCCTTTTCTTTGTTGCTTAAATTATCGTCTTTGCGGTCAAGGGTAGAAGCGCGCTCTGTCAAGCGGCTTTCGATTTGTTTAAACTCTTGACGTTCAGACTTAAATTCTGCATCAACTTGTTCACGATATTTTCTGGCTTCTTCTTTTGCCTCCAAAAGTGCTTCTTTTTTAAGCGAACTTGTTTCCCGCTTGGCTTCTTTGACAATCAAATCAGCTTCGCGTTCAGCCTGTCCGCGTAAATTGGTTGCTTCTTGTTCAGCATTTAAAAGAGTAAGCTCTGCAGCTTCTTTAGATGATTTCATCTTAGCTGAGACACTTACATATCCAATCACTAAACCAATGATGGCAGCAAAAACAGACATAATTATAGGAAATAGGTCCATGTTTTTACTCCAAATCTATTTAATTGTTGAATTCAAAATTCCATACTATTCTATCACAAATCTAAAAAATTCACAAACCTATTTTTTGAAAATCAAGAAAGCTTTTGTCCAATTTTTACCGACTAAATCTTCAAAGTTTGTAGAAGCCTGAGCACCAAAACTTTTTCAAACCATAAGCAAGATTGTTCAAACTTTTCATTCCCCTAAGACCTAAACTTTATTCCCAAATAAAAAATTTTTATGCTATAATCAGAGAAGAAAAGATGCATATGAGACAGGCTTTTTCTTCACTAACAAGACAAACCTATGGCTTGATATGACTAGAAAAACCTTCTCGCACTCGCTACATTGTAAAGGAGAAACCATGTCTAAAGAAGTTATCGTTGAAAGCTTTGAGCTGGATCACACCATCGTCAAAGCGCCTTATGTTCGTCTCATCGGAGAGGAAACCGGCCCTAAAGGCGACATCATTTCCAATTTTGATATCCGTCTGGTTCAGCCTAATGAAGATTCCATTCCAACTGCCGGCCTGCATACCATCGAGCATTTGCTGGCCATGCTGATTCGCAAGCGCATTGATGGTATGATTGATTGCTCACCTTTTGGCTGTCGCACCGGTTTTCATATGATTATGTGGGGCCAACACAGCTCCAGCCAGATTGCTCAGGTCATCAAATCCTGTCTGGAAGAAATCGCTGAGTCAACTAGTTGGGAAGATGTCCCTGGAACAACCATTGAATCCTGCGGAAACTACAAGGATCACAGCCTCTTTTCAGCCAAAGAATGGGCTAAACTTATTCTCAGCCAAGGAATCTCAGATGATGCCTTTGAACGCCATGTGATTTAAAACAATAAAAAGTTCTCGAAATCGAGAACTTTTTTTGTGCATGTATAATGAAATCCATCAACAAGCTATAAAGCCAGCTGCTGAAGAAATATTCACAGATGACTAGAAATCAAGCGAGTCAGCATGACCCGGTCCATTTCCGACGAAGTATCCAGTCTTACAGTTAATACTGAAGAGGTAGGTGCCGTCTGGCTTGAAGAGGTTGTAGTAGCCGTTTCCTTTAATAATATTGACGCGTTCCAGGATATAGTTATCACCAGAAATATAGCCACGCTCACGAGAAGTTTGCAAAATCTTCTCCAGAATGCCAGGATTGAAAGTCCAAGCCGGATTGTTGACATCATCAATAGCCGCTTGGTTATAAGGGACACGACTGAGGTCTCTCTGCAGATTTACTCCATTGCTTGAAAGACCATAGCCAGAGTATGAGCTGGAAGCGCCTGAACCAGAAGCAGATGCACTTGAACCACCACTTGTACTTGCACCGGTGCCTCCCTGATCAGTAGCAGGCGCTGGTGTTGGTACTTGTTGACTACGTCCTTGGGCAATCGCTGCCTTTAGAACTTCATCTAGCTTAGCATTGCCACTTGATACATCTGAGAAGGTCGCATTTGTATTAGCCTTGGCTTCCTTGTTCAAGACGCCGTCAGTAATCGCTCCGCCGTCAAACTGCGAATTGACACTTTGAATAGCTGAAATTTGTTTCACTAGGGAATCATACTTGCTCTTAGCGGCATCATAGTCTTTGCTGCCTTTTAGTTTTTCAAGTAAGGTTTTTAATTTTTCCAAGTCGCCGAATTTACTGTTTTTGACAGCTGTCTGATTGCTATCTGTGAAAAATGCAGCATACTCATCATTAAAGGACTTCAGATCCTTGGCAGTATTATCAGAGCTAGAGGAAGACGAGCTCTTTTTGCTGGACTGCGATGTTGAAGAGCTTGAGCTTGTAACGGTCTTGTTACCCCAATTATGCCCCAGAGCAAAGTAAAGCCCCGTGCCCGCTACAGCAATCCCTAAAAGTCCTAAAACTGGATAAAGGAAAGCTTTTTTCTTGTAGAAAGGTGTCTTAGGAACCTGTAATTCCTTTTCATCAAGCGGTTCTGGAATAGGACCGTAAGATGTCTTTTGAACGGGAGCGGCAGGAACCGCATCTTCCTGCTCTGAGCGTTGACTGCGAGAACCTAAGGGATTTGGAGCTGCTTCTGGCTCACTTGCTGTCTCAGTGGCTGTCAACTGAGCTGCTGGAATCTCCTGCTCACTTTCAACCTCTTGCCGTCTTTCTTTGATGAAGTCGGTCAAATCAGAAGAGGCTTGCTCAGCTTGAGCAGCTTCCTGCTCCTGCAGCTTTCTGATTTTCTGAGTTTCAAATTTTCCAGCTTCGATTTCCTGACGGTGCTGCTTGATGTACTTATCCAGCACATTGTCGCTTTCATTCACACCGGCTTCCAGCTCCTCTTTTTTACGAGTAGCTTGACCGACTGTCATTTCCTTGGCCTCTTCAAAATCAAGGACCGACTCTTTCTTTTCTTCTTCCGGTGAGTAGTTTTCTTCTTTCGTCACGGCAAATCCTTTCTAATCTAACTGACGTTTGACACGCTGGCCAAAATACTGATATAAATCCACTTTTAAAGTACCATTATAAAGTTTGCGTTTTTTATCGGCCTGACTGCCATATTTGCTTTCAAAAGCTTCATCGCTAGTCAGGATAAACTTGCTCCAGGTTTTGAGCGGAGCAAAAGTTTCTCCCATCTCCTGATAAAGACGAGTCACAGCCTCATCATCTAGGAGGCGCTCCCCATACGGCGGATTAGAGATAATCACACCATTAATCTTATCTGTATGCAAATCCTGCAGACGCATCTGCTTGAAGTGAATCTGCTCTGCTACTCCTGCTTGCTCAGCATTTTTTCGAGCTAGTTCTACCATACGGCCATCGATGTCCGAGCCAGAAATATCCAGCTGGATGGTCTGATCAATCTGATTGAGTGCAGTCGAGCGAGCCTGTGCTACCAAGTCTTTATCCACCCAATTCCAGTCTTCAAAGGCAAAGGAACGATGGAGTCCCGGCGCTATCTTCATCCCAATCATGGCTGCCTCGATACAAAAAGTACCAGAGCCGCAAGTCGGGTCTATCAAAGGCTTATCAGGATACCAATTGGACAGGAGTAAAATGGCTGCTGCCATATTCTCCTTGATCGGTGCACCACCTTTATCGGCCCGATAACCACGTTTGAAGAGGCTGGATCCTGTCGTATCAATCAAGACTGTCGCTACATCTTTTAGAATAGACACCTCTATCCTAAACTCAGCTCCATTTTCCTGCAAAGGAACCCCTTCCGGACGAGCATAATGCTTCTGCAGCTTCTTGACAACTGCCTTTTTAGAAATAGCCTGAACACTGGGCTCATTGTGAAGTTTTGACTTGACGCATTTAGCCTTGGCAATAGGAAATTTAGCTCCCAGCGGTAGATAATTCTCCCAATCCAGAGCAAAAACTCCCTGAAAGAGCTCTTCGAAAGTCTTTGCTGAAAAACTGCCAACTACAATCTTAATCCGATCGGCCGCACGCAGCCAGAGATTGGTTTGAATAATCGTACTGACATCACCCTCGAAGCGAACCCGACCATTTTCGACCTGACAATCAAGTCCCAGCTCTCTGATTTCACGGCCGACGACAGCTTCTAGCCCTGCCGCTGCGGTCGCAATTAAATTAAATTTTTCTTTCATCTCGGCTTTTAAATGGATTCCAATCTATACAAACAAAGGGAGTGAGACAAAAATCGTGATTTCGTCACATCGATTTTCCTCACTCTCCCTTTTTAAATTTTGGGCTGAGAAGGTTTCGCTGCCATTGTCAGCCAGCTCATTCCTTGAAATGTCCATCAGACAAATGAAGCAGCAGCTAGTTGAACTTGGCAGAGAATAGAGCGCTCAGCCACTCTCTTGCTATTCTATTATAAAATTTAAAGAGGACAGGACTTGACGTCCTAGCCTCAGCCTATATGCAATTTTCTGTAAGCCATGTTTTGTTCCGGAAATGACTAGGTACCATTTCCTTCGATAATCATCTGTCTACTGTTTCCAGTCAGAGTGCTATGTTCGCTTCCACGCACTCCATGCCCCGACCAAAGTTTGGGTTGCTAGCTTGAGGGGTTTACCGCGTTCCACTTCTTCTGTTTCCAAAAGAACTACGTCACTGTGGCACTTTCAGACCTAATCAGACATATCAAAAGACTTAGCCCTTTCAGTCGCCGTAACGGAAAAATCCGTCCCTAGGCTTATTTCTTCGCCTAGCACAAACACTACCGGCATCACAGCCAGTGCTAGCATGGACTTTCCTCATGAAAATCTAAAATTTCCACGCGATTATCCAAAAATTGCACTGTTCTAAAAAGAACCATTATTCACGATCCAGAATTTGTTTCCCGAATACTTCCTTTTCAAGACGGTTCAAGCGCTTCAAGATATCAAAATTAGTCGCAGAAGTCATCTGAGGGAAGTTTTCTGCAGTCGACTGAGTTGTTTGTGTTGATTGGACAGGCTGAGTCGGCTGAACCGGTGCTTTTTCAACCGGCTTCGCAGCCAACTCTTCCTTGAGACGGCGATTTTCCTCACGCAGCTCCTTTACCAAGGCTGCATAAGTCTCATAATCCTTGATAATATCGTCCAAAAACTCATCCACTTCGGACTTGCTGTAACCGCGTACTTCGCGTTTAAAATCCTGATCAAAAATATCTTTTGCTGTAAAAATAATACTTGCCATCTTCTCTCTCCAATCTAGTTTATCATATTCAATTATAAACAAAATGCACTATAAAAATCAAGATTTATTATCTAATTTCCCGAAAAATTTTCGGCCACTTCATTCAGGTCATCAAATGTTAATTTTTTGATAAAATATTGTTCTTGCTTTTTCATTTCTTGGTAAAGATATTTCAATTTTGTCTCCTGTTCTTCATCGTAAAAGAGGTAAGCTCCGTCTGTATTTTGAATGACGAATTGATTGTAATCACGAAACTGACTGGGATTTTGGTAGGTAGGATAAGCATACTTGACAAAATCGGTCTGCTTAAAAGCAGCTAATTTTGCCTGATTGGCTTCATTCCAATTTTCACCTTGATTCTCAAAGAGAAAGATGGTTGCCGTCTGAAATTTATAGTCTTTTTTCAGTTCATTAGCTAGATCCAAAACCCAAGACTCAAAGCCCAGATTACCCAGAAAAACCAGCCAATCCACTCCGTCTTTCAAAAAACGAATTAAATCCCTCTTAGCGGCTTCTTTTATGATATTTATTCTCATATCTTTTTCCGTCGAAATGCCGATTTCAAAGGCTTTGTAGCCTGTTATTAGTAGACTGGTCATTTATTCTCCCTTAAAAAAGTTTTTTGTGGTATAATAGAGTGATGCTATTGTACCAATAAGGAGTTTTATGGTCAACTATCCGCATAAGCTAAAGGCAAAAAGCAGTATCAACAGGCCTGTTCCCGGCATTGTTAACTTTGCCAATCGTGGGATGTCTTTTGAAAAGATGATCAACGAATCCAACAGCTACTATCTAAGCAGAGGACTCGCTGTCATCCATAAAAAACCTACCCCCATTCAGATTGTCAAGGTTGATTATCCGCACCGTAGCCGAGCCAAGATTGTAGAGGCTTACTTTCGGCAAGCTTCCACAACAGACTATTCTGGTGTCTACAAGGGCCATTATATTGACTTTGAAGCCAAGGAAACCCGACAGAAAAAATCGATGCCTATGAAAAATTTTCATTCGCATCAGATTGAGCATATGGAGGCAGTCCTTGAGCAAAAGGGTATCTGCTTTGTCTTACTGCATTTTTCCAGCTTAAGGGAGACTTACCTACTTCCCGCTTCTTATTTAATTGAGTTTTACAAGATTGACAAGGGAGGGAAGTCCATGCCCTTAACCTACATTCAAGAGCATGGTTATCCGATTGAAATGCAGCAACTTCCCAGCATCCCTTATCTTGAAATTATCGAACAAAAACTACTAGGTGGTATTATAAATGAATAAACAAACTCTTATGCAGGCTTTGAAATATCTTGCAAGTGCACTTATAACCCTGCTTATGATTGGATTCGTGATTGGCTGTTTGGTATTTACCTACTATGCGGTCAAGGCTCCTAAGCTTTCTGAAAAAGACCTAATCGCGACCACATCCAGTAAGATTTTTGACAGCAATAACAATTTGATTGCAGACCTAGGCGCTGAAAAGCGGGTCAATGCTGAAACAAGTGAAATTCCTACGGATTTGGTCAACGCCATTGTCGCCATTGAAGACCATCGCTTCTTCAACCACCGCGGGGTAGACTTTATTCGGATTGCAGGTGCCCTTGTTAGCAACATCCGCGGAGGTCGCCAAGGGGGATCAACTCTGACCCAGCAATTGATTAAGCTGTCCTATTTCTCAACCTCTTCTTCGGACGCGACCCTTTCACGTAAAATCCAAGAAGCTTGGCTGGCCGCTCAGCTTGAGCGTAAAGCGACCAAGCAGCAAATCTTGACCTATTATGTCAATAAAGTATACATGTCTAACAGTAACTACGGTATGCAAACAGCAGCCCGAAGCTACTATGGCAAGGATCTAAAAGACTTGAGCTTACACCAAACGGCTCTGCTGGCAGGTATGCCTCAGGCACCTAACCAATACGATCCCTACACTCACCCAGAGGCTGCGACCAACCGTCGTAATCTGGTACTTCGTGAGATGCATGATCTCAAGTACATCACAGATGAGCAGTATGAACAAGCTAAGAATACCCCTGTAACCGACGGACTTCAAAGCTTGAAAGCTTCCACTAGCTATCCTGCTTACATGGATAATTATCTTAAGGAAGTAATTGAACAAGTAGAAGAAGAGACTGGCTACAATGTCCTGACAACTGGTATGGAAGTCTATACAAATGTCAACACTGATGCCCAAAAGAAACTCTGGGATATTTACAACACAGGAGACTATGTAGCTTATCCAGATGACGAAATGCAGGTTGCGTCCACTGTTATGGATGTGCAAACTGGTAAAGTCATTGCCCAGCTCGGTTCTCGTAACCAATCTACCAACGTATCCTTTGGTACCAACCAAGCTGTTGAAACCAACCGTGATTTCGGTTCAACAATGAAGCCAATCACCGATTATGCTCCAGCTCTTGAAAATGAAATCTATACCTCAACTGCTGCTCCTATCACGGATGCTCCATATAACTTCCCGTATTCCAGCACACCAGTCTATAACTGGGATAAGAAATATTATGGCGGGATGACGATTCAATACGCTATTCAGGAATCCCGGAACGTTCCTGCCGTGAAAACGCTGGAAGCCGTTGGTCTGGATGAGTCCCTCAAGTTCCTAAATCGTATTGGGATTAACTATCCTGAAATGTTCTATGTTAATGCCTTTTCAAGTAATACCAGCAAATCCGGCAACGAATACGGAGCCAGCAGTGAAAAAATGGCTGCTGCCTATGCTGCTTTTGCCAATGGTGGTACTTACTACAAGCCTCAGTATGTCAATCGCGTTGTCTTCAGTGACGGAACGGAGAAGACCTTCTCCAACAATGGTTCCAAGGCTATGAAGGAAACGACAGCCTACATGATGACCGATATGATGAAAACAGTCTTGCAGTCCGGTACAGGTACAAACGCTGCTATTTCTGGGGTTTATCAGGCTGGTAAGACTGGAACCTCCAACTATGCTGACGATGAATTAGCTAAGCTGACCAAGCCTTATTACTACTCTAGCATTGTCACACCAGACGAGCTCTTCGTTGGTTACACGCCTAAGTATTCAATGGCTGTTTGGACCGGCTACTCAAACCGTCTGACACCAATCCTTGATGATGGAGTTAAGGTTGCGACAGATGTCTACCGCGAAATGATGCTTTATCTAGCTCAAGATGGCTCTGCCTCAGAAGATTGGGAAATGCCAGATGGTCTCTACCGCAGTGGCTCCTATGTCTACCTCAACAGTGGTACTGGCTATAACCGTTACTACAATAACCAGCAGTACTATAACTATTCTAGCTATAGCAGTTACAGTACAGAAGCTAGCTCTGACACATCAGCTTCTAGTGATCATTCTGGTGATTCAAACAATAGCTCTTCTAGCCACAATGACTCATCTTCCGGTAACGGTGGAGATGACTAGAGTGACGAAGATTAGAATACAAACTAAAAGAGTAAGAATGAAAAATTCTTACTCTTTTCTTATTCTCTCATTAAAGATTACTTTGCCAAAGCACCCATGGGATCCCAGGGAGATAGGACAAGAGGCTCTGCTTCATATGCAGCTAATTCTGCTGCTGTCAGAAACTCCTTTCGAACGACGATTTGATAGGTATACTCGTCCATCCAAGCGTCAGAGGCTACAAAGTAACCCTTATTACCAACCTTTTCACCCCAAGAGTTTTCGACCTTCCATTTCTTAGCTTTACCATTTTCATCCAAGTCTACCCCTGTCAAGACCATGGCGTGGGTCATGAGGCTTTCGCTATAGTCCAAGCGGCCAGCCTTATCCTGAGTCAGTCGAATATCCATGCTAGCAGTGAAATCGTGCATCCCCTCTGCCATAACACCTGCCTTACGATTGCTAGACTGAGCAACATCCGAACCAAACCAAACGGTCTCGCCAGCCTGCATTTGAGCTATAGCCAGCTCTTTTAGTCGGTCCATTTCAACATTCAAATAACGCACTGGCTTACTGCCAACGACATTTCCCAACATCTCAACTGTATAGGACCGACCATAAGGCTTGTCTGCAGTTGGCGCATTGATGATAGAGACATAGTCATCTAGCTTTAGATCGACATATTTTTGATAGAAAGTCAGAGGTGTCAATCCGCTCTCGCTATGGAAATGATTGTCTTTATCGCGATAAGAAAAGTCAAACTGGCGAGGTGGCAAGCCTAAATTCATAGCTAAGAAGTTAAAGACTTCTTGTAGGAGTTCTTCTTTCTTGGTCTGAAGTTCTGACGATTCTGCCCCTTCCGCTCTTAATTCTCGCAAAATCTGCGCATCCTGACGCAAGAGTTTATTGAGAATCTGATTGAGTTCACGGCTATTGCTGGATGAGATAGACTCCGGGTAGACTGACTTGGGCACGACACCATATTTTTTAAAGAGGGAAACAACCATATCCCACTGACCGCCATCCTGCTGTGGCGTATCTAAGAGAAACTTGACCTTACGGCTGGTCAATTCTTGGTCAGCTGTCGCAATCACCTGCTCCAAGAACCAGTTGGATTTTTCATATTTATCCCAAAAGAAGGTATGGGCCTGAGATAGCTCAAAATCCTCCAGTTGGAAACCAGCAATCATCTTGTGGCGGAAGATATTAAGAGCTGCAAACATCCAACAGCGCCCTGAAGCTTTCTGGTCGCTAACCTTGTCCTTAGTAAGATCCAGCGAAAAGACAGGTGTGTTTTCCACAGCGGCGCTTCGCTTCTCTAAGGAAGCCAAAAGGCCATTGTGACTGATGGCATTTCCCATCGCTGCAAACTTGGGATTGGCCTCATAAGCAGCATACAGCTTATCTGTAAAATCTTGTTCTAACGAATGCATAGAATCCTCCTTGTCATTATACATCTATTATAGAACTTTAAAAAAGGAGCGCAAGTAAAAAGGCTGGACAAAAGAGTCCTAGCCTTTTTCTAAATCGGATTTTAGGATTCCATAGACGGAAAAATCTTTGACTTGTCCTTTATGAAATACAGCCTGACGGAAAGTGCCTTCGTAGCTCATTCCAGCTTTAGCCATGACACGTCCCGAAGCTGGATTGGCTGTTACAAATCTTGCTGTGACACGATTGAATCCTGCGTCTTGCAAGAGATAGATCAAAACAGCTTTCAAAGCTTCTGTCATCAGCCCCTGCCCCCAATAGTCTTTACTTAAAATATAACCGACCTCGCAAGCATTGACTGTCTCATCCATGTCCACCATACTGATGTCCCCGATTACAGAATCAGGATTTTCTTTCAGGCAGATGGCCCACTTGTAAAAATTCATGTTTTGATAATTCTCAACCCAGCGAGCAATAGACTGTTGGGTGACTTCAGGACTCTCGTGAGCATCCCAGATCACATGCAGCAAATTATCTGGACGAGAAGCCCAGTTGTCATACATAGCTTGAGCATCCGATTCCAGAAAAGGTCTTAACAAAAGACGTTTGGTTTCAATGGACTGTGTACCAATCTTTTTCATAGCTTCCTCGTTTCTTAGCTCAAACTAAAAAGTTTCAATAGAGATTTTCACTTCCAAAATTCATCAAAAATCGTAATCGGCAAATGGCGTTTGTGCTGGCCTTTATGCCACCAAGATTCGATAGTTTCTTGGGCTTTGGCTGAAACGGACTTGCCTTCGAGATAATCGTCAATTTCATTATAGGTCACTCCCAGAGCGACTTCATCCGCAATCCCAGGCTTTTCTTCTTCCAAATCAGCCGTCGGCACCTTTTCATAGAGAGCCGGATCCGCTCCCAAGGCGGCCAAAAGCTGCTTGCCTTGACGCTTATTGAGACGGTAAAGTGGTAAGATATCTGCTCCGCCATCCCCAAACTTGGTGAAAAAGGCGGTGACATTTTCTGCTGCATGATCGGTTCCAATGACAGCTCCACTGTATGAACCGGCCAAAGCATACTGGGCAATCATACGGCTGCGAGCCTTGATATTGCCCTTGTTAAAATCAGAGACTTTGGTCCCCGTTGCCTCCACAGCCCTTGTCATGGCATCAGCAGATTCCTTGATATTGACTGTCAGACTGACATCAGGCTGGATAAAAGCCAGAGCTTTTTGCGCATCATCTTCATCTGCTTGGATACCGTAAGGCAAACGAACTGCGATAAAGCAATAGCTATCATCCCCAGTCTCAGCCCGCATTTCCTCTACAGCCAGCTGAGCTAAGCGGCCAGCCAAGGTTGAGTCCTGACCACCAGAAATTCCCAAAACATAACTTTTCAAAAAAGGGTGCTTTTTCAGATAGGCCTTGAGAAAATCCACCGACTTGCGGATTTCTTCCTCCGGATCAATGATTGGTTTAACGCCCAGTTGAGCGATGATTTCTTCTTGTAGACTCATTTTTCTGCTCCTGTCTGGTAGGCTTTCTTGCGCATCTGGTCAATCAAATCCATCTTATCCTGCCAAATATCTCTAGCCAGGTCAACTGGATAATCCTGTGGATTAAGAACTCGCTTGTACTCATCCCAAAGTTTATCAAATTCCTTACGGGCATAGGCTTGAATCTCAGTCAAGCTCGGCTGATTATAGACCAAATTCCCCTCTTGGAAAATATCCACCAAAAGCGGTACGGCATCAAAATTTTTGACCCTTTTATTGATATAGGTATAGGTCGGATGGAACATTTCCAGCTCTTCCAAGCCATTGACATCAAGGCCGTCATAGGTAATGTAGTCTCCCTCAGACTTCCCTTTTTCGCGGCTGGTAATGCGCCAAACCTGCTTCTTGCCTGGGGTCGAAACCTTTTCAGCATTATTGGACAGCTTGATGGTATTGCGTAATTCTCCAGTCTCATCTTCAATAGCAACAATCTTATAAACTGCTCCTAAAGCCGGCTGGTCATAGGCCGTAATGAGCTTGGTTCCCACACCCCAGACATCAATCTTGGCTTTTTGCATTTTCAAGTTGAGAATGGTATTTTCGTCCAGATCATTGGACGCATAAATCTTAGCATCAGGGAAGCCAGCTTCATCTAATTGCTGCCGAACTTTTTTAGAAATATAGGCAAGGTCTCCCGAATCAATGCGGACTCCCAGAAACTTAATCTTGTCTCCTAGCTCACGCGCCACCCGAATGGCTGCCGGAACACCTAGGCGCAATGTATCGTAGGTATCTACTAGGAAAACACAGTTATGATGAGTCTCAGCGTAAGCTTTAAAGGCTTCATAATCATTTCCATAGACTTGAACGAGAGCATGGGCATGCGTTCCCAAGACTGGAATATCAAAGAGCTTGCCAGCTCGGACATTACTGGTACCGTTCGCTCCGCCAATCACCGCAGCCCGAGTTCCCCAGATAGCAGCATCCATTTCCTGGGCTCGACGCGTACCGAACTCCATCAGAGGCTCATCTTCTATGACAGAGCGGATACGGGCTGCCTTGGTGGCAATCAGGGTTTGAAAATTAACGATATTAAGCAAGGCAGTCTCAACCAGCTGACACTGAGCTAATGGACCTTCCACCTGCACGATTGGCTCATTGGCAAAAACCAAATCACCTTCCTGAACAGACCTTACGGTCAGGCTCATCTTGAGATTTCGCAAATAATCCAGAAACTCTCCGTGATAGCCCAAGGATTGCAAATAATCTAAATCGCTCTGGCTGAATGTCAGATTATTGAGATAGGAAATAATTCTTTCCAAGCCCGCAAAAACCGCGTAGCCGTTATTGAAAGGATTCTTACGGAAAAAAACTTCAAAAACTGCACGCTTGTTGTGAATATTTTGCTTGAAATAAACCTGCATCATGTTGATTTGGTACAAATCAGTGTGCAGAGTTAAACTGTCATCTGGGTACATCTTCTTGCTCCTTTACGCTAGATACCTTTTATTATATCATAATTCCAAAAAAGCTAAGCAAATCCTGTCAACTCACTTGAATAGACACGCTTGCTTAGCTTATATTTTTATGCTTGCTCTGTAAGATATTTGTAGGCTTCCTGACTGGCAATGGCACCATCGCCAACAGCCGTCGTAATCTGGCGCAGGTCTTTCTGGCGAACATCACCAACAGCGTAAATGCCTGCTACTGAAGTCTTCATCTGATGATCCGTCAGAATCCAGCCTGCCTCATCAGTGATGCCCAAGTCCGCAGCAAATTCGCTAACTGGATCTAAGCCAACATAAATGAAGATACCACCAAACTCTGCCTGACTAATCTCACCTGTCTTGACATTCTTGAAGGTTACGCCTGTCACTTTACGCTCATCACCATGGATGCTTTCCACTACAGAATCCCAGACAAAACGAATCTTTTCATTGGCAAAGGCGCGATCCTGCAGCACCTTTTGTGCTCGTAGCTCATCACGACGGTGAACAATGGTCACACTTTTTGCAAAGCGCGTCAGGAAAATAGCTTCCTCTACCGCTGAGTCGCCACCACCGACAACCAGCAGGTCTTCATCACGGAAGAAGGCACCATCACAGACCGCACAGTAGGAAACGCCGCGGCTGTTGTAGTCTTCCTCACCAGGAACCCCCAGATGACGATGATTAGCACCAGAAGCAATGATGACTGTTTTAGCTTCAAAATGCTCATCTTCTGTGATGATTTCCTTAAAATCACCTCGGTCTTCAATTTTTTCTACTAGGCCAAATAAATGTTCAACACCCAGGTTCTCCAGAGGTTCAAACATTTTCTCTGCTAGCTCAGGACCGCTGATATTGGCATAGCCTGGATAGTTTTCAATGTCAGCAGTATTATTCATCTGACCACCAGGAATACCACGCTCCAGCAGGGCAACTTTTAGGTTGCTGCGGGCTGCATAGAGGGCAGCTGTCATGCCGGCAGGTCCAGCTCCAATAATAATTGTATCGTACATAACTCTTCTTTCTCCTTGTTGTAACTAGAATTATTCTAACAACTTTTCTACAGTTTTACAAGCATTTAAGCTTTTAGGACAATGAGCAGGCCCAACGTCGCAAAAGACAGGACTGGAATCGTCATAATGACAATCAAAAGGACATCATACAGATGGCTCTGGCGCTCCTTAGCTGTCTTGTCCTTGCGGCGAATCATCCGCAGCCCAATCCATAAACCCGCAATGATCCCTACACCGACTGCTGTATAAAGCAGGCTCTCGATATAAAGTGCAAATATTTGATCTAACATGTCAACTCCTCAAAGGTCAATCAGCCTCATAGTACAAAGAAAGGGAACAAATCCAAATCTAGCCGTCACCATAAAACACCCACTGGACAAGAAAGTCTGCTCCAGAGTATGCTAAGACTGAAAACAAACTCAGCTGGTCTAGCCAACTGAGCCTTCACTGTCTCTATTATATCAAATATAGGTCCGTTTGTAACTAGCAAAAAATTCCTTGGTTCTTTCTTCCTTTGGATGATGAATAATTTCATCTGGTGTCCCAGACTCTATGATTTTCCCCTTGTCCAAAAAGAGTACTCTATCCGCAACCTGAGCGACAAAGGACATATCATGACTGACCAGAATCATGGTCTGGCCAGACTTGGCTGCATCAGCGATTGATTTCTCTACTTCTCCGACCAACTCGGGATCCAAGGCTGAGGTCGGCTCGTCTAGCAAAAGAACATCTGGATTCATAGCCAAAGCCCTTGCTAAGGCAACCCGCTGCTTCTGACCGCCTGACAAATGTCTAGGATAGTGATTTTCTCGGTCTGACAAGCCAACTTTTGCTAATTCTTCCTTGGCTATCTTAGTCGCTTCTTGGTCTGACAGTTTCTTAACTACCAGCAGACCTTCCTTGACATTTTCCAGAGCCGTCCGGCGGGAAAAGAGATTAAACTGCTGAAAGACCATGGCTAGCTTGCGGCGCAGCAACAAGATCTCATCTTTGGAAATACTTGAAAAATCTACTTTAAAGCCGTCAATAGTAATTTTTCCGCTGTCTGGCTGTTCCAGATAGTTGAGGCTGCGGAGGAAGGTTGATTTCCCAGCACCTGAAGAGCCAATCAAAGCTACCACTTCGCCTTTTTTAATGTCCAAACTGAGATCATCCAGAACCTTTTGACCTGAAAAAGTCTTACTTAAATGTGAAATATTAATCATCAGATTCCTTCTCCTTCTGCTTGCTGAAGCGATTCAAATTTATCCGGCTGCTTGATATCCATCATCTTTTCGATCCAGCGGCCAAGTTGCTCAATGAGAATATTGACTGCCCAATAAATCAGCGACACCGAGATAAAACGCTCAAAGTAACGGTAGTCTGCCCCCGCGATAGCCTGTGCCTTGGCAAAAATTTCCACTACACCAGCACTAAAAGCCAGAGATGTTCCCTTGGTCAAGCCAATCAGGGAATTAATCAGACTAGGCGTCGCTACCACTGCTGCATTAGGGATAATGACACGCATATAAACCTGCTTGTTGGTCATCCCTAAACTGCGAGCAGCCTCAATTTCTCCCGGATCTACGGACAAGATTGCTGCTCGGATGGTCTCACTGGCATAAGCCGCTTCGTTGAAAGCGAAGGCAACAATCGCAAAGACAGACGCTGGAATCTCGTTGATATTAAAGCTTGTGCCATACTTCTGATTGATAGCCTTGAGCAATAAAGGAATCCCAAAATAGGTCAGCATAAGCTGAACCAGTAGCGGTGTTCCTCTCAGAAAGCTGACAAAGAAAGCTTGAATCGGATACAGAACTTTAACCCGATTAATCTTGACAACAGCAAAAACCATGGCAAGCAGAATACCAAAGACTGCACCACCCGCTGTCAAGAGAAGGGTGATTGGTAGATTTTGCAAAATGCCAGGAATAGCCTCAAAAACAGCCCTTAAACTAAATAATTTACCATCTGGAATGAATTTGAGGAACTCCTCATACCAACCAGTTGTCAGAAGATAAGTTGTAACCACTATTATTACTTCCTTTTCTTGATAATGAAATATTTTAACACAATTCTGGAACAAAACAAAGAATTTGCTTCGCTTTTACTGTCTTTTAGCAGTCAAAACATGAGTAGCTAATGCAAATCTCGTGTTCCTAAATATCAAATAAGCCACACTAAGCCCAATATAAAAATAGACTAGTTTCACTAGTCTATCATATCTATCTCATAAAGACTAATATATTTTTCTTATCACAGCGATAAGAAAAGTATATCACTAGAAGGTTTGGCGCTTAGCCTTACGCTCTGCCCGGCCACGTGCACGATTCTCTGCTCGCTTGGTCTTGCGGCGCTTTTCGTTAACAGCCCACTGGATTTTTTTCTTGTAGCCTGGTTTGATTTTTTTCTTTTTCTTCTTGACCAGCCCCAGCATTTCCGTGTCCAGCTTCTCCCGGCTCTTTTCCCGATTGGCACGACGGTCTCGGTCATAGGTATCCTGAAACTCGTCATCCTTTATCATTTTGGGAGTGAATTTGATCCCCATCTTTTCCAACTCTCGAATATCTGAGTCGTCACTCGGCTGGTAGAGAGTAATGGCTGTGCCGGGAAGACCATTACGGCCGGTCCGGCCTACCCGATGGACAAAGAAAGACAAGTCCTGAGGAATGGCATCATTGATAACATGGCTTACACCTTCAATATCAATCCCCCGCGCTGCTAAGTCAGTAGCGACAATGTACTCAAAATCCAGATTCTTGACCTGATTCATGATGCGCTTGCGCTCCCGCGGAGCAATATCTCCATGAATTTTAGCAACTTTGAGCCCTTGAGCTGTCAGATAGCTGTGCAGCTCATCTGCCCTCGTCTTGGTATTGACGAAAATCATAGCCAGATAAGGCTGCAGGAGCTGACTGATTTGATAAATCTGGGCATTCTTGTCTCGTCCCTTGGTTGACAGAAGCCAGTTTTCAATGGTGTCCGCAATGACCGTCTTGGTCTTAATCTGCTCAATCACTGGATTAGACAGGTATTTTTTCAAAAAAGGCTGAA
Organism: Streptococcus sp. 27098_8_82; assembly: GCF_041431615.1. NCBI lineage: Bacteria > Bacillati > Bacillota > Bacilli > Lactobacillales > Streptococcaceae > Streptococcus > Streptococcus sp. 27098_8_82. The sequence continues at coordinate 35,431 of NZ_JAPVYB010000006.1, forward strand.
GCTTCTGCGGAATGGTCGCTGAAAAAACGAGAAACTGCAAATCTTTAGGCAACCGGCCTGCAATCTTATCAACCGTCGCCAAAAAGCCCATGTCCAGTGTCATATCTGCCTCGTCAACGACAAAGGTCTTGGCCTTGTAAATGGCCAAGTCGCCAGACTCTACCAAGTCATAAATTCGACCAGGCGTTCCAATGACGATATGAGGCTGACTGGATTCTAACTTCCCAATCTGACGAGCTTTGTCAGTCCCACCAACATAATTGGCCACCCGAATCTCTTTTTCAGAAAAGCTAGCCAACTGACGAGCAGCCTGATAAATCTGCGCTGCCAGCTCCCGACTTGGGGCTGTAATAACAGCCTGCACGCTGTCTGCTTCCTCATCCAGCATTTGAAAGATCGGCAGCAAAAACGTGTGGGTCTTCCCAGAGCCTGTCTTGGACTCACCGACCAAATCCCGACCAGACAATACCACCGGAATCAGCTTCTCTTGGACTGGAGTCGCTTCAACGAAGTTCAAATCCCTGAGCGCTTCCTGAATATAATCTTTAAACTTAAATTCTGTAAATTTCATCTTGTCCTCTATTCTATTATCCTAACTATTATACCAAAAAATTGCCCATCCTGCTTACCCTCAAATCTAAGAAGCAGAAAAGCGAGCCAGAGACTCGCTTCTTGCTATAGATATAGGATAGCTAGGGTCAAAAGACTGCCCACGATACCGATTCCCCAGAAGAAGAAATCGACTTTCCACTCGCTCCACTCCTTGCCGTGGCCAGTTAGGCCACCAAGCTCAAAGTGGTGATGAACCGGGGTCATCCGGAAAATCCGCTTGCCGCCGGTCAGCTTGAAGTAGGTCACCTGCATCATGACAGAGGTCGTTTCAAACACATAGACGATCCCAATCAAGAGCAGGGTCCACTCTTGGTGAAGGGAAATGGAGATAGCAGCCAGCATACCGCCCAAAGCCAGGCTTCCCACATCTCCCATGAAGATTTTAGCGGGCTTGTGGTTGAAGACAAAGAAGCCTAGCAAGCCACCAATCATACTGATGATGACAATCAAAATATCAAAACGCTTCTGCTCAACAGCAATCACAGCATAGGCCACCAAGCTAATGACCACAGAAATGCTGGCCAAACCATCAATTCCATCCGTCAGATTGACAGCATTGGAGAAGCCAATCAGCCAAAAAAGGACGAAAAAGACATAGAGGAAGCCTATCTGGACAGGAACGGTGAAGACATTCAGCTGGTCACCTGCACCGTGCTGATTATAAAAGAAGTAAAAGACAACTCCGCCGACCAGCTGCAAAAACAGTTTCTGCTTGGGATTTAGACCCTCGTTGATCTTACGAAACACCTTGAGGAAGTCGTCCAAAAAGCCGACAACGCCATACAGGACCAAGATAAAAAGAATCATGATGAGGCCGTTGGACAACTGATGCGAAAACAGACCGATAACAAAGCTGGCCAGAACGGATGTCAAGAGAAAGACAGTACCACCCATGGTTGGTGTTCCGGCCTTGGCCTGATGCTGCTTGACATCTTCGTGCATCTGTTGGCCTGTGATACGAGCCTTATGGTAAAAACGAATAAAGGCAGGAATGCCGATGATAGTTAGGATAAAAGTTACGATTCCTGCAATAAGAGCAATAAGCATATTAGTCTCCCATTGTAATTGTTATTTTCTTGAGATTTTTCAGCGAAGTATTGGTCTTTTCGCTCTGCTTGACGACTTTGGAGCCCTCTCCTTTGAAAGTGACTTCAATGTCCTGCCACTTCGCAAAACGTTCGACATTGGCCTTGGTCCAACCGTACATATCAGGCAGACTTTCTAAATCATCTGACAAGATCAAAACCTGTTGATTAGCCTTGAGATTTTTACCTTCTTTGACAGATACTTTTTTAATCTTGCCACCTGTTCCCAGCACAATTGGTTGGACGAGGTTGCGGCGCAATTCATCTGCCAGACCGCCAGGACTGACTTGATGTTTCAGACCTAGTTGCTTGGTCAGTTCTTCCAGCGATGGCATTTTATAGCTAGTTTCTTCAGTGACTGTTTCAAGAGCTGGAGTCGTCTCTGTCGTCAGATTAAGACTGTCTTTGAGAGCGACAGCTTCTTCCAAGACCGGATTGACCACTTCCTGCCAAAATATAGGCTGGAATTTTTCCTCGGGCTGCTGAACTGTCACATACATGATAAATTCAGGATTTTCTGCCGGCGTCATGGCAACAACTGAGTAGATGTAGTCGTTCTCACCCTCTAGATAACCATTTTCAGAAGCGATCTGAGCGGTCCCTGACTTGACAGCGACATTCTGACCGGCCACTTGAATGACGGGTTCTCCACCGACATTCAGGGTTCCTTTGTAGGGGTCTGTTCCGACCTGAACCATATAATCCCGAGTGGTTTGAGCTGCTTTTTCTGAGACAGGATTTCCGATAATTTCTGTCGCTGTCTTACGAGCTGTATTGGTTTTTGGATCATGGATGGCATTGATAAACTTAGGCTCCACCATGACGCCGTCATTGGCAACGGACGAGAAGGCACGCAACATCTGCACCTGGGTCACACCAATCCCTTGACCAAAAGAACTCATGGCAATCGTAACATAGTTATCACCTGGCAAGGAGCCATAAGTTTCATTCCCCATCCCAAAGCGGGTCGGCAGACCAAACTTAAACTTACTCAAGTAGTCCAGCCACTTGTCATTGCCCATCTTCTGCTCCAAAATAGTCATACCAACGTTACTGGAATAGGTAAATCCTTGGGCAAAGGTCAGGGTTTCCCCTTCTGAAATCCCCATGTTGACGTTCCAGTCCCGAATGGTCGCATCCATAACCTTGTATTCTCTACTGTCATAGGTATCGTTAGGATTAAAGCTGCCATTATCAATAGCTGAAGCTAGAGTCATGACCTTCATGGTAGATCCAGGCTCATACTGACCTTGATAGAGCATGGTATTCCAATTGCCCAGATTTTTCTCATTCAAGCCTTCCTTGGTATCGGCATTATAGGTCGGCCGTTGAGAGGTAGCTAGGATTTCGCCGGTCTTGGCACTGACCAAGGTTGCATTGACAAACTTACCTTTGACTTTTTCCTGGAAAGCGTTCATCCGCGTTTCTAGGTAGGTTTGCAAATCAGCCGACAGCGTTGTATAGACGTCCTTGCCGTCCTCTGCTTGTACAGAGACCTTTTCTGACCCAGGCACAACATTGCCATTCCGGTCTTTTTCGTAGGTCACAATCCCATTCTGACCAGCAAGAATCCTATCCAGAGCCTGCTCCATGCCAGAAGTCCCTTTCAGCGTCTTATTGCCTTCCTTATCCTCCTGCAGCTGGGCAAGACCGATAAACTGGGAGGCAAAGACACCGTTACTATAACTGCGGTTGGGACTGGTAGTAAAGTCAATCCCTTCAATACCAGCAGCTTCAAAGGCTTCCCGCATAGCGTTCATATTACTGTAGGTAATGCCATTGCCCTGTGCCCCGAAGGAAACCTGCTTGAGATTTTTCTGCGACAGCTGGGTTTTGACGTAGTCCTTATCCAATTCTAGGTATTGATTGAAAATCTCTGCCACCTTATCGTACTGGGATTCTTCTACATAGAGAATCTTGCCGGTAGCTGACTTGTAGCTCTTGTCAATAATGGCATAGACATTATAAGTCGTGGCATCCTCTGCAATGGGAACACCATTTCGGTCATAAATCGTTCCACGCCGGGCAGCGACTGTGACCGTCTTTTGATGGACCACTTCTGCTCCCTTTGACAGATTAACACCGAACTTCTGGTCTGTCCCGATAATAATGGCAAAATTAATCAAGAAAACGAAAAAGAGAAAGATAGCTAAGATGCTCATGCTCTTTCCCACTTGCCGCCGATTGTATTCAGGGGTTTGCCTATTTTTCAGGGCGTATTTTTTAATTCTTTCAAAAATTCTATTCTTCATCCGTTGAACTCACTGTTTTACGATTTCCCTTCTGGAGTTTCATATCCTGAGAGCTGGCCAGCTGGGACAGCCTTTCATAGCGGGTCAGTTCATTGACTTCCTGCTTGATGTCGGCTAGCTCTGTCTGCTCCGCTTCAATCTGGGTATTAACTTCTGTCAAATCCCGGTCCACCTGCAATAGCTTGGTCTGCATAAAGACGATGCTGACCGCTAAAATAATGGCAGTCAAAACGATAGATCCGTAAAAGGCCTTCTCAACTCGGGAAAATTTTCTCATCTGATCTTGAAGCGGGTTTGGTCTTTTTTCTGACATTTCTTCCTCACTTGTGTATCTTACGGGCCACGCGCAGCTTGGCGGAATGAGCCCGATTATTGCTTTCTAATTCTTCTTTGCTTGGTAAAATTGGTTTGCGGCTGACCAGCTCCAGCTTAGGCTGCAGTTCATCAGGTATAAAGGGCAAGCCCTTAGGAACATCTACTGTTGACGCCTCCTTGAAAAGCTGCTTGGTCAGACGATCTTCCAGCGAATGAAAAGTAATGACCGCAATCCGGCCGTCCACCGCTAGCAGATCAATGGCCTGCTGAATAGACTCATCCGCTGCGCCCAATTCATCATTGACTTCAATCCGAATAGCTTGAAAAATCTGCTTGGCCGGGTGGCCTTTCTTCTTCAGCTCCTTAGCTGGCTTAGCTGACTTGATAATTTCAGCCAATTCTGTCGTTGTTTCAATAGGCTTGATACTTCTAGCCTGCTCAATCTTGCGAGCAATCTGCTTAGAAAACTTATCTTCGCCGTATTTAAAAAAGATTCGTACCAAATCCTGATAGCTATAATGATTGACAACCTCAAAAGCTGTCAAGGCTGCCTCGCGGTTCATGCGCATATCCAAAGGCGCATCCTGTTTATAGGAAAAACCACGCTCACGCTGATCCAGCTGAGGGCTGGAAACGCCTAAATCATAACAAATCCCATCAATTTCTTCCACACCGGCTTCTTGCAAACGGCTCTTGAGGTGGCGGAAATTGTCCTTGATAAAGGTCACCATCCCCCGCTCTACATAAGGAGCCAAACGCTTTTTAGCATTGTCAATAGCCGTCTGGTCCTGATCAAAGGCATAGAGATGCCCCTCATCTCCGAGCTGGCTCAAAAGATATTCGCTGTGACCAGCACCGCCAAGGGTCGCATCGATATAGATGCCGTCAGGCTTAACCGCCAACTGGTCAACCGTTTCATGAAGAAGAACCGTAATGTGATGAAATTCGTTTGTCATATCTTACTTATTATATCACATTCAAAAGCAAAAAAAAATTTAAAAGAAAAAGTAAGCGGATGAAATCCTTTTTTAAATTTTTTGTCAGATATACTTGACACTTTTTCCAAAAAGTATTATACTAGCATAAAATAAAAGTCAAATATAACTGACAAACTTGTTGAAAGTTATCAGTTATAGTATTAGAAAGGAAGGGTGTAATGAATCGTGTCAAAGAATTTCGAAAAGAAAAAAAGATGTCTCAGCTAGAGTTGGCCAAGTCTATCGGGGTATCGCGGCAAACTATCAATATGATTGAAAATAACAAATACAACCCCACCCTCGAGCTCTGTATCAATCTGGCTAGAGCGCTGGATACTGACCTCAACGCCCTCTTTTGGGAGCCCCAGCTGACAGATGAAGATTCTGAGGAATAAGAATTCTTCCCTGTAGCAAATTTCATACCTAAAGAAAGGACACAAACATGAAAAAAGAAACATTCTCAGACAAGATGATTAAACGATTTTACGGCATTACTGGACCTTTGGACGAGCAAAAGCGCCAACAGGCTGAGCATCTAGGAAATATAGGCTTTATCTGGCTTTTCTTTATTCTGATTTTTGGCAATGCCATCGCCTTTCCCCTAGCCTTTCGCTGGCCCAAAATTATCGCTGTTGCCTATCCTATCCTGCTGGAAATCCTTATCCTCGGCTTCTGTGTCTATATAGTCATTCAAGCACGGCGCAAAGGAATTGATGACCTAGAGCTAGAACTTCAGGATGAAAAAGAAGAAAAAGCCATGAAACACGCTGGTCTCAAAGCAGGTTTCTCTTATTGGTTGCTCTTTTACCCTCTCTTTAGCATCATGATAGCTGTCATGGAAAAGAAAGATATCCTACAAGTTCTGCTTCAACCTAAACTCATTATAACTGGATTAGCTGCTGGTCTTGGATTTGGACTGATTATGCATTTCATTGCCAAAGGAAAGATTCGTCAAGCACAAAAAAAGGAGGAAGAAGACCTATGAGACTCAATCTCAAAGAAAAAATGGATCTAGGCATTCTGTCCCTCATTACTGCCATCGCTGCCTATTTCTTTTTCCGTATCACGGAGCCTTGGATTTTCTGGCTGGATGTAGCAATCATCGTTAGCTGCATCTATATAGCTCTCCGCATTTTGAAAAAACATAAACAAGAATAAAAGAATCCCTCGACAGGAACTTTCTAGCTTCCTAGCGAGGGATTCTTTTATTTATATCTACTTAAGACTCTGGGTCATCCAGACTACGGCCGTGAAGGCCTTTCTCGCGCTGAACTTGACGCAATTTTTCAGGAGTGATATCATTGCCATCCTCGTCGACAATCTTGATGCCTTCGATGTGATGACGAACAGAGCGACGGTAGCCTTCGATATACTCTTCACGAAGCTTGGCTTGTTCCACTTTTTCCTCAGCAGTTAGACCTTCAGCTTTTTTCTTTTTAGCCAGTTCATTAATACGGGCAATTTTTTTAGGATCCATGATTCTACCTCTCTCTTACCTTTTATTTGGTATTAATCTGATTAAACTGAGCCATTTGTCCCGCTTTGGCTGTCAAAGAAGCTAGGAGAGCTAGACGATTGTTACGCACAGCCTCATCTTCATCCATAACCATGGTATGGTCAAAGAAAGCATCGATAACTGGACTGAGTGCAAAGAGTTGGTCCAGATTGGCAGCCAAGTCTGACGTCAGCTCCACCGCTTCAATGGCCGCAGCCAAGTCTTTTTCCTCTTGATTTTCAAAGAGTGCTGGATTAACAGCTGCATGCCCCTGGGCTTTCTCAGCAAGATTGAAGACCCGAGACAGGCTTTCCACTGCTGTCTTGAAGTTGTCTTCCTGAGCTTTCTCAGCTAGAAGCGCTGCTGTTTCTACCAAATCGCGTACGACAAAGTGAGTGCTTTGAAGAACAGACGTAACAATGTCTTTCGGAATGCTGCGATCCATCATCTTCTCAACGCGGGCACGGAAGAAATCCAGCACAGCCTCTTGATTTTCATAGCTTAGGCTATCAAACTTGAGTTCGTAAAGTCGACCAAGAAGCTGAGCCAAGTCAATGTTCCAGCCAAACTTATCCAAAATACGCACGACACCCTGAGTCGCACGGCGCAATGCATACGGGTCATTAGAACCACTTGGAATCAGCCCAACTGAGAAGAAGGACAGAATAGTATCCAGCTTATCAGCCAGAGCCAAGACTGCTCCGACCTTGGTGTCAGGCAATTCCCCATCTGCTGAAGTCGGCATATAGTGCTCCCGAATGGCAGCTGCCACCGCAGCATTCTCACCAGCCAGAAGAGCATACTTCTCACCCATGATACCTTGCAGCTCATCAAACTCACCAACCATGCCAGTCAGCAGGTCAAACTTATAAATAGCCGCTGCACGGGCCAAGTCAGCCGTCTCATCAGCATCCAATCCTGCTTCTTGCGCCAAGAGAGCAGCAATCTTGCCAGTCCGCTCCATGTGCTCTGCCAGAGAGCCAATCTTTTCGTGGAAGGTCACATTGCTCAGCTTTTCAACCAAGTCTGCAATAGCCAGTTTTTGGTCTTCCCGCCAGAAGAATTCCCCATCTTCCAAACGAGCCACCAAGACTTTCTCATTTCCCTTGATGACATTTTCTAAGTGCTCTGCATTTCCGTTACGAACAGAGATAAAGTGAGGCAAAAGCTTGCCTTCACTATCGCGCACAACAAAGTAACGCTGGTGCTCTTTCATGGAAGTTACCAAGACTTCCTCAGGCACCTCTAAGTATTTAGCATCAAAATTACCTAGGAAAGCAGTCGGATATTCCACTAGATTCAACACTTCATTGAGCAGGTCTTCGTCAATCTCAATTGAAACTCCGTGCTCCTCTTCCAGTGCTCGAATCTGCTCGACAATCATATCTCCCCGCTCAAGAGGACTGGCAATGACAAACTGAGCCCGTAGGTCATCTTCATAAGAATCCGCTGAAGAAATCTCCGTCTCTTTGCCCAAGAAGCGATGTCCACGGCTAGTACGGCCGCTCTTGATGTCCAAGAAATTCAAATCAAAGGCCTGCTCATCTAAGAGCACAGTCAAAGTATGGACCGGACGGATATATTCAAAAGTGTTGTTGGCCCAGTGCATGCTGACAGGGAAGGTCAAAGCTTGCAGAACTTCTGTCACTGCTGGGATGATTTCCTCTACCGGGCGGCCGATTTCTTCCTTGGTCACATAGACATATTCTTCCCCCTTAATTTCGCGGAAAGTGATATCTTCTACAGTCAAACCTTTACCCCGAACAAAACCTTCGGCTGCCTTGGTAAAGTTGCCGTCTGCGTCCAGAGCAATTTTCTTAGAAGGGCCTTTGAAATCTTCGGTCAAATCAGACTGCTTGTCCGCCAAGCCAACCACGCGCACCGCCAAACGGCGAGGCGTAGAGAACATTTCAATTTTCTCAAAGGTCAGACGATGGTCTGTCAGGAAGGCTCCCATCTTGTCGCGCAGCTGCTTCATGCTCGGTGTCACGACATAGGCTGGCATTTCCTCCAAGCCTAATTCAACTAATAAATTTTTTACCATGATTATTCTCCCTCCTCTGCCAAGAGTTTCTCGCGAGTCTCTGCATCCAAAAGCGGATAGCCCAGACGCTTGCGCTCAGCCACAAAGGTCTTGGCCACAACACGCGCCAGATTACGAATACGGGCAATGTAACCAGCCCGCTCTGTCACAGATACGGCTCCACGCGCATCCAAGAGGTTAAAGGTATGCGAGCATTTGAGAACGTAATCATAGGCCGGGTGCACCAGATGCTCGTCCAGACAGCGCTTGGCTTCCGCTTCAAACTTCTCAAAATTCCCCAAGAGCAAGTCTTGGTCGCTGACCTCAAAGCTGTACTTGGAATGTTCATACTCAGGATGCGTGAAAATTTCGCCGTACTTAACGCCATCAGCCCACTCAATGTCGTAAACTGAGTCCACTTCTTGGATATAAGAAGCCAGACGCTCCAGGCCATAAGTCACCTCAGCAGTCACCGGCTGAGTTGGCAGACCTCCGACCTGCTGGAAGTAAGTGAATTGCGTGATTTCCATACCATCCAGCCAAACTTCCCAGCCCAGACCAGCCGATCCAGTTGACGGATTTTCCCAGTTATCCTCGACAAAGCGGATGTCGTGCTCCAGTGGATTGATACCCAAAAGCTCCAAAGACTGCAAGTAAAGTTCTTGGATATTGCTTGGAGATGGCTTCATGACCACCTGAAATTGATGGTGCTGGTAAAGACGGTTCGGATTTTCCCCATAACGGCCATCTGCTGGCCGACGAGACGGCTCTACATAGGCCGCATTCCATGGTTCAGGACCAATGGCACGCAGGAAAGTGTAGGGGCTCATCGTTCCCGCTCCCTTCTCATTATCATAAGCCTGCATGAGCATACAGCCCTGGTCATTCCAGAACTGTTGTAGAGTCAGGATAATTTCCTGAAAGGTTAATTTCTTAGACATTTTTTACTCCTTTAGTTTATTTAGATTTCTTGCGAAGCGTTCAAAAGGGAACGATTATTTCCCTTTTGAAAAGCTAGTACATCGCCTAGACAAACCGCCCATAGCGGTTGTCGTCAGTCAATCGAACCTTTAGGTTCGCAATTGACTTTGGCGAGGTGAAAGGTAAGTTTCTTAGACATTTGTTACTCCTTAATTTGTTTATATTTCTTTGTCTATTATTTTCTGCTGTATGAACCAATCCAACAAGGGAAGTGTTTTATCTGTGTTTACCCACCGATGATAAGAATCAAAGACCGTTTGCACACTGCCTAGATTTTCTACTAACTTGTCGACTGTCAAAAAACTGCGCCAGTATTCATAAAAAATACTAGCATAATTCCCTTGATAAGTCGAAGTACCGAAATCATTCAATGAGTGCCAACCGTGCTTTTTCTGAAAGAGCTTTACGAGAGCCTGATTACAAGCTTTTTCCACTCGAAATTCCTCATCTGTAAAGAAATACTTGCGGCTAATATACTCAACCATCCCTTCTTCAAACCAGATATAGGCACCGTATCCATCAAAGTCATCTAAAAAATGCTCCGACCAATGAGCTAACTCATGGCCGACAATCTGTAAGAGAGAATTTTCAGACAAAGACTGATAATGGTCTTCTATTGCTCGAGTTTGGTGAGAGGACTCGTAATTCTCCAACTGAAGAAGATATAAATCTTTCCAAACCGTCAACTCGGGAGTCATAACCATCCGCTTATCATTTGTATAGGCCGGTACAGGAATTTCCCGAATGATCTGCGTAGCAGAACCAAAATCGGACCAAATGATGGCTTGCGGCAAGTCATAAACCGCAAACTCGTCTTTTAAAAAAGCTAGATAATCCTGCAACTTTACGGCATTCTTTTCGACGAAATCTCGAAAAGCTGCTAATTGGTTCTCGTCTTTTACAAGGTAAAGGTTCTCCACGAATCTCCTTTCTTTCGAACAATAGACTCAGTACGCAAAAGAACCACATCCGACAGTCCTAGGCTCTTCAACCTAGGGGCGTCAAGACGCGGTTCCACCCTAATTTATTACTTCATTACTTTAAAAATTATAACCGAAAGCGCCATCTGCACTGCTTCCCTATCCGGCTCACACTATCCCGAACTCGCTAAAAAGTAGACAATGAGAATTCTTTCTAAAAAAGATTATAGCAGAAAATAGGGCCAATGTAAAATACTTATCGAAAAATCCCTCAAGTTTCAACTTAAGGGATTTCAACTAATCTAAACCAATTAGACTTGTTTAGGTTTTTTCGGTCTCACAACTCTTGGCTTTCTGCCATCAAGCTTTCTCTTGGCTGCTCTGAGATTGGCGATAGCTTCTTTGACATCTTCCTGGCTGGCACCTGGATTGGCCAAAACTTCCTTAGCCTGTGCATAAGCCTCTAGATAAGCCGCCTTAACCGCGTCAGTTGCATAGATAAACTTATTGCTGATGGCTTGGTAATGCACTTCATCATCAACTAGCTTCTTGAGATTGGTAAAGTTAGTCGCCTTACCATCCAGCTTCTTCTCTGCTGTAGTCAGCTGAGCTAGAGCTGTATCAATTTGCTCCTGGGTCACCTTGTCCTGCACCAAGAGTAGAGCGACTGCTTGGAAGGCCTTGTCATAAGCGCGACGAGTCTTATCCTTAGCATTGGCATAAGCTCCTGTCTTAGTAGTAGCTGCATAAGCTTCCACAGCTGCTTTAACCGCAGTAATATCAGAGTCCTTGCCGTCTAGATCAGCAGATGCTGTTTCTAGTTTTGCTCTTACGGCATCGACTTGCGTTTGGGTCAGTTTGCTTGTCAAAGCTTCCTTGGCTGCCTGATAGGCTTGGTCGTAGGCTGTGCGCTTCGCTGCAGAAGCATTGTAATACTGAGCAGTGCCGACCAGACTAGACTGCTGATTGACAGCTGCCAGCAAGCCTGACTTGACGATAACTCCCAGCTTCAGCAGATTATTCTTGCCTTCTTTGACCTCGACAGTCGGCTCACTCTCCCAGAGCTCGTAGCCAGTCGGCAGGTTAACAAAGACTGAGTAGAATCCTGCTGCTACGGATCTTCCGAAAGCATGCTTGCCAAACAGTTCTGCTGGAAGCGTATAGGCATCGCCATTATTATTCTTGAGAACCACTTGGGTATTCTTCGGAACAGCTTGATCAAAGGCAACGCTGACTGGTGCAAAGACCAGCTTCTTGACTAGAAACTCAATCGTCTTAAAGCTATCTTGGGCTGTCAGCTCAAACTCCTGAGTCAGATCGCTGTAGAAACGAAGTCCATCCTTGTCATAAGTAAAGATTTCAGCTGTATAGCGGCCAAATGGCAGAGCGTTGATTTGCTTGCCCTTGTCCAGTTCGACATACTTGCCCTTGCTATCCTTGATCCGATAGACAAAGGTCGACGATACATCTTGATGCGTATTAGCATCTACCAGAGCAACACGGATGCGCCCGTCATTTTCAGCACTGACTAGATCTGACAAAGCTATGGCATCACGGTTGCCTGCATAGTCCTCTACCACATAGAAAATCTTAGACTTGTCCACTCCTTTTGGCAAGGTGTAGCTGCCATCCGCATTGGCTGAGATGTAAACCCGGCGCTCATAATCACGTTCAATGCCAAAATCATCCACGGCTTTATAGGTCTCTTTCCCTTTTTCATCTGCTTGAAGATAGAAGACTTGTTCTCTCAAAATACCGCCGTTGCCGACATCTTTTGGCTTGCGAGCCGTAAAGGTTTCCGCACCATCCTTAGTACTTATATAGCCTGAACTAATCAAAGGTTTCTGCGTATCGATCTGCAGCTTAAAGCTAATCTGCTGCTCTTTAGCACCTGGTACATCTGGAGTATAGCGAACCACATAGGTATAGAGGCCATCTTCCAGCTTCTCACCCTTGCTATCACGACCATCCCAGTATGTATCTTCTAGTAGGTAGGACTTAGGATTGTCTGACTGACCACTATAATAGTTCTTGCGGCCTTCTCTAATCGTGCTGCTCTGCCAGATTGGGAAGCGATAGTCCGTATCATCTGCCGTATAGACACTAGCTGTCAGATTATTGATATTGCGATAGAGAACTGTCCGATACTGGATGCTATCTTGATTGCCATCTGCATTAGGTGAGAAGGCCAGACGAATCTTGCCATCCGCTCCCAGCTGCAGCACATGCTTACCATCCGCATTTTCTGCAGTTCCCAGTACAATTGAGCTGCGAGCAGCTGTTCGACCGGTAGAGTAGAGTGTATCATTTGACTCTGTCACAAGGGAAGAGACATTGTCATCAGACAGGATACTCTTGTCTTTTGGCACTGGGTAATAGAAGCCTGACTTGCCTTCTTGGACCAGATCATAGATTGGTCTTTCTACAGCTGGCAGATCTTGGAATTGCCCGCGGAAGCCCATGAATGGCAGACTAACCACATCGCCGTCATCCGCTGGATCAACAAAGCGGACAAAGCCTTCTAAGAAATAGCCATTCGGCATCTGCTTGATCAACTCTTCCGCAAACTTAGCAGTATTTACCTTAACCGTAACTTTCTGGCTGCTGTGAGCCTTGACCGTAACTTCTGGCCAAACCGTTTCGGTTAGTTTGCGAGGTGTCAGGGTAAAGTAGCCATCCTTGACCGCATCTGTGTTGGTATTGACAATCATCTTCAGCGTCCGGTCCTTATCCGTGATATTATGAACCGTAACATCAAAGGTGAAGCTGTCTTGGACATTACCCAAGGAAACGCTAGGATATTGGTTATCTCCTGTCACATAGAGACCAGTAGAAATAGCCGCTGCAGTATCCACGATACCAGCACCCTGCTGACGCGGAGAGGTATAGACACCAGTTTCCTTGTTGACGTGCAGCTTGGCTGTTGACATGATGAGGGCTTTGACCAAATCGGCATTCTGGGCAGGTGTCAAGTCTGGATAGTGCTGAAGGAGATATTCCTTGACCAGAGCTGCTACACCAGCTACATGAGGCGTAGCCATACTGGTTCCCTTCATAGAGCCATAGGTATTATCATTAAGTGAAGAGTAGATATCGCCACCTGGTGCGGTCACATCTGGCTTGAGCAAACCATCTGTCGTCACACCCCAACTAGAGAAGTCAGACAGACTACCTGCTCCTGGATGCGGCCGATTGACCTTAAGACCATTAAAGACCACCTTGTAATTACCAGCTGCTAAAGCCTCTCCATATTCCTTACTGATAAAGGCTGACGGAACCTTTTTAGATTCACTGTCCAGGCTCATCGTTAGGTTAGCTCCGTCGACGTTATTATAGATCAGAGCACCAACAGCACCATGGCTGATGGCATTTCTAACCTTTTCAGCAAAGGTAAAGGAACCACGCTGGATAAGAGCCAGCTTCCCTGTCAGATCCTTACCAGCAAAGTCCTCTTCACGGCCAAGACCAACATGGACATACTCATATTCCTTGCCCTTTTCAAAGGTTGCATTTGTCTCACCCATGGAGTAGCTGAAATGACCGTTCAGGAGCTTGTCATTCTTCTCCAAGCCACGAACTTCCATGACTTCCTCTGTCAGAACAGTGTTATTGACAGAAGCGACTGAGATAGAGCTTTCTGCTGTTGAAGGACTACCAACTAGACCATAGTCTGGATTTTCAACCAGCGGTTTAGAGTATTCACTTCCGAAGGTGTTGTCATTACCCGCCGCAATGATCACACTCACTCCCTTAGCCCGAGCACGCTCAATAGCCGCCTGCAAACTAGGGCTGACATCAACCGTTGAACCTGTTGCTGAGCCCAGACTCATATTGATGGTATCAGCTCCCAAAGCCACCGCATCATCAATGGCTTTGATATAGATAGCGTCGCTTGTTGTGCGTTGACGGTCTGAGAAGACCCGCATAAACATAACTTGTGCTTCTGGCGCAACACCATAGACATACTCGTCATTAGGAGCTTTCTTGTTGGGATTTCCCGCTGTAATCCCTGTGACGTGCATACCATGCGAGTAACTATTCTTTTCCTTGATATTGTCATCACCATCGATATAGTTATAGGCATAGACAACCTTGTTGTTGTACCATTTCCCGTAGTCAATACCGGCCTTTTTCTTAGCCTCTTCCAAAGCCGCCTCTGTCTGATACTTGGCCTTTGACGGGTCAGAAATCTTCAGAACCTCGTGATGGACATCCAGACCTGAATCGATAATGGCTACCACACGGCCTTGACCTTTATAGCCTTGAGACCAGGTTTGAGGAACCTTGATAATCTCATTGGTACTGATGCTGCTTGGTTTAGCATCCCGAGAAGTTGGTGACTCTGCTACTGCATCAGGATTAGCAGCAGGCTTTTCTGAGTTTGCGGCTGACGGAGACTCTGCAGTCGGACTAGCCGGAGCTGTCGGCTTGGTCTGTGTGGCAGATGGCTGAGTTACCTTCTCAGCACTTGAAGAAGCCTCTTCTGATGAAGAAGTCGCTCCTTTTTCTACAGGAGCTGCAGATGCTTCCTTAGCCTCTGCCGTAGAAGGCTGGCTAGCCTGCTCTGTACTTGAAGTAGCCGATTCAGAAGAAGCTGGTGCTGCTTTCTCCACAGAGGCTGGACTTATCGGCTGACTCTCAGGTGTAGATGATTGAGAAGCAGACTCAGTCGCTGATACCACAGCGGCAGTCGTCTGACCTTGCCCTGACGAACTAGCTGTCGCCTGCTCATCCGCCTGAGCCTGTCCAGCACCAAAAACCAGAGCAGTTCCCAGCAGAACAGAAGCCAAACCGAACTTGTATTTACGGAGTGAAAAACGTTGCCTTTGCATAGAAGTCTCCTTATCTTTATTTATAAACCATATTATAATAAAAATTTTCTGACAATTCATACAATCCTAACAAATTTAACCAAAACGTAATAATGGCGAATGTTCTAACCAAAAACTGCTATATGATAAAGTTTCAAGTCTCTATTTATTTGAAATACAGAATAAATACAGTTTAAAATCCGGAAATAAGAAAAAACCAATCAGAACAAGCGCAGAGTGCTCTAGTTTGATTGGTTTGTTATGGGATGTATCAATTTTAACAACCAGGGAAATCAATTATTTATTTTTATCAGCTTCTGAAATATATAGTAAGCCCAATAGCAATTTTAATTCTTGTGTTTTTTTCATTACATCAACTTTTGTTATAATTCTAGTTCCCCCATGCGTTGACAGGTTAAGAAATGCTAAAAAGCTTTCACTTTCATCTCTAGAACTAATTGTGCTACGTAAAGAATTCAAAGTTCGTTTATCCGCGGCGTCTAATTCACTACTATCAATCAAACCTTTTCCTTCTTCAATTACTTTTCTATAGTTTTGCAATAAACTTTCTGTCTTACCTATTTTATTGTTATCCAAAATATCATTTACAACAATTTCAATTAACGTTCGATAAGCAGCAACTGCTACAAAACTATAATCTTCAGTCCTAAAAATTCGATTAATTTCTCCTATAAAACTGACAACATCTGACCTAAAGTTAACTTCTTTGTTTATAGGCATACTAACTAAATCCCTATTAGAAGATTCTGGTTGAGCAATATAAAAGTTATCCTCTACTACTCTAAACGTAAAATCAGCCTCATGAATAAGCCCTGTTTTCTTATCTGTTATTTTAATTGAAATTGTATTTTCATTTAAACGACCAAAATTGATTACTCTCTTACTCTTATTAAAATTAATTGTGGGATTATTTTTTGTATTAATATCAGGTTTTATACCTTCACCCTTTTCATTACCAAAACTATTTGTAAAAGTGAATAAATCATCAATATTATAATCTATCCCCTTCTTGAGAATATTCTCCTTTTGATTGATTTTAGGCTGTATTGGTTCTTTTAAAATAATTTTCAAAATCTCAATTTGATCTTCCGACTCATTTTTTACAATCCATTCTCCTTCTTGATTTTTATTAAATTCATTAACTTTGTCACCATTAAATCGAATTTCAGTTGAGGCTACTATTAATTTATTTAAATTAGCAATTTTTTTATCTAAGTAATCTATACCAATCCACGATTCAACTGTTCCTAAATCTTTTGTTTCTTTAACCTTTGGAATGATATCTAGTAGAACTTCCCTATCAAATAGAGTACATTTTAATTGATTTCCTTTTTTCTCAAAAATTAAAGAATCTTTTAATTTAAAATTTGGTTTAATATATTTTTTAAGATTGTCAGGATTAGAAGTTTCTTCTTCGGGTATCCTATTTTGAATAAATGTTTTGGAAGAAAAATCTCTTAATTCATTTTTCAACGAAGCACCAATTCTCTGAATTTCTTCATTTAATTTTTCAATGAAATGAGCAATCTCATCAGTTAACTCACTCTGAGAAAATTGAGTCCGATCAGAATTAAACTGTATTGATGAATCACTAGATTTAATCGAAATATAACCAATTAATTGCTTTAATACTTCACTATATTTTTTAGTAGCCATCAATTCAGTATCAAACAACATATAGTTGTTAAATAAATTATTATTGATATAAATTAAAGGAGTTAAGTTATTATTAGTAGGATTATAGAATAAAGAGTTAATCTTACTTTTTCCTTTTGAAACGAGATAATAGGCAGCTAAATTAATATCAAGAGAATACCTATCTGAATTAAAACTAAATTCTTCAGAAAAGATATCCTTACCATCTTTCCTAAAGACTAGATTTTGATTAGACGAAGAATAATTTATTTCAAATAACTGCTGAGGCTTATTTTGTGTCTGTAATTGAATTTCATAATCGGTTGAGTTAATCTCTCCATCTATATTAAGTTTTATAATAAAGTTCTTATCGGCAGAAATTTTTCCGTCAGATATTTTATCATCAATAAAAGAATTTAAAATTTTATTTCGATTAACTTCTTCACTAAGATACCTTTTTAAAGTATTGACATTATAATCATTGATTTCAATTTGGATTAATGTACCTATAAAATCACCTGAACTTGAAAGAGTAACATCTAAACGCTTATCTGTTATATTATATTCAGTAACCAAAGAATCAAAATCTACAGTAAACTCTGAGATCTGAGTATTTTGAGCTGTTTTCCAATATACTTTTTTCCCAAATCTAAAAACAGATAAAAATCCCAAACCTTTTGACCCCTGAGTTAAGCGTTTAGTGTCCTTATAAGAAATAATTTCTCCATAATGCTTATCACTACTTGATATGTGGAATAATTTTTTAATTCCCTCCGTATCCATACCAATTCCGTAGTCTCGAATTGTAAGTAGTCTAGATTCCGAATCCAATGTAATATCGACACTAGGAGAACAAGCATCGTACGCATTTTTTATTAACTCATTTAGAGCAATAATATTATTCGGAATTTTTTCTGATAATTCACTCAATATATTACCTGCTACAGTAATAGGTACCTGTTCAACATTATTAGACATCTAAATCTCCTTTATTTTTCTTAATATCAAGACATATTCTTGATTCATTGATTCCACAGAATTGTCTTTCACCTTAGAAACCCGCCTCGGCATTCTCTTTATAGGTATATTACGTGTAATAGAAATTTCCAACTCAAAACCATTATTTTCAAAATATTCCTGTGTAATACTTGACAATGGTACCACCTTATTATCAACACGTCGGTCGCCCAAGGTTAAAACTATTCTCTTATCCTTTTTTAAGACACGCCCCATTTGCGCCATCACTTCCAAATAGTCTATTATAAAATTTTCCACTTTTTTTCGCTTATCTTGGGATATACTTTCAAGATACTCTGATAAATAGTGTGACTGATACTTTTGTTTATTTCTTTTGCCAGATCCACCTAAACTATTTGAATCAATACTTGAATAATTATCTATTAAATTTTCAGAAAAAACCTCCAAATCCTTCCTATCAATCCAATATATCGGTAGCATAGAGTACTGTCCATATGTTACAGTAGTTGAATTATCTCCATACGGAGGAGAAGTAACAATCAAATCCACTGAATTATTCTTCATTTCAAATAAAATTTCTTCAGATTTTCCTATCTGTAAATTGATTTTTTTATTTCTACTATAGTCAGGTAAATATTGAAAGTAAACATTAATACTTTTTAAAAAATCAATAATGATATGATTTTTCATCGCTTCAATAGAGCTTTGCTCTTTTATATGCAATTTAAACGTCGAACTTCGTGTATTACTATACTTTTTTAAAATATTAATTAAACACACCCAATAATACTGTCTTACATATCTATATTTTTCTCTCTGGATAGCACAACGAATTTTACTAAACGTCAGTATAAAGTCTTGACGATACCATTTTTCTATATTATAAAAATAGTGTTTGTCAAACTCTGAATCGCTATTTTTTAAAAATTGTTCAATTTTTTTATTTGCTACATGGATATACTGTTTATTAACACCTTGTAACTTAACTTTTGTAATAAGATTAGCTAAAGGGTTAATATCTATGCCAATAGGAGAAAGGTTGTTCTTTTCGCCCTCTACTAGTGTCGTTCCAGAGCCATGGAATGGATCAAGAATATTTGCAATGGACGAATCTTCACTTTTAATTAAATTAATCAATTCATATTGCATATCAGGTACCATTGTAGCTGGATACGCACTAATTTTATGAATACCTGAAGCAGTTACATTTTTAAAATCCCAATAATTAAGTCCTTTTTTTCTTATTTTATTTGCTAAACTAAAATTCAAAATGGTACCTCTTTTATAAAAATGGTTGTTACTAGATAAATGAAAATCTATAGCCTAAGTATAACATAGATATCTTTACAGATAAAGAGATTAATAACAAGTTAACTGCAAAACGAAATAGAAATACAATATTAATCAGCTACTTCTTCGATTTCCAATTCTTGATTCTTCTTCATCTAATTCCCCTATCTTAGTATTTCGTTGGATATTGGTCTCATTTTACACCTCTTATTATAGCACAGAAGCACCTTGTTTTATAGTTTCTTCCGGTAGTAGATATAAAAATCCCCAGCTCTTTTTAAACTGGGGATACTTTTATATTTTTAATTCATACACTTCCTGCCAGCCGGCTGGTCCTAATATGCGCTGGGGCTGTTTGCTAAAGCCAGTCTCTCGGTAGAGATAGGAAGCTACTTGATTTCTCTCATTGACGCCTAGTATGATGCTTTTATACATAGGCAAATGCTCTCTTATGAAATCAGGCAAGAGCTTCAGGGTCTGACTACCGTATCCTCGCATCCGAAAGCCTTCATCCGTTGAAAAGCTACGAAGGAGCAGGCTATCTGGCTGACCGCCATAAGCAAACTTCTTTTCTCCAGCATCCAAGATCAGAAAGGTTACGATTTGATCTTCTTCAAGACCCAAGATGGCATAGCGATTTTCTAAATCAGCGACAGCCTGGCTAGGATAGCTGGTAAATCTCAAGTCGGTTAAATGGTAAGACAGCAATGCTTCTCTATCTGAACTTCGATAGAATCGGATTTTCACCTAAAAATCCATCCCATCCGGATTTGGTGCGCCACCGGCCAAACCGCTGATATTTTTAAGCACTTCCAAGTCCGCATCATCTAGCTTGATGTCAAAGCAATCTAGATTGCTGGCGATCCGGCTCGGAGTGACCGACTTAGGCAGGGGCAGAAAGCCTTCCTGCAAGCTCCAAGCTAGCGCGACTTGAGCAATGGTCTTGCCATACTTATCTGCCACAGCCTGTACGGCTGGATTTTGAAAGAGCTCACCTTGACCAAATGGTCCCCAAGCTTCCAGTAAAATCTCATGCTCACGACAGAAGTTCACCGCTTCTGTCTGATAGACACCTGGAGCCAGGCGGATTTGATTGACAGCAGGAGTCATGCGCGCTGTTGCAAGCAAGGCTTCTAAGTGATGAGGCAGGAAATTGCTGACGCCAATCGCTCGAATCTTACCAAGATTATAGAGGTCTTCCATGGCACGCCAGACTTCGGCATTGCGCTTTTTCCAAGCATCGTTTTCCCTCAGGGGTTTGGGATTAGGCCAGTGGATGAGGTAGAGGTCCAGATAGTCCAGTCCCAACCGCTCCATTGAGGCAGCAAAGGCCTCTTGAGCCTCTTTATAAGTATGGTTGTCGTTCCAAAGCTTAGTCGTGATGAAGAGCTCCTCCCGCGGAATGCCGCTGTCCTTGATTGCCTGTCCGACACTCTCTTCATTCTTATAGATAGCTGCCGTATCAATATGCCGATAGCCTGCCTTGAGAGCGGCTAATGTTGCTTGATAGGCTTCTTCGCCATCCTGAGCCTTCCAAGTACCGAAGCCCAGCACCGGAATGCCAACACCATTGTTCAAAAGATATTCTCTCATCTCATGTCTCCTTTACAAGTTCCATCTACTGCCTCCAGCAAGGCAGCTGCTATAGTGTTCACAAGAGTAGAACTGCTCACTTCTTTTCCTTTTTCTTCAGTATTGGCTTGGGTTTGAAGATATTTTCCTTGGTCGGCTCCATGCCTTTACTGAAAAAGCTATAGATAATGAAAGCAACTCCTGCGACAAGGATTAAGATTCGTCCAAACATCAGTCCCGCCAGCAGCAAAACAAGTCCCATTATCAGAAATTTCGCATCAATTCGTTTCATAGCCTACTCCTGTTTACATTATAGTCTCATTATATCACGCCTAAGAAAGCAATTCAAATCTAGGAGAAGGCTATCAAGTAGCTTGCCAATCAAAAAGAACAGGTTGCCCTGCTCTTTCTGAAAAATATAAGGAGACTAATTTAAAATACCTGCGGTTCTCATACATGGAATCGTTCTTGACCATCAAGATAAGTAGCTACCAGCTCTAAATCTTTATCTAAAACGATAAAGTCAGCATCGTAGCCTTCCTTGATCTGTCCGCAGACATCATCAATATGGACTGATTTTGCTGGAATCAGGCTAGCCATCATAACCGCCTGATGAGGATTGGCAATGCCCCATTTGATCACATTTTTCAATCCGTCCTTGAGTTTGA
The DNA here is from genome assembly GCF_041431615.1 of Streptococcus sp. 27098_8_82. NCBI lineage: Bacteria > Bacillati > Bacillota > Bacilli > Lactobacillales > Streptococcaceae > Streptococcus > Streptococcus sp. 27098_8_82. Next base: position 57,066 of record NZ_JAPVYB010000006.1, read on the forward strand.
GGATAGAGCCAGCTAGATTGCCCGTTGACTTGAGTCGAGCTGTTCCTTCGGCCACAACCACTGGAAATTCTCCCAGCATGTAGTCACCATCTTCAAGACCTCCTGCGGTCATACAGTCAGTAATGAGAGCAATATTTTCATGTCCCTTCTGCTTAAGCAAGATGTCACAGGCCTTAGGGTCCACATGATGGCCGTCACAAATCAGTTCCGCATAGGTATGAGGTAGTTCATACATGGCACCAACCATGCCTAGCTCCCGATGAGTCAAGCCCCGCATACCATTGTAAGCATGCACCCAGACACTGGCACCTGCTTCGACCGCAGCTTTGGCTTCATCATAGGTTGCGTTAGAATGCCCCAGAGCAACGGTCACGCCTTCATCAGTCAGCGTACGGACAAATTCCTCAACGCCATCGCGTTCTGGCGCGAGAGCAATCTTATTGAGCAAGCCATTTGCGGCCTTTTGCCAAGCACGAAACTCATCCATGCTAGGATCTTTCATATAGGCTGGATTTTGAGCACCCTTATACTTCTCGGTGAAATAAGGCCCTTCAAAATAGAGACCGCGAATCTTGGCCCCGCTGGCTTCTTGATAGCGAGCACCGATATTTTCAGTGACTGCTAAGAGTCGCTCATAGGATGAGGTCAGAGTTGTGGGTAAAAAGCTGGTCACACCGGTAGTCAAGAGACCCTCACTCATGGTATGAAGAGTTCCTTCGATGTTATTGTCCATGACATCAACACCGCCGAAGCCGTGAATGTGAGTATCCACCAGACCCGGCGCAATTGAGTAGCCGCTGTAATCTATAACTTCTGCATCCTGCGGAACAGACTGCACCAGCTTGCCAAACTTGCCGTCAATCAGCTCTAAATAACCGCCATGACGGATTCCCTGAGGATAGAAAAATTGATCTGCTTTGATATATGTAGGCATAAGACTGCCTCCCTTGTTCTTGAATGCTATATTCTCGGCCATTCAAAGTGGAAGTCTGTGATAGAGCTAGCATCTTTCTATAGCTGCTTTCTAACTCCCGCTTTTGAATCTCTGAGTTTTCTTGACTATATTATAACTCTTTCTTTTTTATTTGTAAATGGTATATACCTATTTTTGCGAAAAATTGTTATATTAAATAAAAAAAACAGAAAACCCAGCCATGACAGCTGAGTTTCTGCTTTATTTTTTATCTAAATCGCGCAGCATCTGGTCGATTTTATTACCATACTCGATAGATTCATCCTTGACAAAGGTCAAATCTGGAATCTTGTACATTTTCAGATTGTGGCCCAGCTCTCGCTTGATGGTACCAGTCGCTTTTTCAAGACCAGTCTGAGCTTTTTGATTATCAGAGGCCAGATTGCTCATAATCGTGTAGTAGACCTTGGCCATGGATAGGTCGCCCAGCATTTGGACATCGGTAATGGTCACTCCCTGCACCCTCGGGTCACGAACTTTCTTCTGCAAGATTTCATTGACTTCGCGCTTGATTTCCATGCCTACACGGTCTGTACGAAAATTATTTGCCATGAGATTTCCTTTCTAATTTTTCTCTTCTGCAATATAAGCTAGGCTAGGCCTAGCTTATATTTTAGTTTTAATGAATGAAATTTCTTCTAAACTCTTTGTGAAAAAGATGTGGAACTAGAAGTATCAACTTCCACCAAATATGATTTCACTGCAAGTTTTTAACCTACTTCTTATCTTATTTCTTAATTTCTTCCATGATATAGGCTTCGATCGTGTCATCTACTTGGATGTCATTGTAGCCATCAATCATGAGTCCACCTTCGCGGCCGTTAGTAACTTCCTTAACATCATCCTTGAAGTGCTTGAGACTGGCAAGTTCCCCATCGTAAATCACGACGCCGTCACGGATAACACGAACCTTGGAATCACGGGTAACTTTACCATTGATAACCATAAATCCACCGATAGTACCAACCTTGGAAACCTTGAAGGTTTCGCGGATAAGAGCTTCCCCAATGATCTTTTCTTCGTATTCTGGATCCAGCATTCCCTTCATGGCATCTTCCATTTCTTCGATAACCTTGTAGATAATGCTGTGGAGACGGATTTCAACATCATCAGCTTCTGCCTGCTGGCGAGCTTGAGATGTTGGACGAACGTTAAATCCGATGATGAAGGCATTTGAAGCTTCTGCCAGTGTCACATCAGATTCATTGATAGCACCAACCGCTGAGTGGACGATGGTAATCTTAACGCCTTCCACTTCAATCTTCTGCAGGGAAGCAGACAGGGCTTCTACAGAACCTTGTACATCAGCCTTGATGATAACATTGACAGACTTAACTTCACCAGCTTTGAGGGTATCAAAGAGATTTTCCAGACTGACGCGGTGAGTAGCTTGACGCTGTTTGAGAAGGGCACGTTTGGCACGCTCTTCACCGGCTGCACGCGCAGCTTTTTCATCTTCATAGACCGCAAAGTGGTCACCAGCCATCGGAGTTTCATTGAGACCAGTGATAGAAACCGGCGTAGATGGTCCTGCCACTTTAACGCGACGGCCCAGGTCATTGGTCATAGCCCGAACCCGACCGAAGGTATTACCAACAACGATTGGATCTTGAACATTCAGAGTTCCCTGTTGAACCAGAAGGGTTGCGACAGCACCTTTTCCTTTATCCAGACGGGCTTCAATCACTGTACCAATCGCTCGAACAGTCGGATCTGCCTTGAGCTCTTGAATTTCAGCCACCAAGAGGACTGTTTCCAGCAAGCTGTCGATATTTTGATTGAATTTCGCTGAGATTTCGACAAATTCAGAATCTCCGCCCCAAGCTGTTGACATGACGCCATGCTCAGCCAATTCACCAATCACGCGCTCAGGATTCGCTCCTGGCTTATCAATCTTGTTGATGGCTACGATGATTGGGACATCAGCGGCTTTGGAATGATTGATCGCTTCGATCGTTTGCGGCATAACACCGTCATCAGCCGCAACGACCAGGATAGTGATATCCGTCACAGAGGCACCACGGGCCCGCATAGAAGTAAAGGCCGCGTGTCCAGGCGTATCCAAGAAAGTAATCTTCTTGCCGCTTTCCTCGATCTGGTAAGCACCGATGTGCTGAGTGATACCACCTGCTTCACCTGTTGCTACGCGAGAGTTACGCAGGGTATCCAAGAGGGTTGTTTTACCGTGGTCAACGTGTCCCATGATGGTTACAACCGGTGGACGCTCTACCAAGGCATCTTGATTGATATAACCTTCTTCTACGAAGAAGCGCTCAATATCAGCTGTGTCAACTTCTACCTTCTTCTTAGCTTCGATACCGTAGTCCACCATGAGGAGCTCAATAGTATCGCCGTCAAGAGATTGGTTTTGCGTTGCCATTACGCCCATCATAAAGAGTTTCTTGACAATTTCAGCTGGCTCGCGCTTGATCCGTTTTGCAATTTCTGCAACGGTCATTCCGTCTGTATATTCAAATTCAGTCGGCAACTCATGGAACTTACGTTCTGTAACAGGTTTTGGTGCCTGATTATTGTTGCCCTTTCCTTTTTTATTTTTCTTGTTTTTATTCCAATTACTATTTCTTTGATTTCTCACTTGATTTTGACTGCTTCGATTCTTTTGTTGTTTTCTTGGACCTTCTTCTTCGCGATCAAAATCATCGCGCTTCTTATCTGGTCGAGCTTGCTTCTTACGACGCGTATCCACAGCAGCTGGCGCTGGGTTTGGATTCGCTGCCGGAGCAGATGGAGCTGGTGCAGGCTGAACTGGTGCAGGTGCTTCTGCCTTAGGCTGCTCCTTGCGGCGGTTTTGCCGTTCCAGCACTTCTTTTGCTTCCTGAGCTTGCTTAAAGCGTTCCTCGCTTGAGCGAGCGTATTCAGCATTCTGCTCTGCTTTCAAAGCTGCTGCCCGGGCCTTAAAGTCAATCTTCGGTCCTTGAGGCTGTTGGCGGTTTTGACCGTTAAATCCTTGATGATTCTGACCATTTCGGCGGCCATCTTGACCACGATTATCGCGACGGTCATTTGGACGATTGCCCCTATCTCGGTCGTTGCGATTTCCACGATTCTTATTTCGATTATCGCGGTCCTCACGCTTGCCTTGCTCTTTATTTTGTGGTTTGCGGTTGCCTTGCTGCTTACGACGTTCTGCCTCTTCTTTGGCTCTCGCTTCACGCTCTGCCTTAAAGTTCCGGCTTTGCGGGCGCTTGACAGGCGCTACCGTTTCTGCTTTCGCTTCTGGCTTAGCAGCTGCTTTTGCTTCTGTCTGTTCTGCCTTGACTGGCGCTGCCTCTTTGGCAGGAGTTTTTTGCGGTGATGGCTGAGCTGCTGCAGGCTTTTCTGCAGCAGCTTGAGGTGCGGCTGCTTTCTTGAAGCTGGATTTGATTCGCTCACTAGCATCAGCTTCTACGCTGGATGAATGACTCTTGACATCGAATCCCAGCTCCTTAGCACGAGCCACTACCTCCTTGCTTTCTTTTCCCAGTTCTTTGGCGATTTCATACAATCTTACTTTAGACAAATCTTGTCCTCCTCTTCTATTACATAAGAGACCTCATTTTCTTTGTAAAACCAGCATCTGTCACGGCGAGCACTTTTCTGGCCTTGCCAATGGCATAGCTTAATTCCAGTGTTGAAAACACGGTTGATACTTCTACTTGGTAGTAACGACTTTTATCAGTGATTTTCTTGCTGAGATTAGGAGCTGCATCCTGGGCCAAAAAGACCAGATGTGCTTTTCCCTCCTGGATAGCTTTGACGGTCAGCTCCTCACCAGAAATGATGCGGCCAGCCCGCTGAGCCAGTCCCAGCAAATTTGCAAGTTTCTCTTTATTCAAGACCTAACTCTCTTCTTTTGACCTTATGATCGACATAAGCGATTAACTCATCATAGAAAGCCTCATCCACTTCCATACTGAAGCTGCGGTTAAAGACCCGCTTCTTCTTAGCTTGAAGAGCTTCTTGATTGTCCAGCTTGATATAGGCTCCACGGCCGTTGGCCTTGCCTGTCGGATCGATAAAGACTTGACCTTCCTTGTTCTTGACAATCCGCAGCAAATCACGCTTGTCAATCACTTCGTTGGACACCACTGATTTTCTTAAAGGGATTTTTCTTGTTTTTGCCATTCCAGCCCCCTTAGTCTAGTTCTTCAGCTTCGCTTTCTAAACCAGCTGTTTCTAGTACAGTTTCCTCTGCAGCTGCGTCAAAGTCTGTTGCTTCTGCTGCTGAAACTTCTGTCTCTAGAACATCTGCATCCGCAAGAATTTCTTCTGCTTCCTGAGCAAATCCGCCCAGTTCATTGGCTGCTTCCATTTCTTCAAACTCTGTGGCAGACTTGATATCGATTCTAAAGCCTGTCAAATGAGCTGCCAAGCGTACGTTCTGTCCGCGACGGCCGATAGCCAGAGAAAGCTTGTTGTCCGGTACAACAACCAAAGCCCGCTTGTTATCTTCTTGGTTAAAGATAACTTGGTCAACCTCTGCAGGAGCAATAGCGTTGTAGATAAATTCAGCTGGATCTGCTACCCACTCAATGACGTCGATATTTTCTTCAGTTGGTACCATACGGCCACTCTTGGGATCGTATTTGGCAGGATGGAACTTGCTAGTAATTTTCTTGATATTGGCTCCACCGCGTCCAACGATTGTACCGATGGCATCCACATTAGGATTGTGGCTGCGAACCGCTACCTTGGTCCGATCGCCTGCTTCCCGTGAAACGCTCATGATTTCTACAGTTCCGTCATAGACTTCAGGGATTTCCTGCTCCATCAAGCGCTTGATCATTTCAGGATGGCTGCGGCTGACAAAGACATTGACGCCACGAGGATTGTCTTCTACCTTGTAAACAAAGACTTCGATACGATCGTGAGAGGCAAAGACTTCGCCAGGAATCTGGTCTTGTTTCGATAGCTGCGCTTCAATGCTACCAAGATTGACATAGATAAAGCGATTGTCAAAGCGCTCCACCGTTCCTGACATGATTTCATTTTCATGCTCTTTATAGGTATTGTAGGTAATTGCTCGGGTCTGCTTGCGCATCTTTTCCATGATGGTTTGCTTGGCTGACTGAGCAGCGACACGGCCAAATTCAGCTGGCGCTTCTTCAAACTTGATCTTGTCTCCCAACTCATAGGCTGAACTAATAGCCAAGGCATCTTTGAGACTGATTTCCAAACGGCTGTCAAAGACCTCGTCCACGACTTCGCGAACAGTATAGACACGGAAATCTCCTGACTTTTCGTCAAACTCAATAGCTGCGCTGTCTGCCTGACCATAGCGACGACGATAGGCTGAGCGGAGTGACTCAGTCACTGCGTCAATGATATCTTCTTTCTTGATTCCTTTGTCTTCTTCCAAAATGCGGAAGGCCTCTAGCATTTCTTTACTCATTTTCATGTGACTTTTGCCGAAACAAAAGTGTTCCTTTCTTTTCTATATTGCTTCTGCGGCTAAAACTTAACGGCTAATCTGGCTTTGGAAACCAGACTGTAGGGAATTTCGACTTCTTTTCTGCGAGTCTTGTCCAGATATTCCATGTGCAGAACATCCTCTGCAAAGCTCAGCAAGGTGCCTTCAAAGACTTTCTGCTTGTCAACAGCCTTATAGAGACTGACATGGATATAGCTGCCGACTGCATCGGCTAGCTGTTCCTTGGTCTTGAGCGGGCGCTCCAAGCCAGGACTGGTCACTTCCAGAAAATACTGTTCTGGGAAAGGATCTGGCTTGATTTGATCCAAGAGCGGACTGATAATATCCGTCAAATCCGCTGTATCATTGACCGTAATGCCCTCAGGCTTATCTACAAAGACACTGAGAACGTAGTCTCCGCCCATCTTTCCGTACTCAATATCAACTAATTCATAGGGGGCCAAAATGGCTGGTTCAATAACCTCCCTCACCAATTCAACAATCGTTGCGATATGACGACACCTCCTCACAGATAAGAGGCGAAGATACTTCCTCGCCTCTCTTTCCTTATTCATTACTAGTATTATAGCACGACAAGTCCCAGAATGCAAGGGAAATGTGCCATGCAAGCTTGTTAAGACGGAATTTCACTTAAAACGTTCTTATTTTTAAGCAAAATTCTTTCCCAATAATAAAGTCTTCAAGGAGTATTTCCTCAAAGACTCTTTCTTATTCAAATGCTGCTTCCACCCGGTAGATGACTTGTCCCTTGTTAGCAAATTTCTGCTCATACTCAGTCAGGACATTGTCCTCAAAGTCGCTGGCATGCAAATCTAACCACACGCCCTTTAACTTCATACCATACTGTGAAAAACTAACTAAACTATATTCAAAAAGACCGCGGTTGTCCGTTTTGAAGTGGATTTCTCCATTTTCTGGCAGAATCTGCTGATAGGTCGACAGAAAGGACTGATAGGTCAGACGGCGCTTTTCATGACGTTTCTTGGGCCAAGGATCCGAGAAGTTCAGATAGAGGCGGTCAATCTCGCCCTCTTCAAAATAATCAGTCAGATCCGAACCATCCACCCAGAGAAGTTTGATATTGGGCACATCTGTTGCCAGCACCTTGTCCAAGGCATAGCTGAGGACCGATTTTTGAATATCAATCCCAATGTAGTTGATATCCGGATTGGCCTTGGCCATACCGGACACAAAAGCTCCTTTGCCGCTGCCAACCTCTACATGAATGGGGTGATCATTGCCAAAAATCTCCTGCCATCTGCCCTTGGCGTCTGCCGGATTCAAAATAACATACTGGGGATGCGCCTCCAGCAGTTCCGTCGCTCCCTTACGATTCCTTACTCTCATTGTCCTCTTCCGTATTTAGAACGGAAGTTTCGTAATGCGTAAATCTCCCGGTTCACATTTTCTAAATCATTGTTTTCATAGTATTTGGCAATCTGCATCAGATAAGAATACTGACCAAACCAGTATAGCTTATTGAAAACAGTCTGATTATACTTATAGCCATAAGCGCTCAGCCACTCTTGCCAGCCTGAATCGGGCACATAATGGCTCAAAATATGAGCCACATCCATCATCCTGTCTGTCAGACGTACAGAATCCCAATCCACTAAGTAAATAAGCCCGCTGTCGGTCTCTACCCAGTTACTGTGGCGCACATCTCCGTGAACGATGGTCGCGTAGTCCTCACGAAAGGCAGGCACAGTCTGGCGTAGGTCGCGGATAACAGATTGCAGATATTGATTATTTCTCAAAGCAAGCGGCACTTGATTGAGCCAAGCATTCAGCAAATCAGTCGGCGTTTCCAAAGTATAGCCCAGCTTGGTCAGCTGCGTCATCAATGGGCGCGAGCGATGCAGCCGAGTCAAAATATTGATTACTTGCTTTTTGGACATATCATTTGGGGTCAGAATAGTGCCTGAAAGCCACTCCTGCCCGCTCATTACGTTACCGTCCGGCATCCGGCGGCTCCACAAAAGCTGCGGTGCGATTTGTTCTCGAGCTAAGCCTGCTAAGATAGGGGTTGTATTCATCTTGACGAAAACGCGCCCCCCGTCCGGATAAGTCCCCATATAGGCCTTTCCGCTCTTACCAGCTATCGGTGTCAGGGTCAGCTCGTTATCAACCAAGTCCATATTTCCCCTCCGTAAAAAGTTTCTTTATCATTTTACTAATTTTACCTCTTTTAGTCAACCAATCTCCGTAACTTAAACGGCAGATAGAACAGATAGAGTAGGGCAGTCGCTCCCAGCACGGCCAGCACTGCTGTCTTGTCTTGAAAAAAGAGCAGAGCAGTCAGCACTTCACCCAAAAGGACACTGCTGCCAATAGATGTGATAATTTGTCTTGCTCCCTTCAGCTTTTCCCCTCTTTCTATCGGAAAAAGCTGGGTCAAAAACTGATAATCAAAAGCTTCATACAAAGCCGTCAGCTGGAAGAGCAAGAGGTAATTGAACAAGACCGCAAAAGCTGCAGCAATCCAAGCTTGACTGACAAAAATCAAGGCCAAAAGAGCCAAAAAGAGTAGTCTCAAGGTAAGAGCAAAGAAGTCTCCATTTCGCAAGTAAGAGCGCAAAAAGAGATTCTGCCAGGTCTTGCTATGCTGCTTGCCCACAAGTCTCGTCAAACCATCCAGATAGGCCCGGCGCTTGACACTGTTTGAAATGCCTTTAACATTGGTAAAGAGAGCAAAGAAGCGCAGAATCGTCTGTTTTCGGGCTGCTTCATAAGCTACCAGAGCCTGCCAATCTAAGCCATTTTCAGTAAAGAACTTCTTGGCCTTAGCCTGAAACAAAAACCATTTCAAAACTAGCATAAAGATGCAGTAGAGCCCGAAGCCCCAAATAGGCAATCCCAGAGCCAGAAAAAGCGGAGCTAACAGTAGCAATAGCCCAGTCTGTAAGACTGCGTACAAGAGATAGGAACGCAGAATCTGAGCCTTGATAAAAGTCCTGACTTCTGCTTCTCTGACCAAAAGAAAGAGAGCATCTGGCTTTTCCAGATAGATCGCAATCCGTCCAAAAGGCAAGATAAAGACCGATAGAATAACCAGACTAGCAATAATGGGTAGGTGATTGGTCGGGAAATGCCGCAAAAGCTGACTGTACTGAACACCTAAAAATCCCATAAAAATCAGAAGAAAGAGCACGAAATGATCATTAAAAACATAACGCAGGTACTTCAGGCACTGCTGACGAAAATCCTGCTTTCGTTTGGCAAATAATTCTTTCATAGCGCTACCTCTTCTGTCAGGGCTAGATAGATGTCATTCAGACTAGCATCCGACATTTGAAATTGGGCACGCAACTCAGTCAAGCTACCCTTGGCCCGCACTTGACCCTTGTGCAGAATTACAAAACTATCGCACATCTTCTCAGCAGAGTCCAGAACATGGGTGCTCATCAGAATGGACTTGCCCTTCTTCTTTTCCTCATCTAAGAGTTGGATAAGGTCTGCAATAGCTACCGGATCCAGACCCAGAAAAGGCTCATCTAGGATAAAAAGGCTGGGATCAACTACAAAAGCACAGATAATCATAACTTTTTGCTTCATCCCTTTTGAAAAGTGAACAGGGAACCAATCCAGTTTTTCCTTGAGTCGGAACATTTCCAATAGCTTATCCACGCGCTTAAAAGCTGTTTCCTGCTCAATGTCGTAAGCCATAGCTACCGTCTCAATGTGCTCGCGCAAGGTCAATTCTTCGTAGAGACTGGGTGTTTCCGGAATAAAACCGATTTTCTTGCGGTAATCACTAGGATTGGTCCGCAGCTCCAGCCCATCAATTTGAATCTGCCCCTTATAAGGCGTCAAAAGACCGATAATCTCACTGATAGTCGTGGACTTGCCCGCACCGTTGAGACCAATCAGACCAACCAGCTGGCCATTGCCCACTTCAAAGCTGACATCCTTTAAAACCGGGATATTAACATAGCCGCCCGTAAGCTCTTTGATTTCTAACATATTTTCTCCGAATTCTGGTATAATGGTTCTTATATTATAACAAAATCTAGCGAATAGAGGTACCATTTATGGCTGATTGTATTTTTTGTAAAATTATTGCCGGAGAAATCCCTTCTTCTAAAGTCTATGAAGACGAGAAAGTCCTTGCTTTTCTGGATATTTCTCAGGTAACACCAGGTCATACCTTGGTTGTCCCTAAAGAGCATTTCCGAAATGTGCTGGATATGGATGCCGACAGCACCAGTCAGCTCTTCGCTCGCGTACCTGACATTGCTCGAAAGGTCATGAAAGCCACAGGTGCAGCTGGTATGAATATCATCAACAACAACGAAGAAATTGCTGGACAAACTGTCTTTCATACCCATGTGCATTTGGTACCGCGCTACAGTGATGCAGATGACCTCAAGATTACTTTCGCAGCCCACGAACCAGACTTTCCATCTCTGGCCGAATTAGCTGAGAAGATTGCGCAAGCTTAAGGAGGGAATATGAAACTTTCAAATATTTTCCTATTTATCGGTGCCGCTGCAGCCAGTTACAAGCTGGTTGAAAACCGTCAAAAAATTCAAGAAGAAATCATTGAAACAACAGATAGCCTAGACAAAGTTAAGGACAGTCTAGCCAATATCCAACGAAATATTGCCATCATTCAAGAGCAAAAAGAGCAAGTCAAAGACATCGCTCAAGATCTTACCTATAAATATAAAGTCCTTGAAAACCAAGCTCAAGTGCAGATCCAGCAAGTCAAAGACATCTGGGAAAAGTACGAGTCGTGATAGAGAAAAGATGGATGATAGGGAACAAAAATTCCAATCAGCCATCGCGTTAAGGGCTTCCTGCCATAACCAAAAGAGACCGAGACATTTTGTCCCGGCCTCTTTTTATATTTAACCTTTTTACTCTGTAGTCGCATTGACTACTGGCTGACTTTGTGGGGTGCTGACACTGACATCTGTAGCTGGGGCAGAGGAAGCTGCTGGAGCAACCGGAGTCGTATTCGTAGTTCCAACTGTTGTATCTGTCGTCGGATAAGAATAATTCTCATAACCATTATTATAAGTAGGCTGACTATAAGAATTCTGGTAACTGCTATAGCTTTCTGTGCTGCTGGATGTACTGCTGCTATTGCTGCTTCTTAGACTGTTGCCGCCCATAATATCTTCATAGAGAACAGCATTGGTCTTCAGACTCTTAACTGTGTCCAAGCCTAGAGACTTGCGGATTAGATTCTGCATGCTCAGCAGATGCTCCGACGTCACCAGCTGATAGCTTCCACCATCAGGCAAGGTCGCATCTTCTCCACGTAGTTGCTCGGACTTGATGTTCTTAAAGGCATCCTGATAGCCTAGCAGTTGAGGAATGCTTTTTGAATCAAGCGCGATATTGGTCTGCATGTTGCTGCTGACAGCTTTTAAAATAGCCTGATAATGGCTGACACTGTTGAGACTGAGAACTTTTTCAACCACTTTCTTAATTACTTCACGTTGACGCTTTTGGCGGCCATAGTCACCCTCTGGATCCTGATAGCGCATGCGAGCATAGACCAGTGCCTGATCACCATTGATGGTTTGCTTGCCTGGCTCAACCTTGGCAGTATACTCAGGCTCATTATCCTCAATAGAAATTGGGAAGTCAAAGGTATTATTAACCTCAATACCGCCTACTGCGTCTACTAGCTGAACCAAGCCCTGCATATTGATCATCACATAGCGGTCGATGTGGATATTCATCAAGCCCTCAATAGTCGAAATAGCTAACTCTGCTCCGCCATTCGCATAGGCTGCATTCAGCTTAGCTTCAACTGTCTGACCATTTTCGTCAATCTGAGTTAAAATATCACGTTCCAGACTCATCATGACTGTTTTCTTAGTCTTTGGATTGACACTCAGGAGAATCATGGTATCGCTGTTCCCGACCCAAGTATCCTCGCGGGAACCGCTCCCTGTATCCACTCCCATCAGCAAGATAGTCATGGGCTTAGTTGCAGAAATAACATCTGTCTCATTTCCCAAACCCTTATAAGTCTTGGACAGTTCATCTGTTGACTGACCATAAATCGTCCAAGCATAAGTACCAATACCAGCTGTCGTTACGACAAGGAGGCTGAGAAACATCATTATAATCTTTTTAAACATATCTTTTTTTAGTCTATCAGTTTACCCATTAGGTAAACATCAAGAAATATCCCTTCTTTTAAATAGGCTCCTCTTTTTTGTAAGCCTTCAATTTCAAATCCTAAATCTTTATAGAGGTGAACCGCTCGTTCATTTCTAACCTGAACGCTCAATTCCAAACGTCTAATATCCTGAGAATCTTCTGCCCAAGCCAGTGCCTCTTCTAGCAATATGCGTCCCAGTCCTTGGTTCCAGAAAGCTTTCTTCACCACAACAAAGACTTGACCAATATGGCGAATTCGCTCATGGAAATCAGCTGTGATACTGACAAGACCAGCAATCTCACCATTCAAAAACGCCAACAGATAAAGCTGATTACTAGAAGCAGCCTGATGCTCAATAAATGAAGCCATCTCCTCTTGATTCATCAAAATTCCAGCCTCATCCAGCGTCATATAATCTGACTCAGATCCGACCTGATTGAGGAAGGCAATCAGCTCAGCAGCATCTGTTTTTTCCGCTTCACGCAAGCACAATTCATATTCAGTCATTCTGCAGTCCCTCAAGCAGCTCTTGGGCTCGCTTTCCTTTGGCTTCAAAAACCAATTCACGACCATCTTCCTTTTTCAAGAGGTTTAATTTTAAATAGTTATCAGGCAGATTTTCTCCCAGCAGCTCCCCCCATTCAATGACCGTCACACCCTCCCCGAAGAGAAAGTCATCCAAATCAATGGAATCTGGATTGTCTCCGATGCGGTAGACATCCAGATGATAGAGCGGCAAGCGCCCATCGTATTCCCGAACAATGGTATAGGTTGGACTTTTAATCATCTGACTGATGCCCAAACCTAGAGCCAGACCCTTAGTAAAGGTTGTCTTCCCTGCTCCTAAATCTCCCGTTAAAACCAGTACGTCCCCTGCCTGAAGCGATTTGCCCAGGCGCTGACCCCACTGAATTAATTCTTCCTCATTATGACTAAACATTCTCTTATTATACCAGAAAAAAATTTTTTCTGCTTAATTTTGCAAAAGAAAAATCAGCCGCAAAAAGCTGATTTTTTATACTGAAAATATAAGCTATCCAAACTTCACTAGACACAAGGAAATCCAGCAATGTTTAGGCCTAATTTAAAGCCAGATTTACGAAATTCAAAATAAAGAGAAGATCCAAAATCCAAATCATAGAATGCACATCCTTGGCTTGACCTTTGAAGATTTTGACCAAAGTGTAGGTGATAAACCCAGCTGCTATCCCGTGAGTGATAGAATAGGCAAATCCCATAAAAATAGAAGTAAAGAAAGCTGGAATGGCCTCCGCCATATCATCCCAATGGATGTTTTTCAGACTAGCCAGCATCATAATCCCCACGATAATGAGAATCGGTGCAGTTGCAGCATTAGGAACAATAGCCAAGAGTGGGCTAAAGAAGCTTGACACCGCAAAGCAGATGGCTACGACCAAGGCGGTCAGACCTGTTCGGCCTCCAGCTCCGATACCAGCTGCAGACTCCACATAAGTCGTCACATTAGAAGTTCCAGCAATGGCGCCAATAGAGGTTCCGATGAGATCCGAGTAAAGAGCCTTATCCAAACCTTCTGATTCATGGTTTTCCCCAGAAGTCGCCACAATCCCGACCTTTTCACCAGTCCCAATCAAAGTACCAATAGTATCAAAAATATCTGTCAATGAGAAAGCCAGAATGGCCATACATGTCTGGGGCCAGCGAGCTGAATCTGCTAAAAGGGCACCAAGACCTTTCGGACCTACTGCCACCCCAAAAATCTGTCCCAGTTCATTAACAGCAGTACCAATGTTATTCTGTCCAAAATCAATGGCTGACAAATCAACCAAACCAACCAGAATAGCTACCACTGTCGTTACTAGGATGGATAGGATAACACCACCCTTGATGTTTTTCACGATAAAGAAAATTGTGATGGCCAAACCGACCAAGGCTACGACGACCGCTGGATTGTTAAAATCTACCAGACCGGGAGTTGCTGCAGAATTGGCCGTAATAGCCGCTGCAGCCTTATCTGCTCCCTTGCCAGCTACTGTATAATTGCCCGGATCGATTGAAAACTTGAGCAAGCCAGCATTTTTAATACCTACATAAGCCAGAAAGACTCCGATCCCTGCTGAAATAGCTGCTCGCAAGGAGCCTGGAATTGACTCAATGATCATCTTACGCACCTTGGTCAAAGTGATAATGAGCGAAATAATCCCGCAGATAAAGACCATAGCCAAGGCTTCCTGCCAAGTGTAGCCCAAGGCAAAGACGACCGTAAAAGTGAAAAAGGCATTCAACCCCATACCCGGCGCCTGCGCATAAGGCAGGTTGGCAAAGAAGGCCATCATCAAGGTGCCGGCAACAGCCCCTATAATCGTAGCTAGAAATACACCCTGCTTAGGCATACCTGTCTGAGCCAGCATGGCCGGATTGACAAATAAAATGTAGGACATGGCAAAGAAAGTCGTCAGACCAGCTAAAACCTCAGTCCGGACATCTGTCCCTTTTTCGGTCAGTTTGAAAAATTTATCCATTTTTCAATAAATCTCCTTTTGAGTAAAATTTCTAATATCTAGTTCAATAACAAAGAAAAGCAGATTTAAATCTGTTTATTTGCGAACGATATTTTAAATTATAATAAAAAACATTCACTTTTTCAAGATGAATGTCTCGCTATTCTTATTTTTTATTATCTTTCATCAGAAATACCAAACTCATAAACTGTAAAAAAGTAAAACCAAGAATGAAAGGCAGTCGATCAGGCTGCAAAGTTTGCAAAAGCTTCTGTATAACCAGCTGTGGATGAAGTAATAAATCCCAGCTATTGAGGCGATCATAACGTCCTATGTAGATAGCCAGACTGGACACAGCCGACAGAGCTGCCGTCAGCAATAGATCCAAATACCAGTTAAGCTTCCAACCTTCCTTGATGACATACCAGCTCTCCATACCACAGAAAATCCCGAATAAAATACTGGAAACAAAAGCTAAAAAGAGCAGAAAAACACTTGGCTTACTCCGAACATCTGCCACCCAAGTCATATGAATCAAATCAGTAATCATATAGAAAGTGTTGGGGAAGAAAAGCAACCACAACAGGAAAAGAAGAGGATAAGCCCACTTCTGCTTCTTGAATAAAAGCGTCAAGACAGCTGCATCATAGCTGATTAAGGCCAAGGTCATATTCCAGATGAGATAGGTTGGACCCCCATTTAGAGATTGGATATAGATAAAAAAGGCAATCATTAGAAAAAGAGCATGAATCATGAACGGTTTACGCATACGAAAAGCTCCTCCTTGCTGTGTCATAATTGTGACTGATTAGAGCACCATTATAACATAAGTCGTGTTATTTACACTGAATTCTGTTATAATAGTCTGTATTATCACTGAAAAGAGACTCACATGACAAAAAAAGTAATCGCTGTGGATTTGGACGGAACCTTGCTGGATTCTAACAGCAACCTGTCTGACTTCACCAAAGAAACCATCAAAAAAATTTCCCAAAAGGGCCACAAGGTCATTATCACAACAGGCCGTCCCTACCGCATGGCTTTGAAATATTATAAAGAATTAGAGCTCAATACGCCCATGATCAACTTCAACGGCTCTTTAACTCACATTCCAGAAAAGAAATGGGACTTTGAAAAATCGCTGACGCTGGATAAGTCCTTTCTGCTGGATATGGTTCAGCGCAAAGATGAGATTGAAGCGGATTTCATTGCTGGCGAATACCGCAATAAATTCTATATCACCAATCCCAACGAGGAAATCGCTGATCCCAAGCTCTTTGGCATCGATGCTTTCAAACCAGAAAACCAGTTTCAAGCTAATCTGGTAACGGAGAATCCTAACGCCATTCTCCTGCAGACGCGAGCAGCTGATAAATATGCTCTGGCAGAGGAAATGAATGCTTTTTACCAGCATGAACTTGCCATCAACTCTTGGGGCGGACCGCTCAACATTCTCGAGTGTGCTCCAAAAGGGGTCAATAAGGCCTTCGCCCTTCAATACCTGCTTAATGTTCTCAATGTAGATCGTAAAAATTTGATTGCCTTTGGCGATGAGCAAAATGATACTGAGATGCTGTCCTTTGCTGGCACCGGCTATGCCATGAAAAATGCCAATACTGACCTGCTGCCATACGCCGACCAGCAGTTGTCTTTGACTAACGACCAAGATGGCGTCGCCCACGAGCTAAACAAACTCTTTTTATAAAAGTAGACAATTAGGCAAACTCTGTTCGAGAGTTTGTCTTTTATTTTTTGTATTCTCTCGACCTCAATCATGCTCAAAAGCTTTAAAAATCGGAGCTTATCCGCAGTACCATAGTTTTAAAGGTTACTTTTACTTGAAATTGTAAGCGTTTGCCATTTGTTTGAGTTTGTGATATAATTAACATAATTGAAAACTAAATAACAGGAGGAAACTACTTATGAAAGCAGTTGTTGTAAATCCAGAAGGAACCAATGTCCAACTCATCGAAAATAAGGAACTTCGTCCTCTTGAAACAGGGGAAGCTCTCGTTGACATTGAATACTGCGGTGTCTGCCATACTGATCTGCACGTCGCGCATGGTGACTTTGGCAAGGTACCGGGTCGCGTTCTTGGCCATGAAGGTATCGGTATTGTCAAAGAAATCGCTCCAGATGTAAAAAACCTCAAAGTCGGAGACCGCGTCAGTGTAGCTTGGTTCTTTGAAGGCTGCGGCGCTTGTGAATACTGTACAACTGGACGCGAAACCCTTTGCCGTACTGTAAAAAATGCTGGTTATTCTGTTGACGGTGGGATGGCAGAGCAATGTATCGTAACAGCCGATTATGCTGTCAAAGTTCCTGAAGGACTGGATCCTGCTCAAGCTTCTTCTATCACTTGTGCCGGTGTAACGACCTACAAGGCTATCAAAGAAGCCCAGCTGCAACCAGGCCAATGGACAGTAATCTTTGGAGCAGGTGGATTGGGTAACCTAGCGGTTCAATATGCCAAGAAAGTCTTTAATGCCCATGTTGTCGCTGTTGATATCAACAATGATAAGCTAGCTTTGGCCAAAGAAGTAGGTGCTGATATCGTCATCAACGGCCATGAAGTTGAAGATGTCGCTGCTCTTATCCAAGAAAAAACTGGCGGTGCGCATTCTGCAGTAGTAACAGCCGTTTCTAAAGTTGCCTTCAACCAAGCTGTTGACTCTGTTCGTGCTGGCGGTCGGGTAGTTGCCGTTGGATTACCATCTGAAATGATGGATCTAAGCATTGTCAAAACCGTTTTAGATGGTATCCAAGTCATCGGTTCCCTCGTTGGAACACGCAAGGACTTGGAAGAAGCCTTCCAGTTTGGCGCTGAAGGTTTGGTAGTTCCTGTCGTTCAAAAACGCCCAGTTTCAGATGCAGTGGATGTCTTTGACGAAATGGAAGCGGGTACCATTCAGGGACGTATGGTACTTGACTTTACACACTAATCCTTTAAAGCATGCCAGTCCCAACATTTACCAAGCTCTTGGAAACGTATGATGGACAGACTTGATATTATTTAGAAACTTTTGCCATTATAGAGGGAGACTAAAGACATAAGATACGATTTTTTGTCTTTGGTCCTCCTCTTTCTTTTTTGATAAATAAACACTTTCTCAAACACGATTCTTTTCTTTCATTTCAAAAGTCTCTTTCATATTATTTCAACATTTTTTCATATATTAATCTGTTGTATTTTCTGTTTTCCTAATTTATTAAAACATTTCTATAGCTAAGGTTTGCTTATACCTATATTTATCAGGTGTTCAACAAATACTGACATTTTTGAAAGAAAAAGTCGTTTTTAGGAACAAACGCTTGCATTTTTCATGAAAACGTTTTATAATAAACTTGCCTTAAAGTTTTCTTAAAACTTAAGTCAAACATTTTATAAGGAGGAATGTCAATAATGAGTATCGGAATCATTATTGCTAGCCACGGTGAATTTGCTGCTGGTATTCATCAATCAGGTTCTATGATTTTCGGTGAGCAGGAAAAAGTACAAGTTGTAACTTTCATGCCCAACGAAGGACCAGATGATCTCTATGCAAAGTTCAATGACGCTGTGGCTTCGTTTGATGCGGACGATGAAGTGTTGGTCTTGGCTGACCTTTGGAGTGGCTCTCCATTCAACCAAGCTAGCCGTGTCATGGGTGAAAATCCAGACCGCAAGTTCGCTATCATTACAGGCTTGAACCTGCCTATGCTGATTCAAGCTTATACAGAAAGGATGATGGATGCCAATGCCGGCGTTGAGGCTGTAGTGGCCAACATCATCAAAGAAGCCAAGGAAGGAGTCAAAGCTCTGCCTGAAGAGCTGAACCCTGCTGCTGAAGAAGCAAATGCTCCTGCTGCAGCTGCTCCAGTTGCCCAAGCAGCAATCCCTGAAGGGACTGTAATCGGTGACGGCAAGCTCAAAATCAACCTTGCCCGGATCGACACACGCTTGCTACACGGTCAGGTAGCAACAGCTTGGACGCCAGATTCAAAAGCAGACCGTATTATCGTTGCTTCTGACTCAGTAGCTCAAGATGAACTTCGTAAAGAATTGATTAAGCAGGCTGCACCAGGTAATGTCAAAGCCAATGTAGTCCCAATCGACAAATTGATTGCTGTTTCAAAAGACCCTCGCTTTGGCAATACACATGCCTTGATTCTGTTTGAAACTCCTCAAGACGCCCTTCGTGCTGTTGAAGGCGGTGTGCCAATCAAGACCCTTAATGTTGGTTCCATGGCTCACTCAACTGGTAAAACAATGGTCAACAACGTACTTTCAATGGACAAGGAAGACGTTGCTACTTATGAAAAGCTGCGTGACCTTGGCGTTGAATTCGACGTACGTAAAGTACCAAATGACTCTAAAAAAGATTTGTTTGATTTGATTAAGAAAGCCAACGTGCAGTAAAATCAAACGTTTTGCTTTTATTAATTTACGAAAGGATTTAGAACATGTCTATTATTTCTATGGTTTTAGTAGTCTTTGTTGCCTTCTTAGCTGGTCTAGAAGGTATCTTGGACCAATTCCAATTCCACCAACCGCTGGTTGCTTGTACCTTGATTGGACTGGTAACTGGTAATTTGGCTGCCGGTGTTATGCTGGGTGGCTCTCTCCAGCTGATTGCTCTTGGCTGGGCTAATATCGGAGCTGCTGTAGCACCTGATGCTGCCCTCGCTTCTGTCGCCGCTGCTATTATTATGGTACTGGGTGGAGACTTCTCAAGCAAAGGAATCGCTGTAGCACAAGGTGTTGCTATTCCGCTTGCTGTTGCTGGTCTCTTCTTGACTATGATTGTCCGTACTTTGTCAGTTGGTTTGGTTCACGGTGCAGATGCTGCTGCGAAAAAAGGAGACATTAAAGGAGTTGAACGCGCTCACTTTATCGCTCTTTTCATGCAAGGAGCACGTATTGCTATCCCTGCTGCTCTTCTTTTGATGATTCCTGCTGAATCTGTTAAAGCTGCTCTTGAAGCTATGCCAGCTTGGCTATCAGAAGGTATGCAAATCGGTGGTGGTATGGTCGTAGCCGTTGGTTATGCCATGGTTATCAACATGATGGCAACTCGTGAAGTTTGGCCATTCTTCGCGATTGGTTTCGCTTTGGCTGCTGTCAGCGAACTCACTCTGATTGCTCTCGGTGCAATTGGTGTCGCTATTGCCCTCATCTACCTTGCCTTGTCTAAAAAAGGCGGAAATGGTGGTGGCGGAGCAACAGCTTCATCTAACGATCCAATCGGCGACATCCTAGAAGACTACTAAGAAAGGAGACACACTATCATGACAGAATTAAATACTGTAAAACCTGATGAGTCAGGAAAATTGACTCTTTCAAAGGCTGACCGTCAAAAAGTTTGGTGGCGTTCTACTTTCTTGCAAGGTTCTTGGAACTACGAACGTATGCAAAACTTGGGCTGGGCTTATTCACTAATACCAGCTATTAAGAAGCTTTATACTAAAAAAGAAGATCAAGCTGCTGCTCTTGAGCGTCACTTGGAATTCTTCAATACTCACCCATATGTAGCAGCTCCAATCATCGGAGTTACACTTGCGCTTGAAGAAGAAAAAGCAAATGGTGCAGCAATTGACGATGCGGCTATCCAAGGGGTTAAAATCGGTATGATGGGACCTCTGGCTGGTATCGGAGACCCTGTCTTCTGGTTCACAGTTCGTCCTATCCTTGGAGCACTTGGTGCATCTCTTGCTTTGACTGGAAATATCATTGGTCCACTTATCTTCTTCTTAGCTTGGAATGCTATCCGGATGGCTTTCCTCTGGTACACACAAGAATTGGGCTACAAGGCTGGTTCTGAAATCACTAAGGACATGTCTGGTGGTATCCTCCAAGACATTACCAAAGGTGCTTCAATCCTAGGTATGTTTATCTTGGCTGTTCTGGTTGAGCGCTGGGTATCTATTAAGTTTGTCTTTAATGTTTCATCTGTTAAGCTAGATGATAAAGCATATATCCATTGGGACAAATTATCTAGTGGCTATAAGGGTATCCAAGAAGCCTTTGCTCAAGTAGGTCAAGGACTATCTCAAACCCCTGAAAAAGTTACAACTTTCCAACAAAACTTGGATTCCTTGATTCCTGGTTTGATGGGACTGCTTCTAACTTTCGCTTGTATGTGGTTGCTTAAGAAGAAAGTGTCCCCTATCACGATCATCATCGCCCTCTTCGTAGTTGGTGTACTAGCTCACGTTGCTGGTTTGATGTAATCAAAAAGAAGGTTTCGACCTTCTTTTTATTGTGGTATAATAGCTATATTATTTAAAAGGGAGTTACTCTATGGCACAGTCACAAAACAAAACAGTTGAGTTTAATACCACTGGCGTATCCTATCTTGGATTAGGCGGAAAGGTTGGGAAATTTCTAATCGGCGAGACAGCTCTGGAGTTTTATGCTGATGCCAATGTAGAAGATTATATTCAGCTGCCTTGGACTAGCATCACTACTATCGGTGCTAATGTTTCTGGCAAAAAAGTCAGCCGCCACTTTGAAATCTGGACTGACAAAGGAAAGTTTCTCTTTGCCTCCAAAGACTCTGGTAAGATACTCAAAATTGCACGGGAGCATATCGGCAACGACAAGGTCGTTAGATTGCCGACCCTGTTACAAAAAATTGCTGGAATCTTTAAGAAGAAAAAATAGGGTTGGAAAAGTTTCAACCTTATTTTTTATATTTTCGACTAAGACAAAACCAGCTTGTACCACCAAAATGGAGCTAGCACAAAAAATTGGAAAGTGAATCAGTCTGAGAATGCACTCTTTCAGCTCCCTTGAAATGATGGGATGAAGTAAGCTGATATTATCAATGCAAGACCGCATCATTAGATCTTCAAAAAGTATAAACATCAGCTAATTTTTTCTCGAAAGTCCATGTCTTGACACCTTCAACTTCACGGACATCTAGCTGCTTAAATCCGTTCTTTTTGTAAAAACGACAGTTGCTTTCTGTATGAGTAATTAAAGTAATCCGCTGGCATTTTTCTTCTTTTGCAAGCAATTCAAGTCCCTTTGATATAAAAAGACCGCCAACTCCCTGTCCTTGATAATCAGGCAGCACACCCAGCAATTCAAGATAAAGAGTTGAAATACCCCTTTTTTTAGCTTCTTTACTGCCCTCCCCAAAGACTTTTTGAAAGGCTAAAAGCTGGGGAATATATTGCCACATCCTCCATGCTCCTGCCCGCAAAAAGGAAAGTATACCGACAGGATGGCTACCGAGCTTATGAATAGTAGCGACCGCCATAAGACGCCCGTCCACTTCAGCAAGTAGGCAAATATGATGACGCATCGCTGCCTTAACCATAACTGCATGCAATCTATTTAGAAAATCAATATAAGACTGGCTACTGCCAAAGAGAGGACGAAATTTTTCTCTGTAGATCTCATGCTCAGCAAAAGCAGCAGTTAAAACTGAGACCGCAGCAGCAAGATCCCTTTCATCTGCTCTTCTAAAACGAATCATGATAGCTACCTCTTCAAATCTTTTCCGATAGTTTTTCTAAAAAAGCCTGCCGTTTTTCAGCTGTAGACTGAGAAATATTCCCGAAGTTCAACCAACGGCGCTGTCTAGCACCGATAGACTTAAAAGTATGTCCCAACATGGCTTTCTTGATGACATCACCACAGAAATACTTAAGATAGAAAGTCGGTGCTGCAGAGGTAGTAATAGCCAATACCTCTTTAATATTGGTCAAACGACCAACTAACTGGCGAGTCTTCGTCTCCTCGTAAATCTTATTTTTCAAAAATACCTTATCTTCAAAGCCCTTGACAATAGCTGGCATATCCGCCCACCAGATAGGAAAAATCATGATAAGGCGGTCACAGGACGCAAGAGCTTCCTGATATTTTAAAACCAGCGGGTCTGATGCCTGCCCCTTATTAAAAAGCGCTAGCTCTTCCTTGGTATAGACAGGATTAAAACCATCCTCATAAAGATCAATCAGTTCATAGGTCTGACCTTTCTTCTCCAACAAGTCCTGAACCTGCTCTAAAATAGCATGGTTAAAGCTTTTATCATAGGGATGTGCATAAACAATGAGATTTTTAAACATGTTTGTAACCTCCTAGTAAATCATTGAACATTGAGCGATAGATTTCCTCATCAAAAGGCTCCAAGCCTTTAGCAATAAAATGACCATAGCCTGTGATGAAGGTATCCAGCTTGAGCAAGAGAATCTTTTTCTCTTTCTGACTCTCAATAGGCAGCCGATCCAGATAAGCCACCGTCTTGTTCCCGATTTCCAGAAGCTCACCTTTCCGGTAAGCCTCTGTCGCCACAGGGCTGAAAAAGAGAAAATCCATCATCTGACTGTTAGTTTCATATTCCGATAAAAGAAAGAGTCCTATCTGCCAAATGCAATCCAGAGGATCAGAGACTCCATCTAGATACTGCTCCTCTAAACGCTTAAGCTGCCTCTGGTTTTCCAAAAGACAGACCTGATAATAAAGATCCTCCTTATTCTCAAAAGCCTTGTAAAAAGCACCAGTCGTAACTCCCAGCAGAGATGCCAGTTTTCTCAAGGGGATATTCTGATAGCCATACTCTCTGATAAGCTGGCTTGCCTTCTCAATCATACGGTCGCGTGTTGTTTGTTTTACCATAAGAACTCCTTTGGATAACTACGTTACCTTTATTTAAAGATAACATAGTTATCTTTTTCTGTCAAGATTTTTCCTATCCTGGGATTTACATTTTCCGAAAAATCCTGTATAATAGTCGAAACGGATAAGTACTATTGGGCACTTTTCAGAAAGTCTGCGGTGGCTGTGAGCAGATAAGGAGAAAATAGGAAATTCTACCGTTAGTTTAAAAATGAATATTCAAGCAAGTGCACTTTTGTGAAGTTGGATGGAACCGCGGCCCTGCCGCTCCAACAGTTTCATAAAGCGCTTTTTATTTTTGGAGGTACCTATGTTAGATTTAAAACGCATCCGTACGGACTTTGATTCTGTTGCTAAAAAATTGGCTACGCGAGGTGTTGATGCTGCTACCCTTAACCAAATGAAAAGCATTGACAAAGAACGTCGGGATTTGTTAGTCAAGGTCGAAGAACTCAAGGCTGAGCGCAATACTGTCTCTGCTGAAATTGCTCAAGCTAAACGCAACAAAGAAAATGCTGATGACAAGATTGTTGCTATGCAAAAACTTTCTGCTGAAGTCAAGAACTTAGACGCAACCTTGGCTGAGCTAGACGCTAAGTTGACCGAGTTCACCACCACGTTGCCTAATATTCCGCACGAAAGTGTTCCTGTCGGAGCAGACGAGGAAGAAAACGTCGAAGTCCGTCGCTGGGGGACACCGCGCCAATTTGACTTTGAAGCCAAGGCTCACTGGGATTTGGGTGAAGATTTGGACATCCTGGACTGGGAGCGTGGGGCAAAAGTTACTGGTGCTCGCTTCCTCTTCTATAAGGGCTTGGGAGCAAGACTTGAGCGTGCTATCTACAATTTTATGCTGGATGAGCATGGCAAAGAAGGCTATACAGAAGTCATCACTCCCTATATGGTAAACCACGATTCCATGTTTGGCACTGGACAATATCCTAAGTTTAAAGAAGACACTTTCGAACTAGCTGACACTAACTTCGTTCTGATTCCGACTGCTGAAGTTCCGCTGACCAACTACTATCGAGACGAAATTCTAGACGGCAAAGAATTGCCAATCTACTTCACGGCTATGAGCCCATCATTCCGCTCTGAAGCGGGCTCTGCTGGCCGTGACACGCGCGGTCTCATCCGTCTGCACCAGTTCCACAAGGTTGAAATGGTCAAATTTGCTAAGCCAGAAGAATCTTATGAAGAGCTAGAAAAGATGACTGCCAACGCTGAAAACATCCTGCAAAAGTTGAATCTGCCTTACCGCGTTGTAGCACTCTGTACTGGAGATATGGGCTTCTCAGCTGCTAAGACCTACGACTTGGAAGTCTGGATTCCAGCACAAAACACCTACCGTGAAATCTCTAGCTGCTCTAACACAGAAGATTTCCAAGCTCGTCGAGCTCAAATCCGCTACCGTGACGAAGCAGATGGCAAGGTCAAACTCCTTCATACTCTCAACGGTTCTGGACTGGCTGTCGGACGCACAGTAGCAGCTATCTTAGAGAATTACCAAAACGAAGATGGTTCTGTAACTATCCCAGAGGTTCTGCGTCCATATATGGGTGGATTAGAAGTCATCGCGCCAAAATAAAAAGCAGATTATCCTGATACTTTGCCTGTATCATTAGGTCTAAATGCAGACTTATTTTGCTAAAATTAAAAAAATCCGAGTTCAACTCAGAGAAAATCAAAAACAGATTTTCAAAGAGTATCATCTCGGATTTTTTGTTATCTTTCTGGCTCGCAATGAGACTGTATAGTAAAAACAAACATAGAGGACAATTACGACGGCTAGCAGAGCTTCTGCATGACTTAGCCAAACAAGCCAGGTCCAACCTAGATAATCAAGTCCCAGTTTCAGGGCAAAAGCTGTATTGACAAGAGGAAAGGTCAAGGCTGACCAGCTAAGCTGAGGTCCCAGTCGGAAAATGCGAGGTAAGAGGCATAGGACCAAGAGATAAAAGGCCTGCGATAAGAGGAGCAGAAAGGCAACAAACCAACCTTCAGCATCAGAACCAGCCAAACGGATATAACTTCCCAGTAGGAGCGAAAAAGGCGCACAGTAAATGGCCCACTGCGGCTTTAAAGCATCAGGCAGCCTTTGTGACCGCCTAGCTCTGTAAAATAAGGGATAGAGAATCAAACTCAGTAGCAGAGCAAAAAACCAAGCCAAATAGCCTAAAAGCGGCTGATGGACTACACCCTGGGTCAAGCTTGCCATGGCCAATCCAACATATAGGACCGTCCAGCTCGGGGTCAAAGATAATCCCTCGGTCTTAAGCACATACTTCCAAGTAAAGATAGCTATTAGAAAAATATGCAGCAGCAAGGCCAAGTACCAAAGCAACTGGCTCATCCAAAGTAAACCAAGCTTGTTCAGATAAGCAGCTAAGAGCATACTAGCCATAGGATAAGTCGCAAAGCTCGATAAGAATGGGGCCTTTTGCAAATCTTGCCGATAGTCCGAAAATGACAGCACTAAAGCCAGTGTCAGATAAAGCCAAAGTATCAAAGCCAGACCATTCAAGAAGTGGAAAAAGATAGAATGGTAGTTCAGTAAAAGATTAGCCAAACCAAATAGGCCAAGAATCAACCCAGATAAGAGAATGGGCGGTCGTTTGCTGTTCACGAAGCAACTCCTTTATAGTAATGTCTTAAAACCCCTTTTCAATGATAATCAAACGTTTGTTTGTTATCATTTCTATGAAACTTCTAAAATATGCCGTAGCTGGACTGCACTCGGTGAGACAATGGGAAGAAAAGCTCCTTCGTTCCAACGGCGGATAAAGCCAGAAGTCGAATTACTCAAGTATCCTCTGCCTCCACTAGCCTGCAGCTCCAAGAGCAGACTTTGGGCTACCACATCAACTATATCAATTCGCAGCTGGAAGAGCTCCTTAGGACGTTCAACAAAATAGCCAGACTGGAGAAGACCTCTATAGAGCTGATCCTGGATTTCAGTCAGAGCAGCCACTTGCTCCTCCCACTCCTCTCTCAAAATAGAGCGGACTGACAGATTGGCTTCGACCTCCTCCAGAGACTTCTCTGCTAGGCCAAGAGCCAAACCAAACTGATAACCTAGAAAAGCTGGTCGATTTTCTGCCAAAAAGGCCTGGGCATTTTGAGCGAGAATCCATTCCTTTTGCAAAGGTACATGATTAAAGGTCAGGGCAGCTGTATTTCCCCCTTGCAAAGATACAAACTCTAAATCCGCTGAACGGGAGAAATTCTCTGCGTCAGATGGCACAGCCAGAACCAGCGGCTGGCGGCTCCCGTCTTCGAAACCGGCAACAAATATGCTGAGAAAGCGATCCGCGCAAGCATTGGTTACCCAAGGCAGACGTCCCTTGAGATAAAGCTGTCCATCTTCTTCCACAATAGAGACATTTAACTCCTCTAGGTCCGACAGGAATTTAACAGCATTAGACAGGGCTGTCGCACCTGCATATTCCCCTGACAGGAGCCCTTCCAAATAGTGGTCTCTAAAGTAGGGATTAGAAGACTTTAAAACGTTATCAATAAAGGTCCTTTGCCCCCAAGAGATAAATGAAGCGGTCAAAGAATGGTGAGCCAGCTCCTTGAGCACTTCAATCACATCGGTATCATTGCCACCTCGGCCTCCCAGCTCTTCTGGAACGCCAACCCGAAAGGCTCCTTCAGCAGCAATACGCTCAATCAGTTGGTTACCCGCTACACAGGATTCTTTGTCAATCTGATCAGCGTGATCATCCAACCAGTTGATAAACTCTTCTGAAAAAAATGTCATTTCCCTCCTCCTCAAAGACTAGGCATAAGGCTGCAATTCTGGATTAATTGGTGTATTGGCCAGATTATTGGCATAATTGCAAAGAGTCGCAAGGCTGACACCCAGAACTACATCCAGAGCATTCTCATACGTATAGCCCGCTTCTAGGAAGTCTGCCAAGGCTTCATCTCCGACCCGTCCCTTGGTATTAATGACAGCAATGGTAAATTTAGCAAGCGTATCTAGCTTCGGATCTGTATCAATCGGAGTACGATTGCGCAGAGCCTCCAAAAGATCATCATTCATTTGAATCTGCTTGATTGAAAAAGCTGTATGGCCCGCCACACAGAAAGCACAGCCATTGGTAACTGCAGCCGTAATCTGCACTACTTCACGCTCAGTTGGTGTCAGGCTGTTACGGCGATTGATAGCTCCAACCGTCCGATAAGTTTCCAAAGCAGTTGGCGCATTGGCCAAAAGTCCGATAAGATTAGGAATGTAGCCACCGTTATCTTTTTGAACAGTTTCCAGGACCTCTTTTACCTCAGCTGGTGCGGACTCAATCGTGTGGATAGTAAATTCTGACATATGAAACCTCATTTCTTTTAATTAGAAACTATCTTAACATAGGACCAATAGCTTGTATAATATATATTTTATATAAGTCCTATAAAGAGAATATAATGCGATTTTTCAAACTAAAATATATTACCCTCATGAGGTAGCTCCACATCAATTTCAAACAAGAATCCGAAACGAGAAAAAGAAGCCTTTTGGCTTCGATTTTTTAATATTTCCTGAATCGCTGGTAGCGATTTTCCAATAATTGCTCCAAAGGAAGCTGAGAGAGACTATCCAACTCAGCAGCAATTTCTTCTTTCACTGCAGCCAGTAATTCATGGTTGTTAAAGCCTCTTTCAGGAATAACCTTATCCACCACTTCCATCTGCAAGAGCTCATGTGAAGTAATTTTCATCAATTCTGCCGCTTCCATAGCGCGACTTCCGTCTTTCCAGAGGATAGAAGCAAAACCTTCCGGGCTGAGAACTGCATACATAGAGTTTTCCAGCATCCAGACCTTGTCTGCTACAGCCAAAGCCAAGGCTCCGCCTGAGCCACCTTCACCAATAATAATGGCAATAATCGGTACTTTGAGATTGCTCATTTCCATCAAATTACGGGCAATAGCTTCCCCTTGGCCTCGCTCCTCAGCACCGACACCAGGATAAGCACCTGCCGTATTGATGAAAGTTACCACGGGACGGCCAAATTTTTCCGCCTGCTTCATGAGACGCAGAGTCTTACGGTAGCCTTCCGGATGCGGCTGTCCAAAATTACGGCGCAGATTGTCTTGCAAATTGCGACCCTTTTGAATACCGACTACCGTTACAGGCTGACCGTTTAGCGTCCCTATACCGCCAATCACCGCACCGTCATCTCGAAAAGAGCGATCCCCATGCAGCTCGACGAAGTTTTCAAAAATTCCTTGTGCAAAATCCAGCGCAGTCAAACGAGCCTGATCACGCGCTTCTTTAATAATCCGAGTGATTTTTGTCATGCTTGACCTCCATGGAATGCTAATAAGGTAGCAAGTGTATCTCTCATGTCACCACGCTTGACGATGGCATCTACAAAACCATGCTCCATGAGAAATTCAGCCTTTTGAAAATCATCTGGCAGCTTCTCACGAACAGTGGATTCAATAACCCGACGCCCGGCAAATCCAACCAAAGCCTGTGTTTCAGCCAGAATAATATCGCCTTCCATGGCAAAAGAGGCTGTGACACCGCCAGTTGTCGGATCTGTCAAGACAGTCAAATAGAAGAGTCCCGCAGCAGAGTGCCGCTGAACAGCCGCAGAGACCTTAGCCATCTGCATCAAGCTCATAATGCCCTCTTGCATCCGGGCACCGCCAGAAGCCGTAAACAGAACGACTGGCAATTTATGCTCTGTCGCATACTCAAAGAGACGGGTAATCTTTTCACCCACTACTGTCCCCATAGATGCCATGATAAAGTTCGAATCCATGATTCCAAGAGCCGTTTTATGTCCCTTGATACTAGCTGTTCCAGTCAGAACCGCCTCGTCTAAGCCTGTCTTCTCTCGGGTAAGAGCCAATTTTTCTTGATAATTAGGGAAGTTCAGAGGATCCTTGGTTTCAATTCCAGTGAACATCTCCTCAAAACTGTTCTCATCCACAGTTAGATTTAAGCGCTCATGAGCAGAAATACGGAAATTATAGCCACAGTTAGGACATACACTGTCATTTCCAAGATCTTTTTGGTAAATGGTATGCTTACAACCTGGGCATTTCGAAAAGAGTTCGTCTGGTACCTCAGGCTTTGCTTGAGGCTTTTCCCGACTCGCTCGATTAGGATTGATACGGATATATTTATCCTTCTTTGAAAACAAAGCCATCGTTTACGTCTTCTCCTTTTCAAGATTTTATACTCAGGCACATCAAACTGCAAGAGTCACTGTCTTTCGAGTTTGCAGAGTAGCTCTTATATGTCGTATCTATTGTTTCTCTTGATAAGCCGGAAGGAACTTCTCCATGAGAAAGGCTGTGTCATAATCACCAGCAATTACATTAGGATCTGAGATTAAGTCCAGTTGGAAGCCGCTGTTGGTCACAACACCGTCAATTTCTAGTTCATAGAGTGCACGTTGCATCTTCATCAGAGCATCGAAGCGATTTTCCCCATGAACAATTATCTTCGCAATCATGCTATCGTAGTAAGGCGGGATGGTATAGCCAGGATAGACGGCTGAATCCACGCGCAGACCCACTCCACCGCTTGGCAGATAAACATTTGAAATCTTACCTGGACTCGGTGCAAAGTTAAAGGCTGGATTTTCAGCATTGATCCGACACTCAATCGCATGCCCTCGGATTTCAACATCATCCTGACTGAAGGACAGCTCTTGACCGTTTGCAATCTTAATCTGCTCTTTTACAATATCCACACCGGTAACAAACTCGGTGACTGGATGCTCAACCTGCACCCGAGTGTTCATCTCCATAAAGTAGAATTCACCCTTGGCTTCATCAAGCAGAAACTCAATCGTTCCAGCATTTTCATAGCCGACAGACTGAGCAGCCCGAACGGCTGCTTCACCAATCTGCTGACGTAGGGTTTTCCCAATCGCCACAGATGGACTTTCTTCCAGCACTTTCTGATTATTACGCTGCAAAGAGCAATCCCGCTCGCCCAAGTGGACCACATGCCCCTGCTGATCAGCCAAAATCTGCACTTCAATATGGCGCGCTGGATAGATTACTCGCTCCATATACATGGCACCATTACCAAAGGCCGCTTTGGCTTCGCTAGACGCAGACTCAAAGGCCGCTACTAAATCCTCAGCCTTTTCAACCTTACGAATGCCCTTGCCGCCGCCGCCAGCAGAAGCTTTAAGCATGACTGGATAACCAATCTTTTCGGCAACTTCCAAGGCTTCTTCAGAGGTATGAACTTCTCCATCAGAACCTGGGATGACCGGCACTTTCGCCTTAATCATCTGAGCCCGAGCATTAATCTTGTCCCCCATCAAGTCCATAACAGCACCTGAAGGTCCAATAAACTTAATGCCGACTTCTTCGCACATGGTCGCAAATTTAGAGTTTTCACTCAAAAAACCAAAACCAGGATGAATGGCTTCTGCACCTGTCAGAACAGCAGCAGACAGGACAGCGTTCATATTCAGATAAGAATCTGTGGACTTGGCTGGACCGATACAGACTGCCTCATCAGCCAATAGGGTATGGAGTGCTTCCTTGTCAGCCGTTGAATAAACAGCTACCGTATCAATTCCCAACTCGCGGGCTGCACGAATAATTCTGACCGCAATTTCCCCACGGTTAGCAATTAAAATTTTACGAAACATGGTGAAAGCTCCTTTTATCTACTGACCAATCGCAAAGGTCAAAGTACCGCTGGCTGCAAGTTTTCCATCAACTTCTGCTTTCGCCTCTACAACCGCAATCGTTCCGCGGCGCTTAACAAACTTAGCTGTCATAATCAACTGATCACCTGGTACAACTTGCTTCTTGAACTTAACCTTGTCCATGCCAGCGTAGAAGACCAGTTTGCCCTTATTTTCTTCTTTGGACAATTCCAGTACGCCGGCCGTTTGAGCCAGAGCTTCCATGATTAAGACACCTGGCATAACAGGATATTGAGGAAAATGTCCATTAAAGAAAGGCTCATTGACTGTCACATTTTTCAGAGCAACAATCTCATCTTCGCTAACTTCCAAAACACGATCCACCAAAAGCATTGGGTAGCGGTGCGGAAGTGCTTCTTTTATTGAATTAATATCAATCATTTGATGCGTACCAGCCCTTTCCCAAATTCAACCATTTCTTCATTCTGAACCAGAATTTCTGTAACCAGACCATCTTTCGGTGCTGGAACTTCATTCATGACCTTCATTGCTTCAATAATCATCAGGGTTTGACCTTTTTTAACTTGGTCTCCAACTGATACAAACGGCGGCTTGTCTGGACCAGCTGCTAAGTAAGCCACACCAACCAAAGGGCTTTCCACAACATCACCTTCAGCAGCAGGTGCCGGATCTTCTGAAGCTATTTCTGGCTCTGCAGACGGAGCTGCTTGAGGAGTTGGCTCAATCACAGGCGCACTTGCAGCCTGCAAAGGTACAGCAATTGGAGCAGCACTGGCTGTTGGAACTGCAGCCTGACCTTCATTCTTACTAAAAGTCAGCTCATCGCTCTGATTTTTGTAAGAAAACTCACGCAGACTAGACTTGTCAAACTGCGCCATTAAATCTTTAATTTCGTTGATATTCATAGGTTTTTAAGCCTCCCAGCGTTTAAAGGCAAGAACTGCATTGTGGCCGCCAAAGCCAAATGTATTGGAAATCGCATAAGGGATTTCCTGTTCCTTACCTTGACCGTAAATAACGTTGGCTTCAATATAGTCTGGCAGCTCTGTTGTACCAGCTGTTTTTGGTACATAGCTATGACGCATTGCTTCAATCGTCGCAATAGCCTCAACCGCGCCCGCTGCACCGAGTAAGTGTCCTGTAAAGGATTTAGTAGAGGACACCGCTACATCTTTACCAAAGACAGAAACAATGGCTCCGCTTTCGCCTTTTTCGTTAGCGGGGGTTGATGTGCCGTGAGCATTAACATAAGCTACATCTTTCGGCTCAATTTCAGCCTCTTCAACTGCCTGTTTGATAGCCTTGATAGCACCCAAACCTTCTGGATGCGGAGAAGTCATATGGTAAGCGTCACAAGTGTGGCCGTATCCTACCACCTCAGCCAGGATAGTAGCTCCGCGTTTCTCAGCATGTTCCAAACTTTCCAGAACCAGCATACCAGAACCTTCACCCATGACAAAACCATTGCGGTCCTTGTCAAACGGAATAGAAGCACGCTTAGGATCTTCTGTCGTAGAAAGAGCTGTCAGAGCTTGGAAACCAGCAATCGCAAATGGTGTAATAGAAGC
Source organism: Streptococcus sp. 27098_8_82 (assembly GCF_041431615.1). Classification (NCBI taxonomy): domain Bacteria; kingdom Bacillati; phylum Bacillota; class Bacilli; order Lactobacillales; family Streptococcaceae; genus Streptococcus; species Streptococcus sp. 27098_8_82. The sequence continues at coordinate 89,892 of NZ_JAPVYB010000006.1, forward strand.
TTCTGAACCACCAACCAGCATCACATCTTGATAACCGAACTTAATTGAGCGGAAAGCTTCACCAATCGCATCGTTAGCTGAGGCACAAGCTGTATTGACAGACTTACAGATACCATTGGCTCCAAAGCGCATAGCCACATTTCCTGCCCCCATATTTGGCAGGGCTTTTGGCAAGGTCAAAGGTTTGATACGTTTAGGACCTTTTTCATGCAAGCGAACAACCTGTTCTTCAATTTCCTGAATCCCGCCGATACCTGAAGCCACGATGACACCAAAGCGATCCTTATCCAACGCTTCTACATCTAAGTGAGCATTGTTGACCGCTTCTTGAGAGGCATAAATCGCATAAAGTGTATAATTGTCATAACGGTTGGTATCCTTTTTGACAAAGTATTTATCAAAAGGGAAATCCTGAATTTCCGCCGCATTGTGAACACTGTATTCACTATGATCAAATTTAGTAATTGGACCGATTCCAATATTGCCTTCTTTTAAATTATTCCAGAATTCTTCTGGAGTATTGCCGATAGGTGAAGTTAAACCGTATCCTGTTACAACAACTCGATTAAGTTTCATATTGAGCTCCTTTATTTAGATGAATCAACTGATTTTCTACTCGTTATTATTCAAAAATTGTGACTTACTGCATAGTAAAGCCGCCATCAATCGTGATGACTTGACCCGTCAGATATTCTTGACCCGCCAAAAAGAGAGCAACATCTGCTACTTCTTCCGGAGTACCAAAACGCTTCATCGGAATGAGTGCCAGAGACGCCGCCTTTACTTTTTCTGGAAGTACATCTGTCATATCAGATGCGATAAAGCCAGGGGCAATGCAGTTCACACGGATATTACGCGCTGCCACTTCACGGGCTACTGACTTAGAAAAACCAATCAGACCGGCCTTGGAGGCTGCATAGTTTGCCTGACCGATATTTCCAGCTAAACCAACGACACTCGATAGGTTGATAATAGCACCCTGACGAGCTTTTGTCATCGGTTTCAGGACTGATTGTGTCATATTGAACGTTCCAGTCAGATTCACTTTCAACACCTGCTCAAAATCTTCTTCCGTCATTTTCAGCATGAGCTTATCACGAGTAATACCAGCATTATTGACCAATACATCAACAGACCCCAGAGCCGCAACAGCTTCTTCCACTATCCGCTGAGCATCCGCAGATTTAGACACATCCCCAATAACAGCTACGACTTTACCAGAATAGCCGGCAAATTCAGCCAAAATATCATCAGAAATCCCGCTTAGTCCGTTTAAAATAACATTGGCTCCGACACTGGCAAATTTATGCGCAATTGCCAGCCCAATCCCACGAGCGGACCCTGTAATTAACACATTCTTGTTTTGTAATTCCATGATGATTCCTCATTATTTTTCTAGAAGAGCATTCAAACTTTCTACATCTTCAACTTGGCGTACATCCGCAGACCTATCAATTTTCTTAATAAAACCAGACAGAACTTTGCCAGGACCGATTTCGATAAATTCAGTCACACCAGCTTCCTGCATCTTAGCAATGCTGTCATAAAAGCGCACTGGCTCCATTACCTGACGAGTCAAAAGCTCTTTGACTCGTTCTTTTTCCATCACAGTTGCTTCAGTATTTCCGACTAATGGCCGTACAAAATCTGAAAACTCAACTGTTTCCAAGACTTCTGCCAATCGTTCGCTGGCTGGCTTTAAAAGCGCCGTATGGAAAGGTCCGGATACATTGAGCGGGATTAAGCGCTTAACACCAGCATCTTTCAAAAGCTCTACAGCCTTATCTACCGCTGCGACTTCACCGCCAATAACAATCTGACTAGGCGTATTATAGTTAGCTGGTGAGACTACACCAATAGCGCTTGCTTCTTGACAGACCTCTTCAATGAGAGAAACCTCAGCATTTAAAACTGCGACCATTTTCCCAGAGCCAGCTGGAGCAGCCTCTTCCATGAAGCTACCGCGCTTAGCAACCAAGGCCACTGCAGTCTTAAAATCAAGAGCGCCCGCAGCCACCAAAGCAGAATATTCTCCAAGCGAGAGACCTGCTACCATATCAGGCTCGATTCCCTTATCAGCCAAGAGCCGATAAATAGCTACTGAAGTTGTTAAAATAGCCGGTTGCGTGTAGTGAGTTTGATTGAGCTTTTCTTCATCTTGATCGATCAAAGCTCGGACATCATAGCCTAGAACTTGGCTAGCTTCATCAAAAGTTAACCGCACAAGCTCATACTGATCATAAAGCTCACGCCCCATTCCAAGGTACTGCGCTCCCTGACCGGCAAAGAGAAAGGCTCTTTTAGTCATTTCTAGTTACTCCTGCCCAACGTTTTGCTTCCTGCTGAATCTTCTCAGCAGCACCATAGTAGATATCTTTGAGGATTTCTTCGACTGTTTCTTCCTTACTGATTAAACCAGCAATTTGACCAGACATGACGGAACCATTTTCCACATCTCCGCGAACAACCGCATTGGCCAAAGCACCAGCTCCAAGATTTTCAAAAACAGTCAAATCTGGATTTTCTTGCTTGAAGGCTTCTTTTTCCGCCTTTTCGAAATCACGCGTTAGCTTATTCTTGATAGCACGAACCGCATGGCCGAAATGCTGGGCAGAGATAGTCGTATCAATATCGCGAGCCTTCAAAATCATGTTCTTATAGTTTTGATGGGCATTGGATTCCTTAGCAACGACAAAGCGAGTTCCAACCTGAACGGCCTCGGCTCCCAGCATAAATCCAGCTGCAGCCCCAGAACCGTCCGCAATACCACCGGCAGCAATAACCGGAATGCTAACTGCTTCTGCAACCTGACGAACCAAGGACATGGTAGTCAATTTACCGATATGACCGCCGGCTTCCATACCTTCTGCAATGACCGCATCCGCACCGATTTTTTCCATCCGCTTAGCCAAGGCCACACTTGGCACAACTGGGATAACTGTAATCCCCGCTTCATGGAAACGAGCCATGTGTTTGCTTGGATTACCTGCACCAGTTGTTACTACTTTTACTCCCTCTTCAATGACGAGATCCACAATGTCGTCCGCAAAAGGAGACAGCAGCATGATATTAACACCGAAAGGACGGTCTGTTAAAGACTTAATCTTGTCAATATTAGCCTTTACCACTTCCTTAGGTGCATTTCCGCCACCGATGATACCAAGACCACCAGCTTTTGAAACTGCGCCAGCCAAGTCACCGTCAGCAACCCAGGCCATTCCGCCTTGGAAAATAGGGTAATCAATGTTCAATAATTCTGTAATACGTGTTTGCATAATACCTTCCTTTTATCATTGCTTAAGTAATAGCTTGATTTCAAACTACCACACGCTAGATGTATTTCCTTTACTTTGACAGTCAAACTATTACCTAAACAAGAGAGAATATCTTTCGATACTCTCAGTTACTTGCTTATTTAGTTTTTTCTTCTACATAAGCAACCAAATCACCAACTGTGTTCAAACCTTCTTCAGTTTCGATTTGGATGTCAAATGCATCTTCAATTTCTGAAATCACTTGGAACAAATCCAATGAATCTGCTTCAAGATCATCGAAAGTTGACTCAAGAGTAACTTCTGATGGCTCTTTGCCAAGTTCTTCAACGATAATTTCTTGTACTTTTTCAAATACTGCCATGGATAGACTCCTTTAAAAATAAAATATTTTTTATCATGTGTTTCCACTTGATTAACTAAATTGTAACAATAAGCGTGCCCCATGTCAAACCTCCACCGAAACCTGACATCAAAATTGTCTGATTTCCGTTCAGTTTAATCAGTCCTTGCTCGACACACTCAGATAATAAAATCGGGATGCTAGCAGCGCTAGTATTGCCATATTCCATCATATTGGCTGGAAGTTTCTCCCGCGCAACACCAAGCTTCTTAGCCATTTTATCCAAAATACGGATATTGGCCTGATGCAGCAACAGAAAATCCAAATCTTCCGCTGAAAGCTGACTGCTTTCAATGGTTTCCCTGATAGAACGAGCAACATCACGAATAGCAAAGTCGAAAATAGCTCTACCGTCCATTGTCAGATAAGGCTGATTCTCACCTTTTTCTGAAAAAGGTGAAGACAAACCGATTTTTCCACAGGTCAGACTATCTCCGCGAGATCCGTCCGTAAACTGACTTTCAGCTAAAAAATGCTGTTCTGAAGCACTTTCCAACAGTACACCGCCAGCGCCATCTCCAAAGAGAACCGCTGTTGAACGATCCGACCAATCTACAGTCTTAGAGAGCGTCTCACTTCCTATGACTAGACCTTTTTGATAACGGCCTGAAGAAATAAATTTTTCCCCAGTAGATAGTGCGAAGATAAAGCCACTGCAAGCTGCCGTCAAATCAAAGGCAAAGGCATTGTTAGCACCAATGTTTGCCTGTACTCTCGCAGCCGTTGAAGGCATTAAAGAATCCGGCGTAATGGTGGCAACAATGATAAAGTCAAGGTATTGAGCAGAAATCCCTGACTTTTGCAGCAAATTCTCTGCTACTTTTGTAGCTAAATCACTGGTCGTTTCATCTGACGATAAATGGCGGTTTTTAATCCCAGTTCGACTTGAAATCCACTCATCACTGGTATCCATAATCTTGGCTAGATCATCATTGCTGACAATCTGACGGGGAGCATAATGAGCCACCTGGCTAATCTTAGCATAGTTCATTATTTCAAATCCTCTAGGAAACTATATAAATTTTGCAGGCCCTTTTGCATCACTTGTCTCTCTTCTGGACTCATCCCATCCACTACCTGCATGACCATGCGGTTATGGAATCGCTTGTGAAGACGATACAAAAGCCGCCCATTCTTTGTCAAATTCAGATGTACCACACGACGGTCAACTTCCGACCGACGCCGCTCAATATAACCCTTACGTTCCAGATTATTCAAACTAGTCGTAACAGTCCCCAAGGTAACCATCAATTCTCGTGATATATCACTTGGAGTAGCATTTGGGGTTGTGCCAATGACATCTATTGTATGCATTTCCTTAATGGAGACATCGTTGAAGCGACTGCTTCTTAGGCTCGATTCTTCAATAACCAAGACATTATTGAAAATAGACGTTAAGTAATCATTTACTAACTGAAAATTCAAAACCAACCCTCCTTAAGAAAATACTTTGACAATCAAATTTTATCAGATAGAAAAGTAATTTGCAAGCTTTTTTGAAAATTAATTTGATTTTCAAATATTTTCGTAAACAACTTACAAATTAAGCAACCTTGAACCAATATATTATTTACCTGTGAAATTTGGACGACGCTTCTCAGAGTGTGCCCGAACTCCCTCTTTGAAATCTTCTGTGAAAGCCAGCGATTTCTGTAGTTCCAACTCTAGCTCTGCATACTCAGACCAGCCACTGAACAGACTCTTCCAAACCATTTCTTTCATTGCTCTGTAAGAATTTAGAGAGCCACGTTTCAGCTTTTTCAGCAACTGTTCCGTTGTTTTTTCCAACTTTTCTGCTTCACAGACTTTATAAAGCAAGCCGTAATCCAGAGCTTTCTCTGCAGTCAGAGCTTCCCCAGTCATAACCAGATGGGTCGCACGAGTCCCCCCGATAGCACGAGTCAGTAAGTAAAGACCGCCAGCATCTGGCGCCAGACCAACCCCAACAAAGGCCTGAATGAAGCGGGATTTTTCAGTGGCAATACAGAAATCTGCTGCAACGACCATATTAGCAGCCGCACCAGCAACAGGGCCATCAACACTCATGATAACCGGCTTAGGCAGACGTTTCATAGCAAAAGAAATATCGTTCACCAGTTCTGCGATTTTCACCAAGGATTGGACATCATCATCACTGACAGCTCTCTGCATCTCAGCCAAATCCCCGCCCACTGAAAAAACCTTACCATTTGCATTGATAACTAAAAATTTGACGGACTCATCCTTAGCAGCAAGTTCAATAGCCTCTAAAATTTCCTCACACATAGGAATATTAAAGCCATTTGAAACTTCAGGACGATTGAAAGTAATCGTTGCCACCTCATCTGCTACGTGATAGAGAATTCCATTAAATGTCATTTCAGCTCCATTCCCGACCCGATTTCAAATCAGCCGTTTTGTTTTATTCTTAAATAATTTGATATTCAAATTATAAACAACTTATATTTTATCATAAAATATAAAAGAAAGGAAATAAAAAATGGGAAAAATTAGATGGTCTTCAAATTTAAAGTGTAAAAGCAATATTATGGATAAAAATAGTATAAAAACAGTGTTTGAATAATTTTCAGAATTTTGTTATAATTTTTAAAATAAGATAGGAGAATCTATGAAAGTTGTAAAATTTGGCGGAAGTTCACTGGCTTCTGCGACTCAATTAGAAAAAGTTTTGAATATTGTCAAATCTGACCCTGAACGTCGATTTGTTGTAGTATCAGCGCCAGGAAAACGCCATGATGACGATATCAAAGTAACCGATGCTCTGATTAAATATTACCGAGAGTATATAGCAGGAAATGATGTCACACCAAACCAACAGTGGATTATTAATCGCTATGCAGATATGGTTGCAGAATTAGGTTTGAAGCCAAAAGTTCTGGAGAAAATTTCCAAAAGCATCACAAGCCTTGCAACTTTGCCAATTGAAGATAATGCATTTCTTTATGATACTTTCCTTGCAGCAGGAGAAAACAACAACGCTAAATTAATTGCAGCTTATTTCAGTCAAAATGGCGTTCCAGCTAATTATGTACATCCGAGAGAAGCAGGACTCGTCGTTTCCAGTGAACCTGGCAATGCAAGAATTCTCCCTTCTAGCTATGATAAGATTGAAGAACTCAACAATTCTGATGAAGTTCTAGTTATTCCTGGTTTCTTTGGTGTAACTCAAGATGGACAAATCTGTACATTTTCTCGCGGAGGTTCTGATATTACCGGCTCTATCATTGCTGCGGGAGTCAAAGCAGATGTTTATGAAAACTTTACTGATGTTGACGGAATCTTTGCTGCCCATCCCGGCATCGTTCACAAACCACATTCCATTCCTGAGCTAACCTATCGGGAAATGCGTGAATTGGCCTACGCTGGCTTTACAGTTCTCCATGATGAAGCTCTGCTTCCAGCTTACCGCGGCAAAATCCCGCTGGTTATTAAAAATACCAACAATCCAGAACATCCAGGTACTCAAATTGTCCATAAACACAGCAAGGACCATCTACCAGTCGTTGGAATTGCTGGAGATGCAGGCTTTGTCAGCATTAACATGTCCAAGTACCTGATGAATAGAGAAATCGGCTTTGGTAGACGCGTCCTTCAAATTCTCGAAGACCTGAATATTGGTTGGGAGCACATGCCTACAGGAATTGATGACCTCTCTATTATCTTGCGCGAGCGCGAATTAACTCCTATCAAAGAGGAAGAGATCCTTCGTCAGCTTGTTCAAAAAGCAGAGGTTGATCATGCAGAAATTGAACACGATCTTTCCATTATCATGATTGTCGGCGAAAAAATGAAGAGTCATATCGGGGTTACAGCCACTGCAACCAAAGCTCTTTCGGAAAACAACATCAACATTCAAATGATGTCCCAAGGTTCAAGCGAAGTATCCATCATGTTTGTTGTTGAAAAAAATCAAGAAAAAGCTGCCATTCGTGCACTTTACCGAGCTTTCTTTGAACCCCAAACTCTGGAGTAAGACCAGACCTAGAAACCATTTTTATCAAACAAACTCTAATGAAAAAAGCAGAAACTAGTCTCAGACAAACTTCTGCTTTTTTCATTCAATTATAAAGAATACAAAGTCAAGCTTTAGAATACACTAAAATAAGACTATAGAATACCTTGTCTCCAGTATATCCTATCACTAAAAATAAAAAGAGGTAAAAACCTCTTTGAAACTCCGCCAGTAGGACTCGAACCTACGACATCATGATTAACAGTCATGCGCTACTACCAACTGAGCTATGGCGGATAAC
>NZ_JAPVYB010000007.1:0-86798 GCF_041431615.1 Streptococcus sp. 27098_8_82
GGTGTTCAAGGTGAGCGAACCATCAAGACTCGCGTCTACAGCTCCAATGGTCAAGAAATTGATCGTCAAGAACTATCTAATGAAGAAACCTTGGCTCCAGTAACGCAAGTTGTTAAAGTTGGTACAGCTAAGCCGCATTTGGTTCCAAACGATGCGCCAAAAGCAGATGCTTTAGAAGAGTTCGATTTAATTCCACTGTACAATCTATTAGCGGAAGCGGATCAAATTAAAGCTCAGGCACGTTATTTCAATGATAGTCTGAGTCATCAATCTAGCTATGATACTGCTTTGACAGCAGGTCAAGCACTCCTGAACCAATCACATGCTAGCCAAGCAGAAGTCAACCAACTGGTGGGACAAATCAATCAAGCCAAGGCTCAGTTAAGCGGTCTTGAGGTTGTCAAAACGGCTCTTCAAAACGAGTACGATTTAAATCCAACTGTTAAAACAACTGCTAAATATAAAAATGCGGATTCAGATAAGCAGACAGCTTATACTGACGAATTGACAAAGGCAGAAGGAGTTCTGAATAATCAAACTGCTACACAAGTGCAGGTCAACCAAGCATTTGCTAGCCTGACAGCAGCCAAAGAAGCTCTAAATGGAGTGCCTAAAGTCAAGCCGGCAGTTTCCATTCTAAGTCTGACAGAAAATCCTGATGATAAGTCGGTTACAGTCCAATATAGACTGGAAGACCAGACCCAGTCCTTCCGTTCAGCGACTGCAGAATTATACCAGGGAGATCAGCTTGTCCGCACTCTTCCGATTACCAATTTCGCAGGAAGTCTGAAGATTGACGACTTAGACTACTACACAGGCTATACCCTGAAAATCAAGCTGACTTATGAACTGGATAATGGCAGCTTCACAGAACTTGAAACGGACAGCCGCAATTTTGAATTGGAATACAAGAAGATTGCCTTCCGAGATATTGATTCGGCCGAGTTTTACAGAAAAGAAAACGACCAGTTTAAGCGCGTCGTGTCCATGAGCTCTATGCCTACGGATCTGTCTACCTACTTTGTCAAAGTCAAATCAAGTGAATCTAAGGAAATGCTCCTGCCGGTTCACAGCATAGCGGAAAGTCATAAGGATGGCAGAGATGTCTATAAGGTGACCGTTTCTCTGCCTGAGCTGGTCCAAGAAGCTGAGACAGGCTATAAGGCTGGTTATGACTTCTATATCAGTAAGGCAGTCCCTAGCCAGCAAAATGTCTACACTAGCTTTGCTGGATTGGTAGACGCTATGAAGCAAAATATGGCTGGCAACTATGTTCTGGGAGCAGATTTGGATGCTAGTGAGGTTAGTCTGGCTCCTGCAGATTATGTATACCTCAAAGGGAACTTCACAGGCAGTCTGACAGGTAACCATGATGGCAAGCAGTACGCGATTTATAATCTGGCCAAGCCTTTATTTGAAAACCTCAAGAGTGATTCCTCTATTTCTAATCTGGACCTGAAAGAGGTCAACATTGTTGGTACTTATGACTCAGCAGCCCTGGCTCGCAATGCAGAAAATGCTCGAATCACAGATGTTTCAGTCCAAGGTAGAGTAGAAGTAAAAGAAAATGCTTCACAGGTAGCAGGTTTGGTCGTTATTGCTAACAATACCCAAATTTCCAATAGCTCCTTTACTGGAACTATCGTGTCAAATGATAAACAGGGTAAAGAATACAATGTAGGTGGTTTGGTTGCCAATCTCAAGGGAGGAAACTCCTTGATTAGCCAAAGCAGGGCAGATGTGACTATTCTAGCAGGCGCTAGAGCCAACAACCAACGCTTTGGCGGTCTGGTTGGCCGTTTAGAAAACAATGCCCGCATCAGCCGCTCTTATGTAGCTGGTAAGATTCAAAACTCTACTAAAAACGGTCAGATTGGTGGCGTAGTTGGTTCCAATTACTTCAATGGCTTAATTGATAATGTCATCAGCAATGTCAGCGGTACAAATGTTTACAGTATTTCTGGCGATCAGGGATATGAGAATAACCGTATCACAGAAGCTTATGCCGTTGAAGGAAATAAAACGCTGGAAAATGACAAGTTTGTCACTTCAACACTGACTCTGAACGAGGCAGAAGAGAAGCTAGCTAGCTTAGACATTACGACCACGCTGGAAGATACGAATCTCAACCTTTATTCTGTCAACTATGCCCAGGAAAAGAATGCTCGAGAAGACCGTTTAATAGCTTATGCTAACATGGAAAAACTCCTTCCGTTCTACAATAAGGAGACCATCGTTGCCTATGGAAATAAACTTCCAGATCATCACAAGCTCAATACAGAGTATTTGCTGGATGTTGTTCCGATGAAGGGCGACCAGATTATCACTGATATCAATAACAACAAGACTGGGATTAACCGTCTGATGCTGCACTTTGAGGATAATACGGTTGACTATCTGGATCTGACCTATAAGGGAGATTTCAAATATAAGGCAATTGCAGAGTACAGTGTAAATGGCTTAGATCTCCTTTATACTCCAGAGGCTTTCCTATCAGACTATAGCAGGGTTCTCAATCAAGTGCTGCCGGAGTTGAACAAGGTTGTCCTGGACTCACCGGCTATGCGAACTGTTTTAGGCGTGAATGCTGACACTTCTCTGGATGATCTCTATCTGGATACGGCTTTTGACCAAGTCAAGACCAAGCTGTCAGAAGAGTTACGCAAGGTACTGGCTATGGACAAGTCTATCAATACGGAAGGCAATGTTGTAGCAGACTATATAGCTCAGCAAATTAAAGACAATAAAGAAGCCTTCTTACTTGGTCTAACCTATCTCAACCGTTGGTATAATATCAACTATGACAATATCAATGTCAAGGATTTGTCAGCCTATAAATTTGACTTCTTTGGAAATCATAATGCTTCAACCTTAGATACCATCATTTCACTTGGTAAGTCAGGCATGAACAATCTTAAAGCTAAGAACAACTATATGGCTTATGATGCCTCGCTTTCTGAAGCGACTGGTAAACGAGGGCTCTTTAACTATCTGGAAGGCTATCGTCAGCTCTTCCTGCCGGACAAGAGCAATAATGAATGGCTCAAGACCAATACAAAAGCCTACATCGTTGAGGCCAAGTCGGATGTGCCAGAAGCGAGACAGCTTCAGGATGCAGCCGAGGGCAAGAGCAAGTATTCTGTCGGCGTTTATGATAAGATTACTGCTGATAATTGGGAACACAAGGGCATGCTTCTACCACTCTTGACCATGACTGAGAAGGGTGTCTATGCTATTTCCAATATGTCTACCATCTCTATGGGAGCTTATGATCGCTATCGCCTTGATGCCAATGGCAGGGTTCGGACAGATGCAGAGCTAGCTGAATTTGTCGAAGACAGAGTGAGAAAAACTGCTGAATACCAGCGCGATCACTATGACTTCTGGTATAAGATTCTAAGCGATGAAAGCAAGGACAAGCTCTTCCGTTCTGTTCTGGTTTACGATGGATTCTCATTGGTTGACAAGACTGGTCAAAGATATTGGGCTCCAGCTAATGACAAAAAATCACTGGCTATGCAGGAGTTCTTTGGACCAGCTGGCAAGTGGTATCCAAGCAAGGGCTACAATGCCTATGCTACAGGAAGTGTAACCCACTTTGATGCAGCTAAATTGTTAGAAGACTATGGTAACTCTGTCTACACGCATGAAATGACCCATAATTCTGACGGTGGCATCTACTTTGAGGGCAATAGCCGCCGCGAAGGTCTGGGAGCTGAGCTTTATGCTCGCGGACTCCTGCAGTCCACTCCAAGTGCAGATGAGGCAACTATTACGCTCAATACCCTTTTCAAGGTGGACAAGGATTCTAAGACGCGTCTACACACATATAATTTCAAGGAACGCGTTCAAAATGCAGAAGACCTGCAGCACTATGTCCATGGTATGTTTGACATGATCTACACCCTAGATTACCTAGAAGGTACCTCTATGCTGAAGCAGAGCGATGACGCTAAGCTTCAGTGGTTCAGGAAGATGGAGAATTACTATGTTACTGATAAGTATGGTAAGGAAACCCATGCCGGTAACCAGACGCGAAGCTTTACTGCTGAGGAAATCAAGCAGCTGAAGACTTTTGACTCTCTGATTGAAAATGATGTGATCACTCGTCGGGAGAACAAGGATAGTGGGAAATATGGCCGAAATGGCTATCTCAGTCTCAGCCTCTTCTCACCAATCTACTCAGCTTTAAGCAATCCAAATGGAGCGCCGGGTGATGTCATGTTCCGCCGCACAGCCTACGAGTTACTAGCAGCCAAGGGTTACCATGAAGGATTTATCCCTTATGTTTCTGGTAAGTACTCTAAGGAAGCCTTTGATGAAGGTAAGAAAACGTGGGATGGATGGTCCGGAAGAGATGTTGGTCTCGTAACTGACCAGAAAGTCTTGGAAAATGTATTCAAGGGTGAATATGACTCCTGGGTAGCCTTCAAGAAAGCTATGTATAAGGAGCGGATTGATCAGCTGACCAAGCTTAAACCAATCACCATTGAGTACGAGCTTAGAAATCCAAGCAGTACTAAGAAAGTAACCATTCGCTCTTATGAAGAGATGCAGAAGCTGATGGACGAAGCAGTAGCAGAGGATGTACGCAACATTACTAATGCAACCAGCCGTGTTGATGCTAGCTGGGTCAACCTGCTCAAGAAGAAGATTTATAATGCTTATATTCGTGAGACAGACGACTTCAGACAGTCAATCTTTAATAAGTAAGCGGCAAAATGTTTTTCAGAAATACATTTAAAAATATCTAGACTAAAAAAGTCTAGGTATTTTTTCTGCCATTTATTTCTAATATATCAATAATAATCCATCCAAGTCTGAATAAATCCATTTTTTGTGACTTTTTTGTAACGAAAGTAGACAAAGAATAGAAAAATGATAATAAAAATTGCAGTTTACAAGGCGTAAATTATAATTTTTATGTTATAATTGATATGTATATGTCATATTTGCTTATCATATACGAGTACTATCATTTTTAGTTTGGTAATAAATCTTGATTTAAAATCGGCTGAAAATGAGGGGGTAGACAGGTGATGGTGTGCCTGCCAGCATTTGTCTAAAATAAAATATAAAAAGAAGGAGGACCGCATTCAAGGTGAAACAAACTTATCATAAAGTGTCTCATGCTCTGATGACTTTGCTGCTTTTGGTATCAACCTTTCTTCCCTTGTTAAGCTCAAGTCCTAGGGTTTCTGCTGCAGAGTTAGGTGAAAGTGATTATCAGCTAACTACAGATGTCACTATTAATACTAATCCTTTAAAGGATACAGGCTACGGTGAAGGTAAATTTTACATTGCTCCGACCTATACATTTGCAGATAGCAAAGTATTAAATAATGGTGATACCATGGTTTATCGTGTTCCATCACAGTTCAAAATTGAGCGAACTTTGGAGGAAAACATAAGTGCACCGGATGGTACTGTTGTTGCCAAGTTGGTGACAGATCCTGTTACCAATACAGCGACCATTACTGTCACAAATGCTGAGTATTTTGCGAAAATGCCAGATACCAAGCGTATTCAATCTTCTTTCACAGTGGTTTGGGCTGATAATATGCCTTATGATCAAGAGCAAGAAGTTAATTTCCCAGGTGCTAGAACCTATAGGCTGAAGCGTATCAAGGTTGATGAAGAACCTCAGGGGTATTCCAAGTGGGGTGTTCAGGATTCTAAGGATCCAAACTACGTCAACTGGCGTATCCGTGTCAATCGTGATGTCCAAAATCTTGGTCAAGTTGTCATTGAGGACGCTATTCCAGAAGGTCAAGAGCTGGATGAAGATTCAGGGATTACAGGTTACTACTTTACTGAGTGGGAAGGTGCTTCTGGCACACGTAAATCCTTTAACCCAAGCGATGTCGTTTCAATTACAGACTCCAATCATTTCACAGTTAATGCTGGGGATTTGAGTGGAAGAGGTATTTATGTTATCTACCGGACTCGTTTGACTGAGCCAGTAGATAAGGTAACCAAAAAAGCCTTTAACGATGTAACCGTTACATCTAATGGGCAAAAGATGCCTGATTTGTTAGCACGTCCATTCGCGCCTTTGACAACACTTGATGGTGTCGGGGAAGGTACCCGTTCTGATGAAGTTATCTTCAAAGTCAAAAAGGAATTGACTGGCCGCAATTTGGCAGATGGTGAATTTACTTTTGATTTGATCAATAAGGATGACAACGACAAAGTTGTTCAAACGGTAACAAACAAAGACGGTGCCGTAACCTTTAAGAAACTTCGTTTCAAAAATGAGGGAACCTTTAACTATGTCATTCGTGAACGAGCAAGCAATCTGCCAGGTGTGACAAACGATGCCAATTCAGACATCAATGTCACTGTTACTGTAACAGACAACAACGGCGTTAAGACAGCAGCGGTTAATTATGACCGTGAGGCTTTCACCAATACATACAAGTTAGAGCCAGCAAATGCAGCGATTACCGCTAAGAAAGTTCTGGATGGTAAAGCACTTGAAGCTGGTAAGTACACTTTCAAGCTGACTGAGGTTGGCGGAAATAACGTGGAACTTCAAGCAACAAATGATGCTAATGGTGATATCAAGTTTCCTGAAATCAACTATGATAAAGAAGGGACTTATACCTACAAGCTGACAGAAGTAGCTGGAAATGAAGCGGGAGTTACTTATGACAGTGCAGAACATACTGTGACTGTCACAGTGACTGAAAACAATGCCAAGTTGGAAGCTGCTGTAACAGACAACAATCCAACATTCACCAACAGATATAAAGACTATGGTGTCAGCTATGAGTTTCTCAGCTCTAACCCAGCCTATCCAAACCTGCCAAAAGAAGTAACTGATTTGCTTCCAGCAGATACTAATCGCTACACTAGTGGTACTAATGTAGACGCTAAGCAGCCTGCTAAAACAAGTGTTACAGTTACTGAAGGCACATGGACTTTCGAAGGCTATGCAGAAACGAATGCACAGACTGTTGCGGATAAGGACCTTAAATTTACTGGTAAATGGAATTTCACTCCAGCGCCGAAATATAAGGTGACTTATGAATTTGTAAGCGAAGATCCGAATCGCGCCTTACCTGCAGAGGTAACAGAATTGCTGCCGACCGATGCCAATGAATACACAGATGGTACTGCAGTTCAAGCGGTTCAGCCAGCCAAGGATTCTATTGAAGTAACTGGAGGTACTTGGAAATTCCTTAAATATGACGCGGATAGTAAAACTATTGCAGGCTCAGATGTCAAATTTACAGGCACATGGACATTTGAAGCTAGACGTCCACAAGGACCAACACCACCACCATCTTCTTCAGATTCGACACCACCACCGTCATCATCTGGTGATAAACCAGGCGGTTCGAAAAATGGAACCCCAGGTAATTCATCAGATAAAGATGGAAAAGATGTTACTGGATCAGCAACTGGCAAAAAAGTTTTGCCGAAAACTGGCAGTGAAACATCTATCTTTGCGATAGCAGCAGGATTTGCACTGATTCTTTTATCAGCTCTTGTCTATCGTTTCAAAAAAGCTAATTAATTTTAGCCAGACAAATCATCTCAGCTAGCTGAGATGATTTTTTCTTGTCTTTGTACCTAGATGATTTTAGCTTTTCTATGAGGAAGAATAGAAATGAAATACTAGAAGTAGAGGTATCATCATTTCTCAAAATCATTAATACCTGCTGAAAATCTATTTGTTCAGGCTTTCTTTGTGCTATAATAAAGAAAAACGATGAGGAGACATTCATGAATCAAACTGTTCAATATTTACAAGAATTAACGGCTATTCCTTCCCCAACAGGCTTTACGGCTGAGGTGGCAGACTATTTGATAAAGACGCTGGAAAGATTGGGCTATGAGCCTGTCCGGACCAATAAAGGCGGCGTTCATGTTGTGGTTAAGGGTGAAAATGATGCCCAGCATCGGGTAGTGACTGCCCATGTGGATACACTGGGGGCTATTGTTCGGGCTATTAAGTCTGACGGTCGTCTCAAGCTGGATCGGATTGGTGGTTTCCCTTGGAACATGATTGAAGGAGAAAACTGTCTAGTCCATGTGGCTAGCAATGGTAAGACTATCAGTGGGACTATCTTAGTTCACCAGACATCTTGCCATGTCTATAAGGATGCTGGGACGGTTGAACGTACTCAGGACAATATGGAAGTTCGTTTGGATGAAAAGGTGAGAAATGAGAAAGAAACGCGGGATTTAGGAATCGAAGTCGGTGATTTTATTTCCTTTGATCCTCGTACCACAGTTACCGAGTCAGGCTTTATCAAGTCTCGCTTTTTGGATGACAAGGTCAGCGCAGCTATTTTGCTAAATCTTTTGCGCGTTTATAAAAAGGAAAATATTCAACTGCCGGTGACGACTCATTTTGCTTTCAGTGTCTTTGAAGAGGTTGGTCATGGGGCTAATTCCAGCCTGCCGGCTCAAGCGGTAGAGTATTTGGCGGTTGATATGGGGGCTATGGGTGACGATCAGCAGACAGATGAGTATACGGTTTCCATCTGTGTCAAGGATGCTTCGGGGCCTTATCACTACGGCTTCCGCCAGCATTTGGTAAATTTGGCTAAGGAGCAGGACATTCCTTACAAACTGGACATCTATCCATTTTACGGATCAGACGCCTCTGCAGCTATGAGCGCAGGAGCAGAAGTCAAGCATGCTCTGCTAGGTGCCGGCATCGAATCCAGCCACTCTTATGAACGTACCCATATTAATTCAGTTGTTGCGACAGAGCGTATGGTGGATGCTTATCTAAGAAGTGGCTTGGTGGAGTAAGTGAACTTCATTCTATCTTATTGGCTGGGATTTCCATGTAACGTCAGTTCTATAGAAAACAGGAGCTCTTTCTTAACTATCTCAAAGGCTAGAAACTTAAAAACCGATTCGTCAGTGCACTGCTAATCGGTTTTTAGTTTGCTATATGTAAGTAAATTGATTACCTAACACTCCATACACTGACAGAGCCTTCCTCCACAGGGAATTCTCCCCAGCCTTGGTCGTCAATAGTTACGATTTGAGAGCTGTTACCCAGATAGTCGCTGAATTCTCTGCCAGCCCATTCTGGACCGACAAACATAGATTTGCTGGTTGCTTGGTCATTACTGATAAGGACAGCGATTGGCTGACCGTTGTCCTTGCCTTGGCGGGTCCATCCGATACAGTTGGCTTCGTCGAAGTAGTCGGTCTGCTCGCCATAGGCTAGATTGAGGCGGATGTCTAGGAGTTTATCCAGTACCTCTTGAAAGCTCTCTTGTGCAAATTCTCCTCTAATGCCATAGTAGTCTCCGTAAAAGACGCAGGGCAATCCAGCTTCTCTTAGAAGTATGAGAGCATAGGCCGCAGGCTTGAACCATTCTTCGACGGTAGACTCCAGGGCCTGCCCTCTCTGAGTATCGTGGTTGTCCACAAAGGTTACAGCTGATTCGGGGTGATTTTTTGCAAGTGTTTGGTCAAAAATAGTTCGCAGGTCATAGTCTGCTCCAGATTTGCTGGCATCAAATAAATTATGATGAAGTTTAACATCAACTAGGTCAAAGCGGTAGTCAATATTTTCTAGATAATCATTATTGGCCTTTTCGTCGCTATTCCAAAATTCTCCAAAGACATAGAAATCATCGCCGTATTTCTCAGTAATATCACGGATGAAATTCTTCATAAAGAAGGAATCGATGTGCTTAACAGCATCTAAGCGAAATCCATGTACACCAGTGCTTTCAATGAACCAATGGGCCCAGTCGTAGAGATTTTGGATGACTTCAGGGTGCTTGAAATCAATATCCGCATACATGAGATAGTCATAGTTGCCGTTCTCATTGTCTACTAGCTCATCATCTGCCCAACCTTTATTGTCCCCTTGGATGAGAAAAATGCCTGACTTGTTGTTTTTGGCATCATAGTCAGTGCCGGTGAAGTGGTACCAGTGCCATTCAAAGTCATTATAGGCTTTTTTGCGGCCCGGGAAGACAAACTTAGTCCAGCCTTTAATCTCGAAAGGTTCTGACAAGACCTTTGTGCGGTCGTTAGGATCAACTTCAACAACGGTAAAACGCTCTTTATAGTCAGCTGCGGCCTTGTGATTGAGAACCACATCAGCAATAGCTTCGATGCCGTTCTGCCCAAGCGCCTCAATCGCTCGAAGGTATTCTTCCTTCAATCCATACTTGGTGCGGACGGTCCCTTTTTGGTCGAATTCTCCCAAATCAAAAAGGTCGTATACACCATAGCCGACGTCATTAGAGCCTGTTCCTTTGAAGGCTGGCGGCATCCAGACCTTGCGAATTCCTTTCGATGCCAAGTTTGGTGCATCTTCCGCCAAGCGGTTCCAATGCTGACCGTCATCTGGCAGATACCATTCAAAATACTGCATTAAAGTTTGGTTTTCCATATAAATTTTCCTCTTCATTCTCACTGATTGGCTTTATTGTACCAAAAGAAGCAGAAAGGCGCAATCGTTTGCGTCTTTCTGCTTCTATAGATATTTTGACATCTTTCATAGATAAAAGATAGAATAGATTGAAATAAAAGCGCTTACATAGTATAATGGACTTATTATAAAAGATTTTATCTAAAGAAAGGTGTCTTTATGAGAAAGAAAAGACTAGTTACATTACTCCTACCAAGTTTGTTACTTGCACCTTTGGTATTGGCGCAAGCTGTTCAGGCGGATGAGGCGACTCAAGCTAGCAGCGAGCGCACGGACAATCTCAAGACAGAAACAGTTGCAAAGGCTTCTGAAACTGGCTCCAAGGACCAAGAGTCAACGGCAGTAGAAACTTCAAATCAGACTTCTTCAGAAGATTCGGTGCAGGAAAAGCAAGACAAGGCACCGCTTGCGGCTGAGGGAACGGTACCTAGCCTTAGCCCAGCGCAGGAGCAGGAGCTTCTTGCTTTGGCTAAAGATGTCAGCTCAGCACCCTCCGCTGCCTCAACTGCTGTGAAAGGCCAAGATTTATCTGCCTATACTGGCGTTCTTTCAAATCCTTCCCTCTCAGATAAGGAAATAACCCTGCAAGAGGCTGTGGATGAGTTACTCAAGTGGGCAGCAGTCAGTGATTCTCAGTTGGGGAGCAGTGCCGAGGATAGAGCAAATCTTGCAAAGAGTCTGGGGATGATTGAAAAAGAGGCTGATTTGACAGCCAGTGTCCAGGGTGCTAATCTGCAATCTATGTATTCGGTTGCCAAGCGACTGCATGATGCTTATCGCTCCGAAAAGAAAGAGCCCCTCTTTTTAAATGGTCGTTCACAGCCAATTTTTCCATATAGTAGTGGTGAAGACAGATATGAGGAGTATACTTATGAAGGCAGTGAGATTGTTCGTTTCCCAGTCTATGTAGAGACTGACTACGATTCGGATGGCGACGGTAAGCGAGATTTAGTTAAGGCTATTGTGCAGCTTCCTAAAGCAGTTGCTAAGGGTGATTATAAGGCTGCGACAATCTTGGAAGCTCGTCCCTATGTCGCTGGAACCTTGGACGAAGACCATGTGACGCTAGAAAGTCTCAATCTGCCGACAAACGGTTCTTATGACATGAAGAGCCTGCGCAATCAGCCAGCTAAGCGCCAGCCAGTTTCTAGCATGAGCAGTATTGATGCAGCAAAAAGAGCAATGTCATCGGATTGGTATTATTACAGTCCATATGAGGGGATTTATGACTATGAAAACTTGAACTGGTATGATTATTTCCTCGTCCGAGGTTATGCCTTTGTTTCTAGCGCTGGTCTAGGAACCAAAGGTTCTGAAGGTTTTAATACTACTGGCTCTGATTTAGAAATTGAAGCATTTAAAAATATTGTCGAATGGATCAATGGTAAACGAACGGCCTACACAGACAGAACTAACAATATCGAAATCAAGGCCGACTGGGCTAATGGCAAGGTCGGCATGACTGGTCTGTCTTGGGCTGGTACGACAACTTTCGGTGTGGCAACGACTGGCGTTGAAGGCTTGAAAACCATTGTTCCAGCAGCTGGAATTGCCAGCTGGTATGATTATTTCAATAGTCAAGGGTCGGCTTACACCAATCCGCCCTACAGTGATTTATCTTGGCTGTCGCTCTATGTCGCTACACGGGTGCTGGATCAAAAGGATTGGGCTGCTATCAGTAACAAGTATGCTGACTACATTAATCAGTTAAATAAGGACCAGAATGCCCACGGCCGCAATTACAGTCCGGTCTGGCAGGAGCGGGATTACACGCTACATCCAGAAAAGATAAAGACCAGTGCCCTGCTAGTTCATGGTTTGAATGATGACAATGTCAAAACCAAACACTTTGAGCTCATGTATGATGCGCTAAAAAAAGCCGGTCAAGATGTGAAACTTTATCTTCACCAAGGGAATCATATCAACCCAGCTGCCGTATCTAGAGGCTTTGGTATTACAGCTAACAAGCAAGATTTTTATGACCTGCTCAATACCTGGTTCTCTCATTACCTTTATGATGTAGAAAATGATGTCAGCAAACTTCCTGCTGTTTTAGCACAAAATAACTATGATCCCAATAAATGGACCAGTTATGATGATTGGAAAAGCAGTAATCGTTTGATTCTGACAGCTCAGTCCAAGCGCTTAGAAGAAACGATTTCTAGTGACTACGCAGGAGCGGGGATTGATACCAGCAAGCGTGATGAAGCGGTTAGCAAAGCTTCTTCTAAAGCTAATTTGACCTTTATGACAGATGTCAAAGAGGATATGACCATTAAAGGACATATCCCAGTCCATTTCAAGGCGGCTCTGGCAAAGGGTGGTGGAAGTAATCTGCAGGTCAATGCTCTCTTAGTAGATGTATCAGACCAAGAGTTTGATGTGGTTGGAAACGGCGCAGCCAGTGATGAAAGTCAGAAAGATGGCTTCTGGATGGGCAGCAATCTCAGCAATATGGATATCAAAAATTTTGCGACTGTCAAAACCAAATACAAAGTCATTGCCAAAGGATGGGTCAATCTGGCTAATCCAGAATCGGGCTATGTGCCATCTAGCTCGCAAAATAATATTGATCCTCAAATTGGTCAATTCCACGACTATACAGTCTATTTGCAGCCTAATCTCTATACGGTGAAAAAAGGCCATAAGCTGGCTCTGGTTTTCAACACGTACGACCCAAGCGACCTCACGATTGATCGTCAATATGAAGTGACTTTCAAGACGGACTCTATCAGTGCGCTAATACCTACTTTGGAAGCTAGTCGCCTGCAAAAGGCAAACTATATACCGAATGCTCTTGATACAGCTTATGCAGCTCTACCAGAGATTATTGGTGCGAAATTAGTCGCACCAGCAATTTTAGAAGTTCCTGAGTATATCTTAGATAGCGAGGAAGGCGGAGAAGTTCCGTCAGTTCAGTTAGCGGTTCATTATGCAGAACATTATGATCAGGCAGTAGGAAAAGTTCAGAAGATAAGCAAGCAGCAAGCTCCAGCTGCCTTACCTGAAACTGGCAGCAATTCAGATAAGGGAATCCTACATCTTGGCCTGACTCTGCTGGTCAGCACACTAGGCTTATCTAGTTTAGCAAAGAAATACTCACAACGTTAGTGGTTCTGTTCAAAAAGCAGCTAGAACTTCATAGTTAGATGAAGTTCTAGCTGCTTTTAGCTTTATCTTGTATCCGACCTTAGGCAGAGACGAGACAAAAAGCCGCAAAAAGAGTATACTAATCTGTATAGAAATCGGTAAAGGAGCTCTCTTATGATTGAATTTAAAGATGTCACTAAAGTTTATGAAGGAACGGTAGCTCTCAATCAGCTGAATCTGACCTTGCAGAGCGGAGAAATCGTCGGTCTGATTGGTCACAATGGCGCCGGGAAATCTACAACCATTAAGTCATTGGTTAGCGTTATCAATCCAAGCAGTGGACAGATTTTTGTGGATGGGAAAGAATTATCCGCTAATCGCTTGGAAATCAAGAAAAAAATCGGCTATGTAGCCGATTCGCCAGATCTATTTTTGCGCCTAACTGCCAATGAGTTCTGGGAACTGGTAGCGACTTCTTACGATATGACAAATGCTGAAGTAGAAGAGCGATTGGGAAATCTGCTCCATCTTTTCGACTTTGGCTCTCATCGGTATGAGGTTATTGATTCATTCTCTCATGGGATGAGGCAAAAAGTCTTCGTTATTGCAGCTCTTTTGTCTGATCCAGATATTTGGGTGCTGGATGAGCCGCTGACGGGTCTTGATCCGCAGGCAGCTTTTGACCTCAAGCAGATGATGCGCCAGCATGCAGATAAAGGAAATACAGTTCTCTTTTCAACCCACGTCTTGGAAGTTGCAGAGCAGCTCTGTGATAAGGTGGCTATTCTCAAAAAAGGGAAATTGATTTTCTATGGAACCATTGAAGAACTAAAAGGCCAACATCCAGAACAGTCTCTTGAAACCATTTATCTTGGTCTAGCAGGCCGCAGAGAAGAGGTGAGTCCTGATGCGCATTAAAGCTATAAAAAAACTCGTTGATATCAACATCCTCTATGCCATTCAGCCATCTCAGCTGCAGCAGTACCGTAAGATGCAAGCTAAGAATCCTGAGCGCAAGGTCAATGTATCGCTGAAGGCCATCCGCATGTATCTGATTTTAGGACTGGTCTATCTCTTTCTTTTCGGCTTGATGGGCTCCCTGAACCAACTGGTTGGCAATCCGGGGCTCTTTGCCAATTTGGTTTCCGCTTTTGCTCTCTTTTCTATGTCTCAGGGCTTTCTGGTTTTTTACAATGTCTTTTATGAAAGCAAGGACTTGCAATCTTACCGTCCCTATGCTTTTAGCGAAGCAGAAATCATCGTCGGCAAAAGCATTTCGGTTATTCTGACCTTGCTGATTGCCATTCTGCCTATGTTCAGTTATTTCTTGGTTCTGGCTTTTCAAGGTGGCAATCCTTTCTTGGGCCTGCCCTTGGCTCTGCTCGCTATTCTGATTTTAAGTTCGGTCATCACCTTTCTGATTTTGATTGCCGTCCACTTTATTACCAAGACAGCATTTTTCAGAAAGTACAAGACCATCCTGTCCAATGTCATTTTGGCTCTTGTTTCCGTCGGATCCTTTTTCCTCTATTTTATGATTAATCAAATGAACAGCAGAAGCGTTGTAAATCGTACAGAGGTTAAAGCTTTCTTCCCGCCAGTTCAAGCCTTTTATGATTTTATCCTTCATCCTTTTCATGCAGCTTCCTTGCTGGGATTTTTGGGATGGGTTGCAGTTGCGGCTCTTCTATTTTTCATCGTAAAGACCAAGGTGATTCCAGAGTTTTATGAGGCAGCTCTCATGACGGGCTCTTCAGTAGGAAAGCGGGAGCGCGTGCATGACATCAATATTGCGGAAGCAAAAAATCTCAAAAAGTTTGTCTGGCATTACAATATCAGGCTCTTGAGCGAGGGTTCTGTCATTATGCAAGCTATCTTTATGTCGGCCTTTCTCCCTTACATTGTCATTTTCAGTATGGGAATGGGCATGATACAAGGTGGCCTGTCTTTGACTTCTTATCTGGGACCACGTTTCCTCTTGCCAATGATGGCTCTGGCTGTTTTGATTGCAACGCTAAACTCAGGCGGCAGCAACCTTACTGCTATTGGGATTTCTCTGGAAAGGGAAAATTTTGATTATCTCAAGGTTCTCCCCTTTGATTTGAAGCAGTATATTCATCTGAAGTTTTGGCAACTCTTTGCCGTCCAGTCTATCCTGCCTTTGACCTTGCTCTTGATAACCAGCCTTGTTTCCGGTATGCATCCAGTGACTTTCTTGGGCATGGTGATTGTTTGGGCCTTGATTAGTCTAATGTGGAGTTCTTGGGGTTACTACCGAGACTATAAGCATCTCGTGACTAACTGGTCCAATGTCACAGAATTGATGAGCCGAGATAATAATATGGTGAAAACTCTTCTAGCTATCGCCCTGATTTTAGGAATGTTGATTGTCATTACTCTTCTCTTCTTTATATCCAATGTTCTTGCGCCTCTGGTAATTTATACAATAGTAGCTCTAGTTCTAGTAGGTTTAGCGGTGTTGTCTTACATAGTCCACAAACACTACATAAAAAAGCTGAATGAAGAGTTAGCAGTATTTTATTAAAAGAGCATCAGGAAGTCGAAAGACTTTCTGATTTTTTGACTGATAATCATAAAAATAACAGCTCTGTACATTTGCAGAACTGTTATTTGTTTTTCTTTATTTTTTCTACATCCAGTGGCATGAAAGTCGCCATGACTCGACCGATGAGTTTAGGTTCTTCCTCATGCGGGATAAACTTATCACTGTATTTTTTATTAAGGGAAATCAGACGGATACCGGATGGATCGTTGAAGACCCTTTTTATAATGGTTTGGCCGTCATAATCGATAGCATAGATAGCGCCGGCAAGCTCGAAATGAGTCTGCTTGATTAGCGCTACGGAATCTCTCGGATACTTGGGCTCTAACGAGTCAGTTCGTACCCAAAGGGCAATATCGTAGTCAATTTCTCTGTCCAGCCAGACTAAATCAGCTTGTTCAGGCTTATGCTGAGAGAGATAGTAATTCTCATAGACCAAGTAGGGGAAGTAGTCATCCTTTAAGCTGGCTTGTGTTTCTTGCTCAGTCAGGCTAGCTTCTAGTAGCTTTAATCCTTTCTCCTGTCTGTCTTGGTCAAGTTGCTGATAAATACGATTTAAATCGGGAAATTGTTGAGGGATATCTGCAATTAGTCGGTAACGAGGGTCGATTTCTTCGACCTCTACCTCAAAAAATCTTGCAATCTTTTCTAGATTGGCTGCGATAGGCAGAGATGTCCCTTTGATATAGCCAGTCAGCGTACTAGCAGGAATGCCTGTTTCACGAGATAGCTCGACTTGTTTTTTACCTGTTTCCTTGAGAAGTTCTTTGAGCTTTTTAGAAATGAGAAGACTTGCTTCTTTATCTTGGGGGCTTGCGGCGCCTCTTCCTCTGGCCATAATATCAACTCCTTTACTTGTTTCAATTATAGCGAATTAAATCGAAAAAGTAAAGGATTAGGTCAATTATCTTAGCCTAATCCTTTACTTTTTTAGATACTTGTATTAAATTTCGTAGCCCATTAAAATTCCGCCTTCCTCAGCGTAGAAGCTGCAGAGTCCTGAAGTTGGAACCGTTTCGATTTGAGCTTGGGGATACTTTTCTTGTATCAGCTGACTAAATTGCTGGCAGAACTTCTCGTTATTGCGGTGAGCGATGATGAGTCGGCCACCCTTGTAACCAGCTTTGAGTAGCTCTTCGATTGCAGAAGCAAGAGCCTTTTTCGAGCCGCGTGCCTTTTGCAGAAGCTCTAGCGTGCCAGTCTGGCTAGCTTCACCGACCATACGGATATTGAGCAAGCCGACAACGGTTCTCAGAAGTTTGCTAAGCCGGCCGTTTTTGACCAAGTTATCTACCTTTGCCAGAACGAAGAGAAGCTTGGTTTTCTCTTGATAGCGACTAATGACTTGAACGACTTCATCAAAGCTGAGATCTTGCTGAATGAGTTCATTGAGTTTAGTCACAAGTAAGTCCACCTCGCCGCCAGCAGAAAGACTATCAATGACATGAATATGGGCATCAGGATGTTCTTCCAAAAAGATTTTCTTAGCAACCTGTGCACTATTATTGCTGCCAGATAGAGTTCCAGTGATAGTCACCACAAAGATCGTGTCGGCTCCCTCAAAGCTTTTGAGATAGTCATCTGGACTAGGGCAGGCAGACTTTGAAGCAGCAGAAGAAGCATACATCTTCTCCATCATCAGGTCAATATCAAGCTGCTTGTCATCTACAAAAATCTCATTTTCCACTTGAATGGTTAAGGGAACACTTTCAAACTGGGTGTCTTTAGCTAAGTTTGCCATTTCACGAAAGTCACAGCCAGAGTCAGCTATAATTTTCCAAGTCATATTTTTCTCCTTTTTTGTCAAGTATGTACAATAAAAAAATTGACAAAAAACCTGTCTTTTTTTAAAATTATAACATGAAGAATGCTTACTAGAAAGCGGAAACTGTCAGCTGAGACAAGAGGGAAGAAATTGTTATGTCGGAAAAGAAAATATCGGAAAAATCACTCGCGAATTTAAAGAAATACAATCAGGAATCCAATCAAATCACGAGAGAGTCTCTGGAAATTTCTCTCATGCAGCTGCTGGAGAAGAAAGAACTCAAAAAAATTACGATTTCAGAGCTGGTTGAGCGAGCAGGGGTTTCCCGCGCTGCTTTTTACCGCAATTATAGCTCTAAAGAGCAGATTCTGGAAGAGATTTTTAAAAACACTGTTCAAGGTATTACGGATAAATTGGAAGAGTTTAACTTTAAAACTGAGATGTACCAAATTTGGCTTTTTCTTTTTAAGGAAGCCAAGAAAGAAGCTCGGGTTATCAGTCTAGCCATTGACTATAATTTTGAAAAGCTGCTGACCCAGGCCGTGTTTGACTTTTTGGAAAAGCGCAATCGCAATGCTAAGAAAACGACTAACTCTTACATGAATTCCTTCTGGAGTTCGGCAGTTGTTTCCGTTCTTTCCAAGTGGATTAAGGACGGGATGAAGGTTCCAGCTGAAAAAATAGCTTCTCTAGGCCTGCCTCTTTTCCCACAGAAAAAGAAAATTAAATAAAACAAGTGAGTCACAACGGCTCACTTGTTTTTAGCTTCTGTAAGAAGCTAGTCAGTTCTTTTTGGTTCCTTAATTCGTAGAATTTCTGAGGAAAGGTTTGACGGATTCTCTTATATCTTGCCAGTGCTGTTTGACGTCGTCCTTTCCAAAGAACCCAGCAGATAAACTCCCAGTCAAACTTTTCTGGACAGCCTGGAGTCATGCTTTCTCTGGTCCGGTTGCGGTATTTTAGATAGCGTTTGAAAGCTCGATAGAGGCAGTTCCAGCGAGAGAAGTTCAGAAAGATAATTTGGTCGGCTTCTGCCATCCGCCGTTCATAAAAACACCAAGAATAGCTGCCGTCAATGATCCAGTCGGTATTTTTTGACAAAAAATTGTCCATCTGTTCTCGCATCCAATCATGGTCACTATCCTTCCAGCCAGGTTGATACTCTTCGAAAATCAAATTCAAACTACGTCAGCGTCGCCTTGCCGTACGCCAGTACTGCCTACGGCTAGCTGCCTAGTTTGCTCTTTGATTTTCATTGAGTAAAAAATAGCAATCTATCCATGTGAAGTTTGGGAATGGGGTAGTGGTTGAACAGTTGTGCTACTAAAGTGGATTTGCCAGAACCGGAATAACCAATAATTGCTTTTTTCATCCCTATCTCTTTTATGTTAGAAACAAAAAAAGCTCCTGAGAGCTCCCTTTGTATGCATTATTTAGCAAGTTTAGCTGAAAGGCGTGCTTTATCGCGGCTTGCTTTGTTTTTGTGGATCAAACCTTTTGTTTCTGCTTTATCGATAGCTGAGCTAGCAGCACGGAAAAGTTCTTCAGATGGGTTTGCTTCAAATGCTTTGATTGCAGTACGCATAGCTGACTTTTGAGCTGAGTTTTTTTCGTTATGTTTCACGTTCAATTCAGCGCGTTTGATAGCTGATTTAATGTTTGCCAAGTTGTTTCACCTCCATTGAAAATACTAACTATCTAATTATATATGAAAAGTTAGGATTTGACAAGCTTTTTTATTTTTTTAAGTAAATTTCATCAATTTCATGATTTCCAGCTTTGTGCAGGATAATTTCTGCCCGATTGCGAGTTGGCTCAATGTAGTCTAGCAGGTTGACAAGGTTAATGCTTTTCCAAACATTATGGGCGAAGGTTACTACTTCCTCTTCTGATTGAGTGGTGAAGCGGTGGTAGTAGTTTTTGGGGTCATTTTCAGCCAGCGTCAGCATTTTTTTAAAGCGATCCAGATACCAATTTTCAATATTTTCGACTTCAGCATCAACATAGATAGAAAAGTCAAAAAAGTCTGTCATATATAGGCGCTCGTTCTGTGGATTTTGGAAAACATTGATGCCTTCGACGATAACAAAGTCAGCGGCCTTTACCTCTTGCATTTCTTGAGGGACGATATCATAAGTTTCATGTGAGTAGACAGGAATTTGGAAATCCTGACCGTTTTTTATGCTGTCCAGAAAGGAAAGAAGCAACTCCATATTATAGCTTTCTGGGAAACCCTTGCGGTTTAAAATGCCGTTAGCTTCTAAAATTTGATTAGGAAACAAAAAACCATCTGTGGTAACTAGCTCGACTGTCGCATTTGAAAAAGTCCGAGAAAGCAGAATCTGCAGCAACCGGCTGGTGGTGGATTTCCCAACGGCCACACTGCCAGAAACTCCGATGATAAAGGGCTGTTTCCGGCTCTCTTTTTGTAGAAAAATCCCCTTGGAAAAAGCCAAGTCTTCCTTAGAACGTTTATAAATCTGAATGAGATTGGTCAAGGGTAAATAAATGTCCGTCACGTCCTGCAGGCTAATCTTGTCATTGAAACTCTTGATAGAGTTAAGTTCGGCCTGGGTCAGAGGCGGAGTTGTTTTGCGGTGCAGGTTTTGCCAAGTATGGCGGCTGATTTTTTCAAAGTGAAGAAATTCGTTAGTCATAAGTTACTCCTGTATGATGGACTTTAGTATAACATACTTTTTGGAGAAATGAAAACGATTTACAAATCTAGGAAAATTATGATAAAATGGTTGCATGACTAAAATGTATTTTGCAGAAAATCCTGATGCCAAACACGATATTCATGAATTAAATGTAGAACTGTTAGGACAGCGGCTAACTTTTTTGACAGATGCTGGTGTTTTCAGTAAAAAAATGATTGATTATGGCAGTCGGGTTCTTTTGTCTGTCTTGGACTTTGAAGCTGGAGAAAGAGTGCTTGATGTTGGTTGCGGCTATGGGCCTTTAGGTTTGAGCTTAGCCAAAGCGTACGGAGTAACTGCGACCATGGTGGATATCAACCAGCGGGCCTTGGACTTAGCTCAGAAGAATGCTGAGAGAAACCAGGTATCTGCTCATATCTTCCAGTCAAATGTTTATGAAAAGGTCAGTGGCGTTTTCGACCATATTATCAGTAATCCGCCTATCCGTGCTGGTAAGCAAGTTGTACATGAAGTTATCAGCGGAAGCTATGGGCATTTGACAGAAGGCGGTGATTTGACCCTTGTGATTCAGAAGAAGCAAGGAGCGCCCAGTGCCAAGTCAAAGATGGAAGCTGTCTTCGGTAATTGTGAGATTGTTAAGAAGGACAAAGGCTATTATATACTAAGGAGCGAAAAATAGGATGCGTGCTGTAGATATTATCCAAAAGAAAAGAGATGGTCTTGAGCTGACCGGTCAGGAAATCCAGTGGTTGATTGAGGGCTATGTGGATGGGACTGTGCCAGAATATCAGATGGCAGCCTTTGCGATGGCTGTCTATTTTAAGAGCATGACGACTCGGGAAATTTCGGATTTAACCATGACCATGGTTGGAACTGGAGAGCAGTTTGACTTGTCAGAAATCGCGGGAATAAAAGTAGATAAACATTCTACTGGAGGTGTTGGTGATAAGGTAACTCTGGTCTTGGTTCCTTTGGTGGCTAGCTTTGGTGTGCCTGTTGCTAAAATGAGCGGCCGCGGGTTAGGTCATACTGGGGGAACCATTGATAAATTGGAATCCATTAAAGGATTTCAGGTAGAGCGCAGTCAGGAAGACTTTATCAAGCAGGTGCAGGAAATCGGCTTGTCAGTAATTGGTCAGTCTGATCAGTTGGTGCTAGCGGATAAGCTACTCTATGCCTTGCGAGATGTAACAGCAACTGTTGATACGATTCCGCTGATAGCGAGCTCTGTTATGAGTAAGAAGATTGCGGCTGGTGCCGATAGTATCCTTCTGGATGTAACGGTCGGTGAAGGCGCCTTTATGAAAAATATTGATGACGCTCGTGTACTAGCACGTACTATGGTAGATTTGGGCAAGGCTGTCGGCAGAAAAACAGTAGCTGTTCTGACAGATATGAGTCAGCCTTTGGGAACCAGCATTGGCAATCGTCTTGAAATCATAGAAGCCTTGGAAATCTTGCAGGGCAAGGGCCGTGAAGACATCACAACTTTCATTTGTGAGTTGGCTCAGATTATGCTCGGACTGGCAGACGTTGAGAAAACGGTGGAAGAAGTAAGAGAACAGTTGACCAACGGTGCTGCTTTGAAGAAATTTGAAGCTATGGTTGTAGCTCAAGGTGGTGACTTGGAAGATCTCTATCGTCCATCAAGTGCAGCTCATATTATAGAAGTGAAAGCAGAACAGGCAGGTTATATCACTGAACTGCCTGCTATGGAGTTCGGACTCTTTGCCATGAGACTTGGAGCAGGACGCGCGGTCAAATCTGACGACTTAAATTATGAAACAGGAATTGTTTTCGAAAAGAAAGTCGGAGACAAGGTCGAAATTGGAGAAGTTTTCGCAAAAATTTATTCAAATGAAAAAATTTCTCAAGAACTAGTTACAGATTTTCAAAAAAATGTTAAAATAGGTGATGAAAGCGTTGCAGTAAGCGAGATTATCGAGATTATTGCTTAATTCTAGGAGAAGCCAACATGAAATTAAACAAATACATAGACCATACGCTTTTAAAACCAGAAGCGTCAGAAGAGCAGATTCTGAAGTTAATTGAAGAAGCAAAAGTTTATGATTTTGCCAGTATCTGTGTCAATCCAATCTGGATAGAGTTTGCTGCGGAGCAGCTGAAAGGCTCAGATGTCAAGGTTTGTGTGCCAATTGGTTTTCCTTTAGGAGCCAATACTTCCGATGTGAAAGCTTTTGAAACGAAGGACGCAATCCAAAAGGGTGCGGGCGAAGTGGATATGGTCATCAATGTCGGCGCTCTGAAATCTAAAGATTATGATTTGGTAGAGCGAGACATCCGTGCGGTTGTAGAAGCTGCTAACGGTACCTTGGTCAAGGTAATTCTGGAAACTTGCCTGCTGACAGATGAGGAAAAGGTTAAGGCCTGCCAACTGGCTCAGAAAGCTGGAGCTGATTTTGTTAAGACTTCTACGGGATTTTCAACTGGTGGTGCAACAGTCGAAGATGTTGCCCTTATGAGAAAAACAGTTGGTCCTGATATGGGGGTCAAGGCTTCTGGCGGTGCTCGTTCTTATGAAGATGCGCTGGCCTTTATTGAAGCAGGTGCGACTCGTATCGGAACTTCGGCCGGAGTGGCGATTATGAAGGGAGAAGAAGCTAGTGGCGACTACTGAGTTGATTGACTTGGCTGTCCAAGCCAGCAAAAATGCTTATGTACCCTATTCTCATTTCCCTATCGGAGCAGTTTTAGTTGCTAAAGACGGTCGGGTATTTACCGGCGTTAATGTTGAAAATGCCAGTTTTGGTCTGACCAACTGCGGAGAGCGGACAGCTATATTTAAGGCGGTTTCAGAAGGAGCTTTAGACTTCGAGGAGCTGATTGTCTATGGTGAGACGGAAAAACCCATATCGCCCTGTGGTGCCTGCCGCCAAGTAATGGCAGAATTTTTTGCTGAGGATCTAAAAGTGACCTTGGTCGCTAAAGATAAATCGACGGTCGTGATGACGGTCAAGGAATTACTTCCATATTCTTTTACAGATTTAACATAAGTCTGTTATCGGTCATCTGACCAAACTCAAACTTGCAACTGTGTTGCACATCTTATTTAGGAGGTTCAGAAATGAACAAAAAACAATGGCTAGGTCTTGGTCTAGTAACTGTCGCAGCATTCGGACTTGCTGCATGTGGAAACCGTGCTTCTCGCTCAGATTCTTCAAACGCGAAAACGGATTTGAAGGCTGCTATCGTAACTGATACTGGCGGTGTTGATGATAAGTCATTTAACCAGTCTGCATGGGAAGGTCTGCAAGCTTGGGGTAAAGAAAACGGTCTTTCTAAAGATAACGGCTTTACTTACTATCAGTCTAATGACGAGTCTCAATATGCGAATAACCTGAACCAAGCTGCTACGGATGGTTATAATTTAGTATATGGTATCGGATTTGCTCTTCGTGATGCGGTTGAATCTGCTGCCCAAGATAACACAGACATCAATTATGTTATTGTTGATGATGTTATCGAAGGAAAAGAGAATGTTGCTTCAGCTATTTTTGCTGACAATGAAGCTGCTTACCTTGCTGGTGTTGCTGCTGCAAAAACTACTAAGACAAAACAAGTTGGTTTCATAGGTGGTATAGAAGGCGCAGTTATCACACGTTTTGAAAAAGGTTTCGAAGCTGGCGTGAAATCAGTTGACCCGTCTATCAAGATTCAAGTAGACTATGCTGGCTCATTTGGTGATGCTGCTAAAGGTAAAACAATTGCTGCTGCTCAATATGCTGCAGGTGCAGACGTGGTTTACCAAGTTGCTGGTGGAACTGGTGCTGGAGTATTTAACGAAGCTAAGTCAATCAACGAAACAAGAAATGAAGATGAAAAAGTTTGGGTACTCGGTGTTGACCGTGATCAAACTGAAGAAGGTAAATACAAGTCTAAAGATGGTAAAGAATCTAACTTTGTTTTGGCATCAAGCTTGAAACAAGTTGGTAAGACTGTCCAAGACATTGCTAACCAAACTGCTAAAGGTAAATTCCCAGGCGGTAAAACTACAACCTTCGGTCTGAAAGACGGTGGAGTTGACTTGACAACTACAAACCTGTCAGAAGATGCGAAAAAAGCCGTTGAAGAAGCGAAAGCAAAAATCCTTGACGGCAGCATCACTGTTCCTGACAAATAAAACAATTTAAGAGCGATCCGACCGTGTAGGGTCGCTTCTTTTTGAAATTGAGACGCCTTTGTGTCAATAGAATTTATTAGCACTGGCTGTGCTAGTAAATTTTATTGAAATAAAATGAAATTCTGGAAAGGAAAGAGCCATGACACATGAAAATGTCATTGAAATGCGAGAAATTACCAAGATTTTTGGTGAATTTGTGGCCAATGATAAAATCAATTTGGAACTCAGAAAAGGTGAAATTCACGCTCTTTTGGGAGAAAATGGTGCCGGCAAGTCAACCTTGATGAATATGCTGGCTGGCCTGCTTGAGCCGACCAGCGGTGAGATTGTAGTGAATGGAAAGTCAGTTAAACTGGACTCTCCATCAAAGGCGGCCTCACTTGGTATCGGGATGGTGCACCAGCACTTTATGCTTGTTGAAGCATTTACTGTCGCTGAAAATATCATCCTTGGAAGTGAAATCACAAAAAATGGTGTGTTGGACTTGAAAGGTGCCACTAAAGAAATTAAGGAACTTTCTGAGAAATACGGCTTGACAGTTGATCCATCTGCTAAGATTGAAGATATTTCTGTCGGTGCCCAGCAGCGGGTTGAGATTCTGAAAACTCTTTATCGTGGGGCGGACATTCTCATCTTTGACGAGCCGACAGCCGTTCTGACGCCAGCTGAGATCGATGAATTGATGAAAATCATGAAGAATCTCGTCAAAGAAGGAAAATCTATTATTCTTATCACTCACAAGTTGGATGAGATTCGGGCAGTTTCTGACCGAGTAACGGTTATTCGTCGCGGAAAATCCATTGAAACAGTCGAAATTGCTGGTGCAACTAACCAAGATTTGGCTGAAATGATGGTGGGCCGGGCTGTTTCCTTCAAGACTGCGAAAGAGCCTGCTAATCCTCAAGAAACTGTCTTGTCAATAAAAAATCTTGTTGTTGAAGAAAACCGTGGTGTTCCAGCTGTTAAGGGACTTTCTCTTGATGTCCGTGCTGGTGAGATTGTCGGGATTGCCGGTATTGACGGCAATGGTCAAACTGAGCTGATTCAGGCTATTACAGGACTTAGAAAAGCTAGCTCTGGCGAGATTAGAATTAAGAACCAGTCTATTATTGGTAAGCAGCCGCGGCAGATAACTGAAATGAAAGTCAGCCACGTTCCTGAAGACCGCCACCGTGATGGTTTAGTCCTAGCAATGTCCATATCTGAAAATATTGCTCTACAGACTTACTATAAAGAACCGCTCAGTAAAAATGGAATCCTGAATTACGGTAACATTTATTCTTACGCACGCAAGTTGATGGATGAATTTGATGTTCGGGCGGCCAGCGAATATGTACCTGCTTCTGCTCTTTCAGGAGGAAACCAGCAGAAAGCTATCATTGCTCGGGAAGTGGACCGTGATCCAGACCTTCTGATTGTCAGTCAGCCAACTCGCGGACTTGATGTGGGGGCGATTGAATACATTCATAAACGCTTGATTGAAGCACGGACTCAAGGCAAGGCTGTCCTAGTTGTTAGCTTTGAGCTAGACGAAATCCTCAATGTTTCTGATAGAATCGCCGTTATCCACGATGGTAAGATTCAGGGAATTGTAACTCCAGAGGAAACTAATAAGCAAGAGCTTGGTATTCTCATGGCTGGTGGTAAGATTCAGAAGGGAGCTTCAAATGTCTAAAAAAACACAACAGATTGCGGTTCCTTTAATCTCAGTTCTTCTAGGGATTTTATTGGGAGCGGTTGTCATGGCCATCTTTGGTTATGATGCTATCTGGGGGTATGAGTCCCTCTTTAAAACAGCTTTTGGTTCTTTGAGAAGTTTGGGTGAGATTTCTCGCGCAATGGGACCTCTGATTCTCATCGGTTTAGGCTTTGCTGTAGCTAGCCGTGCTGGATTCTTTAATGTTGGACTTCCTGGTCAAGCTTTAGCTGGCTGGATTTTGGCTGGTTGGTTTGCACTTTCCTTCCCTAATTTACCTCGTCCTCTGATGTTATTGGCGACTGTAGTCATTGCAGCAGTGGCTGGTGGTATTGTTGGTGCTATTCCAGGAATTCTACGCGCTTATCTGGGAACGAGTGAAGTTATCGTAACCATTATGATGAACTATATTGTTCTTTTTGTTGGAAATGCTCTTATTCATAGTTTCCCAGAATCTGTGATGCAGAGTGTTGACTCTAGTAAGCGTGTCAGTGCCAATGCGATTTATCAAACAGAGTGGTTGAGAAGTCTTACGTCTAACTCTCGGATGAATATCGGTATCTTCTTTGCCTTGATTGCAGTAGTGGTTATTTGGTATTTGCTTAAGAAAACAACACTTGGTTTTGAAATTCGTGCTGTAGGGCTTAATCCAAATGCATCTGAATATGCAGGGATGTCATCTAAGCGTACTATTATCGTATCTATGATTATTTCAGGTGCTCTTGCAGGACTTGGAGGAGTAGTAGAAGGACTTGGAACTTATCAGAATGTCTTTGTTCAAGGAAGTTCCTTGAGTGTTGGTTTCAATGGTATGGCGGTAAGTCTTTTGGCAGCCAATTCTCCAATTGGAATCCTCTTTGCAGCCTTCCTCTTTGCGGTTCTGAGTGTTGGTGCTCCAGGTATGAACGTAGCTCAGATTCCAACAGAACTTGTAAACATCGTAACAGCTTCTATTATCTTCTTTGTCAGCGCCCACTATCTGATTGAGCGTATGACAGGTATGACTATCTTTGATTTCCTTAAAAATCGTCGCCAAGAAGCTAAAAAAGTGAAGGAGGGAAACTAGGATGAATATTGTAACGGTATTAAGTTTATTAGTATCATCTATGCTGATTTATGCGGCTCCCTTGATTTTCACAAGTATTGGCGGGGCTTACTCTGAACACGCTGGTGTGGTTAATGTCGGCTTGGAAGGAATCATGGTTATGGGGGCTTTTACAGGCGTTCTCTTTAACCTGACTTTCGAGAAGAGTTTTGGTAGTGCGACTCCGTGGCTTTCTTTGATTGCTGCTGGTTTGGTCGGAGTTGTCTTCTCTCTTATCCATGCTGTAGCAACTATTACTTTCCGCGCGGACCACGTTGTGAGTGGTACAGTGCTGAACTTGCTGGCTCCTGCCTTGGCAATTTTTCTTGTTAAAGCTATTTATAACAAGGGACAAACGGATAATATTCAGCGTTCATTCGGCAAGTTTAATTTCCCTGTCCTGTCTGATATTCCAGTCTTGGGAGATATTTTCTTCAAACATACAAGCTTGGTTGGTTATCTTGCCATTGCTTTCTCTTTCCTTGCTTGGTTTGTCATGTTTAAGACCAAATTCGGACTGCGTCTTCGCTCAGTCGGAGAGCATCCGCAGGCGGCAGATACCTTGGGAATCAATGTTTACCTCATGCGTTATTACGGTGTCATGATCTCTGGTCTGCTCGGTGGTATTGGAGGAGCTATTTATGCTCAGTCTATCTCTGTTAACTTTGCTGTGACAACTATCGTAGGTCCAGGATTTATCGCCTTGGCAGCTATGATTTTTGGTAAATGGAGTCCTATTGGTGCCATGTTGGCGAGTCTCTTCTTTGGAGCTTCCCAAAGTTTGGCGGTTATCGGGAACCAGTTGCCTTTGCTTTCAAGCGTTCCAACGGTTTATCTGCAGATTGCGCCATACGTCTTGACGATTGTAGTCCTTGCGGCATTCTTTGGTAAAGCTGTTGCTCCGAAAGCGGATGGTATCAACTATATCAAGTCTAAATAAACCTTTACACCAGTTCTTTGGAGCTGGTGTTTTTGGTGTTTGAAAGAAGCTATAATCATAGGAATAGAAAAAGCCTGCTTCAGGTGAAGCAGGCTTTTTAATAAGATTAGTTTGTTGCGATTTCATTTAGCAGGTCTTCTGCAGTGGTGGTTGGATTAACGCGTACGCGGTTGAGTGAGAGCAAGCCATTTGATAGGGAAGCTAGTCCGTTATTGGTTGTCAGTCCCATCTTGTAGCCAAGGCTTTCAGCAATCTGCAAGGTTGCATCACTGTATCGTCCAGATGGATAGGCAACAGTTGTTGTGGTTTGAGACAGTTCCTTGTCTAAGTAAGACTTGGAGTCTTTTAACTCAATTTTTTGTTGGTCTTCTGCAGTCGCTGAGAGGTCAGGATGGTTGACGGTATGGTCTTCAAAGGACATGCCTTTTTCCTTCATTTCCTTTATCTCATCTAGCGTCAGCATATCTTCACGCCCTGCTTGAACAAATCCGGTAATGACATTATTGGTTGCTTTCATGTCATATTTCTGGAGAAGCGGAAAGGCATTAGTATAGAAA
This sequence comes from Streptococcus sp. 27098_8_82, assembly GCF_041431615.1. Classification (NCBI taxonomy): domain Bacteria; kingdom Bacillati; phylum Bacillota; class Bacilli; order Lactobacillales; family Streptococcaceae; genus Streptococcus; species Streptococcus sp. 27098_8_82. Next base: position 28,914 of record NZ_JAPVYB010000007.1, read on the forward strand.
TCCTTTAAACTGTCATCGAAGGTCAGCCAGACGACTTTTTTGTTTTCTGGCAGGACGTTCTCCGTCAGTACCTTGTATGCTTCTGCTGGTGTTAGTGGATAGTAGCCTGCGTCTTTCAAGGCTTTCAGATGACTTTCAAATGTGGCTGGGTCCACAATCAAACCGGCGTTAGCTGCTTCTGAAGGATCCATGACGTGAATAGCATGATACATCAAGATAGGTACTTGAACTGGTTGGTCTTGTTTGACCCATTTTACCTTGTCTTTGTTGCTGTCATCCGAAGTCGTCTTTTTTTCCCGAGTCGGTGCTGACGAAGTTTTAGATGAAGTATTGACTTGGTTCGTTGACACATTATTAGCTTCTTTTTGGTTGTGTGAGTTCTGCAGCTTGGCTAGTAAAGAAAAGCCACCTACAATCAGGACAAGAAAAAGTAATAAACTTGTTAAAGAAAGCAAAATAGCTCTTTTCCTAGCTTTGCGTTGCTGCATGCGATTTCCTCTGTGTTTTCCTGTCATAATATCTCCTTTTTTAAAAAAATTACAATTCCTTGCGGAAATTTACATCTATTATAACAAATAAAGAAGTAGTTTTGTAGGCATTTTTATATAATTTTGTTATAATATTTTTTATACAAGAAATTTTCAAGGAGTGCTTCATGTCTATTAAAATAGCTTTACTTGGTTTTGGAACAGTGGCAAGCGGTGTGCCTTTTTTGCTGAAAGAAAACAGAGAAAAAATCGTTCAAGCGGCTCATTCAGAGATTGAGGTTGCTAAAGTCTTGGTCAAAGACGATGCCGAAAAAGATCGTCTTTTAGCAGCTGGAAATGACTTTAATTTTGTCACAAATGTTGAAGAAATTCTGAACGATCCTGAGATTACCATTGTTGTAGAATTGATGGGACGGATTGAGCCAGCGAAAACGTTCATCACTCGTGCTCTTGAAGCTGGCAAACATGTGGTAACGGCCAATAAGGACTTGCTAGCTGTTCATGGAGCAGAGTTGCTGGAAATTGCTCAAAAGCAAAATGTAGCTCTCTATTATGAAGCAGCTGTTGCCGGTGGGATTCCGATCCTGCGTACCTTGGTTAATTCACTGGCTTCTGACAAAATCACTCGTATCTTGGGTGTGGTCAATGGAACCTCTAACTTTATGATGACCAAGATGGTGGAAGAGGGGTGGTCTTATGAAGACGCTCTTGCTGAAGCACAACGCCTTGGCTTTGCTGAAAGCGACCCAACCAATGACGTAGATGGCATTGATGCGGCTTACAAGATGGTGATTCTTAGCCAGTTCGCCTTTGGTATGAATGTTAAATTTGAAGATGTGGGCCATCAGGGAATTCGAAATATCACACCAGAGGATGTGGCTGTTGCTCAAGATCTGGGCTATGTAGTCAAGCTGGTTGGTTCTATCGAAGAAACGGCATCGGGTATTGCAGCAGAAGTAGCTCCAACATTTCTGCCTAAAGCGCATCCTTTGGCTAGTGTCAATGGGGTAATGAACGCCGTCTTTGTCGAATCCATCGGCATCGGAGAATCCATGTACTACGGACCAGGAGCAGGTCAAAAACCAACTGCAACTAGTGTTGTGGCAGATATTGTCCGTATTAGCCGCCGTTTGAATGAAGGAACAGTTGGCAAGGCCTTTAATGAATTCAGCCGTGAGCTTGTGTTGGCTAAGCCAGAAGATGTGAAGAGCAGCTATTACTTCTCTATCTTGGCACCTGATTCTAAAGGTCAAGTTCTGCATTTGGCTGAGATTTTCAATGCTGAGGATATTTCCTTTAAGCAGATTCTGCAGGAAGGTACAGATGGTGAGAAGGCTCGCGTGGTGATTATTACCCATGCTGTCAGCAAGACACAGCTGGAAAATGTCACTGCTAAGCTCAAAGAAGTTGCTGAGTTTGACTTGCTCAATACCTTCAAAGTATTAGGAGATTAAGATGAAAATTATTGTACCGGCGACCAGTGCCAATATCGGTCCTGGCTTTGACTCCGTTGGGGTAGCTCTGTCAAAATATTTGGAAATTGAAGTCTTGGAAGAAAGTCAGGAGTGGGTGATTGAACATGACCTCAATCCGAGAATTCCTAAGGACCGACGCAATTTACTGGTTAAGATTGCGCTGCAGTTGGCTCCAGATATTCAGCCGCGCCGTTTGAAAATGACCAGTGATATTCCATTGGCTCGCGGGCTTGGGTCTTCTAGCTCGGTCATTGTGGCTGGCATTGAATTGGCTAACGAGCTGGCTCACCTTAATTTGTCGGATTATCAGAAACTGAAAATCGCTACCAAGATTGAAGGACATCCTGACAATGTTGCGCCGGCGATTTATGGTAATTTGGTCGTATCTAGCTCATCTAGAAATCAGGTGTCTGCTGTGGTGGCGGACTTTCCGGACGCAGACTTCATCGCCTATATCCCGGACTATGAGCTTCGGACAGTAGAGAGCCGCCAAGTCTTACCAAATCGGCTTTCTTACAAGGAAGCTGTTGCGGCTAGCTCCATTGCCAATGTTGCGATTGCTGCTCTTTTAAAAGGTGATATGAAAATCGCTGGTCGGGCAATCGAGTCTGATTTGTTCCACGAAAAATACCGTCAACCTTTGATCAAGGAATTTTCAGATATTAAGTTCTTAGCCAGAAAAAATGGCTCTTATGCAACCTATATTTCAGGAGCGGGCCCAACTGTCATGGTCTTATCGCCTAAGCACAAGACAGAGAAGATTTATCAGCTTCTGCAAAAACAGAATTTCAAGGGACAAATCTTCCAGCTTCAGGTGGATACTGAGGGTGTGCGAGTAGAAAAATAAATCATCAAGAGGTTTTCTATGAGCCTCTTTTTTCATTTCTAAGCTATGGAGTTGATATCCCTATCTTTTTATACCTAACTGTGCTATAATGGGTCTAGCTTAAAGGAGGATAATTCACTTTATGGATCATTTAGAATTACAGGCTCTGGCGAGTGAGTTAGCTTTCGGTGCCATCAGGAATGCTCTTTCTACTCAAACACAGCGTTTTACTACTAGACAATTATAAGCGTTAAAAAGCTGACCTTTCTCAGCTTTTTCTTTGTAATCTATCGTAAATGCCATAGATTTTTGATATAATAGAGTGTATTTTGTTTACATAAAAGAGAGAAAATCATGCAAAAACTAGAGAAATTAAAAACCGAATTAGAAGGAATCGACATTTGCTTCAATGAGCCTTTGAGTCAATACACCTACACAAAGGTCGGGGGCGCAGCCGATTTCTTAGTTTTTCCCCGCAATCGTTATGAGCTGGCTCGTATTGTTAATTTTGCCAATCAAGAAGACATTCCTTGGATGGTGCTGGGAAATGCCAGTAATATCATTGTGCGAGACGGCGGTATCCGAGGTTTCGTGATTATGTTTGACAAGCTCAACAATGTAGCGGTGGATGGCTATATGATTGAGGCAGAGGCCGGAGCTAATCTGATTCAGACAACCCATATCGCTCTGCAGAATAGTCTGACTGGCTTTGAGTTCGCTTGTGGTATTCCAGGCAGCGTTGGCGGAGCTGTCTTTATGAACGCCGGGGCTTATGGCGGCGAGATTGCTCATGTCTTAGTATCTTGCAAGGTACTGACTCCTCAGGGCCAAGTCAAAACGTTGGACGTTCGGGATATGAAGTTCGGCTATCGTCACTCACTTGTTCAGGAAACAGGCGACATTGTTATTTCTGCTAAGTTTGCTCTTTCGCCTGGTGTTCACAGAACGATTCGTCAGGAAATGGAGCGCTTAACCCATCTGCGGGAGCTCAAGCAGCCTTTGGAATATCCATCCTGTGGCTCTGTTTTCAAGCGTCCTTTGGGTCACTTTGCTGGTCAGCTCATTAGTGAAGCAGGACTCAAAGGTCATCGGATTGGTGGTGTAGAGGTATCTGAGAAGCATGCCGGCTTTATGATTAACGTCGATAAAGGAACGGCTCAAGATTACGAAAATCTTATCGCTCATGTGATTGAAAGGGTGCGGGAAAATTCAGGTATTACTCTGGAGCGCGAAGTCCGCATCATTGGTGAATCTCTGTAAGACAGATATGATTTCCAGTAGAAGTATGCTGGATAAGGAACTGCAGCTGGCTGCAACTTAGTAAGGGGGTGAAAGCCTATCGACACGGAATTTATAAAGGGCCTTTACAGCCCTCACGAGGTAGCAGCGGTCTGACAGAACCCTTAATCTGTTAATACGAGAAAGAAGGAATTTATGACAATTGAAAAAACCAATCATCGAGTTTAAAAACGTTTCAAAAGTTTTTGAAGATAATAATACTGTCGTTCTGAAAGATATTAATTTCGAGCTGGAAGAAGGAAAGTTCTATACTTTGCTAGGCTCTTCCGGCTCTGGTAAATCAACGATTCTGAACATCATTGCTGGTCTTTTAGACGCGACAGACGGGGATATTTTTCTTGATGGCGTCCGCATCAATGATATTCCCACTAATAAAAGAGACGTCCACACGGTTTTTCAGTCCTATGCACTGTTTCCGCATATGAATGTTTTTGAAAATGTTGCCTTTCCGCTGCGTCTGCGCAAGGTTGATAAAAAAGAAATTCAAGAGCGGGTTGCTGAAGTGCTGAAAATGGTTCAGCTAGAAGGTTTTGAGCGCCGTTCTATTCGCAAACTGTCGGGCGGTCAGCGCCAGCGTGTAGCCATCGCGCGGGCAATCATTAATCAGCCGCGGGTTGTTTTACTGGATGAGCCGCTGTCTGCTCTGGATTTGAAGCTGCGTACAGATATGCAGTATGAGTTGCGGGAATTGCAGCAGCGTCTCGGCATTACCTTTGTCTTTGTCACGCACGACCAAGAGGAAGCTCTGGCTATGAGCGACTGGATTTTCGTTATGAATGACGGCGAGATTGTTCAGTCGGGGACGCCTGTTGATATTTATGACGAGCCCATCAACCACTTTGTTGCAACCTTCATTGGCGAGTCCAATATTCTGCCAGGTAAGATGATTGAGGACTATCTGGTTGAGTTTAACGGCAAGCGCTTTGAAGCAGTGGATGGTGGGATGCGCCCAAATGAATCTGTTGAAGTGGTGATTCGGCCGGAGGACTTGCGGATTACTCTGCCAGAAGAAGGCAAGCTGCAGGTTAAAGTTGATACCCAGCTTTTCCGTGGCGTTCACTATGAGATTATCGCTTATGATGAACTGGGCAATGAATGGATGATTCACTCGACTCGCAAGGCCATTGTTGGTGAAGAAATTGGTCTACATTTCGAGCCTGAAGATATCCATATCATGCGTCTCAATGAAACTGAAGAAGAATTCGATGCCCGTATCGAAGAATATGTAGAAGTAGAAGAGCAGGAAGCGGGGCTGATCAATGCTATTGAGGAGGAACGCGATGAAGAAAACAACCTCTAATCTTTTTCTCTTGCCCTACCTGCTCTGGATTTTCCTCTTTGTCTTGGCACCTGTTGTCATGATTATCTGGAAGTCCTTCTTCAACATTGAGGGCCAGTTTACGCTGGAAAATTACCAGACCTACTTCACATCGCAGAACTGGACCTATCTCAAGATGAGTCTGAATTCGGTTCTTTATGCAGGAATTATTACTGTCGTAACCCTGCTGATTTCCTATCCGACCGCATTCTTTTTGACTCAGCTCAAGCACAAGCAGCTCTGGCTCATGCTGATTGTCCTGCCGACCTGGATCAATCTTCTGCTCAAAGCTTATGCTTTCATCGGTATTTTTGGTCAGAATGGCTCAATTAACCAATTTTTGACTTTTATCGGAGTAGGACCGCAGCAGATTCTCTTTACGGACTTTTCATTTATCTTTGTAGCCAGCTACATCGAGCTGCCTTTTATGATTCTGCCCATTTTCAATGTTCTGGATGATTTGGATCCAAATCTTATCAATGCCAGCTATGACTTGGGAGCTAATCGCTGGGAGACTTTCCGTCGGGTTGTTTTCCCTTTGTCCTTGAATGGTGTCAGAAGTGGGGTGCAGTCAGTCTTTATCCCTAGTCTCAGTCTCTTCATGCTGACCCGCTTAATCGGCGGTAATCGAGTGATTACTCTGGGAACTGCTATTGAGCAGCACTTCCTGACTACTCAAAACTGGGGCATGGGCTCTACTATCGGAGTGGTGCTGATTGTTGCTATGCTCTTTACCATGTGGGCAACCAAGGAAAGGAGAGGGCGATGAAAAAAATTGCGAATCTCTATTTGGCCTTTGTCTTTTTGGTGCTCTACATTCCAATTTTCTATCTGATTGCTTATGCCTTTAATGCTGGGGAAGACATGAATCGTTTTACAGGATTCAGTCTCAGCCATTTCCAGAATCTCTTTGAGGATTCACGTCTGATTCTGATTTTGGTTCAGACCTTCTTTCTGGCTTTCCTGTCTTCATTGATTGCGACTCTGATTGGGACTTTTGGAGCCATCTATATTTATCAAGCCCGCAAGAAATATCAGGATGCCTTTCTGTCTATCAACAATATCCTCATGGTAGCTCCGGATGTCATGATTGGAGCCAGTTTTCTGATTCTCTTTACTACTGCTAAATTCCAGCTGGGCTTCCTTTCTGTGCTGGCTAGTCATGTGGCCTTTTCCATTCCGATTGTGGTGTTGATGATTCTTCCGCGTCTGAAGGAAATGAATGATGATATGATTAAGGCTGCTTATGACTTAGGCGCCAGCCAATTGCAAATGCTAAAAGAAATCATGCTGCCTTATCTGACTCCAGCCATCATCGCTGGCTACTTCATGGCCTTTACCTATTCACTAGATGACTTTGCAGTGACCTTCTTCGTTACAGGCAATGGCTTCTCAACTCTGTCTGTTGAGATATACTCCCGCGCTCGTCAGGGAATTTCTCTGGAAATCAATGCCCTGTCAGCCTTGGTCTTTCTCTTCAGCATTGCTTTGGTAATTGGGTATTACTTTATCACCCGTGAGAAGGAGGAGACTGTATGAGAAAACTCTATTCATTTTTAGCGGGAATTCTGCTGATTATCTTAGTCTTGTGGGGTGTCAGCTACCAGATTGAAAGTCGGACGCAGAGTAAGGAAAGCGATAAGCTGGTCATTTACAACTGGGGTGACTATATCGATCCTGAGCTGCTGACTGAGTTTACTAAAGAAACTGGTGTCCAAATCCAGTACGATACCTTTGACTCCAATGAAGCTATGTATACAAAAGTGAAGCAGGGCGGCACAACCTACGACATTGCCATTCCTAGTGAATATATGATTGCCAAGATGATGAAGGAAGGCTTGGTGGAGAAGCTAGATCATAGCCAGATTAAAGGTTTGGAAAATATCGGATCTGACTTTTTAGACCAGCCTTTCGATCCAGGAAATCAGTACTCGATTCCTTATTTTTGGGGAACGCTGGGTATTGTCTACAATGAAAAAATGGTTGATAAAGCTCCGGAGCATTGGAATGACCTCTGGCGTCCTGAATACAAAAACTCCATCATGATAATTGATGGAGCTCGTGAAGTCATGGGAATTGGTCTGAACTCAGACGGTCATAGTCTCAACTCCAAAGATGCTAATCAGCTGCAGGAAGCTGTCGACAAGCTCTATACTCTGACGCCAAATATCAAGGCTATTGTAGCTGATGAGATGAAGGGATACATGATTCAGAACAATGCAGCTATCGGTGTGACCTTTTCTGGCGAGGCTCGTCAGATGCTGGAGGCTAATGAAGACCTACGCTATGTCGTGCCTACAGAAGCCAGCAACCTTTGGTTTGACAATATTGTCATTCCTAAAACGGTCAAAAATAAAAAAGCAGCCTATCAGTTTATTAACTTTATGCTGAGACCGGAAAATGCTTATAAAAATGCCCTTTATGTTGGTTATGCGACACCAAATCTTCCTGCCAAGGCCATGTTGCCTAAGGAAACTCAGGAAGATGAGGCTTTTTATCCGACTGAGGAAACGATGAAACATCTGGAAGTTTATGAGCAGTTGGGTCCTAAATGGTTGGGAACCTACAATGACCTCTATCTTCAAGTCAAGATGTATCGGAAGTGATAGTCAAGTAAGGTTGCTTGATGAATACAAAAAAAACGCCTGGCTCAATGAGCTGGGCGTTTGCTGCTTGCTTAGTTTGAAGCTTCAGTCTGAGTGTTGGTTGCTGTATCTGCAGCAGAGCTAGAGGCAGTAGTGTCGCCTGCTGCTGTATCAGCCGTAGAGCTAGACGCACTAGTCTCAACTGCTGTTGCATCACTGCTGGAAGCAGCTGTATCAGTTGCAGTTGTTGAAGCAGGGCTGCTTGTTTCTTTTTCGATTTCCTTGATAATAGTAGTCGTTGCAGTAGAGCTACTGGTATCAGTTTTTGATTTTTCATCCTTTTGGCCAGTCAGATTCATGATCGTGATGCTGGCAATGATGATAGACAAGATACTGGCAACCGTTGCAATAGTCTTTTGGAAGGCTGAAAGGCCGGTTTTAATATGCTGTTTAGTAGGTTTTTTAGATGATTTTGTCTTATTTTTATTACTACGAGAATAGTTTTCCATGCTTTCAAGAATCTCCTTTTAAAATTTCAATGATTTCTTATCTCTCATTATACGTTTTTTATCTGAAAATGTCTTAAAAAAATCAAATTTTTATTTATGAAAACGCACACAGAAGATTGCTCTTAAGAAAAGAAGCTGCCCAAATTTGGATTGAGCAGCTTCTTGGGCTAGAATAGCAAAGTAATCACGACTTTTCATCTTTGAGTGCAGCTTGAGCAACAGCAAGCCTAGCTGCTGGAACCCGATAAGGAGAGCAGGAAACGTAGGTGACACCAATTTCTTGGAAGAAGGGGATGGAAGCCGGATCGCCACCGACCTCACCACAGATGCCGATAGGAAGGTCAGGCTTGACTTGACGGCCCTTACTGATGGCTATCCGAATCAATTCACCAACACCCGCTTGGTCGACAGTTTGGAAAGGATCAAAAGGAAGGATTTCTTTCTCCTTATAATGGCCGATGAATTTTCCAATATCGTCCCGTGAGAAGCCGTAGGTCATCTGGGTCAGGTCGTTAGTACCAAAGCTAAAGAAGTCTGCTTCCTGAGCCAGCTGGTCTGCAACCAGACAGGCACGCGGAAGTTCAATCATAGTGCCGATTTCATAAGGGAAAGGCTCTAGACCTTGATGTCTAAAGAGCTTGTTGATATGTTGGATGAGAAAGGCTTTGACAGAGTCCAACTCAGCCTTGTCAGCAATCAGCGGAATCATGATTTCTGGCTTGACAGTCAATCCTTCTTGACTCAGCTTGATAGCACTATTGAAGACGGCTTCGACCTGCATCTTGTAAATCTCTGGTTGCGTAATCCCCAGACGGCAGCCGCGGTGGCCCAGCATAGGATTGCTTTCTTGCAGTTGTTCAATGCGGCGAGTCAGCTTCTCTGGCGACTTGTGCAGTTTGTCAGCCAAAGCATTGATTTCCTGTGAATCTTTAGGTAGAAATTCATGCATCGGTGGATCCAAAAGACGGATAATCATAGGTTTGTCCTGAACTGTTTGGAACATTTGATAAAAGTCTTTTTCTTGGAACTCCAGCAGTTTTTTGAGGGCGGACCTAGTTTCCAATTCATTGTCAGCCAGAATCAGGCGTCGCATTTCCAGAATTCGTTCCTGACCAAAGAACATGTGTTCGGTACGAGCAAGACCTATGCCTTTTGCCCCAAACTTAATAGCTGTTTTTAGATCTTGAATGGTCTCTGCGTTGGCACGGACTTTGAGTTGTGCGAACTCGTCTGCCCATGAAAGCAAGCGATGAAGTTCTTGGTCATTTTCGACTAGGACGGTCGGAATCTCACCGCTATAAATGCGTCCCGAGCTGCCATCAACTGAAATGACGTCACCTTCGGTCAAGACAAGATTCCCGCAGGAAACAGTTTTGCTTTCCTCGCTGATGTTCAGCTCTCCACAGCCAGCCACACAGCAGGTTCCCATTCCTCGGGCTACGACAGCTGCGTGAGAGGTCATACCTCCCTGACTGGTCACGATAGCCTGGCTGACGACCATACCTTCAATGTCTTCAGGGGAAGTTTCCTGCCGTACTAAAATGACCTTTTTACCCAAGGAGTGGTAGTCTTTGGCACGCTCAGCTGTAAAGACAATCTCGCCAGTTGCAGCACCAGGGCTGGCAGGCAGTCCTTGAGCCAAGAAAGGAGCATCTTGCAGAGCTTTTTCTTCAAATACAGGATGGATGAGCTGGCTAATCGTAGCAGGAGATACACGCTGGAGAGCTTCTTTTTTGCTGATAATGCCCTCGTCTACCAAATCTAAGGCGATTTTCAAAGATGCCTTGGCAGTCCGTTTACCGTTTCTAGTTTGGAGAATATAGAGTTTACCCTTTTCGATGGTAAATTCAATATCTTGCATGTCCTTGTAGTGGTTTTCGAGAATCTTAGCATAATCTTGGAAGGCTGCATAGGCCTTAGGGAGAGCTGTCTCAAGTGCAGCAATAGGCTCAGGGGTTCGAATGCCGGCTACGACATCCTCTCCTTGTGCATTGAGCAAAAATTCGCCAAATAACTGATGCTCACCGCTGGCAGGGTTTCTCGTGAAGACAACTCCTGTACCACTGGCTTGGTCGCTATTTCCGAAAACCATGGCTTGGACATTCACCGCTGTTCCCAAATCATGAGGAATATCATTCAAGTTGCGGTAAACCTCAGCTCGGGGATTATTCCAAGACTTGAAGACAGCCTTGATAGCAGCATAGAGTTGTTCTTTAGAGCTTTGGGGGAATGTTTGATGATGCTCACGATAAAGCTGCTTGTACTGGTCGATTAATGCTTGATGTTCTTCCAATGTGAAATCCTTGGCTTGTTTTCCAGCATTCTTTTCAAAATAGCCCAATAGGTCATCGAACTCATCCTTGGAAATTCCATAAACCACATCAGCAAACATTTGCAGCAGACGGCGGTAGCAGTTGTAGGCAAAGTCAGCATTGGTCTGCTCAGCCAGAGTCTGGGTTCTTAAATCGTTCAGACCTAGATTGAGAATAGTGTCCATCATGCCCGGCATGGAAAATTTGGCTCCGCTCCGAACAGACACTAAGAGCAAGGCAGAGTCGTTGCCGCTGAAATATTTACCTGTTTTCTCTTCTAAATTAGTAACCGCTTTCAAAACATCTTCTTTTAAAGAAGATTCAAAGAAATAAGGGCTTTCTAAATATTCGATACAGCTTTCTGTAGTAATAGTAAAACCTGGAGGGACAGGCAGTCCCAAATTGGTCATTTCAGCTAGGTTGGCACCTTTTCCGCCAAGCAGGGCCTTGTCATCTGCACATCCTTCCTCGAAGGAGTAAATCCATTTCGCCATATTTACCTCCAAAATTATGAAATATGTGTCATATTGTAGGACAAATACATTGTAATATACATCACATATATTTGTCAACAGAAAAAATCATCCTATTTTATTGACAATTTTTCTTTTTTTGTTATAATGTGTTACAAAATGATGATTATTTAAACGTTTAAAAATAAAATATGAGTTATAATTCCTAAATTTTAAGCGAATTCAGGCTAATCATCTATTATAAAGAACGAAGGAGTCAGACCTATTTGAAATTAAGTGAACGGCAAAAGAAAATTGTAGAAATTGTAAAAGAACACCAGCCACTCAGCGGTGAGAAAATCTCTGAATTACTCGATATTTCTCGGGCGACCCTGCGCTCGGATCTGTCTTTTCTGACCTTGGTTGGTATTTTGAAGGCTACGCCTAAAGTTGGTTACACATATTCGGGCTCAGATTTAGAGACGCTTTTCTTTTTCGATACCTTTCGAAAGGAAGTGGCAGAGATTATGACATCTCCTGTTTTGGTATCGCATGATTCCTTTATTCAAGATGCCATTATTACCCTATTTATGTATGATTCGGATGTTCTCTATGTCATTGATGAGCATAAGCTGCTCTTGGGGATTTTGTCGCGTAAGGACTTGCTGCGGGCTTCGCTCAATACTAACATTGACAGCACGCCTGTAGCGGTCTGCATGACCCGAATGCCCCATATCAAAACTTGCTACAAGGATATGAATATTTTGGAAGCGGCAGCAGTTTTGCAGGATTTTGCGATTGATTCACTGCCGGTAGTGGATAAGGATAATGAGCGTAAAATTTTAGGAACTGTGACCAAGTCAGCCCTGCTGGATTATATTATTCAAGAGGCCAGAAGTGCTGAGGTTAATAGATAAGAGGAATGAACATGAAGAAAGAAATTATTGTTTACAGCATTTCGGATTCTTTGGGGGGGACTTCGCAGAAGCTGTTGTCTGCAGTGACAGCCCAGTACCCAGATATTATTTTTAATAACAGCTATCGTTTCCCATTTATCAACAAGGAAGAAGAATTGCTGGAAATTCTGCGTGATGCCATCAAGGATGATGCCCTTGTCATCAGTACACTGGTTGATGGCAGCTTGGCAGCAGCTGCTAGGGAGTTCAGTCAGGCCAATGGCCTTGCTTATCTGGATTTGATGCATCCATTTTTTGAGATTATCAGAGAAAAGACAGGCACCAGTCCTATAGAGGTGCCGGGTACTCTGCACCGGCTGGACACTGAGTATTTTAATAAAATTTCCGCTATTGAGTTTGCTGTCAAATACGACGACGGCAAGGCGCCGCAAGGATTTTTAGATTCAGACTTGGTCCTCCTGGGCGTCTCACGTACTTCTAAAACACCCCTCAGTATTTATCTGGCTAATAAAGGCTACAAGGTTTCCAACTTGCCTTTGATTCCAGAAGTCCCTCTGCCTCAGGTATTGGATAAGGTTGATCCGGAGCGGATTATCGGCCTTTTATGTGAGCCGGAAAAACTGTCTAAGATACGCAGTAATCGCTTGAATTCTCTGGGATTGACCCAGTCAACCAGCTATACAGATCTGGAAAAGATATACGAAGAACTAGACTACTCAAAAGAAGTCTTTAAAAAGTATCGGGCTCATGTCATCAATATCACGGATAAATCAATTGAGGAGACGGCTTTCTTGATTGAAGACCATTTGAAGAAATTGAGATAAGAGAGAAGATTGCAAAAAGCGGTTATAGAGTGAGGGCTGAAGATGGAGCAATATAAGCGTATTTTACTGAAAGAATTTGACAGTCGGCAGAAGGTCATTACAGAGCTGACCAACCTAGAGGCAATTTTGAACTTACCCAAAGGAACGGAGCTGTATATCAGTGACATTCACGGGGAGTTTGCTGCTTTTGACTATATTTTGAGAAGCTGTGCAGGTATCCTCAATGAGAAGATTAATGATTGTTTTGGGGATAGCTTGTCAGAAGCTCATAAGGATCGGCTGTCAGCGCTGGTTTCCTATCCTGAGCTAGTGCTGGGGGAAGAAACTAAAGGCCAAGACTGGTATCAGGAAACCATTCCTCAGCTATTGAATTTGCTGGCTTTTGCAGGTGCAAAATACAGTCGTTCCAAGGTCAGAAAGGCTTTGCCGCCCCAGTATGCCTATATTATCGAGGAGTTGCTCTATAGTGACAGGGCTTTGGCTGATAAAAAGTCCTATTTTGAGAATATCCTGACTTATGTGATTGAATTGCGGGAAGCTGTGCCTTTTATTCTAGGCTTGGCCCGAAGTATTCGGCAGTTGCTGATTGACCATCTTCATGTGGTTGGAGATATTTTTGACAGAGGAGCTGGCAGTGCTCAGGTCATGGATGAACTGCAGCATTTTCACTCGCTCGATATTCAGTGGGGCAATCACGACATTATCTGGATGGGAGCCTTTTTTGGCTCCAAGGCCTGCTTGCTCAATGTGCTGCGTATCGCAGCTCGCTATGGCTATCTCTGGGATATCGAGAAAGATTATGGTTTAAACCTGCGCTCCTTGACACTTTTTGCGGACAAGACTTACCAGTCTAATCCTAAGTTTAGGCCTATTCTAGGCGGTAGAGAGCAGGAGTTTTCAGATGAGGAAATTCTGCAGCTGGAAAAGGTTCACCAAGCTTTAGCGATTATCCAGTTCAAGCTGGAAAATCAACTCATCAAACGACGGCCTGAATTCCAGATGCAGGACCATGTGATGCTGGACAAGATTGATTATTGGGAAGAAAGTGTTACGATTGACGATACCAAGCATGCCCTGGTTAATACCTGCTTCCAAACTATCAATCCTGAAAATCCGTCAGCCTTGACACCTGAAGAAAATCAAGCAGTAGAGAGTATGCTGGCCTCATTCCAAAGTTCGCTTAAGATGGCTGAGCATATGAGCCTTCTGATGAACAAGGGCTCTATGTATAAGATTTACAACCAGCACTTGCTTTTTCACGGCTGCATTCCTCTGGAGCCGTCAGGAGAATTCCAGCCTTTCATTCTCAATCAAGCCCATTATGCGGGCAAGGAATTGCTGGATTTCTTTGAGTATCATATTCGGCAGGCGGCCAAGGACAAGGAAGTGGGCGATGATTTGTCGACTGATTTGATTTGGTATTGCTGGAAAGGTAAGCTTTCTCCTCTGTTTGGCAAAGAAAAGATGACTACCTTGGAGCGCTATTTCATTGAAGATAAGGAGACCCACAAGGAAGTGGAAAATTCTTATTTTTCTTATCGTAATTCTGAGAAAGTCTGCCAGCTGATTTTGGAAGAATTTGGCCTCTTTTCTCAAGAGTCTAGAATGGTCAATGGTCATACTCCGGTTAAGACAGGCAAGGGAGAGTCACCTATCCGTGGGGGCGGTCTGCTCTTTGTCATTGATGGTGGCCTCTGCAAGGCCTATCAGAAGAAGACTGGAACGGCTGGCTATTCACTGCTCAATAATTCCTATGGCTTCCAGCTAGTGACGCATCAGCCTTTCCAAAACGCTCAAAAGGTTGTGGAATCACCCTTTGCTCAAACCTCCCTGAAAAAGGTGATTGAAAATGTAGAGGAACGAACCCTCATCAAATCTACTACCATTGGTCAGAGTTTGTTAGCTCAACAACAGGAACTCTTTGGCTTGCTGCATGAGTTTTATGACCGGTGATGTTTAGCCCTAAGTTCTAACAGAATTTAGGGCTTTTTCTTTCTTGTTCCAGTTTCTCTTTCATGTTACAATAGGAGTATTGAAATTTAGAGGAAAGAACATGATTTATTTAGATAATTCAGCGACGACCAAGCCTTATCCTGAGGCTTTGGCTGCTTACACAGAAGTAGCTTCTAAAATCTGGGGAAATCCATCCAGTCTGCACAGTTTAGGCAGTCAGGCAACCCGTCTTTTAGAAGCTTCTCGCCGGCAAATAGCAGAGCTTTTAGGCAAGTCTTCTTCGGAGATTTTTTTTACGTCTGGAGGGACAGAAGGGGACAATTGGGTGCTTAAGGGAGTTGCTTTTGAAAAAGTTCCTTTTGGCAAACATATCATCGTATCCAACATTGAACATCCAGCGGTTAAAGAATCAGCCCTCTGGTTGCAGAGTCAAGGCTTTGAAATAGATTTTGCGCCAGTGGACAAGGCAGGTTTTGTTGATGTAGACAAGCTAGCGGAGATGATTCGACCAGACACTACTCTGGTCTCCATCATGGCTGTCAATAATGAAATCGGCAGTATTCAGCCCATTCAGAAAATATCCGAACTGCTAGCAGATAAGCCGACCATTTCCTTTCATGTGGACGCTGTACAGGCTATTACGAAAATTCCAACAGGGGCTTATCTGACAGAGCGTGTGGATTTTGCGACATTTTCCAGTCATAAATTTCACGGTCTTCGGGGGGTAGGCTTTGTCTATATCAAGTCTGGCAAGAAAATCAGTCCCCTCTTGACTGGTGGCGGCCAGGAGTCGGATAAGCGCTCAACGACGGAGAATTTAGCTGGCATTGCAGCGACGGCCAAGGCACTGCGTTTGTCCATGGAAAAGCAAGAATCATTTGCCCAGCGGACGACTCAAATGAAGAAGATTCTTCTTGAAGAACTGCAGAAGTATCCAGATGTGATGATTTTCTCAGGGCTGGAAGACTTTGCGCCTCATATACTGACCTTTGGTATTAAGGGAGTGCGGGGTGAAGTTGTCGTCCATGCGTTTGAAGACTACGAGATCTATATCTCGACTACCAGTGCTTGCTCTTCCAAGGCTGGAAAGCCGGCGGGAACGCTAATCGCTATGGGCGTCGAAAAGTCTCTCGCTCAAACTGCTGTTCGCATCAGTTTGGATCTTGACAACGATATGAGCCAGATGGAGCAGTTTTTGACGACTTTTAAAATTATTTACGAAAAAACCAGAAAAGTAAGGTAAACAATGCAATATTCAGAAATTATGGTGCGCTACGGCGAGCTCTCAACCAAAGGGAAGAACCGCATGCGCTTTATCAACAAACTTAAACGCAATATTCAGGCTGTCTTGTCAGTCTATCCGCAGGTCCATGTCAAGGCTGACCGTGACCGGACCCATGTTTATCTGCACGGTACAGACTATCAGCCAGTCGCTGAGTCACTCAAGCAGATCTTCGGGATTCAGAATTTCTCGCCATCTTATAAAATCGAAAAATCTGTACCAGCCCTAATCGAAGCTGTCCAAACCATCATGAAGGAAGTCTATCAAGAGGGCATGACCTTTAAGATTTCCAGCAAGCGCAGTGACCACAGCTTTGAATTGGATAGCCGCGAGCTTAACCAGACACTTGGTGATGCTGTTTTTGAGGCTATTCCAAACGTTCAGGTCAAGATGAAAGCGCCTGATATTGAGCTTCGTGTCGAGATCCGTGAAGAAGCGGCCTATATCTCTTACGAGACGATTCGTGGTGCTGGAGGCCTGCCAGTCGGGACTTCAGGAAAAGGAATGCTTATGTTGTCAGGTGGGATTGACTCACCGGTGGCTGGCTATCTGGCTCTCAAGCGAGGTGTAGATATAGAGGCGGTTCACTTTGCCAGTCCGCCTTACACCAGTCCAGGTGCGTTGAAAAAAGCTCAGGATTTGACTCGAAAACTGACCAAGTTTGGCGGCAATATCCAGTTTATCGAAGTGCCTTTTACAGAAATTCAAGAGGAAATCAAGGCCAAGGCTCCAGAAGCCTACCTCATGACACTGACACGTCGCTTTATGATGCGCATTACAGACCGGATTCGAGAGGATCGAGGCGGTCAAGTCATTATCAACGGAGAAAGTCTAGGTCAGGTGGCAAGTCAAACGATCGAGAGTATGCAGGCTATCAACGCAGTGACCAATACACCGGTTATCCGTCCTGTTGTGACGATGGACAAGCTAGAAATTATTGAGATTGCAGAAAAAATTGATACTTTCCAAATCTCTATCCAGCCATTTGAAGATTGTTGTACTATTTTTGCACCAGATCGACCTAAAAC
This sequence comes from Streptococcus sp. 27098_8_82, assembly GCF_041431615.1. NCBI lineage: Bacteria > Bacillati > Bacillota > Bacilli > Lactobacillales > Streptococcaceae > Streptococcus > Streptococcus sp. 27098_8_82. The sequence continues at coordinate 46,182 of NZ_JAPVYB010000007.1, forward strand.
CAATCCAAAAATCAAGAATGCTGAGAAGTACGAAACTTACCTAGATGTTGAAGGCTTGGTTGAGCGCGCTGTTGCAGGCATTATGATTACAGAAATCACACCAGAAGCTGAGACCGACGAAGTTGATGAGCTGATTGAGGAGCTCTTGTAAAAGCTAGAGAAGGTGACGTTTATGCTTGCTGTTTTTCTCTTAATTCCTTTTCTGCTGATTCGTTTTCCTTTATTAAGTCATTTTGGCAAAAATGCTTTGTCACGCGCAGCTTATTTTGCACCAGTCCAAGGAAAGGAAAAGATAGCTTATATAATTTATCAATTGAGCAATCTAGCCGTGTTCATAACTCCTTTTTTGCTTGAAATTAAGTTTGATTGGTCTGTTTTCTTTTATGTTGGTATGACTATCTACCTGCTTGGTTTGGCTTTGTGTGCTATCAGTATGAGAGATTTCGCTAGACCAGATGCAAACGGCATGAATACAAAGGGTCTTTATCGCTATTCCCGTAATCCCATGTATGTAGCTTACTTTGTTTGTTTTTTAGGAATAGCTTTTTTGACTAAGTCAATGATTTTCTTTCTGGTTTTATTCATTTTTCAGACTTCGGCCCACTGGATTATCCTCTCCGAGGAGCGCTGGTGTCTTGAAAAATTCGGAAAGTCTTACCAAGACTATCAAGATAGGGTGCGGCGTTATATTTAGAAATTTTTTATCTAATCATTATTTAACAAGGAGGTTAGCGGATAACTGAGATTGTCTTTGTTCATTAGCAGACAAAATCTAAAGATAATCCTTGAAAATCCGTTTTCATGAGATGAAAAAGCTTGCTAAAGAGCGGTAGAAGTGCTATACTTATAGAGTTGACTATGCACATTCCTGTGCAACCGCACGAACATCGTTGCTCGTCGTATAACAAATTTAAACTTCGTCATTATCGCCTTGCCTAACACAAGTTATGCCTTCGGCTCAATTCCTAGTTTATTCTTTGTTATACTTAGAGCTCTTCTCTTAAGTGGTTCGTCCCACGATGCTAGGCGAGTCTTCACAAAATCCGGGGAAACCCCAAAAAATCATAGGAGGTGCATAATGAGCACATACGCAATCATTAAAACTGGCGGAAAACAAGTTAAAGTTGAAGTTGGTCAAGCAATCTACGTTGAAAAGTTGAACGCTGAAGCTGGTCAAGACGTTACTTTTGACGAAGTTGTTCTTGTTGGTGGTGAAAACACTGTTGTAGGAACTCCGCTTGTTGCTGGAGCTTCTGTTGTCGGAACTGTTGAAAAACAAGGCAAGCAAAAGAAGGTTGTTACTTTCAAGTACAAACCTAAAAAAGGCAGCCATCGTAAACAAGGTCACCGTCAACCATATACAAAAGTTGTCATCAACGCTATCAACGCTTAATTTTAAGGAGATTAAATGATACAAGCAGTCTTTGAAAGAGCCGAAGATGGCGAACTGAGGCGTGCAGAAATCACAGGTCACGCCGCGAGTGGTGAATACGGCTTTGATGTCGTGTGTGCGTCCGTTTCGACGCTCGCCATTAATTTTGTCAATTCAGTTGAGAAATTCGCAGGCTACGAACCAAACTTAGAATTAAACGAAATAGAAGGCGGTTATCTGAAGGTTGAAATTCCTCAGGATATACCGTCGCACCAAAGAGAAATGACTCAGCTTTTCTTTGAATCATTTTTCCTAGGAATGGCAAACTTATCGGAGAACTCATCTGAGTTCGTCCAAACCAGAGTTATCACAGAAAACTAACACGGAGGAAAAACATTATGTTGAAAATGAATCTTGCTAACTTGCAACTATTCGCCCACAAAAAAGGTGGAGGTTCCACATCTAACGGACGTGATTCACAAGCGAAACGTCTGGGAGCTAAAGCAGCTGACGGTCAAACCGTAACTGGTGGTTCTATTCTTTACCGTCAACGCGGCACTCACATCCATGCAGGTGTCAACGTTGGACGCGGTGGAGACGATACTTTGTTTGCAAAGGTTGAAGGCGTAGTACGCTTTGAACGCAAAGGACGCGATAAGAAACAAGTTTCTGTTTACCCAATCGCTAAATAATTAATAAGAAATCCCCATGCTCGGGTATTGAGCATGGGGATTTCTTATTAGAGACAGCATGATAAAGCATTTGTTTAATGATTCATGATGATGCTCATCAATTTTAGCATACAAACTCTGATAATATTCTAAAATTTTAATTTTTAGACTAATAAATATCTGAAATCGCTTGCAGTTCCTATTTTTTTATGTTATTCTATATAAAATAGATGCAATCATGTTTCTAAATCTAAAAAGATAAGGAGAAATTATGGAAAAAGAATCATTTAAACTTCCAGGCTTTTCATTGTACAAATTGAAAGTTGGATTAGCATCAGCAACTCTTCTATTTGCCTTTTCACAAGCTTCGCATGTTTTTGCAGACCAGGTTGGGACACCACCTTCAAGCGGTATAGCAAAAACTGAAGCAGTAAGCTCTCCGATTGAAGCTGCTGGTGCTGAAATTGCTGCTGATACGACGAAACCTGTTGTTGAAGAATCTACAGCGAAACCATGAGATTTGATCGATGTCTCAAAAAATGTTTCACCTGTTGATGTCAAAGAAAGTCAAGAAGGCAATCAAACAGTCCGTGTAGAAACGGCAACCGTTGATGTTACAAAGACAGAAGTGGCTCCGGAAAAGGTTGATAAGGCGCCAGAGCCAATAACTAGACGTACTGAAAATACTTTATCTGGCACAGATGAAAATGGGAATCCCTATACGCAGTATGAGCGAGTAGATAAGACTACAACCATCGCCTACACCTCAACGCCACCAACTGTGACAAAAGCAGGTTCAGCTGATATTGTCTTTGTTGTCGACCGTTCAGGATCCATGGGTGGCACAATTGATATTGTTCGTGCAAATATTAATGAATTTGTGCGAAATATTACTAAAGAGGGGATTACAGCACGTTTTGGCTTGGCAACATTTAGTGATGAAGTCTACGGCCGTAATTCTGGCAGCAAAGATGAAGATACGGTTCTAACACGTTTTGGGTCATCTTATTTTACAACTGATCCGGCTGAGCTCGAAAAAGCGTTGGCTGCAATTCGTATAGCGAGTGGAGGAGATACTCCAGAAACACCAACTCCTGCCCTGAACCAGATTATTTCAACCTATGATTGGTCTAAGTCATCTAAAAATAAGAAATTCGTCGTTTTATTGACAGATGCTGAAATGAAAGAAGATCCTTCAATTCCGACAGTTGCTGATACACTTGCGGCTCTAAAAGCTGCTGGTATAGAAAGAACTGTAGCGACGGTAAAAGCGATTGAGGGAATTTACAAAAATTTTGCAACAGAAGGCAGAGTGCTTGATATCGAAAATAACTTAGCTGATGCTCTGACAAAGGGAACCACTTCATGGATTGTTGAAAGTGTCAATGAAGCTCGTTACTATAAGATCATAAAAGATAGTTATCAATTCTATCTTGAGCGTCGTACTACAATGCCTACATCTACCGTCTACCATGTTCAGGCACCAACACTTTTGGCTAAATCAGAACAGTCTCTTCCTAAAACAGGAAGTAGCGAAAAGGCAGTCTATAGTGTTGTGGGGCTTGGTTTGCTTCTGGCTGGATTGGGACTAGGTATTAGTGTAAGAAAATCAAAAGAACAATAACCATCTGCTTATAAAAAATGAATTTTCTATTTGAGTGATTTTGAATAAAATAAATACCAGAAACGAAGACATACGTCCTCATTTCTGGTATTTTTCGTTATGGTGTAACTTCTTCATCTTTTATATTAACAACGCCATACCAATTTGCATAATAGGTCTTTCCGTTGTAGTTGACAATAGATTGCCTATAAAGTTCACCGTACTCACCAAAGTAATAATAGTACTTGCCAATCTTATAAAGTCCGTTTTTATAAGGTGTTCCATCTTCTCCAAAGTAATAAGTGTATTCAGAGTAACTAACAAATCTGTTTTTAACCATTTCTCCGTAAGAATCAAAGAAGTATTGCTTGCCGTCTACACTGTAAAGATTGATGACCCTTCGTCCTTTTTCGTCAAAATAATAGACCTTACCTGTTGGGCTAGTATAGAAAGAGTTTTTTAGATTCGTCGGAATTTGTTCTCCTGGATCATCCCGAACTTCGTATATAGATCTAATAGGATCAAGTGCATAGTATTTACCCTTGTAAAGAACGATTCTATTTCTAATCCTTTCACCAGTTTCTTCATCAATAGAGCTAGGAAGGTCACGCTTAGGAGCTTCCGGAACCTTGATAGGTCCTGGATCATCAAAGATAGTAGGGTCGTCCTCAATATCTGGTACACTAGGATCGTAAATACCAACTTCACGTCTAGAAACCCAGTCAGGGATTGACTTGTTCTCCGCTCGAACTGTTCCAGTGGAAATCAAAGCAGCGGCTAAAGTCGCAGCAGAAGCCAGGGAAAGCCCCAGCCAGTAGCGGCGGTTGAGCATTACTTTAGTCTTCTTTTCTTGTCTCATAGCAAATCCTTTCTATGCAACTGTTAGCACAAGATAAAAGAATCTTGTTTTTAACAGTTAGGTTATGTTATTTCTATAAAATTATACCTCTGTAACATTTCTATAATATTGTAATACTATTTCATTTTTATAGAGATTGTATTACTAATTGGTGATAAAAACAAACAATCATTAGATAATATGTAAACGTTTACAAACATCGTTTTTTGTGCTATTATTATAGGGATGAAAGGAGAATGCCTATGATGAAAAGGTATAAATTGCTATTGGCGCTTGCCTTATCATTACTAGTTTTTTGGCCATTGGGAGCCATAAAAGCAGATTCGGTTAATCAGCCGCCAGAATCTGCTAACCAGTCTGAACAAGCAAGTGCAGCAGTTGTAACGGACTCTTCTGATAGTGTTGCAGGGGCTAGTGGCACGACAAGTCAGGATAGTCAAATTGCCGCAAAAGCCTTGCCAGTCTCTGATGCTTCGGAAGTTGCAGGTACTGAGACGGTTGCTTCAACCCAAGAAGCCAATACTGGTAATTTGGCAGAAGATTCTGCCAAACCAGCGACCGCTCAGTCTGCAGAAGTTTCCTCAGATGCCAATCAGGCGCAAGGTCAAGCGGCGACTGATGCACCGTCTGCTTCTAAGAGAGTGCGGGAGCTTGTGGCGGATATGACGCTTCGTCAGAAGATTACCCAGATGCTGATGCCAGACTTCAGAAAATGGCAGCAAGAGGGTCAAGCCGCCCAGTCCGATATGACGGAGCTTAATAAAGAAGTGGCAGAAGCGGTTGATAAATACGACTTTGGCGGAGTTATTCTTTTTGCTGAGAATGTGAAAGGAACTGCTCAAACCTTAGCCTTGACGCAGGCCCTGCAGCAAGCTGCTATCAGTAACCAAGCTAATAATGGCAAGTTGCCGCTCTTGCTCGCTATTGACCAAGAAGGTGGTATTGTCTATCGCTTGGGCAGTGGGACTGCTCTTCCTGGCAACATGGCAGTTGGCGCGACGCGAGATCCAGAATTAGCCAATCAAGCAGGTCAAATCATCGGACGGGAACTATCGGCTCTAGGTTTGAATGTCAACTTTGCCCCAGTATTTGATACAAATAATAATCCGCAGAATCCCGTTATTGGTTTGCGGTCCTTCTCTTCTGATCCTAAGGTGGTTGCCCGTTTGGGAACGGCTATGATGGAGGGGATTCAGAAATACAATGTTGCAGTAGCGGCTAAGCATTTCCCTGGGCATGGTGATACGGCGGTAGATTCTCATACTGGTCTGCCTCTGGTAGATAAGTCCTATGCAGAGTTAGAAGCACTGGAGTTGCTTCCTTTCAAGGCTGCCATTGACAAAAACGCTGATATGCTGATGACAGCCCATATTCAGTATCCTCAGATTGAAAAAGACACGGTTATATCTAAACAAACTGGGGAAACCATCTATATCCCTGCTACCTTGTCTGATGACATTATTACCGGCATTGTTCGCAAGAAATTTGGCTACAAGGGAGTGGTGGTATCTGATGCTATGGGCATGGATGCAATTGCCAAAAACTTCGGAGAATCTGAAGCGGCTATCATGGCTATCAAATCAGGTGTAGATGTGGTGCTGATGCCAACCGTCTTACGCAGCAAGAGTGATTTAGCTAAAATCGATAAGATTATCAACGATATTGAACAGGCAGTTCAGAGAGGCGATATTCCAGTCAGCAGATTGGATGAGTCAGTGACTCGCATCTTGAATCTAAAAGAAAAACGAGGTATTTTAGACTTTGACCCATCTGAACGTACCCAAGCTAAGGCTGAAGTAACTGTTGGCTCAGAGTTAAACAGAGATACTGAACGAAAAATCGCTGCTAGTGCAGTGACCGTAGTTAAAAACGATGATACTGTTCTGCCTTTTAAGGTCAAATCTGGTGACAGGATTTTGCTGTTAGCTGCTTATGACGATGAAGTGCCTGGACTAGAGCTGGGTGTCAAGCGTCTGATAGCGGACGGAGTGATTCCAGCAGGTGTCACATATGAAGCGCTAAACTACAGCAAAACAACCAAGTTAGAAGATTTGAAAGGGAAGATTGACCAAGCAACTCACCTAGTCTTGATTTCTGAAATTGGGCGTCAATCTCAACTAGCCAGCGATTTCTGGCTGACAAGAGTTCCGACAGAAGTTGTGGGCTATGCAAATGAAACTGGAAAACAAGCAGCTATCATGAGCATTTCTAAACCTTATGATGTAGCGAATTATCCTAATGCCAAGGCTATTGTAGCAGTTTATGGAAACAAGGGTATGGATCCAACTGAGTCTTTGAAGCCGGACAATGCCTTCGGCCCTAATATCCCAGCTGGTGTGGAAGTCATTTTCAATGGTCAAAATCATGTTGGGAAGTTACCAGTAAATGTGCCGAGTATCAAGGATGGTATCATGTCCGAGACAGAGGTAGCCTATCCTATCGGGCATGGTCTCTTTTATACAGATCCGGTTAAGGATATCAAAGTCAATATCCCTGCATCTGCTCAGCTAGATCAGCCTTTTACAGCTACGGTTACCCTGAGTGAATTAAACGGTCTAGAGAAAAATGACTACCGTCTTGCCCTTAAGATTGATAGTCAGCATTTCAACATCCTGCCAAGTCCTGACTATACCATCTCTGGCGATACTGTTCTGATTTCTAAAAAAGCCAATGATTCCAATCCGGTTGAGATCAGCTTGAAAGGTTTAGTAGAGGGTCAGTTCAGTCCGGTACTTTCTCTGACCTTGATTGACAGTCAAGATAGAGAATTCAGCATGGGAGAAGGTTATTACAAGGAGCTTGTTCAGATTGCTGCAGCTGGGCAGAACACGATTCCAGGCCAACAAACTCCTCCTCAGTTGAGTTTGCGTTCTGTTGAACCTGTAAGTTCTCGTCAGCAACTAAGTCAGCAGGCTGCACAGGTAAGCCAGCTTCCCAAAACAGGAGACAGCAGCAGTTTGTTCTTAGTCTTGCTGGGTGCTTTGTTCTTGTTTGGAGCTGTCTATCTATATGACTTGTCTTCTCGCAGACTATAATCAATAAAAGAATGAGCGAGCAGTGTTGAAGAGCTCACAGTTCTAATCATTCTTGATAAAATAACAAAAAGGAAGAATCCAAAGCAAGTTTGCAGTAAAAGCGGATTCTTCTTTTTTACTTGGAATTTTGTAGGAATGCTGCAGCAGAGAGCTTTGCGAGTTTTCTAAAAATACGTAGGCTTGAATATTTTACTCAACTGTCATCGGTTTACTATTTACTTTTTATACGTTTTTTGGTATAATAGTTCATGTTATAAAATGTAACATCAAAGGAGGTTCTATCCATGAAAGCATCAAAGTGGCTGATTGCGACTGGAGTTGCACTGAGTGCCGGGCTATTGCTAACGGCTTGTAGCCAGTCTTCATCTAGCACAAATAATTATACTTACGTTTATAGTTCAGACCCTGACAGCTTGAACTATCTTGCTACAAACCGTGCAACGACAAATGATGTCATTTCCAACCTGGTCGATGGACTTTTTGAAAATGACGAGTACGGAAATCTGGTTCCCTCTATCGCGAAGTCATGGACAGTTTCTAAGGACGGTCTGACCTATACTTATAAGCTGCGTGATGATGCTAAATGGTACACATCCGATGGTGAAGAATATGCAGAAGTAAAAGCTCAGGACTTTGTGACTGGCTTGAAGTATGCAGCGGATGAAAATTCTGAAGCTATTTATCTAGTTCAGGACTCTGTGAAGGGCTTGGATGCTTATATCAAGGGTGAAGATAAGAATTTTGACAATGTTGGTGTCAAAGCTATTGATGACCATACCCTGCAATACACTTTGGCCCGTCCGGAGCCTTACTGGAACTCTAAAACGACCAGTACGATTCTTTTCCCAGTCAATGAAGAGTTTCTGAAAGCAGAAGGAAGCAATTTTGGCTCTGTCAAGCCATCTAGCATCCTCTATAATGGTCCTTACTTGCTCAAGTCTCTGACTTCCAAGTCTGTGATGGAATTTGTCAAGAACCAAAACTACTATGACAAAGACAATGTGACTCTGGATAGCATCAAGCTGACTTATTACGATGGAAATGATCAGGAAGCGCTGATTCGTAACTTTAGCGATGGCGTCTACAGTACTGCTCGTCTCTATCCGAATAGCTCTGGCTTTGCTTCAGTCAAGAAGAAATATGCTGACAATATCGTGTACAGCCCGCAGGATTCTACTTCTTATTACTATAATTTCAACTATAACCGTCAGTCTTACAATCATACTTCTAAAACAACAGACGCTCAAAAATCTGCTACTAACGAAGCAATCATGAACAAAGACTTCCGTCAGGCTATCAACTTTGCCTTTGACCGTACATCTTATGGTGCGCAAGGAAATGGTGAAGACGGAGCGACTAAGGTCTTGAGAAATACCTTAGTGCCGCCTACTTTTGTCCAAATTGGCGACAAGGACTTTGGAACCGTTGTTGGGGAAAAATTAGTCAACTATGGCAGCCAATGGCAAGGAATTGACCTCTCTGACGCTCAAGATCCTTACTACAATCCTGAAAAAGCTAAGGCGAAATTTGCAGAAGCGAAGCAGGCCTTGCAGGCTAAGGGAGTTGAATTCCCAATTCACTTAGATATGCCTGTGGATCAGTCTAGCACTATTGGAGTTCAATGGGCTAGCTCAACCAAGCAGTCTATCGAATCGGCTCTTGGAGCAGAAAATGTCGTCATTGATCTGCAAAAGATGAGCACAGACGATCTTAATAACATCACCTATTTTGCTAACTCTGCTGCTCAAAAAGACTATGATATGTCTACTGGTGGTTGGACCGGTGACTACCAAGACCCATCTACCTACTTAGATACTCTCAATATCAAGAACGGCGGAAGCTTGCAAAACTTTGGTTTTGAACCAGGTCAAGACAATGATAAGATTAAAGAGCTTGGCTTGGATACATATACTAAGATGCTGGAAGAAGCCAATGCTGAAACCAACGATGTGCAGCTGCGTTATGAAAAGTATGCAGAAGCGGAAGCTTGGTTGCTAGATAGCGGCTTGATTATTCCGACTGTTTCACAAGGAGCAACACCGTCTGTTACTAAATCAGTGCCATTTACAAAGGCCTACTCACCAGTTGGTGTCAAAGGTTCAGCTTACAACTTCAAGCTGACTCAGCTTCAGAAGGATGTTGTAACGACCAAAGAATATGAAGCTGCTAAGAAAAAATGGAAAGAAGAAGCTACTGCGGCAAATAAAAAAGCCCAGGAAGAACTTGCTGACCACGTTGAAAAATAAAAAACGGTTAACTTAGCGACATTGGGGCTGGATTTTTCCAGCCTCTTTTTGAATGACTTGACTAAGGTTTTTGTAGTAAAATAGAAAGAAATACTGGAAGGAAGTGAAAGAGATGAAAGTAAGAATTTATAGTGCATTACCTGAGAAAGAAAAGCAGGTATTATTTGAATTAGTTCAAGAGTGTAATAAGGTAGATGGAGGCTATAGACTGCCCTATCTGGATAATAATTATAATGCAGATCCTGAAATGCCAGCCTTCTTTTTGGCTGAGATGGATGGCCGAACCGTCGGCTTTTTATCTGTCTACGCGGATGAACCTGGCCAAGCAGAGGTTTCTCTCTATGTTCTGCCGGCGTATCGCCGTCAGGGTGTGGCTAATCAACTCCTAGCTGATTTTGCCAAGGTAGCTGATCAGTATGATTTGACCGAGATTGAGTATGTAGCGGAGCTGGCTTTTTTGAACGATCAACCTGACTTTGCTAGGAGATTTGATTACCAAGAGGATGAAGCGGAAATCTGGCTGGCACAGCCTGCTCAAGCTTTTCCTCTAGAAGAAAGAGAAGGGATTGAGGTTTTGCAGGGGAGTTTGGACTTGGCTGAAGAGATTGCAGCCTTTCAGTCCCAAGTCTTTGAGACACCGCTAGATGTTGCCTTGAAATACGCCAGAGAAGCCGTTAGCAGTGGTTCCAGTCTGCTTTATATCTTGAAGAAAGATGGTAGAGTTGTAGCTTCTGTGTCGGTTGATACGGATTTTGGGACTAATTATTTATTCGGTTTGGCGGTTAATCAAGATTTTCAAGGTCAGGGGCTAGGAAGCTATCTCTTGCTTGCAAGTATGCAGGATTTAAATGAGCGCAATGGACAGGAGTTTCAGATTGTAGTAGAAAAGCAGAACACCCGAGCTTCGAAACTCTATAAAAAGCTAGGCTTCAAAGAGATGACAGAGGTTGTTTATCTAAAAGAAAAATAGCAAATTTGTCTCAGATTGCTCATTAACTTAAAAAGAGAAACTGGCTTCTTACAGCTGGTTTCTTTTGTTCTGCCTTTGTTTATGGTATAATGAGACGATATGTAAAGAAGGAAAATGTTATGAATATTCAACAATTGCGTTATGTGGTCGCCATTGCTAATAGTGGGACTTTTCGAGAAGCTGCGGAAAAAATGTATGTCAGCCAGCCTAGTCTGTCTATCTCTGTCCGTGATCTGGAAAAAGAGCTGGGTTTCAAGATTTTTCGACGGACCAGCAGCGGGACTTTTCTGACTCGCCGAGGAATGGAGTTTTATGAAAAGGCTCAAGACTTGGTCAAGGGTTTTGATGTCTTTCAAAATCAATATGCCAATCCCGAGGAGGAGCGTGATGAGTTCTCAATTGCCAGTCAGCACTATGATTTTTTGCCGCCTTTGATTACTCAATTTTCTCAGACCTACCCTGAGTACAAGAACTTCCGGATTTTTGAGTCAACAACTGTGCAGATTCTGGATGAAGTAGCGCAAGGCCACAGTGAAATCGGCATTATCTACCTTAATAATCAGAATACCAAGGGCATTATGCAGCGGGTGGAAAAGCTAGGCTTGGAAGTAATTGAGCTGATTCCTTTTCAGACCCATATTTACCTGCGGGAAGATCATCCTCTGACTCAGAAGAAGGAGTTGGTCATGGAAGATTTGGCTGCCTTGCCGACTGTTCGCTTTACCCAGGAAAAGGACGAATATCTCTATTATTCAGAGAATTTTGTCGATACCAGTGCCAGCTCACAGATGTTCAATGTGACGGACCGTGCAACTTTGAATGGGATTTTGGAGCGTACCGATGCCTATGCGACTGGATCTGGCTTTTTAGACAGTAACAGTGTGAACGGTATTACTGTCATCAAGCTTCGCGACAACTTGGACAACCACATGGTCTATGTCAAGCGTGAAGATGTGGAGTTGACCCAGGTCGGAGAAGACTTTGTATCAGTTATGAAAGAGTATTTTGCACAGAAAAAATAAAGTATGAAAAGAAAAATTATTATTCCGTTTGCTGTCTTGGTTCTTATTGTTGTGGATCAGCTGGTTAAGTTGTATATTGTCAGCGATTTTAAGCTGGGACAGGTCAAGAGTTTCATTCCTCATCTGGTGAGTCTGACCTATCTTCAGAATACCGGCGCAGCCTTCTCCATGCTGGAAAATCAGCAATGGCTCTTTAGTTTGGTAACGTTCCTGGTTATTGGCGGAGCGGTTTACTACCTCGTCAAGCACCTCCACGCCTCAAAGTGGGTGTTGGCTGGGCTGACCTTGGTGATTGCTGGTGGTTTGGGAAACTTTATTGACCGGATACGTCAAGGTTTTGTCGTGGATATGTTTCAGTTAGATTTTATTAATTTTGCTATTTTCAATGTAGCGGATATGTATCTGACCTTTGGTGTAGCTATTTTACTGCTGATGATTTTGAAGGAAGAAAAAGATGGAAGTAAGAATTGAGGCTTCAGTAGTTGGTCAGCGATTGGACAAGGCGGTTGCAGAGCTGACGGACCTATCGCGGAGTTTGGCTAATGAGCAGATCAAGGACGGCAGGATTTTGGTCAATGGACAAGCCAAAAAAGCCAAATACGCTGTCAAAGAAGGCGACGTCATCTCTTATGAGCTGCCTGAGCCAGAAGTGGTTGAGTATGTAGCTGAAGATATTCCGCTAGAAATCGTCTATCAAGATGAGGATGTGGCAGTCGTCAATAAACCGCAGGGAATGGTGGTTCATCCTTCTGCGGGCCATACCAGCAGTACGCTAGTCAACGCCCTTATGTACCACATCCAAGACCTGTCTGGCATCAACGGGGTCCTCCGTCCGGGGATTGTCCATCGGATTGATAAGGACACTTCAGGGCTTCTCATGATTGCAAAAAATGACCAAGCCCATGTGGCTCTAGCTGATGAACTCAAGGATAAGAAATCCCTACGCAAGTATTGGGCTATTGTTCATGGGAATTTGCCTAATGATCGTGGGGTGATTGAGGCTCCGATTGGCCGCAGTGAAAAAGACCGCAAGAAGCAGGCTGTGACGGCTAAAGGCAAGCCAGCTCTGACGCGTTTCCAAGTCTTGGAACGTTTTGGTGACTATAGCTTGGTTGAGCTTCAGCTGGAAACAGGCCGAACCCATCAGATTCGCGTCCATATGGCCTATATCGGACACCCTGTAGCTGGTGATGAGGTCTACGGACCTCGTAAAACTCTGAAAGGACATGGCCAATTTCTGCACGCGCGAACACTGGGCTTCACACATCCTCGAACTGGTGAAGTGCTAGAATTTACAGCTGAAGTGCCAGTTATTTTCCAAGAAACCTTGGAAAAATTGCGACAAGGATAGCAAGTCCATTCATTATTAAAATACAAATTTTCCTCTGACCGCTTTAACCGCGGTCGTTTTTATTTTCCGTAAATCGTGGTATAATAAGACAATCTAGCAGTGAAGGAAAAGGAAATGAAAGCAAAGCGAATCGTATTTAAGGTGGGGACTTCGTCATTGACTAACGCAGATGGCAGTCTGTCACGCGCCAAGGTAAAGGAAATCACTCGGCAGTTGGCTCTCTTGCATGAGGCAGGACATGAGTTAATCTTGGTCTCATCAGGAGCTATTGCGGCAGGTTTTTCTTCTCTAGGCTTTAAAAAGCGACCGACCAAGGTGGCGGATAAACAGGCTTCAGCTGCGGTTGGACAGGGTTTGCTTTTGGAGGAATATACAACCAATCTTCTTTTGAAACAAATCATTTCTGCTCAGATTCTTTTGACACAGGAGGATTTTGCAGATAAGCGGCGATATAAGAATGCTCATCAAGCCTTATCTGTCTTGCTGAATCGTGGCGCTATTCCTATCATCAATGAAAATGACTCGGTGGCTATTGAGGAGCTCAAGGTTGGGGATAATGATACACTGAGTGCTCAGGTGGCAGCCATGGTTCAGGCGGACATCTTGGTGCTTTTGACAGATGTAGATGGACTCTACACGGCCAATCCCTCTACCAATCCAGATGCCCGCCGGCTTGAAAAGATTGAGAAGATTAACTCTGAGCTGATTGATATGGCAGGCGGTGCAGGAACGAGCAATGGAACTGGCGGCATGCTGACAAAGATTAAAGCTGCAACGCTTGCGACCATGTCTGGTGTTCCGGTCTATATCTGCTCCTCACTCAAGACGGATGCTCTGCTTGAAGCTGCGGAGGAAACCAAGGATGGCAGTCTCTTTTTGGCTCAGGAAAAAGGTCTAAAAACGCAGAAGCAATGGCTGGCTTTCTATGCTAAAAGTCAAGGGGAAATCTATGTAGACCAAGGAGCAGCCGACGCTCTCAGAAATAATGGAAAAAGTTTGTTGGTTTCTGGTCTTGTATCTGTATCGGGTAGCTTTGCCTATCAAGATACGGTGACGGTTTATAAAGAAGGCAGTGGAGCTATTCTTGGTAAAGGGCGCGTGCGCTTTGGCAAGTCAGCTCTTAAAGATATGCTCAAGTCCAATAAACCTAAAGGTGTTGTCATTCATCGGGATGACTGGATCTCTTTGACGCCGGAGTTGAATGATTTATTTGCAGAATTTTAGAAGACGAGGAAAGGAGAAGCGATGACCTCAACACAAGCGATTTTTGAAAAGGTTCAGAAAGTTAAGAAGACGATCAATACGGCCACAACTGCCGAAAAAAACCATGCTCTAGAAGAAATGGCAAAGCAGCTCTGGCTTTCTCGTGCGGACATTTTGGCAGCTAATGAACTGGATATGGCAGCGGCTAAAGGTAAGATTTCAGATGTCATGCTGGACCGCCTTTATCTAGATGAGGAGCGGATTGCTGCCATGGCAGATGGCATTCGCCAGCTGATTGACTTGGAGGATCCTGTAGGGCAAGTCTTGGAAAGGACTGAGCTTGAGAACGGCCTCGTCATCAGTAAAAAGCGGGTGGCTATGGGCGTAATTGGGATTATCTACGAAAGTCGGCCCAATGTCACTTCAGACGCTGCGGCTCTGGCGCTAAAGAGTGGCAGTGCAGTCGTTCTCAGAAGTGGCAAGGATGCCTATCAGACAGCGCAAGCTATTGTCACAGCTTTGAAAAAAGGTTTGGCTCAGACGGAGATTTCGCCGGATTGTATCCAATTGGTTTCTGATACCAGTCGGGCTTCAGCTCAGGCAATGATGAAGGCCAAGGGCTATCTGGATTTGCTCATTCCTCGTGGTGGCGCGGGATTGATTCAGGCAGTCGTGGAGAATGCGACTGTGCCGGTTATTGAGACAGGTACTGGAATTGTCCATGTCTATGTAGATAAGGATGCTGATCAGGACAAGGCTTTGGCGATTATTGAGAATGCTAAGACCAGTCGCCCTTCTGTCTGCAATGCCATGGAAGTACTGCTGGTTCATGAAGAGATTGCAGGTGCATTTTTACCACGTTTGCAGAAGACTTTGGTGACAGATCGTGATGCTGCGCAAGAAAACCCTGTTGAATTACGCTTGGATGAGAAAGCAGGTCAGTATATCTCGGGCTCGCAAGCTAGACCAGAAGATTTTGACACCGAGTTCTTGGACTATATCTTGGCGGTCAAGTTGGTTTCCTCGCTGGAAGAAGCGGTGGAGCATATTGAAGCTCACAGCACCCATCACTCGGATGCCATTGTGACGGAGAACGATTCAGCGGCAGCTTACTTCACAGAGCAGGTGGATAGTGCTGCAGTTTATGTCAATGCTTCAACCCGTTTTACAGATGGTGGTCAATTTGGCCTTGGCTGCGAAATGGGGATTTCTACTCAAAAACTGCATGCCAGAGGCCCTATGGGGCTGAAAGAGCTGACCAGCTATAAATACGTCATCCAAGGGACTGGTCAAGTGAGGAAATAATGATGAAAATTGGATTTATCGGTCTGGGAAATATGGGTGGTAGTCTTGCTCGCCTAGTTGCCCAAGATGAAAGATTTAGAAGCGAATTACTCCTGGCTAATCGCAGTCGAGACAAGGCTGAAAAGATTGCTGCGGAAGTTGGTGGACAACCGGTCAGTAATGAAGAAGTTTTTGCTCAGGCAGAGGTGATTTTTCTGGGTATCAAACCAGCTCAATTCGCTGACTTGCTGACTGAATATCAGGAAATTCTAGAAAAACGGAATTCTCTTCTGCTGGTTTCGATGGCTGCCGGTCTGACCTTAGAGTTGTTAGAAAAATTGACACCTAGTCACCATCGTTGGATTCGGATGATGCCTAATACACCAGTAGCTGTAGGTGAGGGTGTTATTACCTATGCCTTATCCCAGCAGGCGAATCAAGTGGATGAAGACTTGTTGCGTGAGCTTCTGTCTTCAGCTGGCCTTTTAGTCAAACTAGAGGAAAAGCAGTTGGATGCAGCGACAGCTCTTGCTGGCTGTGGCCCAGCTTTCGTCTATCTCTTTATAGAGGCCTTAGCGGACGCTGGGGTGCGGGCGGGACTCAGTCGCGATATATCACTTGAACTGGCCAATCAAACTCTCTTAGGCGCTGCCAAGTTAAGTCGGGTCAGCGGGCAACATCCGGCTCAACTCAAAGATCAGGTCTGCAGTCCGGCCGGATCGACTATCGCCGGGGTAGCCAGTCTGGAAGAAAATGCTTTTCGAGGAACAGTCATGGATGCCGTTCAAGCTGCTTACGAAAGGACGCAGGAGTTGGAGAAGAATTGATTTAGATCTTCAATTTTTTAGATTATAGGAAAGGGTGTGACTTGCGAGGATAATTTTTGTTTTTGCAGGCTCACTCTTTTTTTCTTTGTTTGAGAATCAAATAAGTCCTCTCTTTAAAACTATGGTATAATAAGTACTATGCAAACCAAACCGACTTCTGCTTATGTGCACATTCCTTTTTGTACTCAGATTTGTTATTACTGCGATTTTTCCAAGGTTTTTATCAAAAACCAGCCGGTGGATTCTTATCTAGAGCATTTGATTGAGGAGTATCATTCCTACGATATCAAAAAGCTCCGTACCCTCTATATCGGTGGTGGGACTCCGACGGCTTTATCTGCTTCTCAGTTGGCTTTTTTGCTGGAAAAGCTGACGGATAAGCTTGATTTGTCTTATCTTGAGGAGCTGACCATTGAAGCCAATCCTGGGGATTTAGATCAGGAGAAGATCGCTGTACTTAAAGACTCGCCTGTCAATCGGGTTTCGTTGGGCGTACAGACTTTTAATGACCGCATGCTTAAGCAAATTGGCCGCAGTCACTTGGAAAAGGACATTTATGAGAATATTGCCAATCTCAAAAAAGCGGGTTTTGATAATATCTCGATTGACCTGATTTATGCCCTGCCCAAGCAGACTATGGAAGATGTGAAAACCAATGTAGCCAAGGCCATTGCCCTGGACATTCCTCACATGAGTTTGTACAGCTTGATTTTGGAAAACCATACGGTCTTTATGAATCGTATGAGGAGAGGGAAGCTGCCTCTGCCCAAGGAAGACTTGGAAGCGGAGATGTTTGACTACATTATAGCTGAGCTGGAAAAGGCCGGCTTCGAGCATTATGAGATTTCAAACTTTTCCAAGCCAGGCTTTGAGAGCCGCCACAATCTCATGTACTGGGACAATGCGGAATATTATGGTATTGGAGCGGGAGCGTCTGGCTATGTCGATGGTATTCGCTATAAAAACCACGGGCCGATTCGTCATTATCTGCAGACGGTGGAAGCGGGCAATGCCCGTGTGCAGGAAGAAGTGCTGACATTGAATGAAAAGATGGAAGAAGAGATGTTTCTAGGACTGCGCAAGAAGTCAGGTGTTTCTAAAAAGCGCTTCGAGGAAAAATTCGGTCTTTCCTTTGAAGACCAGTACGGAGCTGTTGTGGCTGAACTGACTGAGCAGGGCTTGCTAGTGGCAGACAAAGACATCGTACGCATGACCAAACAAGGCCTCTTTTTGGGCGATACGGTTGCTGAGAAATTTATATTGGAGTAAATCATGGGCTTAACTTATCAAATGAAAATGAAAATTCCTTTTGATATGGCAGATATGAATGGCCATATCAAGTTGCCGGATGTTATCCTGCTGTCCTTGCAGGTATCGGGGATGCAGTCGATCGAGCTTGGTGTCAGTGACAAGGATATGCTGGAGCAGTATAACCTAGTCTGGATTATCACGGACTATGATATTGATGTGACACGACTGCCACGCTTTGCGGAGGAAATTACCATTGAGACAGAAGCTTTGACCTACAATCGGCTCTTTTGCTACCGTCGCTTTACAATTTTTGATGAAGCGGGCGAGGCTATTATCCAGATGATGGCGACCTTTGTCCTCATGGATCGGGATAGCCGCAAGGTTCGTGCCGTTGATTCGGAGATTGTAGCGCCATATCAATCTGAGTTTTCTAAGAAATTACTGCGCGGTCCTAAGTATCCAGACTTGGAAAATCCTGTCAGCAAGGACTACCATGTGCGCTTTTACGACTTGGATATGAATGGCCATGTCAATAATAGCAAGTATCTGGACTGGATCTTTGAGGTCATGGGTGCAGATTTCCTAATGAAACACATTCCCAAGAAAGTCCATCTCAAGTATGTCAAGGAAGTTCGACCAGGCGGCATGATTGCTTCTAGCTACGACCTAGAAGGTCTGCAGAGCAATCACCAGATTTCCAGTGACGGCGAAGTCAATGCTCAGGCTTTAGTGACCTGGCAAGAGTTTAAACAAGAGAATGAGGAAGAGTAGAAATGACTTATAAGGGATATTTGATTGATTTGGACGGGACGATTTATAAGGGTAAGAGCCGGATTCCGGCTGGTGAAGCCTTTGTGCATGACTTGCAGAGGCGCAAGATTCCCTATCTTTTCGTGACCAATAATACCACGCGCACGCCAGAAACAGTGCAAACCATGTTGGCGGAGAATTTTAATATTGAGACGCCACTTGATACCATTTACACAGCAACTCTAGCTACCATTGACTATATGCAGGAGAAAAATCTGGGCAAGAAAGTCTACGTCATTGGTGATGTGGGACTTAAACATGCTATTGAAGAAGCTGGATATATAGAAGACACAGAAAATCCAGACTATGTAGTAGTTGGGCTGGACTGGGAAGTGGATTATGAGAAGCTGACAATAGCGACTCTGGCTATTCAAAAGGGTGCCCACTTTATCGGAACCAATCCAGATCTCAACATTCCGACTGAGCGAGGTTTGCAGCCGGGAGCTGGCGCAATCAATGCCCTCTTGGAAGCAGCCACTCGGGTTGAACCGACCTTTATCGGCAAGCCAAATGCCATCATCATGGAAAAAGCCATAGAGCATCTAGGGTTGGCGCGTGAAGAAGTTGTCATGGTGGGTGATAACTATCTGACAGATATTCGAGCGGGAATCGACAATGGGATTCCGACCCTTCTGGTTACGACAGGTTTTACCCTACCAGAAGAAGTGCCAAATCTGCCGATCCAACCGACGCATGTCTTGTCCAGTCTAGCGGAGTGGGACTTCGATGCGTGATAAGTTGAGATTTTCAGCCAGCGTTTTGTGCTTGCTGGCAGTAGCTATTCTGCTGACCATTTATCTGGCTTGGTTTTTATACCCGATGGAGATTTCTTATTTCAACTTGCCGGATAAGGTGTATTTGAAAGCAGAGACCATCCAGTATAATTTTAATATTTTGATGAATTACCTGACCAATCCTTTTAGTCAAAAGCTAGCGATGCCGGATTTTCGTTCGTCGGCAGCTGGGCTGCATCATTTTCAAGCGGTCAAGTATCTTTTTCATTTGGCGCAAGCTATTTTTCTAGTTACTCTGCCTGCTTTGATTTTCTTTATCAAAAAAGTAGTCAAAAAGGGATTTTTAGGTCTCTACAGGCGGGCTTTTCTATTAATTAGTATCTTGCCACTTGTCTTTGCTGGACTGGCTTTTATGATTGGTTTTAACAATTTTTTCACTCTCTTTCATCAGGTTCTCTTTGCCGGAGATAATACCTGGATGTTTGATCCAACTAAGGATCCAGTCATTTGGATTCTACCAGAAGAATTTTTCATGCACGCCTTTATTCTTTTTGCTTTACTTTATGAGGGAATCTTTTTAACCTTGTATTTCCTAAGCAGAAAGGGTAAAGAGAAAATTTAATATAGGAGATTTTATGTATTATATGCCCGAACCTTTAAATCCTAAAAAAGATCTAGGCCGATTTTCAGCAACTTGCTTTACTTATTTATGGGTTATGCTTGCTTCTGTTTTCGTTTATGCATTTGTAGCTTTTTTCGTTATTATGCCAGGGCAAGATATGGATATCCAAAAGACCCAGGAAGTTCTCACTAAATTTATTGAAAAGGACGGTGGAGCTTATATTTTAGCTTCCTGTCTCGGTGTTCTTACTTTCACGGTGTCTCGGGGTAAGCAGCTCTTTAAATACGACCTTCGTCGCAAGGGACGGAAGATGACTCCTAAAGTTTTCTTTTATATGATTTGCTTCCTTTTGTTCGCCCAATTGTTTACAGCTGTTGTCAATCAGATGATGCAGGCTATCATGCAACTCTTCAATCTAGATCTTTCTAGTATGGAATCAGGAGGCGGCGGTTCTGAAACGCTGACTATGCTGATTTATTCATCCTTGATGGCTCCAGTTACGGAGGAAATTATTTTCAGAGGTGCTGGATTGCGAGCGTTAGAGAAGCATGGAAAGATTTTTGCCATTCTTTTGACTGCAATTTTGTTTGGCCTTTTTCACGAAAATCTTTATCAGTTTTATTTTGCTAGTTTGATTGGTTTAGGCTTTGGTTATATCGCTTTTGAGTATTCGATTATCTGGTCTATCATTTTTCATGCTCTCAATAACTTTGTCATAGCAGAAGGTATAGCTTTTCTTTCAAAAAAAGCTCCAGAGCCTATTGTTAACATTGTTTTTTACGGCCTATTAATCGCTGGCAGTACAGTATTTCTTTTGCTCTTAATCTTGAAATGGCCAAAATTTAAGGAATACATTGACGCCAATCGTTCGCTCCCAGGGACCTACCGACAGGCATTTAAGTCAGTCTGGTTCTGGGTTCTGGTTGTGTTTACTTTTCTTGGAACTTTTCTGCCTGTTATGGCGGCCTATCTTGTATCCTTGATCAATAATAGCTAATTGCCTTTTATTTAGCAGTTATGCAATGATATGAATGGAGTTGGACATAGTCCAGCTCTTTTTTGTTCGATAAGATAAAAAGATAGAAAATGAAAGATTTTGATAGAAAATGCTTGACATTGAAAAATAAAGAGGTATAATAATAATCGTAAACGATTCCAAAGGAGGTGCTTTATGCTGAAGTCGGAAAGAAAGCAGGTTATTCTAGAGACTGTCATAAGAGAAAAATTTGTTTCTTTAGACTATCTAGTGCATGCTTTAAACACTTCAGAATCAACTATCAGAAGAGATTTGGATGAATTGGAGAGCGAGCACAAGCTGCGACGAGTTCATGGAGGAGCCGAAAGCCTTCATTTTCTACAGGAAGAGGAGAGTAATCAGGAAAAATCTATCAAAAGCATTCAAGAAAAGACAGCTATTGCCAAGATGGCAGCAAGCTTGATTCAAGAGCATGATGTGATTTTTATTGATGCGGGGACAACCAATGAGCTTTTAGTCAATGAGCTGCATGATCCAAGAGTGACAGTTGTCACCAACTCCATTCACCATGCGACCAAGTTGGTAGAGCGCAATATACCGACAGTCATTATCGGCGGAAAGGTCAAACGCTCAACGGATGCCAGCATTGGCGGTGTTGCCCTAAATCAAATCGGTCAGTTGAATTTCGATAAAGCCTTTATTGGAATGAATGGCATTGACGATGGCTTCTTTACCACTCCAGATATGGAAGAAGGAGCTGTCAAAAGAGCGATTTTAGAGAACGCTAAGAAAACTTATGTCTTGGCTGATCTTTCTAAACTAGGACAGACGTCCTTTGTCAAGGTCGCTCCTCTTGCCAAAGCAAGCATTATTACTATTCAAAATGAATCGGAAGTGATTCAAGCGCTGAAAGAAAAAACGGAGGTGATTGAGGTATGATTTATACTGTCACACTAAACCCTTCCATCGACTATATTGTCCGTCTGGACAAGGTCCTTATAGGAAGCGTCAATCGGATGGACAGTGACGACAAATTCGCTGGCGGAAAGGGAATCAATGTTAGCCGAGTTCTCAAACGTCTAGGTATTGAGAATACAGCGACTGGCTTTATCGGTGGTTTTACTGGCAAGTTCATCACAGATACTCTGGAAGAGGAAGGAATCTCAAGCCATTTTGTAGAAGTTGAGCAGGATACTCGTATCAATGTCAAAATTAAAGCAGATGCTGAGACAGAAATTAACGGACCAGGTCCAGAAATTTCCAGTCAGAAACTAGAAGAACTTGAGAAGTTCCTTTCTTCTCTGACATCAGGGGATACGGTAGTCTTCGCAGGCAGCAGTCCTAAAAATCTAGGAAATGTTGTCTACAAGAAGCTGATTGGCTTAACCAGAAAGACGGGAGCACAAGTTGTTTGTGACTTTGAAGGTCAGACGCTACTGGATTCTTTAGAGTTTGAGCCGCTCTTGGTCAAACCTAATAACCACGAACTAGGTGATATTTTCGGAGTCAAGCTTGAAAGCTTGGATCAGATTGAGAGTTATGCCCGCCAAATCTTAGACAAGGGTGCCCAGCATGTCATCATTTCCATGGCTGGTGACGGTGCTTTACTGGTAACTCGAGATGGTGCCTATTTCGCTAAGCCTATCAAGGGCAATGTGAAAAATTCTGTTGGCGCTGGCGACTCTATGGTGGCTGGATTTACCGGAGAGTTTGTCCGCTCTGGCGATGTTATTCAAGCCTTCAAATGGGGAGTGGCCTGCGGAACAGCAACCACCTTCTCAGATGATTTGGCGACAGCTGATTATATAAAAGAAATCTATGAAAAAGTAGAGGTAGAAAAAATATGAAAATTCAAGACTTACTAAGAAAAGATGTGATGTTGCTAGACTTGCAGGCAACAGAGAAAAAAGCTGTTATCGAAGAAATGATTCAGAGCCTAGTGGATCATGGTTATGTGACAGACTTCGAGACTTTCAAAGAAGGGATTTTGGCTCGTGAAGCCTTGACTTCCACAGGCTTGGGTGATGGAATCGCTATGCCTCACAGCAAAAATACTGCAGTGAAAGAAGCGACTGTCCTTTTTGCTAAGTCAAATAAAGGCGTCGATTATGAGAGTTTGGATGGACAACCAACTGATCTTTTCTTCATGATTGCAGCTCCAGAAGGTGCTAACGACACTCACTTGGCAGCCTTGGCTGAATTGTCCCAATACCTGATGAAAGATGGCTTTGCGGATAAACTGCGCCAAGTTACTTCGCCTGATCAGGTGATTGAGCTCTTTGACCAAGCTTCAGAAAAAGCAGAAGAACCTGCTGTCGTCGAACCTGCCAATGAAGGCGGAGACTTCCTAGTGGCTGTAACAGCATGTACAACAGGGATTGCGCATACTTACATGGCTCAAGAGGCTTTACAGAAGGTTGCAGCTGAAATGGGTGTCGGCATCAAGGTTGAAACCAACGGTGCTAGTGGTGTTGGGAATAAGCTGACAGCAGAAGATATTAAAAAAGCTAAAGCTGTTATCATCGCGGCAGATAAGGCCGTAGAGATGAATCGCTTTGACGGCAAGCCGTTGATCAATCGTCCAGTTGCAGATGGTATTCGTAAGACAGAAGAACTCATCAATCTGGCCCTTTCTGGAAATGCTGAGGTTTACAAGGCAGCTAACGGTGGTGGTGCTGCAGAATCCAGCAATGAAAAGCTTAGTCTGGGCGGCGCTTTTTACAAGCACTTGATGAGCGGTGTTTCCCAAATGTTGCCATTCGTTATTGGTGGTGGTATTATGATTGCCATTGCATTCTTGCTGGATCAGATCTTAGGTGTACCAAAAGATCAGCTTTCTAATCTAGGAAGTTACCATGAGATTGCAGCTCAGTTTAAAGCAATTGGTGCAGCAGCCTTTGGCTTCATGCTGCCAGTATTAGCTGGTTATATCGCATACTCAATCGCTGAAAAGCCAGGTCTGGTTTCTGGTTTCGTAGCTGGTGCAATTGCGAGCAGCGGTGCATCATTTGGTGGTGTTGCTTACGCTGAAGGTGGTCAGAAAACTATTGATTTAGTTGGTGTATCATCTGGTTTCCTTGGAGCTTTGGTAGGCGGCTTCTTAGCTGGTGGTATCATCCTTCTCCTTCGTAAGCTTCTTGCAGGTCTGCCTCGCTCACTTGAAGGTATCCGTTCAATCTTGCTCTTGCCTCTTCTGGGCGTTCTTGTGACTGGATTTGTGATGTTGGCGGTCAATATTCCAATGTCAGCAATCAATACAGCCTTGAACGATTTCTTGGCAAGTCTGAGCGGAAGCTCTGCTGTCCTTCTTGGCCTCTTGGTAGGCGGTATGATGGCTGTCGATATGGGTGGGCCAGTTAATAAGGCGGCTTATGTATTTGGTACTAGTACACTTGCAAGCACTGTTTCAACTGGTGGTTCACCTGTTATGGCAGCAGTTATGGCAGCTGGTATGGTTCCGCCTTTGGCAGTATTTATTGCAACTCTTTTGTTCAAACATAAATTTACTGAAGAAGAACGTGATTCAGGTTTGACAAACATCGTCATGGGACTATCTTTCATCACAGAAGGAGCGATTCCTTTTGGAGCTGCTGACCCAGCCCGTGCTATTCCAAGCTTTATCGTAGGTTCAGCTCTAACAGGTGCTCTTGTAGGATTGTCAGGTATCAAGCTCATGGCTCCTCACGGAGGAATCTTCGTTATCGGTTTGACAAACAATCCAATCCTTTACTTGGTATATGTATTGATTGGTGCAGTAGTCAGCGGTATTATCTTTGGTTACCTGCGCAAACCACTTAAAAAATAATATTTAAAGAATCTCGCTTGTCAGTGAGATTCTTTTTTGTGTTTTCTGGCCTGCAAATTTTAGCATGGAAACTTCGCTCAATATATGGTATAATGGGCCTATCGCATATTTTTAGGAGAATAAAAATGAATATACAGCGCGAAAAAGAATTTGTTAGTCAGTACCATTTTGACGCCCGAAATTTTGAATGGGAAAAAGAAAATGGCACACCTGAAACCAAGGTTGATGTGAATTTCCAATTGGTCAAAAGAGATGTCGAAGGCCACACAACTTCATTGATTGTGATTTTGACCTTTATGATTGTTTTTGAAAATTTTGTTATCAGCGGAACTATTTCGCAAGCCAACCACATTCACGGTCGTCTTATTGAGGAACCGAGTGAATTTGACCACGATGAAGTAGAAGAGCTGGCTCGGCCTTGCTTAACCATGCTCAATCGCTTGACTTATGAAGTGACAGAAATTGCTCTAGATTTGCCAGGCATTAATTTGGAGTTTTAATCATGAAGTTAGCGGTTATCACAGATTCATCGGCCTATCTGCCGGCTTCGCTGCTAGAGAGCGAAAATCTTTTCGTCTTGGATATTCCGGTCGTGATTGACGGTGAGTCTTATGTCGAAGGAAGAAACTTAACAGCTAGTGAATTTTATGAAAAAATGGCTCAGTCAGATGAATTGCCCAAGACCAGTCAGCCTAGCATTGCGGACCTAGAAGAGATTCTTACCATTCTAGACAGCAAAGACTATACCCATGTTCTGGGGCTCTTTCTATCTAGCGGAATTTCTGGTTTTTATCAAAATATTCAGTATCTGAAAGATGAATTTCATGGTTTGCAAATTGCCTTTCCAGATTCTAAGATTACCAGTGCACCGCTCGGTATCATGGCCCAATCAGCTCTAGAGTGGGCAGAACAAGGCCTAGATTTTGAAACAATTTTAGCTAATGTTCAAAAGCAGATTGATGGCACCAGCGCCTTTATCATGGTGGACGACTTGGACCACTTGGTCAAAGGAGGACGCCTTTCTAACGGTGCTGCTATTCTGGGAAATCTGCTGAGTATCAAGCCTATTCTGTATTTTAACGATCATGGTGTAATAGAGGTTTTTGAAAAGATTCGGACGGAGAAGAAGGCAACTAAGCGTATGCTGGAACTTGTCCAAGAAAGAACAGCAGGGGGTGCTTATCAGATTATGGTTATCCATGGCAATGCACCAGAAAAAGCAGCTGAGCTTCAGCAGAATCTGCTAGACATTGGTATTGCAGGTGAAGTCCCTATCGCAACCTTTGGCAGCGTCATCGGGACGCACTTGGGTGAGGGCAGTGTTGCACTGGGCTATATTCCTGTGATCTGATTGCTTGAAAGTCTGAGCTTGTCTCTGTAAGGAGGAGAAACATGAGTATCAAAGTTATTATTGCTGGTTTTAAAGGAAAAATGGGCCAAGCAGCCTATAAAATGGTGACAGAAGATCCTGAACTAGAATTAGTTGGGCTGCTGGATCCTTTTACGGATGAAAAAGAAGTGGCTGGTGTTCCCGTCTTCAATGCCAAGGAAGAATTGGCTGGACTGGAAGCCCATGTCTGGGTTGATTTTACAACCCCAAAAGTAGCTTATGACAATACTCACTTCGCTCTGGAACAGGGATTTTGCCCAGTGGTTGGAACGACAGGTTTTACTCCTGAGCAGTTGGAAGAGTTAATCACATTGTCTAGGGAAAAGGAGCTGGGCGGATTGATTGCACCAAACTTTGCCTTGGGAGCCGTTTTGCTGATGCAGTTTGCGGCTCAGGCAGCCAAGTATTTCCCTAATGTAGAAATTATCGAGTTGCATCATGATCAGAAAAAGGATGCTCCGAGTGGGACGGCTATCAAGACAGCCGAGCTCATCAGTCAAGTCAGACCAAGCAAGCAGCAGGGAGCTGCTGATGAGGAAGAGTCTATAGCTGGCGCTCGCGGAGCTGATTTCGATGGCATGCGTATCCATTCAGTTCGCTTGCCTGGTCTGGTTGCCCATCAGGAAGTAATATTTGGCAGCCAGGGAGAGGGATTGACGCTGCGGCATGATTCCTATGACCGTGCTTCCTTTATGACAGGAGTTAATCTTGCCATTAAAGAGGTTGTCAAACGCTCAGAATTAGTCTATGGATTGGAACATTTACTATGAGATTAGAAACTCTGCCTTCTGAATTTCAGGAGGCTTTGCCAGTATTAGAGAAGATAAAAGCGGCTGGCTTTGAAGCTTATTTTGTTGGGGGCTCTGTTCGAGATGCCCTTTTGAAGCGACCTATTCACGATGTGGATATCGCTAGCTCCAGCTATCCTGAGGAAACCAAGCATATCTTTGATCGTACAGTTGATGTGGGGATTGAGCATGGAACCGTCTTGGTCTTGGAAAATAACCGCGAATACGAAGTGACGACTTTCCGGACCGAGGATGTCTATGTGGACTACCGCAGGCCTAGTAAGGTTTCTTTTGTGCGTTCTTTGGAGGAAGACCTCAAGCGACGCGATTTTACCATCAATGCTCTAGCTTTGGATGAAAACGGCCAAGTCATCGATCTTTTCCAAGGCTTGGATGACTTGGAAAATCAGATTTTGCGGGCAGTTGGGACGGCTGCTGAGCGTTTTAATGAAGATGCTCTACGCATCATGCGGGGCTTTCGTTTTCAAGCTGCCTTGGATTTTGACCTAGAGCAAGATACTTTTGTGGCTATGAAGGATTGTGCTCCTTTGCTTGAAAAGATTTCGGTTGAACGAATTTTTATCGAGTTTGACAAGCTCTTGCTGGCTCCGTTTTGGCGCAAGGGTTTAGAAGCACTCTTGACAAGTGGTGCTATAGAATTTTTGCCAGATTTGAAGGGAAGCAGAGCTAAGTTAGAAAGGCTCTTTGACTTGGCTTCAGATTTTCGATTTTCAGCGTCCGAGCAGGCTTGGGCAGCCCTTTTGCTAGACTTGGATGTGCAAGATGTTAAAGGCATTCTAAAAGACTGGAAGACGTCTCGTGAATTTGCCAAGAAAGTAGAAGACTTGGTTGAGATTGCGGCATTCCGCTCAGAACGAGACTTGAGCAAGCGCGACTGCTATGACTATGATATTGACTTATTGCTACAAGCAGAAGAGCTCCGGCAGGCGCAAGGTTTGGCAGTTGATTTCTCTGCGATTCAGAATCTTGATGCCAGTCTGACTATTCACAGCAAGCAGGAAATGGTGGTCAATGGCGGCATGCTGATGCGGGAGTTCGGCTTTGAGCCAGGACCAAAACTTGGACAAATTTTGAAAGAGTTAGAATATGCTATTGTAGACGGCCACTTGCCTAATGAACTAGAGGTCATTTACGCCTATATCAAGGAGAAAAAATGAGCGATTTTATCGTTGACAAGCTAACCAAATCAGTAGGAGATAAGACTGTTTTTCGGGATATTTCCTTTATCATTCATGATCTAGACCGGATTGGTCTGATTGGTGTCAATGGAACAGGAAAGACAACGCTGCTGGATGTGTTGTCGGGCAAGTCGGGCTTTGACGGAGATGTCAGCCCTTTTTCTGCTAAGGCAGGCTATAAGATTGCTTATTTGACTCAGGAGCCTGATTTTGATGAGGAGCAGACGGTGCTTGACACTGTTCTATCAAGTGATTTACGGGAAATGCAGTTGATTCGAGAGTACGAGCTGCTCTTGACGGCTTATGATGAAAATCAACAGTCTAGACTAGAAGTGGTTATGTCTGAGATGGACTCGCTCCATGCTTGGGAAATCGAAAGTCAGGTCAAGACGGTTCTGTCCAAGCTTGGTCTGACTAATCTGTCACTTAAGGTTGGTCAGTTATCGGGTGGTCTTCGTCGCCGAGTGCAGCTGGCACAGGTTCTCTTAGGCGATGCAGATTTACTCTTACTTGATGAGCCGACCAACCACTTAGATATTGATACTATTGAATGGCTGACCCATTTCTTGAAAAATTCCAAAAAGACTGTCCTTTTCATCACCCACGACCGCTATTTCTTGGATAATATTTCAACACGGATTTTTGAGCTGGATGGCGGTCGCTTGATTGAATACCAAGGAAATTATCAAGACTATGTTCGTCTTAAGGCTGAGCAGGATGAACGAGATGCGGCCTTGCTTCATAAGAAACAGCAACTATACAAGCAGGAGCTATCCTGGATGCGGCGGCAGCCTCAGGCTCGGGCAACCAAGCAACAGGCTCGTATCAATCGTTTCCATGATCTAAAGAAAGATTTGGTCGGTCAGACGACGGACAGCAATCTGGAAATGAACTTTGAAACCAGCCGTATCGGTAAGAAAGTTATCGAATTTCAAAATGTAGACTTTGCTTATAATCAGAAGCCTATTCTCTCTCAGCTCAGTCTTTTGATCCAGAACAAGGACCGCATTGGGATTGTCGGAGATAACGGTGTCGGCAAGTCAACCTTGCTCAATCTGATTGCTGGAAAACTTCATCCTCAGGCTGGTCAGCTCATTATCGGCGAGACAGTTCGAGTGGCCTATTTCTCTCAGCAGATTGAGGGCTTGGATGAGTCTAAGCGGGTCATTAATTACCTACAAGAAGTGGCCGAGGAAGTCAAGATTGGCAGTGGAACGACTTCCATTGCAGAACTCTTGGAGCAGTTTCTTTTTCCTCGTTCTACTCATGGAACTTTAATCGAAAAGCTTTCTGGCGGAGAGAAAAAGCGCCTTTATCTACTTAAGCTTCTCTTGGAAAAGCCGAATCTCTTGCTTCTTGATGAGCCGACCAATGATTTGGATATTGCGACTCTGACGGTCTTGGAGAACTTTCTGCAGGGCTTTGCCGGGCCAGTTATTACAGTCAGCCATGACCGTTATTTCCTAGACAAGGTAGCTAGCAAGATTTTGGCTTTTGAGGATGGAAGTATCAGAGAGTTTTTCGGTAATTACACGGATTACTTGGATGAAAAAGCCTTTCTAGCAGAACGCTCTGCTATTTCCCAAAAGACTGAAAAGGAAAAACCGACCAAGGTGCGCGAGGAGAAAAAGCGCATGACCTACTTTGAAAAGCAGGAGTGGGAGTCTATTGAGGCCGATATCGAGGCGCTGGAGGAGCGGATTTCTGAGATTGAAGCGGCCATGCAGGAGAATGGCTCTGACTTTACTCGCCTGTCTGAACTCCAGCAAGAACTGGATGAGCAGAACGAGAAACTGCTGGAAAAATACGAGCGCTATGAATACCTGAGTGGGTTAGATGGATGACAGAAGTAGTGTTTAGGCAGAAATCTAAACGGAGGCATCTATGAAACTAAGATTGGAAAATACCGACTCAAAGAAAACTCAAGAACTAGGAAATTTAATCAGATCCTACAATCGCTCTAAGAGGGAGCCCTCCAAAAGTGAACCTCTTAACATCTATGTGGAAGATGAACATGGAAATTTGCTGGCTGGTATGGCGGCCGAAACTTTTGGAAATTGGCTGGAGATTGAGTATTTGTATGTGAACGAAGATTTACGAGGGCAAGGCATAGGATCAAAAATACTGTGTAGGGCTGAACAAGAAGCCAGAGAAAGGAAATGCAAATATTCATTTGTAGATACGTATCAGTTTCAAGCGCCGGATTTTTATAAAAAGCACGGCTATACAGAAGTCTTTGCGTTGAAAGAATACCCCTATACTGGTGAAAGATACTATTATACAAAAAACCTGTGAGTTTACTTTGGGAATAAAGAAGAATTCGATTTTCACTTTTCTTTATGCAAACCTTTTCCTTACTGAAAAAATCTGATATAATGATGATAAATAAAACACAGAGGAGAACATCATGTCGAAAAAAATAATCGGAATTGACCTTGGTGGAACATCTATTAAGTTTGCTATTTTGACTTCAGAGGGCGAAATTCAGGAAAAATGGTCCATTAAAACCAATGTTTTGGACGAAGGTAGCCACATCGTAGAGGATATGATTGAGTCAATCCTGCACCGTTTGGACTTGCTTCAGCTTTCAGCAGAGGATTTTATCGGGATTGGTATGGGCTCGCCAGGAGTAGTTGACCGTGAGAAAGGGACTGTTATCGGTGCTTACAATCTCAATTGGAAGACGCTGCAGCCGGTCAAGGATAAGATTGAAAAAGCGACTGGGATTCCTTTCTATATTGACAACGATGCTAACGTTGCTGCTTTGGGTGAACGTTGGATGGGTGCTGGAGAAAACCAGCCTGATGTAGTCTTCATGACACTAGGAACAGGTGTTGGCGGAGGAATCGTTGCTGAAGGCAAGCTCTTGCATGGACTTGCTGGAGCAGCAGGAGAGTTGGGCCACATCACTGTTGACTTCGATCAGCCGATTCAATGTACCTGTGGCAAGAATGGCTGCCTAGAGACTGTTGCATCTGCGACTGGTATTGTTAATTTGACTCGTCGCTATGCTGATGAGTATGCTGGTGATGCAGAGCTGAAAAAACTGATCGACAATGGTGAAGATGTCAATGCAAAGGTTGTCTTCGACTTGGCGAAAGAGGGCGATGAGCTGGCTCTGATTGTCTATCGCAATTTCGCGCGCTATCTAGGTATTGCCTGTGCCAATATCGGCTCTATCCTAAATCCATCTACAATTGTTATCGGAGGTGGCGTATCAGCTGCGGGTGATTTCTTACTTGATGGCGTGCGCAAGGTTTATGAAGAAAATAGCTTCCCGCAGGTTCGTACTTCAACCAAGCTGGCCTTGGCTACTCTTGGAAATGATGCCGGTGTTATCGGGGCAGCTTCATTGGTCTTACAATAATTCAACAAGTATGCTTTATTTGTTCTCCTGCAGAAAGGTCTGTAGGAGAATTTTTATTGAAAATTTGCTATACTAGAAAAAGCTCACTGATGAAGGAGAAATCATGACTCTAGCAGATACGATTTTCAAAGAGAATATTAAAAAAATTATGGAGCAAGGTGTTTTTTCTGAAAACGCCCGTCCGCGCTACAAAGATGGAAATGTGGCTAATTCCAAATATATCACTGGTTCTTTTGCGGAATACGATTTGAGCAAGGGAGAATTCCCAATCACGACTCTGCGCCCTATTGCCATCAAGTCTGCCATCAAGGAAGTCCTTTGGATCTATCAAGACCAGTCCAATAGCCTGGAATTGCTCAATGACAAGTATAATGTTCACTACTGGAATGATTGGGAAGTTGGCGATACGGGAACTATTGGCCAACGCTACGGAGCCATTGTTAAGAAGCACGATATTATCAATAAAATCCTTCAACAGCTGGAAGCCAATCCTTGGAATCGCCGCAATATCATCTCTCTCTGGGATTATGAAGCTTTTGAAGAAACAGATGGCTTGCTCCCATGCGCTTTTCAAACCATGTTTGACGTTCGGCGTGTAGATGGAGACATTTATCTGGATGTGACTCTGACTCAGCGGTCAAATGATATGTTGGTTGCTCACCACATCAATGCTATGCAGTACGTGGCTCTACAGATGATGATTGCCAAGCATTTCGGCTGGAAGGTCGGTAAGTTCTTTTACTTTATCAATAACTTGCACATCTATGACAATCAGTTCGAGCAGGCGGAAGAGTTGTTGCGTCGGGAACCTAGCGACTGTCAGCCTCGACTCGTTTTGAATGTGCCAGATGGGACCAATTTCTTTGATATTAAAGCAGAAGATTTTGAGTTATTAGACTATGATCCCGTTAAACCTCAGCTGAAGTTTGATTTGGCTATTTAACGATTTTGATAAGTGTATGCGAAAACAGCCAACCTTTGCAAAAGTTCTGCTTGAATCATACTTTAAACATGCCTTTTTACAGCAAATTTGATAGAATAGAGTTACTAATACAAAGGATAAAAGGATGACAAAGAAGATTATTGCCATTTGGGCTCAGGCAGAGGATGGTCTGATTGGAAAAGACAAGGTCATGCCCTGGCATCTCCCGGCAGAATTGCAGCATTTTAAGGCAACAACCACTGGACATGCTATTTTGATGGGGCGTGTGACCTTTGATGGTCTGCAGCGTCGCGTTTTGCCAAATCGGATTAGTCTGATTTTGAGCAGGGACAAGAACTATCAAGTTGACAATGAGAATGTCTTGCTGTTCAGAAATGTGGAAGATGTCTTGGATTGGTACCACAAGCAGGATAGAAACTTGTATATTATTGGCGGATCGCAGATTATCAGGGCATTTGAACCGTATTTGGAAGAATTGATTCAGACTCAGATTGCTGCTAAACTTGAAGGAGATACCTATTTCCCTGAGACATTTGACTGGGCTCCTTATCAGGAAGTTAGCAGTGAATTTCATGCCAAAGATGAAAAGAATCCTTATGATTTTACTATAAAAAGATACCAAAGGAAGGACTCGTAAGAATGGAACGTAGTATTTTTGGTTTTTTTACGGCCTTTTTATGTGTCATTTGTCTTATTTGTGCCGTTCAAACCTTTCGGAAAAAGCGGTTTGGACTGGCAGCTTTATTTTTGCTGAATGCTTTTACAAACTTGGTAAATTCCATTCATGCTTTTTATATGACACTTTTTTAACATGTACGAAAGAAAATAAATAGATTTAGAATTTTAGAATTGGAGTAAACAATGCCTACAAGTCGTAATGATGATATGATGGTTTTTTGTTCTTTCTGTGGGAAGAATCAAGATGAGGTGCAGAAGATTATAGCTGGAAATAATGCCTTCATCTGTAATGAATGTGTGGAGCTGGCACAGGAGATCATCCGTGAAGAGCTAGCCGAGGAAGTGCTGGCAGATTTATCTGAGGTACCAAAACCTCAGGAGCTGCTGAATATCTTGAACCACTATGTTATCGGGCAAGACCGAGCTAAGCGTGCCTTAGCAGTAGCGGTCTATAATCACTACAAGCGTATTAACTACCACGACAGCCGTGAAGAAGAAGATGTGGAACTGCAAAAGTCAAATATTTTGATGATTGGTCCGACTGGGTCAGGTAAGACCTTCCTGGCGCAGACTCTGGCTCGCAGCCTCAATGTGCCTTTCGCCATTGCGGACGCAACAGCTTTGACTGAAGCTGGTTATGTCGGAGAAGATGTTGAAAATATCCTTCTCAAGCTTTTGCAGGCGGCTGACTTTAATATCGAGCGTGCTGAGCGCGGGATTATCTATGTCGATGAGATTGACAAGATTGCTAAGAAAGGCGAAAATGTCTCTATCACCCGTGATGTTTCGGGTGAAGGAGTTCAGCAAGCTCTGCTGAAGATTATCGAAGGAACAGTAGCTAGTGTACCGCCGCAAGGTGGACGCAAGCATCCGCAGCAGGAAATGATTCAAGTAGATACCAAGAATATTCTCTTCATTGTTGGCGGTGCTTTTGACGGTATCGAAGAAATCGTAAAACAGCGTCTGGGTGAGAAAATCATTGGTTTCGGTCAGAACAACCGAGCAATCGACGAAGATAGTTCCTATATGCAGGAAATTATCTCAGAAGACGTCCAAAAGTTCGGGATTATCCCAGAGTTGATTGGTCGTTTGCCTGTTTTTGCTGCTCTGGAGCAACTAACAGTTGATGATTTGGTTCGGATTTTGAAAGAGCCTAGAAACGCCCTTATTAAGCAGTATCAGGCACTTCTGTCTTATGATGATGTTAAGCTTGAATTTGACGAAGATGCTCTGCAGGAGATTGCCAATAAAGCGATTGAACGTAAAACAGGTGCACGAGGGCTTCGCTCTATCATTGAAGAAACTATGATGGATGTCATGTTTGAAGTTCCAAGTCAGGAAAATGTCAAACTTGTCCGTATTACCAAAGAAGCAGTAGATGGAACAGATAAGCCTATTCTAGAAACTGCCTAACGAGGTGCTTATGGAAATCAATACCCACAACGCAGAGATTTTGCTGAGCGCAGCCAATAAATCGCATTACCCTCAAGACGATATTCCAGAGATTGCTTTAGCTGGCCGATCCAATGTTGGAAAGTCCAGCTTCATCAATACACTTCTCAATCGTAAAAATTTAGCGCGAACTTCAGGAAAACCTGGAAAAACGCAGCTGCTAAACTTTTTCAACATTGATGATAAGCTGCGTTTTGTTGATGTGCCAGGTTATGGCTATGCCCGTGTTTCCAAAAAAGAGCGTGAAAAATGGGGCCGGATGATTGAGGAATATCTGACTAGTCGTGAAAATCTCAGAGCGGTTGTCAGCCTTGTTGATCTTCGGCATGATCCTAGCGCAGATGATGTGCAGATGTATGAATTTCTGAAATATTATGACATTCCAGTTATTTTGGTTGCAACCAAAGCTGATAAAATCCCTCGCGGAAAATGGAATAAGCACGAGTCAGCTATTAAGAAAAAGCTGGACTTTGACAGAAATGATGATTTCATTCTTTTTTCCTCAGTCACCAAGGATGGCTTAGATGCCGCTTGGGACGCGATTTTGTCAAAAATTTAATAATGCGAATTAAATCCAACTTGTTTTTGAGTTGGATTTTTTGAAATAAAACGAAAAATGTCATATACTTGTAAATTATCAATAGTGTTTTTTTAATCTTTAGTATGTTACAATGGTATCATTAACATCTTATTCAGGAGAAGTGCTGTGAAAAAGAGAATTTCAAAAAAAGGTAAGAGAATCCTTTCAGCTTTATTCATCATGACGACGACGATTGCTGTTGGTTTCGTCTTGGCAAAGCATATTAATCCTGCTAGTGCCAATAATAGCGACCAGCAGCCTATGAATCAAACAGACTATTTCATCTCACAAATCGGTGAGCCAGCGCGCCAGTTGGGACAGGACAACGATCTTTATGCTTCTGTTATGATTGCCCAGGCTATTTTAGAAAGTGGCTCAGGACAGTCTGGTCTGTCAGGTGAACCTCATTATAACCTTTTCGGTATCAAAGGTAACTATGATGGTCAGTCTGCTAATATGGAGACTTGGGAAGATGATGGAGAGGGAAATGCTTATACCATCAACGATAGTTTCCGTTCATATCCTAGCTATGTAGAGTCTCTGCAAGACTATGTTACGGTTCTCAAACAGGGGCATTTTGCAGGCGCATGGAAGAGTAATGCGCCAACCTATCAGGATGCAACAGCTGCCCTGACTGGTGTCTATGCTACAGATACTAGCTATAATACTAAATTGAATTATATTATTGAAAAATATGATTTGACTCGCTTTGATTCACCACTCTATGAGTCTGGAGCTGGCTATATCGTTTACAATCCTTATCGTCAGCAATACACTACTCAAGATATCTTGGATGTCGATACTGCCTGGGCGAATAGATTTTAATTTAGAAAACAAAAAAGAGGGAGACCTCTTTTTATGTTTAATCGTAGATTTTAGGAGTATTTCATGGGAAAATTTAAAGATTTGCTTGACAAGCAAGAAATTATTATTTTAGACGGAGCCTTGGGTACAGAGTTGGAAAGCCTGGGTTATGATGTATCTGGTAAGCTTTGGTCCGCTCAATACCTATTAGACCAGCCTCAGATTATTCAAAATGTGCATGAAAGCTATGTGAGAGCTGGCAGTGATATCATCACTACGTCCAGTTATCAGGCCAGTATTCCAGCTTTTGTCGAGGCTGGACTAACTCCTGAAAAGTCTTATGATCTTTTGAAAGAGACAGTCTTCTTAGCACGGAAGGCAATCGAAAATACCTGGCAAGCCTTATCTCCAGAAGAGAAGAACCAGAGACCCCGTCTTCTGGTTGCAGGATCGGTAGGGCCTTATGCTGCCTATTTAGCTGATGGTTCGGAGTATACGGGAGACTACCAGCTGAGTGAAGAAGAGTTTCAAGATTTTCACCGTCCACGCATCCAAGCTTTATTGGAAGCTGGGAGTGACTTGTTAGCTATTGAAACGATTCCAAATGGAGCAGAAGCGGAAGCAATCCTCCGACTTTTAGCTGAGGAATTTCCGCAAGCTGAGGCTTATTTGTCCTTTGTCGCCCAGTCGGAGAATGCTATATCAGATGGCACTAAGATTGAGGAATTAGGAAACTTGGCTCAAGAAAGCCCACAAGTCCTGACAGTTGGTTTTAACTGTACAGCTCCACATTTAATTGCTCCGTTATTAGATGGGCTTAGACAAGTGTGCAACAAACCTTTTCTGACCTATCCAAACTCTGGCGAAACTTATAATGGCTTGACCAAGATATGGCATAATGATCCAGAGCAGGAGCGGAGCTTGCTGGAAAATAGCAAACTTTGGCAAAATCAAGGTGTACGGCTTTTTGGTGGTTGCTGTCGAACACAGCCAGAAGATATTGCTCAGTTAGCAAGAGGATTAAAGGATTGAAAAGTTATTTTTCAATCCTTTTTTAGAAAATTTAAAAAGGTTCTAGAAAACGCTATCAAAAGAAAGAACTTTGTGATATACTATACATAGTTTAAATTAATAGGAGAATTTTTTATGCCTGAATCGACATTTATCCCTAAAATTGAAGCAGCTTGCCGCAAGAAAGAAGCTTTGTTTGATACAAGCAAGGCCAAGTACGCTGTTCGTTCCATCTTTGCTGGAGCTTTCCTAACCTTTAGTACTGGGGCTGGAGCTATTGCGGCAGATTTGGCAAATAAGATTGTTCCAGGAACTGGGCGTTTTCTCTTTCCTTTCATCTTTGCTTGGGGATTGGCTTACATTGTCTTTCTAAATGCAGAGTTGGTGACTTCCAATATGATGTTTCTGACTGCTGGTACTTTTTTGAAGAAGATCGACTGGAAAAAAGCCTTGATGATTTTGCTTTATTGTACCTTTTTCAATCTGATTGGCGCTTTGATTGCCGGCTGGCTCTTTGCTAACTCGGCTGCTTATGCAGGGCTTAGCAAAGATAGTTTCATTTCTGGTGTTGTGCAGATGAAGCTTGCTCGATCTAATGAGCTGATTCTGCTCGAGGGAGTGTTAGCCAATATCTTTGTTAATATCGCTATTCTTTCCTTCGTCTTGGTCAAGGATAGTACAGCTAAGCTCTTCTTAGTTATATCAGCCATTTATATGTTTGTATTCCTGACTAACGAACACTTGGCTGCTAACTTTGCTTCCTTTGCCATCGTGAAATTCAGCTCAGCAGCAGCGGAAGTGCAAAATTTTGGTATTGGAAATATCCTACGCCACTGGGGCGTAACCTTTATCGGTAACCTCATCGGTGGTGGCCTACTCATAGGTTTGCCATACGCTTGGTTTAATAAGGAAGAAAGTAATTATGTGGACTGACAAAAAAGGATTTTCGAATCCTTTTTTTGATGTCTCCTTAAATAAATAGAACCTTGTGGACAAATTTGATAACCCATTGTTATTTGTTTGTTTAACAGATTTAGCTCAGTTTCAACCAGCAGAGATTTTTTTGTAAACCTAATAAAATTTTGGAAAAAGATAGTATGATAAAAAAGCGATTGACAGGTTAAGTTATTTTTTGTTATACTGACAATGATACTATATAAAGATAACTGACGTTTTTTTGAAAAGTAATATTTCAATCACCTGATGCGATTAAATAAAAGGTTCTGTTGATAATCTATTTTCCTAACTCTTTTATTCTCTTTGTTTTTTCGATTATCTATCATAAAAACGAGATGGCATCCAAGGCCGAGATTCTTACTTGCCATATATAGTATTATACCAACAAATTATATAAGGAGTAAAATGATGGCAGATGGTAAAATGTCGCAAGTGCTTAAAGAGGATTTAAAACAGGATGGAGTCAATGATAGCAGACTTTTTGATTTAGCTTTGCAAAATATGCTGAAAAGAGCAATTGCTAGCGGAATTGTAGAGCAGAATAATAGTGAAAGTAAAAAGACATCTATTTCTTCAATTGAAGATGTCACAAGAAACGAGGTTAGTGTGGTTGCTGAAGTTAAGCCTGCAAAACCTCCAGTTATCAAGGCTAGTGTCATTGCTAATGTCAAACCAATCACAGATCCGATTAAAGATTCTGTTGCTATTGACGGCGAGAGAGAATTGGAAGAAGAAAACAGCTCGTCCAATATCTCAGGAAACGAGCAGTCTACACCAACTGATGGAGAAGTATACTATCTCCTTAAAACTTATCGTCAATTTTCCAGTCCCGATTCCAATCCTTATGTACCTCCGATTCCTGAAAAAAATGAAGATAATCCAAGACAAAAGAAAAACCCTAAACAATCTAATAAGAAATCATCAAAATCAGATGTAAATATAGAAAATATCTTAAATGGGATTAGTGAGTTTGCTAAAAAAGTTTATGAACTAGGTGAAATCATTGAAAAAGGTACTAAAGGAATTTTTAATTTTGAGTCAGATGTAGAAATTGAGAAAGGACTTGGTTTAAATGATATCGGCGGAGTGTTTGGACCTGCAGGTAGAAAAGTCGGTCAATTTATTGATGATGTGAAAAAAAAATTTGATGATATAGCAGTGACAATACCAGAAAAATATCTTCCCGATATTTTTAAAGGAAAATCAAGTATTAATTTTTTTGAAGGGTTAAATATTTATGGAACTATAACTGAGGGGAATGAGGATGTCAAAAGAGTCTATGAATATAAAGGTGATGATAGGGGTAAGTTTATAGAGTCAATAGGTGTTATAAGTAAATATTTGGAGCAATTGTTTGGAATGTTTGCTTTTAAAGTTGATGCTAAAAGCAGAATTGAGTTAGCAAATAATATTTTAGGGTTATTTTTTTTACAGGAACTTCTGGAAACATTGGCTGAAAAATTAGGTCGTAAAGCAGCAGCAGATTTTTGGGATTCCCAAGCTGATAAAGCCTCTGAAACTCCCAACCTTGATCCCCTTGTTCTTGATTTATCGGGTGATGGATTCAAGCCAACTTCTTTGGATAAGGGGGTGCATTTTGATTTAGATGGAAATGGTTTCGCTGAGCGAATCAATTGGATTCAAGGTGACGATGCTCTATTGGTTCTAGATAAAAATGGGGATGGTATGATTAACGATGGTAATGAGCTTTTTGGGGATCGCTATCGTTTAGCTAATGGTAAACTTGCAAGATTTGGTTTTGAGGCGTTGATTGAGCAAGATACAAATGGTGATAATGTCATTGATGATAAAGATGCTAATTACAGTCGTCTTCAAGTTTGGCAAGATGTTAACCAAAATGGTATTTCTGAAAAAGAAGAGCTACGTAGCTTATCACAAGCAGGGGTAGCCGCTATTCAGCTTAACTACCAAAAGAGTCAATTGGGTGGTCACGAGGAAGTTATTTTCGGTAATAGCGCTAAGTTTATTAAGACAAATGGCGAGACTGGAGATGCTACCGAATATTGGGTTAAGAAGAGAGGTTACGATACTAAGATACTCAATGATATTGTTATTCCGCTGGAAGTCCGCTTTTTGCCAAATGTAGCTGGTTCGGGTAATATGCCATCTCTCCATCGGGCGATGGCAATGGATGTTACAGGTCAACTCAAGGATAAGGTTGGTCGATTTATCTTGTCTCGCGATGTAGTAGAGAGACGTCAGCTAGTTGAAAGTATCCTGATTCAGATGGCAGGAGCTCAAAATACTGCCTCAAACAGTCGAGGAACTGCTATGGATGCAAAACAGCTTCAGGTTATAGAAGCTCTCCTAGGACGCGATTATACTGGGACTTCTGGGGCTAATCCACACGCAAGTTCAGCATCAATTCTCAAAGATCTTTATCAAAAGATGGTGGATTATTATTATTATGCTATGATGAGCAGCAGCCACCTCTCTGGTGTAGCACCTCTTATACAGGTTAAAGAAGATAAGGTCATTGATCTTGAGCTTCTCAAGTCGGTATTGCCGGGCTATCTGAAGGTTAAAGATGGAATCCAGCTGGGCGATGTAGCAGGCTATCTTAAACACATGGAGAATCAGGGAATCAGTGGTTATCAGGACTTTAAGACTTACTTTGGTTCTATGTCTCATGACTACCTAAAGGCTATTATGATAGGAGCCGGAGAGGTCGTAATGGGTAGTGATAAGGGCGAAAGTTTACAGGCGACGGAAAAGCAAGCTTTTGTTATGGCTTCCGGTGGAGATGATAATGTCCAAGGAGACAAGCAAAATAATATATTA
This sequence comes from Streptococcus sp. 27098_8_82, assembly GCF_041431615.1. NCBI lineage: Bacteria > Bacillati > Bacillota > Bacilli > Lactobacillales > Streptococcaceae > Streptococcus > Streptococcus sp. 27098_8_82. Next base: position 86,794 of record NZ_JAPVYB010000007.1, read on the forward strand.
GAGGG
>NZ_JAPVYB010000008.1:0-83496 GCF_041431615.1 Streptococcus sp. 27098_8_82
CCTGTGATAGCTGGAATCGCTACTGCTGCAAGAACAGCGATGATGATGATTACGACAATCAACTCAACCAAGGTAAAACCTTTACCTTTTTTCTTCAAGTCCTGACGGAACTTTTGCAATTTGTTTAACATTTTGAATAGATCTCCTATTTTTTCATAATTTTTACTATTTCCGCCCACAGGGGCATTCGTTTTGTTCCTAGCTGGGAGACCCCACAAACTCCCAGCATCAGAACGGTTTTCCTAACTTTTTGTGCAGAGCAATTACTCTGCGAATTCTAACTTTTTCTGTAAATAATCTGTTATTGATTTGCTTCAGCGCCCTGTTGAACAGCATTAGCAATTTCAAACATTGGCAACATAACAGAGGCAACAATTCCCCCGATGATGACCCCCATGACGATAATCATGGCTGGTTCCAAGAGTGAGAGTAACTGCTTGATAGCTGCCTCCAGCTCTTCTTCATAAAAATCCGATGTTTTATTGAGCATGGACTCCAGAGACCCAGACTCCTCACCGATCTTTACCATCGAGAGCATCATAGGCGGGAAGAGACCTGTCGAGGTCAGCATACCCGTTAGGCGTTCCCCTTTTTGCAGACCTTCATTGGCGATTCTCAGCTTGTCAATAACAACAGCGTTATTAGTCGTTGCAGCAGCTGAATCAATAGCCTCTACCAGAGGGATACCCGCACTGGTAAGAGTAGCCAAGGTGCTGGCGAAACGAGCAGTGACAATCTTCTGCATCGGTCCTTTGACGACTGGCATCTTGAGCTTAAGCTGGTCCAGCTGGTAACGGCCTGCCTCAGTACTGCGATAACGCAGGAATAGGAAGACTAGAAGCCCAACCCCTCCAAAGAGGATATACCAGTAAGATTGGACGAAGTTACTAGCTGCCAAGACGATACGTGTTGGCAAAGGTAAGGCAACACCACTCTGTTCAAAGATTCCCGAGAAGTTGGGGATAACGACATAGAGCAAGACCAAGGTGGCAGCTACTGCCAGAAAGGCAAGGACCGCTGGATAGATCATAGCCCCACGAATCTGGCGACTGGTCTTGAGCTCTTTGTTATAGTGCTCAGACATTCTTTCCAGTACCTCGTCTAGCTTACCAGTCTTTTCGCCGGCCTGTACCATACGGATTAAGAGGTCGGGAAAGAGACCATTTTGCTCGATTAGAGACTTGGACAGCTGATTCCCTTCTTTCAAGCCTTTACTGATAACCTTCAGACTTGCCTTCAAGTTTTTGGCATCTGTCTGCTGCTCTAAGATATCTACTGCATTGTTAAGCGGGATACCCGAGTTTAGCATAACCGACATCTGCTTACAGAAGAGCGATATGTCCTTGAGCTTGATCTTCTTACTTTGGAAAAGGGTGATTTCCTTAGAGCCCATGACCTTTTCTTCGACACTGATTGGCTTCCCTTTGAGACGGATCCGATTGACAGCGTCCGTCCGGTTAGGCGCGTCCACCTCTAGTGTAACGACCCCTTGCCGAGTATCTAAGTATTTACAAACATATACTGTCATGCTCTAGTACCCCACTATTCCTAGGGATTTTTCAACTTGAGCGCGGTCCACTGAGTAGGACAGCAGCGTTCTTTGATCGATGACATTGCGACGGTAGAGTCCCATGAGCGAAGTGTCCATGGTAATCATGCCTAGCTGAGCCCCTGTTTGGATTGGCGTCAGCAGCTGGTGGGTCTTCCCTTCGCGAATGAGGTTGCGAATAGCGGGTGTTCCCAGCATGATTTCAAAGGCAGCCACACGACCCTTGCCGGTCGCTGTACGCATGAGCTGCTGCGATACAACCCCTTCCATAACTGCTGAAAGCTGTACACGGATCTGCTCCTGCTGCTCGGCTGGAAATACGTCGATAATCCGGTCCATGGTGTTTACAGCACCGACCGTGTGGAGGGTTGACAGGACTAAGTGACCTGTTTCCGCCGCACGCAGAGCGATTTCAATCGTTTCTTTATCCCGCATCTCACCGACTAGGATGACATCCGGGTCCTGACGAAGGGCACCGCGGAGGGCATTACCGAAGCTCTGCGTATCCGCTCCCAGCTCACGCTGGTTGACCAAGCACTTATTATGCGTGTGCATATACTCGATCGGATCTTCAATCGTGATGATGTGCTCATCCCGCAAGCTGTTCATGTAGTTGATCATGGTTGCCAGGGTCGTTGACTTTCCGCTTCCTGTTGGTCCGGTAACCAATATCAGCCCCCGGCGTTTCTCAGCCAGCTTTTTGATAACTGGTGGCAATCCCAGAGATTCCATAGATGGAATATCCTTGGGAATAACCCGCAAGGCAATCCCGCAGTTGTTTTTCTGCTTAAAGATATTGACCCGCAAGCGATAGCCATTATCGACCTCGTAGGCACAGTCCACTTCACCGACTTCTAAAAGATGAGCAATCTGCTTCTCATTTAAAATATGCTTGGTGAAGCGAACCGTGTCTTCGTTGGTCAAAATTGTATTGTTGAGTTGTGTTAACCTCCCGTGCAAACGCATGCTTGGCTCAGCGCCAACCGTGAAGTGGATATCTGATGCACCCGCTTCAATCGCCTGCTTAATTAACTCATCCAAATTCATCCTAAACTTCCCCTTCTAGACTGAAGGCAATCTTCATTGCTTCTTCAATCGTTGTAGTCCCCTGTTTTGCGATATCAATGGCCTCCTCCGCCAAGTCTCGCATACCATTTTTCTTAGCTTCTGCTCGAAGCTGTGACGTTGTTCCACCATCATTAATTAGTGATTTAATCTCCCTTGTCACCGCCATGATTTCGTGGATGGCAATACGTCCATAGTATCCCGTGCCGCTGCAGTAGTTGCAGCCGCGTCCGCGATACAAGGTGTCTCCCTTGTGAATACCGATACCTGCATGTTCATTTGTTTCTACAGTGTACTCAGTCTTACACTTAGGACAGATGCGCTTAATCAAGCGCTGTGCGATAATACCGACAGTCGCCGTTGATACCAGATAAGGCTTGATGCCCATATCGACCAAACGGTTGACTGTACTAGCTGTGTCATTGGTGTGGATAGTCGAGAGAACGACGTGACCAGTGATAGCGGCACGAACCGCGATACTAGCTGTCTCTTCGTCCCGAATTTCCCCCAAGAGAACGATGTCCGGGTCCTGACGCAGGATACTTCTCAAACCACTCGCGAAGGTCAGTCCAGCTTTATTATTTACCTGAACTTGGTTGACCCCTTCCAATCGGTACTCAACCGGATCTTCAACGGTGATGATATTTTTTCCTACATCATTGAGCTCACGGAGCGCTGTATAGAGAGTGGTTGTCTTTCCGCTTCCTGTAGGACCAGTCAGCAAGATAATGCCTTCTGGCGCCTTAAGAATATCTTCAAAGAGCTTCTGATTGGTTGGTGAGAATCCCAGCTCCTCTTTACTGAGGAGGGTTGCATTCCGGCTCAAAATCCGAATAACGATTTTTTCACCGAATACAGTAGGCAAGACTGAAACCCGCATATCGACTTCTTTGCCGTCGATGGTTGTTTCAATCCGTCCATCCTGAGGAATCCGCCGCTCGGCAATGTCCAGACCACTCATGATCTTAATCCGTGTCGCAATGGCTGAGTGAGCATTGGCTTTCAACTGCATGTTTTCCACCAAAGTCCCGTCAACCCGGAAACGAACACGAACAACTTTTTCAAAGGGCTCAATATGGATATCGCTGGTCCGCGTCTTGATTGCCTGACTAATAATCGAGTCAATCAAACGTACAACCGGAGCGTTTTTGATTTCGAGATCTTCTTCGACGATCTCCTCGTCCACATTAAAACCTTCGATTTCGGTCGCTGCCTGTTGGGCTTCTTCTCCTTTAGAATAGTATTGATCAATATACTTCTCAATATCATCCCGAAAAGTTACATAAGGTTCTACCGCCATCTTAGAAACGATTTTAACATCGTCTAGGGCGATATAGTTGCTTGGGTCTGCCATCGCAACTACTAACTTGGGTTCTTCTCCCTCTTCCCCATCTGTGAAAGAGATCGGAATCAATCCATGACGTTTAGCAACTTTTTCTGAAACCTTCTCGACAGCTTCCTTTTCTATCACAAACTGTGATAGATTGACATGAGGTACACGGTAATAGTAACTCATGACTTTCAGCATATCCTCTTCTGTCACATAGCCCTTGCTGATTAGATATCTCTCTAACTGCATGTTTGATTGTGGCATATCTTGAAGAATTTCTTCTTTTTGAGCTGCCGTTATCAGATTGAATTGAACCAATATAGCGATTAGTGCCATTTGTTTCTCCTGTCTGTGATTTTTTTGTAAAAATCCTTCAATTCTTTCTATGCGTTAATAGATAACAGCTTTCTTAAAAAAATCTCCCTCGCTTAAAGTTTCCTTTAAGGTTTCTTTAAGCTTTTTAAGTTAGGCTAGTACATGGAAAATTTACCAATAGAACCAAACTTAATGTTTTAAGTTAGATGCTTTGAGCAGTATCTCCATTTGATAAACCTAGTAAACAGTCCTTAAACCAATCCTAGGATTGACAAGGGCGTTTTAGATTTGTCAAAAGGGGCGCAAAAAAGCAGATGCCAAAAACATTTGTTCTTGCGTTCTTAAATACTATACAAAGCAAGTTCTCTTGCAAAATTTCTCATGCTTTTAGATGCAGGTTAAACCGTGTGTGTGTGAAGTTGGTTTAACCCGAATCATCAAGCAGCCAGTGCCATAAGATAAGAATTCTTGTCTTATGGTTTTTTCTTTTTACCGATATGCATATTTTGGTAGGAAATGCTAGGAACAAAAGCTTTATTTGCTTTAAAAAACATTTACCTATCACAGTATATGACATAATTGACATCTTGTCAACAGGTTTGCCTCGAAAAAAATGACTGCATTTAAAAAAATGTTTAATTTTGACAAAACCTTGTTATATCAAGCTTTTTGACACTTTTTTAAAGCGTTTTTTTACTTCGAGGATAAAAAAAAGCAAATTTTTTTGAGGAAATTTCCCCTTTACTGCTTCTTTTTCAACCTTCAGATGGACAGTGTGACAGCATCTGTCCTCTTCTAATCGGTAGTCGATATGCTTAGGAAAGGCGCTTCAGGACAAGGCTTAGCAAGCTTTGCCTGTTTCTTCCTACCCAATAGTATATGCTAAAGAAAATGCATTGTCAATACATTTGCATTTTATTATATGTAAAACCTATCTAAAAATGCACAATGTACTCAGCTTGTCTATTTTTTATAGAAAAACTACAAAATCAAAAAGGCTAGAATTTTCAGACAAAGAAATAGAGAAATTAAATAAGAAGAAAATCATAAAAATAGAACCAGTTGAGTGATGGAAATTAGACTGCAAAACGAAAAAACAGCCCGATTATCGGACTGTAGAGATATGTTTACAGTAGTACTATTAAGTATGAGGTTTTAAATCACTCTCCCCGCCTAAACACCACTCTTCGTGCTCTTCCAAGCTGCTATCCGTCTGGATAGTGATTTTGGTGATGCCATAGGCTTGCAGTTCTTGACGCAGAGTAGTCTGGGTCTCGGCCAGCAGATCTGGGTTTTCAAGACAGATATGGATCATGGCAAATTTTTCCAAACCGTCTGTGGTCCAGACATTGAGCTGGGTAATAGCCTGAACGTTTTCAACCGCCAGAATTTCCTGATAAAGCTGGCTCAAATCAATATCGCTTGGGATGTGATCCAGAAAGATCTTGATATTTTCCCAGAACTTAGGCAAGGCCTTGCTGAGGATGAAGCCTGCAATGAGCAGGGAAAGCAGCGGATCTAGAAAATACCAGTCGGTAAAGCGCAAAACGATAGAGACCAGAATAACAGCCACCCAACCCAGAATGTCCTCTAAGAAATGGAGACTGAGAATGGACTCATTATGACTGTGTCCATGCCCGTGACCGACAACCTTGCTGGCTGCTAGATTGACTATAATGGCAAAGATACCCAGCACCAGCATGCCGTCATAATTAACCTTTTCAGGCGCAAAGACCTTGGGTACATTTTCGATAATCACCAAGATCGAGCCGACCAGCAAGATGACCGAGGTCAGCAAGGCTCCCAAAAGGCTGTAGCGCTTATAGCCCAGAGTGTATTTCTTGTCTTCTTTTTTATTAGAAATTTTTTCAAAAAGGGTGGAAAGTCCGATGGCCATCGCATCTCCCGTGTCATGCACGGCATCGGCTAATACAGCGCTGGAATTGAACATAAAGCCAAAGATAAACTCAAGAATGGCAAAGGAAAAGTTTAACAGAAAGGCAATAGTCATATTTTTACTAGATTTCACAGCTGCCTCCTTTCAGTTTAGCAAAATTTATAGTATAATGTAATCAAAACGGAACACCTTGTTCAGTTTTTTTCATCTTTATTATCCCTTATTCTCAGAAAGGAAACAAGAAGCAATTGAGGGGCTTTGTCTGTTACTGAACAATCCTGCTCTTTTGTTCCGAAACGCTATGGACAGACGAGTCAAGAAATCACGCGCAGCTATTTACCAAGCTTTTATCAGCCTGCTGCATCAAAAAAGTTATGAAAGCATCACCGTGCAAGAAATCATCGACCTGGCAGACGTTGGCCGGTCGACTTTTTATGCCCATTTCGATACCAAGGAAGCCTTGCTAGAGGAGGTTTGCCAAGACCTCTTTCAGCATACCTTTCTTGAACGTGACGACGGCAAGGATCTCTTTGAAGCAACCGCCCATATTTTCAAGCATTTCCAAAAGAATCAGGACAAGATTGCAACCTTGCTGCTTTCGAAAAATATCTATTTCACCAATCGCTTAAAGATTGAGCTGGAAAACTATCTCTTTCCGATGATTCAGGAACAGCTCCTGCGAAAAAAATCTCAGCTACCAGAGCCCTTTTTGAGAAATTACGTGACTTCTACCTTTGTGGAGACGGTCAGCTGGTGGCTCCAGCAGAAGAAAACCTTGCCAGAAACAGTTATCAGCCAGTATTTTCTGGATTTGATGGACTGATTTTATTTTGATATTTATATAGGAGGAAACTCAACTTTATGAAAAAGCAACATTCGAAATTTTTGCTTCCAGGTATTCTGATGGTGGGGGTTGTCCTACGGGCACCTTTTGCAGTGCTGCCTGTTGTGCTGGGCGATATTGCTAAGGGGCTGCAAGTTCCCGTCAACTCTCTGGGACTGCTGACTAGCCTGCCCTTGATTATGTTTGCCCTCTGCTCAGCCTTTTCCCCACGCCTGGCTCAAAAGGTCGGCCTGGAAAAGCTCTTTACCATAGCTATTATTGTGCTGACTCTGGGCTCTTTTATTCGTATTTTTAACCTGCCTCTACTCTACGCAGGTACAATCATGCTAGGGGCTGCCATCGCTGTCTTAAATGTGCTCTTGCCCAATGTCATTCAGGCTAATCAGCCAGAGAAAATTGGATTTCTAACCACACTCTATATCACTTCTATGGGACTGGCCATCTCAGTCATGTCTCCCTTGGCTGCGCCTATTGTCCGCTTAGCTGGCTGGAAAGGACTGATTCTCGTCCTGACCTTTATCTGCTTACTGGCCTGCTTGATTTGGCTTCCCAACAGCCGGCATAATCACCAACTGACTAGCAAAAGCCGCGAGCATCAAATGGGCTCCCTGCTAAAAAATCCTAGAGTATGGGCTCTGATTGTTTTCGGTGGCCTGCAGTCTTTACTCTTTTATACGGCTATTACTTGGCTGCCGACTCTTGGTCAGTTGGCAGGACTTTCCAATGATGCTACTGGATTCTTGGCCTCTATCTTTTCCTTTATCAGCCTTCCTTTGGCCATGACGATACCTAGTCTGACAACGCGTCTATCCGCTAAAAAACGCTTGGGGATGATTGCTCTCTTTTCTGCAACCGGTATGGTTGGTCTGGGTATGCTGCTGGTCAAGACAGATTCCTTTGTCTACTGGCTCATCCTCAATCTGCTAATCGGTATGTCCGTCAGCGCCCTCTTCCCCTACCTCATGGTTACTTTCTCGCTGAAAACCAGTACTCCTGAGCAAACCGCTCAGCTATCTGGCTTAGCCCAGACTGGTGGTTATATTCTGGCCGCCTTTGGACCTAGCCTCTTTGGATACAGCTTTGATTTATTCCATTCCTGGACTCCAGCCATCCTCATTCTCATTGGCTTGGCTGCCATTGTGACGCTAACTCTCTTTTACATTGAGAAGTTTGACAAGATATAATAAAGACGAAAAAACGCTTAGAAATCCTAAGCGTTTTTGCAATAGTTGAGGCACTCTTCTAGGTCCACATCCCGCCCTAAGTGCTCTGGTGCCTACGCTCTCGCATAATTTCTACGACTTGCTCAAAAATATCTGTTTTCTTCATCTTTTACTCCTTCTTCCAAGTATCCTCGTCATCCAGCAGGCCTCGCTTGGGCATTTTTGAGACATGACGATTGCCGGCCACATAAAAGCCCAAGGGCTCCTCTCGCCAGGCATCTGTGCAGGTCTCGCCAATCCGCGAACGGCTGGCAATCTGATTGGGAGTCAGGTCATAGGCTAATTGCAGACTGGAGGTCGCTAAACTCTGTCCATCAAAGCGCTTATCAATCCCAGCATACTTGGTTAACTTGCCAGGGCCGTTAGCTAAAAGACGGCCATCCGGTAGCTCCAAGGCTCGAATCAGTACGGCTTCGGCCACATTTTCAGCCTTGGTAACCAGATTCAGCATCTGATGGCCATGAATCTGATAGACATACCAGTGACCAGCTGACAGATACATGGATTCATTCTTAGGGGAGCGGCGCCCTCTAGCTGAATGACAGGCGCTGTCCTGACTTCCTAGATAGGCTTCTGTTTCGACAATCCGGCCTAACTTCTGGCCATTTAGAATCAGTTGCATACCTAGCAAAGCTCGCGCTGCTGCAACTGTGTCTGTCTCGATTAGTTTCTGAAAATTTCTTGATAACATAGGTTGATTATAGCATGATTTCTCCATTTACAGAGGAAAAGAAATGTTGCAAAAATGTTATTTTTCTCTTTCTCATAGACTTATTGTTTGTTACAAAACGATTACAACGTAAATAGCTCAGAAAGCGCGAAAATCCTTTTAAAATCTGTATATTTTCTATTTATCGTACATATAATTTGTAACATTTTTATTAACACGGTATGTTATTTGTGTATCAATCCAGTTTTTCATTGCTTCAAATGAAATATTCGTTTAATATTATACTAGAAGGAGGGGTAAGATGAAAAAATTATCTAAAATTTCTTTATTTTTATTACCACTAATTGCACTTTTCTTTTTGGCAGCTTGCGGAAATTCTGCAGATAAGAAGACTGAAGAAAGTTCAAGCTCAAGCGTATCTTCTTCATCTAAAGCTAAGACAAGCTCTAGCAGCACATCTGAAGAAAGCGGTAGTGCCAAAGTCAACGTAAACGGCGGAGATGCTAGCGTTAATGTAAATGGCGGAGACGAAAGCGGAGATGCTTCTGTTGAAACTAACGGAGACGGTAGTGCTAATGTACAAACTGACAACGCTGGTGTTAGCGTAAATGAAGATGGCGTTCATGTTCAAGGCGGCGGTGTTGATGTTAAGGTCGGCAGCGATGGATCTGTCAATATCCAAACACCTTAATTGAAAAACATGTTTCGATTATTATAATTCATGAAAACCGAGATTTGCTCGGTTTTTTGATTTTCTCCTGCGCATTTCAAAAAAAACTTGCAAAACATTAAAAAGACTTGTAAAAACTTATCTATCGTGTTATACTCTATTTAGAAAAGCAAGGAGGGCCAAGCATGTACCAAGAACAACGCTTAGCTGAAATCTTAGAGCTCTTAGCTGAGAAAAAACAGCTGTCAGCCAAGGATATGATTGAGCATTTTCAGGTTTCTAAAGATACTATTCGGCGAGATTTTTCAATTTTAAGCGAGCGTAGGCTTGTGCAACGCACCCACGGAGGTATTATCCCGCTAGACACTAGCCGGAAAATCCCCTCCTTTAACGACCGCATCAACCGACTAAGTCAAGAAAAAAAGGCTATTGCTCAGAAAGCCCATGACTTTCTCAAGCCGGGGCAGATTGCTTTCTTTGATGTCTCAACCATCGTTCTCCATCTGGCCCAGCGCATCAAGGAGCCTATGACAATCTACTCTCATTCTCTGGATAATGCAATCATGCTGAGCAGTCAGGATAAAGTAGATTTTCACCTCTTAGGTGGAAAATTCTATCCCAAAAACCGATTCTACTACGCGCTCAATGAAGCAGAGCTGCTGGAGCAAATTTCTTTTGACATTGCCTTTATCGGAGCAGCTAGTGTCTCTGACGGTCTAGTCAGCTTTGAAGACGAGACTGATGCTCACCTGAAAAGACTGGCTTTAAAGCACGCCAAGACTAAAATCCTGCTGGCCGAGCAAGACAAGTGGCAGAAAGAGTCTAAGTACATCCTGGGTCCTGTCAGCGACTTTGACTACTGGATTACGGACCAAGCGCCCAGCCCTGAGGTCCAAGAACTGATAGGAGACAAGGTTAAAATAATTTATTAAATCGATCTTTTAGACACAAAGGAGGAAGAGCTATGACAAACCAACCGATTCGCCTGATTATCAGCGACATTGACGGCACCATTTTGGACGACCAGCACCAAGTAGATTCTGAGCTCAAGGACATGATTCCCCTGCTAAGCCGAGAAAAAATCCCTTTCGTTCTCGCTTCTGCCCGCTCTCCTCTAGGCATGGAGCCCATTGCGCGTGAGCTGAAACTGGGAGATAATCCGTTAGCCTGCTACAATGGCGCTCTGGTCATCAAGGGCGACCCGCAAGCTTATGAGACCATTATCGAGCACCCTCTGGATAAGGAAGAAATCCGCACTTTTCTGGAACTGGTCAAGGCTGAATTTCCTAGCGTGTCCATCAATCTCTACTCTGGTAAGGATTGGATCGCTGACCGTCTGGATAAGTGGGTGCAGATAGAGGCAGCTATTACAGGTGAGCGACCGATGATTCAGAATGAGCTAATCCCAGTGCTGAATGCGCAAATGCCCGTCCACAAGCTACTCCTGATTGATCAAGCGCCTGTCATCCAGAAACTTTACGGCTACCTACAGACCTTAGAATTTCCCAAGACAGCCTTCTACCTTTCTAAGGACAACTACATGGAAGTCACGGCCAAGCATGTCTCCAAGGAGCAAGCCTTGTACGAAATTGCCCAGCACTACCAAGTGCCTCTAGAGCAGGTCATGACAATCGGAGACAACTTCAATGACCTTCCTATGCTGCGCTTGGCTGGACTTGGAGTCGCTATGGGCAATGCCCCCGAAGCAGTCAAAACCGAAGCAAAAGCCGTCACCAAAAGCAACAATGAGCACGGAGTTGCAGAAGCTGTAGAAAAGTATGTTTTGATATAACGCAAAAAATCTGCTCAAGGGCAGATTTTTTTATTGATGATAATCATAAGCCAGGCGAGGACTGCCGTCAGCCACATAAATAATGCCGCACTCTCTAAAGCCGTAGTTCAGCACTGCTGCCTGCATAGGCTGATTGTCCGCATGGGTATCGATTCGCAAATAGGGAATCTGCTGGCAGCAAAAATCAAAGACCTGACGGGATAGCCCTCTGACTTGCCCGTTCGAGGCGATGCGGTGAATGGTGCCGTAAGGCTCTGCAAAATGCCAGGCTCCCTTTTCGATGACCTGATAGGTCGGGTCTTCTCCAATGATAAAAGCAAAGGTGCCGACCAGCCGCCCTTCTTCCTCGACAACAAAGAAATGGCCAGCCGCAATGTCATCCTCAATCAAGCCTGCGCTGGGATAGCCTCCATCCCACTGAGTCGGATTGCCCTGATCTTTCATGAACTGACGGGCCACATCATAAATCTCCATAATGGCTGGGATATCTTTTGTTTGGGACAAACGAATCTTCATCTTTCTTCCTTTATAAAAATAAGGCTGGAAAATCCCAACCTTATTTGAATTCTTCTGGTTTGCCAGTATACTGAGACCATTCCTTAGTGAAGAAGCGGTCATTCATCTGGTAGTTTGGCGCCGGCTGTGGATTGGCTACAAAAGGATCAACTGCCTTGTCAAAGGCCAGCCAGCCGTTCCAGCCCATGTGGATAGTGTCCTGCATGAAGTAAGGCTTGTCGCCGTCCTTAGAAAAGTCAGCAATGTTGGTAAAGCCCTGACTTTCCAGCTGGTAACGAATCTTAGCCACTGTCCGCTGGTACATTTCAGGACTGAGTCCTGTATACTCCATCCACTTAGAATTGACCGGTGGAATGATGAAGATGACATTGGTCTTTGACTTGGCAAACTGGTCCAGAACCAGCTGCAAGTCGTTGTACTCAGGGGATTTTTCATAAGATTGCTTGGTCTGAAAACCTCTGAGCTTGGCAACCTTGCCGGCTAGACGGGTCTTGTAAAATTGATTGTCTATGCCGAATTGGTTATTATTGGTCTTCTTCTTGGCTTCTGCTGTGGCAATCTCTTCCAAAGCCTGATAGGAGAAGGTGTCTGGCAAATCAGCCATATAAGGCAAAATTCGCTGGTCATAATTTTCATTATTAAGGGCAGCAAAGTTGCTAAAAAAAGCATCTTGACGCTCATTAAGATGAGCCATCATCTCAATATGGCGCTCTTCAAAGCTGCTCAGCTTTTTACCTTCAGACAGCTTCTGGACGCTCTCTGCCATAGCGACATCTGGATAAAGCTGCAGGAGGCGCTGGGCTGCATATTGCGCCGCCGCATCTCCTTGCTGCTGAGACAGATAAGCCGTCAGCTGATCGCTGTTGAAGTACTGCTGAAAGGCCGAAGCATCATAGCCAGTCTTGGTAAACCACTGGGGCGACACTACATAGACCGCCGTTTGTCCCTCCAACTCAGAAGACATCTGCTGCATACCAAAGTACTGATTAAATGATGCTGCCCCGCGCTGACCTAGAAAATAAGGCCGATAGGAGCGATCGTATTTCTCAGCCAGCACTGCCGGATGCATGCTATCAAAGCGCAGCCATTCGCTAGATCCAAAGAAGGGCACAAAGCGCATCTTCTTATCGGTCAAGGCTGTCACTTTCTTACTGCGGCTTTTGAAGTTTTCTGCTGTCAGGGTCACTGCTGAGCGCTTCTCTGCTTCTATATCATGCTTTTTATCAAGCGGATAGAAGAAAAAGAGCAGGGCAACCATGGCCATAGCGCAGAAAACCGGCCCCAGAATCAGCCAGAGTCGTTTAAGCATTGCGAAGCTCCGTTACGCCTTCAACGATTTTATTGGCTGTGTTCCAGTCATCACGGCCAAACTCTGACACCGGCACGCGGATATCAAAACGGTTTTCCAGCTCAACAATCAGCTCGACCGTCCCCATACTGTCTAGGACACCAGCATCAAACAAATCCTCGTCCATCATGTCTGACACATCTTCCATAAATAGTTCTTCAATAATTTCAATTACTTCTGCTTTTATATCCATTTTTCTTCCTCATTCATTTTTATTTTTTAAACCAAAGCTCATTTAAAAATCCAGAAAAGATTAAAAATGAGAACATGACTGCGTGAAAGGTCACCACAACCCCCAAAGCTTGAGTCCATTTATTGTCTGGCAGAGGCGGAAGCCCCTTAGCCTTGCGCTCTTTGTTTAGCGTTTTCTTCTTGCGCAGCCAGGCATCATTGACGACCAGACCAGCTCCATGAAAGAGACCGTAGGCGATATAGTACCAGGTCACACCATGCCAGAAGCCCATTATCAGCATGTTGATCAGATAGGCCACACTGGAGGTCGTGTTGCGGTTTTTAAAGACCTTATTGCGCATCAGGACCATGACCAGCCGCATAAAGACAAAGTCACGGAACCAAAAGGACAGACTCATGTGCCAGCGATTCCAAAATTCTTTCAAATCTCGTGAGAGAAAAGGCTTATCAAAGTTGATAGGGCTCTTGATTCCCATGAGATTGGAAATAGCTAGCGCAAACATCGAATAACCGGCAAAGTCAAAGAAGAGATCCAGACCAAAGACATACATAACGCCCAGAGTTCCTAGATTAAAGAAACCGCCGGTATAGAGAGCGTAGGTCTTGACATGCCCCAGCAAGAGATGCCCAAAGATATGTGCCAGGATAAACTTATAAAGGAAGCCTAGCATGATATACTTAACAGACTGCTCCAGCATATCCAGCAGCTCATCGCGCTCGGGAATGTTCAAATAGTCTTCATTGAAACGCTTGAAACGATCAATGGGACCACTCGAAAAGGTCGGCATGAAGAGCAGGAAACGCAGGAACTCCCAAAGTGTGAACTCTGTCAAAACCCCATCGCGCATCTCAATCATCATCCCTACCGAGCGAAAGGTCAGATAGGAAATCCCCAAAAAGCCAAAGAGAGACTGATGACCGCTAATCGCGGGCTCTACCTTGACAAGCACAAGCGGCAGAACCGCCAGCAAGGTATGCAGATAAAAGATCCACTTGCTGTCCCGCGACCTGCGATAAAGCTTATATGAGTAAACCCAGACTATCTGCCAGATGACATAGCCCAGCAGAGCACAAAGCTGCGCCAGACTGGGACCTGTCAGCATCAAGACGATAAAGACCAAGCTGACCAAGGCTTCATAAAGGGGAAAGCGCTTCTTAAAGAAAAGTCCAACAAAGATTGGCAGAACTGCCAGAACGATATAGACAAAGTAAACTGGATTGCCGTAGGGTTCCAAGTGAGGCAGCTGTTTCAAGAAATCCATCATCGCTTATTGACCTCGCTAATCAGCCCCTTGATGTCAATCTTGCCATTTGGAGTCAGAGGCAGAGTCTCTCGATAGAGGAACTTGGACGGCATCATATAGGACATCATGATATCCTGCAGATCTTCCTTGATTGCCTTGGTAATATCGATTTCCCGCTCAAACTGCTCAGCCACACCGTCTTTGAGAATGACATAGGCTAGCAGATTTTGGACCTTGTGGTCCTTATTGTAGCGGGGCACAGCCACTGCAGAATCAATGTATTTCGATTTGTTCAGGTTTTGTGACACATCCTCCAGCTCAATACGGAAACCATTAAACTTGATCTGGAAGTCCATCCGGCCACCGTAGAGCAGCAAGCCTTCATCTGTCATCGATCCGACATCTCCTGTATGATAGGCTGGCAGACCTTCAAATTCAAAGAAGGCCTCCGCTGTCTTCTCAGGATTATTCAGATAGCCTTTGGATACGGCTGGACCGCAGACGATGATTTCTCCCTGCTGGCCATTCGGTACCTTCTGCCCTTCTTCGTCAATGACAAAGGTCGGAGAGTCCGCCTTGGTATAGCCAATCGGCAGGCGCTTGCAATTTTGCAGCATCTCATCTGTCACTGCTACTGCAGACAGGGCCACTGTTGCCTCAGTCGGACCGTAAGCATTGATAATGCGAGCTTGAGGGAATCGATCGCGCAGCTTCTGAGCTGTCTTGACTGTCAACTCCTCTCCGTCAAAGTAGAAATGCGTCAGCTGAGGCAGCTTCTGGCTGTTAAAGTCATCCGACAGCAAGGCCATATCCGCAAAGGAAGGCGTCGAAGTCCAGATAGCAATAGGCAGACTGAGAATCGTCTCAAACAGCTGCTTGAAATCCTGAGTCACAGCTGAAGGCAGGGCAAAGAGAGTCCCTCCCAAGGCCAAAGTCGGCGCCCAATACATGACTGACAAGTCAAAAGAATAAGGCGGCTGAGCCAACATTTGAGGACGCTCCGGAGTTGCAAACTCTTTATCCGTAATCATCCAATTTGTAAAGCTGAGCAAATTACTATGGGAAATCTGCACTCCCTTAGGTTTGCCAGTCGTTCCTGATGTGAAAATGATATAGTAGTTATCATCTCCCTGAACTGGATGGCTAAGCTCATAGGATGCTCCCTCTCTGAAAGCCGTCTGAACTTGCTCCGCACTGAAAATAGGCGCTGCCACATCTGCCAGCGGAAAATCATTGATAGCAATAATCAAGCTTGGCTCAGCAACTTCCACAATCGCTGCCACGCGCTCCAAGGCTGAGTGGCTGTCGATAGGAATGTAAGCATGACCAGACTTGGTCAAGGCCACAAAAGTAGCCAGCATTTCGTATTCCTGACCGCCAAAGACCACAACCGGAGACTTGTCAGGAAGCCCCAGACGGTCAATCTGAGCCGCCAACGAATCGGAATCCTTCTTTAAATCGCCATAAGTATGAACTTGACCTAAAATATCATAGACCGGAAAATCCGGCTGCACCTGAGCAAAATGCTCAATCGCTTCAATCATATCATGTATCACTTTATTTGACATTGTTTCCTACTCTCTCACATTAAAATTCATTATAGATAAAGCCACCCTGACCCTGACCTAGATAGCTAAAGAAATAAAGCAAGGCCAGAAAGATAACAAAATATAGTAGGGTTTGGCCCAAAAACTTATATAGGGTTTGATGTTTTTTCATTGATCTCTCTTATATTTTTAGTTAGACTTACACCATTTTACCATTTTATGGAAGATGTTTTCAACACAAAAGCTAAGGAAGATGTAAAGTTCTTGTAAGGAAGAAAGGTACTTTGATGTGCCTTATAAACAGTCATTAAAAGACTTTTTCAAAAAATATATAAAAATTTTATATATTTTGCTTGACTTTTTTCCTAAGAGGTTGTAGACTATATATAGAAAGATTATATATAAATATTTTACACAAGGAGGTGGTCCTATGTCTTTCCCCACATCATCGGCTTTGATTGAGTTTCTCATCTTAGCCATCCTTGAAAAAGACGATTCCTACGGTTATGAAATCAGCCAGACAATCAAGCTGATTGCCAATATCAAAGAATCAACACTTTACCCTATTCTGAAGAAGCTGGAGCAAAATGACTGCCTCACGACTTATTCGCAGGAGTACCAAGGACGAAAACGAAAATACTATTCACTCACTGCCTACGGGCATGAACATCTACTCACTCTAAAAGAAGAGTGGCAAACTTATACCATGACCATCAGCGGTATCATAGAAGGGAGCATCCGTCATGACAAGAACCGAGTATCTAGCTGAGCTAGAAAAATATCTAAAAAAACTGCCACGCAAGGACTATGAAGAAACTATGGATTACTTCACTGAGTACTTCGACGAGGTAGGCCCAGAGGGCGAGGAAGCCGCTATTGCTGATCTAGGCAGCCCTAAGGAAGCGGCCCACGAGATTATGTTGAATCTTTTAGACAAAAAAGTCGAGGAAGATAATCAAGACAGCAGTTCATCAAAAAACACTAAGAACATCGTCCAGATTGCTATCCTGTCCATTTTGGCAGCACCCTTGGCTATTCCGCTCTTTATAGTAGCAGCACTTTTGACTTTTGTTTTCTTCCTCTTAGTCTTTATCTTTGCTCTAGTCATGGCTATAGGTGCCTTTGCCTTCTTTATCTTTGGTATCAGCCTGATCTGGGACACTTTGACAGTGGGACTGACGACATCGATCCCGGCCTTCCTGTTCACTCTGGGGCTCAGTGTTCTAGCTCTGGGACTGTCCGGCATCTTCTACGCAGGCATTTCTCCTGTTACTCAGTTTGGCAAGGCTGGCTTTGTCAAACTAGCTCAACTTTTCGCAAAGAAAGGAGCACGTCATGGCTAACATCAAATTGAAAAAACCTCTTTTATCTGCAGCTATTTTAGCCTGCCTCTTTGGTGGAGCCTTGACAACTATCGGCTCCATGACAGGCGGTGTCAACGACTTGGTCAATTCTGCCAAGAGCAAGGTAAAACTCACGAAAAAAGAAGAAAGTTTCTCTGATCTTTCTTCCCTAAATATTAACTTAGCAGCTAGAAACCTCGTCATCAGCGAATCTTCTGATGACAAGGCTCACTTGACCTATTACCAAAGCGATAGTAACTATCAGATTGATGGAAGTTCGCTTGGAAAAATCACGACAAGTTCTGAAAACGGAAACTTAAATATCAAGGAAGATGGTGCAGGTTCCTTCCACATAAGCGCTGGCATCCGCTCCTTACTCAGCTTATTTGACCAAGAATCTCAAGGGAAGCGTACTGTGCAGCTTTCCCTGCCTAAGGGGACCAAGCTTGAGACATTCAGCGGCAGTTCATCATTAGGAGATGTTACGCTGTCCAATTTGTCAGCCCAAAATGCTGACTTCTCTCTATCCAATGGCTCGTTGACTGTGAATGATAGCCAATTCGCATCTGGTAAATTTAAGAACTCTCTGGGAGACATTACCCTTAATAACAGTCAGATTAACGCTGGAAAAATCAATGCTTCTTCGGGTACCATCACTCTGAGCAACAGCCAGTTCGCATCTGGCGAAATAGCAAGCTCTCTAGGAGAAGTAAACCTAAACACCAGCAAAATCTCCGACAGCACTCTGAAAATCTCAAGTGGCTCACTGAACTCTGAACAGTTGGAATTAGCTGGTACAATCTCTATCACTGACCAATTGGGCGATATTAATCTGCATCTGGTTTCTGGCAGTTTGTCGCAGCTATCCTTTGATCTGAAAACGGATCTAGGTGAAATTGACATCCCTAGTGGTATGAGTGTAGAGCACACCAAAGGCGATGAACTTGGCGGCTCTGCCATCCGTAAAGTCGAAAATCCGACAACTACACTTACTGCCAACGCTCAAAGCGGCAGCATTAAGCTCAGCGAATAAATCATAGAAAAGAATATATACAATCAGGGAGTCCTCAGCGGCTCCCTTTTTTAATAAAAATTCCCGTAATGCCCTAAGATTGCTTTACAGGCCTTGGCCTTTGTGCTATGATATTCTATAAAAATTTATCACAAGGAGGTCCCTATGAAAAAACTCACACCTGGTATGCACATTCGGGTCGTCAGCCCCTCGTTGTCAATCGAACACATCGGTGGCTTTGAGGCCAATCTAGCCGCCAAGGAGCGTTTGGAAAAGCTAGGATTTACCGTGTCTTTTTCGGAGCATTATCTGGAAAATGATATATTAGGCTCTGCCTCCATCGAAAGCCGGGTGGCAGACATTCATGCTGCCTTTTCGGATGACTCCGTTGATGCCATTCTGGCTACTATCGGCGGTTTCAACTGCAATGAGCTACTGCCCTATCTGGACTTTGAGTTGATTGCTAGAAATCCTAAGATTTTCTGCGGCTACTCGGATACTACTGCCTTGCTCAGCGCTATCTATAGCAAGACCGGCATGAAAACCTACATGGGACCGTCCTACTCCAGCTTTAAAATGGATGCCCTGCAGGACTATCAGACTGAGAGCTGGCTCAAGGCCGTCAGCCAGACTTCTTATGAATTGACTCCTAGTGAAAAATGGGGCGACAATGCTTGGTATCTGCCTGATGCCCCACTGACCTTCCATAAGACGGAGTGGAAAGTTTATCATCACGGACAAGCCCAAGCCACTGTTATCGGCGGTAATCTTTCCACCTTCTCGCTCCTACGTGGTACGCCCTATGCCCCAACAGATGAAAACTATGTCCTCTTTGTTGAAGAGGCGGAGGAAGATCATTATGTGGAGTTTGAGCGCAATTTAGCTGCCCTCCTTCAGGCCTATCCTAACCCGCAGGCCCTTCTCATCGGCCGCTTTCCAAAAGAATGTCAGATGACAGAGGAGCTGCTCCTTTATATCTTGGACAAACATCCAATTCTAAAGACGATTCCCGTCCTCTATGACTTGGACTTTGCCCATACTCAGCCACTCTTTACCATTACCATCGGTGCTCAAGTGACCGTGGATACGGAGACGATGTTGATTAAGATAGATGAGTAAGGCATGTCATAATTACTGTGGAGGTAGTAAAATGTCAGCTCATAAATGGTTGTTTTTTGACATTGGCTCTACTTTGATTGATGAAAAAGAAGCCTATCAAGATAGAATTAGGAGAGCAATTACAGGGACAAATATTAACTACGATATTTTTTATGCTCGTATGGTTGAACTGTTTAAAGAAGGCAAAAAGGGAGACTTGGAGACAATAAAAGAATTTAACTTAGAACGTCCCATTTGGAACTCTAATTTGGAGAAATTATACCCAGATGCCCAAGTGGTCTTAAAAGAATTGCACAACCGATATAAAATCGGAATCATCGCCAACCAACTACCTGGCCTAAAAGAACGTTTGAAAAAAATGGGACTATATCAATGGATTGATTTAGTTGTCTCTTCTGCAGAGTTCGGACTTGCCAAGCCTTCCCCTGCCATTTTTACTTTAGCTTTAGAGAAAGCTCATTGCCCTGCTCAACAAGCTGTTATGATTGGTGATCGAATAGACAATGATATCATACCTGCTAAAGCACTAGGAATGACAACTATCTGGTTAAAACAAGGTTTTAGTGCTTATTACCAACCCCAACGACTAGAAGAAAAACCTGATTTCACCATAGAAAATTTATCGTCCCTCTTAAGTCTTCTATAAAAGATTGCTTTGCAGAAACATAGCTGCATCCCCGTCTTTTTCATAAATTAATAAGGCAGTTCAAATTGAACTGCCTTATTTCTTATCGTCCACCAAAACCGCCTTGACCGCCCGGGGCACCGCCGCCACCGGGTCCACCAGCGCCAGGTCCGTCGGCTGTGATTTCTGTTCGGCTTTCACCATTGACCGTGATAGTACCGCCAGTGTAGGTAGCCGTTCCATCAAAGTCAAAGGCAGATACCGTAGAAGTAATATCTAAGTTTCCTCCTGACATAATGACATCGCCGTTGGAATCGATAGCATCGGTATCGCCTTCACCGACCTCGACCTTGATATCGCCACCGGTAATCTTGATAAAGATATCAGCTCCAGTTACGTCACTAGCTGCATTGATACCATCATCTGTCGCATAAAGGTCCAGCTTGCCGCCGTTAATGGTAACATTAGTTCCTTCCAGAGCTTCTACACTCTTGGAAACCGTAATCGTTCCACCATCAATCAAAGCAATATTGCTAGCGTGTAGACCATCATCACCAGCATTAATCGTGATGGTGCCGGACTGGATATAGAGATTCCCCAGAGAAGTATCTTCATCATTGTCCGCGTGGATGGCATCTTCTGTCGCTGTGATATCAATAGTAGCGTCCTTGATATTAATGGCTGAAGCTGCTGACAGACCATTCTTAGCTGCCTTGAGTGTATAGGTACCACCTGTCACCCGCAAGGTCTGCTCAGACTTAATCGCTGTTTCATACTTGCCGTCAACTGTCAGGCTTCCAGAACCATTGAGAGTCAGATCAGAGTTATTATAGATAGCTGCATCTGCATCCGTATTACTGTGATTTGATGAGTCTGAGATGATGTTTTGACTGCCGTCAGCCAGAGTTAGGCTTGTTTTACCCGCATTTTCTACTAGAATAGCTGCGTCTGTCCCGCTCATGGTTACACCATTTAGGACGATTTGGACCTTGTCGCTATCACCTGCTTTGACAACAATCTGCACATTTTCACTCGTTCCGGAAACGACATAAGTTCCAGCCTTTGAGATTGTCACAGTCGAGCCGGAGACACTAGCCCCGTCACCAGAGGCCTTAGCACTAGAGCCACTCAGGCTGATGGTTGTCGCCTTAGACTCATCATAAGAAGCGTCTGAGTCCTCTGAGGCAAAGTAATCAGAAGTATTTGTCTTGGTCTGACTGGTGTTGGTGGCATTAGCAGTCTGAGTGCTGCTTGAAGCTGTAGAGCTGCTGGCATTTGCGCTGCAGGCTCCCAGTACTGCTGTCATCAAGACCAGTGGAATCATCAATTTAATTTTTTTAAGGGTTGATTTTGATTGTTTCATTTTTATTTTCCTATCTATTCTATTTACTGCTGATACAGTTTGCCTTTTTATAGGCAAAGCCATATTTGGAGAAAGAGCTTGGAGACAGTTGGTAGCGATCCATGATCTCGCTCAGCCATAGCGGGCAGGCTTCTGGAATCTTAACTTCCATGATGACATGATTTGCTGGCAGGAGATGATCTCCATGGCGACCGTCTAAGAGACTCAGATCATAAGGACGGTAGGTCAGGTCGTGATCAAAGGTAATCCGAATCCGCTCATCCTCAATCCCTTTCATCGAATAACGATTGTAGCCGATATACATCATAGGCTGAATATGGCCAAAATGCTGGGTCAACCAGGCCATTTCCTTATCTATCTGAAGGTCAGCCAGCTGACTGTAATCACCGTCCAGATAGGCTTCCGCTGTCAGTAAATCTGCTGCAAGCCGGCGTTTGGTGACCAGATCTTCTGTCTTTTTCTTGATTTCCAAAAAGACTTGACTATCCTCGGTCGGATGCTCTTGATAGGTTCGCAAACGCACCTTCTCATCAAAGTGAGGATTTTCCAAGGACTCACGAATGAGCTGATAAGACGGCGTATCGTAGTAGAGATTGTTAATGCTCGAATAAGCTCGCTCATCCTCCACCAGATAGCCTTCAAACTCTAGCAATAGATCCAGCAAGGTTTCCTTGGAAATGATGTATTTGGTTTCAAAGCGCTGAAAATGATGTTGAAAATTTTTTTCTGCCATGGGCTTCTCACCTCTCTATCTTTCTTGAATGTAATGCAATTTTAAAGATGAAAACTTAAAAGAAAGATAAAGAAAACTTAAAGAAAACAAAACATCTCCCTTTTCAGGAGATGTTGATTAGAGAAAAAGTAAACGAATTACAGATAGACTTTTCATCTACATTTTTACAGATTCATAAAAGCACGTGCCCTAAGCTAGCTGTTTTTTATCTGTTCGATAGACCAGAGTACCAAGTGCCATGAAAAGAACTAAAACAAAAGCAAGGAAGAGTACCTGACTACCAATTTGCCCGTTCATAGAAATCGTTTGGCGTAAGCCCGATACAGAATAGCTCATCGGCAGCCAAGGGTTGATAACTTGGAAAATCTTACTAGTCAGCTCCAATGGATAAGTTCCTGCACTAGAAGCCAGCTGTAAGAGCAAGAGAATCAGAGAAGCAAAGGCGCCGAGCTTGCTATCCCAAGTAACCAAAGCCGTCACAAGAGCCATAAAGGTCATGCTGGCTAGGACAATCAAACCAAGGGTTGCCAACTCATGGTTAGCAGATAGGCCGATCAAGTGCACAGCACCATAGACCAAGACACCCGCTACGACAGAAATGACTCCATTTACCTCTATACGGGCCTTCAGCCAGTCTCGTCTCGTCTTAGGTTCTTGACCCGATGGAAGTGTGCTAAAGATGATATTGGTTGAAATAGCTGCCACAAATAAAGCTACTGAAATCATATAAGGCGCCATCCCAATGCCATTTTTTTCTACCTTATTCTCATCTGTCTTGCTCAGTGTCAGAGGATCTGCCAGAGTTTTTGCATTGTCTTCCTTAGTAGAAACAGTCGACAATTTATCGCCTGCATCTGAGAGGCCATTGGACAAATCGCTCGTTCCCACAGTAAGTTTAGAGAGATTATCTGTTAAAGCACTGCTGCCATCAGCCAGCTTTTCTGTACCGCTCGCTAATTGATTGGTTCCATCTGCTAATTTCTCGAAACTAGAGGTCAATTCTGGCGATTTATCTGTTAATTGGGCAGCCCCATTTGCTAATTTTGTTGTATTTGCTAGCAAATCAGGATTCTTACTTGCCAAAGCTGATGTCCCCTCAGATAGCTGACCGACTGCATTGGTATAGCTTGTCACCCCTTGTTCCAATTGTGTCGCGCCAGTCGTTAATTTTTCATTTAGGGTATCTACACCTGCGACTAGTTGATTGGCTCCTCCGCTTGCTGAACCGAGGCCAGTACTCACCGTTGATAAGCCATTATAAAGGCCATTAATCATGTTAGCTGCCTGTGGCAGAACTTGATTTGATGCACCTTCTAACTGACTAAGTTTTGTTTGACTAGCGCCTTTTATCGTTTCAAGAGAAGCCCTCATCGTATCGATTTCTGATAAAATCGTCTGAGCAGATTGATCACTTCCCGCTTGACTAGCACCAACTGCTGCATCAATCTCAGCCTTAGCCTCACTAGAAAGCCCTTGATAAGCGCTCGTAGCTTGAACACTTGCCAAAGCTGCGGCCTTGGCATCTTGATTATTATTGATAATGGCTTGAGCGGATGCTGCTATGCTAGTCAGTGAAGCCTCAATGCTGTCTGTCGAAACAGCTGAGTCACTTGCTGCAGCTTGAATACTAGCATTCAACTGTGTCAAACCATTTGCTAAATCACTCACATTTTGCTGGTTGTTAGCTAAGGTGGTATCTACCGATGACTTTAATGTAGCCAAACCAGTATTCAGATTCGTTACACCTGTCGATAAGGCCTGAACTCCATCTCCTGACTGGGTGAGCTGCTGGACTCCACCCAATAAGTCTGCTGATCGACCCGACAGCTGATTTGCACCTGTGGCCACAGTACTTACACCATTTGCATAAGTGTTTATCCCATTTGACAAACTACCCAGTCCAGACGATACTTGTGCAACACTCCCAGTATAAGTCTGTAGTCCTGTGTTAAATTGAGCTGCACCGGATGATAATTTGCTTGTAGCTTGATTCAGAGTTCTTAAGTTATCCGCAATTGTCTGACTGCCTGAACCTAGTTGTTGGCTGCCTGATGCTAATTGCTGAGCACCATCGGATGCTTTCACCAAGCCAGTTTTTAGGTCCCCCATATTCTTAAATATGACGCTTGTATAAGTATCCGTCACATTTTGCGCCACCGTCTGCTTCAAAGAAGCCATAGCTGAATCACTCATCTTACCAGCAATAAAACTGTGTCCGCTAGACGTTTGATAATCAATCTTCATTTGCTGAGGATTATCAGTCAAAATACTGGCTGCACGTTCAGATAAATCACTTGGAAGCGTCACAACCATGTAGTAATCACCCTTTTCCAGACCATTTTGAGCATCTTCTTTACTGACGAAGTGAAAATCCAGATTTTTATTTTCCTTGAGGCTGGAAACAACATCCTCGCCTATAGACAAGGTCTTACCACTAGCAGTTACAGCTTTATCCTGATTGACGACCGCCACTGGCAAGTCCGATACCTTTCCATATGGATCCCACATGGAGCTCAAGAAAATAACGTTATACAAGGCTGGAATCATAGAGACTCCCAACATCACAATGATAAAAGTCGGCTTTTTTAAAATAGCTTTCCATTCTCTTAACATATCTACCTCCTAAAATTATACACAGTGTCCAAATTTCGATAAAATTGATTATACACCAATCGAAAATTATTACAAGTTTATTTTTTAAAAATTGGACACCGTGTCTAATTTTGTTTAAAAAGATTGTAGGGAAGCGGAATAAGTTCGCCCTACTGTCTTTAATCTCTGAACAATCTGTAAATAAAAAGTTTTTTCCCATAGGTAGGTACACAGAAAATCAGCATTATATTAGAATGATAAGATTTATGCGACTGGCAATGCCAAGGTCTATTACCAATCCTATGAATCTGGCGGTTTTGAAGCTCAAATTCCTGAATTTAAAGGATATACCCAAGAAAAAGTCAAAAGTATTCTCGGCGAACCAGAAAAAATAAGCACCGATCTCGCTTCTGAATATGAAGCCTTCCAAAACAAAGAATTAGAAAATCTTAAAAGACTGGTTCAGGAGCAAAAAATAAGTACCGAACAAGCGCGTGCTTTCTTAGCGGGTGTAGTTGACATTGCTCAAGCATCAAGATTACAAAATACCTACACAATTTACTCTTATAAAAATGAACAAATTTCTATTATCTTCTCACAGGAAGGCGAGCTACTTTATGTCACTCCTGACCCTGACTACCTCTACTTTAAATAATGTTCTGAACGACAGCCGAGACTTTACTTTAAGCCTCGGCTTTATTATTTTACCAGTCGACTAAGCCTACTCAGATAAAATTTTGACTATCTATGCTTAATTCCGGAATTTAACTCTTTTCCACTGGAAAAACATTTGATATAATAGTACACGGAGAAAAAGAAAAAGTAGTTTGCTATGATAGTTATTAGCTTGAAGAGCAGACTGAGGCTTAGCCTCAAAGGGAGATTTTATGTTAGAAAGCAATAAACGCCGAAAAACCAAGGCTATTATTGAAAGAGCCATGGTTTCACTACTGCATAAGCAGTCCTTCGACCATATCACTACTGTACAGCTAGCTCAAGCTGCTGGCATCAGCCGTAGTAGTTTTTATACTCACTACAAGGACAAGTACGATATGATTGAACGTTATCAGCAAAACCTCTTTCATCAGTTGGGATATATTTTTGAGAATAATCAAGAAGATGTTCAAACTGCGATTACAGAGGTCTTTCAGTTCCTCCAGCTAGAGCCACTCTTGGCTGCTCTTTTGACAGAAAACGGCACGAAAGAGATTCAGAATTTTCTGCGCCATAAGCTGCAGGTAATGTTGGCAGATAGTCTGCAGGACCGTTTTAGTAGACGTGTTTACAATAATTTTGAAAAAGAATACAGCAGAGTCTTTCTCGCCAATGCCTTCTTTGGTGTCTGCCAAATGTGGATTGCTAGAGGAAAAAAAGAAAGTCCTGAACAAATAGCAGAATTTCTTTTGAAAATGCTGTAAGAAGCTGCTCTAATTCATTGAATTACAGCTCTTCTAATATTTTGAAAAATTAAACAGGGTGTACAAAACCTCTTTTGGTTCTGTACACCCTATTTTTATTGCATTATAGTTTCATAGCCAGCATATTAACTGTCATACCAGCCGCTGTTCCCATCAGAGCGATGGTGTCCCCTTCCTTGACTAGATTGCGCTCCAGAGCATAGCAGAGAGAAAAAGGCACTGCCACTGACACCATATTCCCATAGTCTTGCACAATATTAAGGTATTTATCATCAGGAATGCCCAAGCTGCGCATGACCATTGGAAGGGCACGACTAGCCTGATGCGGAATGATATAATCCAAGTCAGACAGGCTGAGACCACTCTTTTCCTTAAACTCTTTAAACATTTCCGGAATTTTTCTGGCAGAGAGCAAGAGAATCTTCTTACCATTCATGTCAAACATGTAGTGAGTCTTGGTAACATCCGAATACTCCTTAGGCTGAAAAGACGTCAAACCACCGCGAATCTCTGTATCATGAGCTCCCTCAGACCAGGTCCGCTGCAGGCTGGAGATGACACCTCTCTCTTCCTCTGTTGCTTCAAAAATCAAAGCCGCAGCCCCATCACTGAACAACTCAAAACTTTCCTTCTGATTGGGATTGAGACCCAAACTTCCAACCTCACTGGACACGATGAGGATCCTTTGGTACTCACCAGCCTCCAACAAATGAGACATGAGACTCAATGCAGAGATAAAACTGGTGCAGGTCGTATTGATATCCATGGCTGGAATGGACAGCCCCTTAGCTACCAACTCATGAATCAGGGCAGCGGTACAAGGAATAGGTTGGACGCCCACCGCACTGGCTGACACGATACAATCGATGTCTTTGATTGTCAAGCCCGCTTGCTCTAAGGCTTTTTCAATCGCCTTAACCGCCATGGAAAGCTGGGTTTCTTCATTTTCCACCACCCGATACCGAGTCTGATCCTTAAAAGTCACGGTATTTCTAGGTAGATGCGTACCATAACCAACTATCTTTATATGATTCTTTACTGCAGTCATATTAAACTCCTTCTTGTCAGACTTGGGGCTGCTCAATAGCTAGGTAAACTGCCAAAGCACTTCAGCCTCTGATTCATATGTTTTTCCACTTGGAGCATTCTTAAGCCCGATAGATACGTTTCAACTTACGGCTTCTGTCCCGCTGATAATCTTCAAAAGAAATAGCCGGCATAAGAAAGTCTTTATCAGTCGCCAAATTCTGAAACTGCTGGATAATCTCGTCTTCTCGCTGCTGACTGCGATGTTCGATAGCAATGGTCAGCGAATAGTCCTGCTTCTGAGCTACCTGATATTCTCCAATCCCATCAACTAAGAGCAGACAGCGGCGGATAAAGTCTGGAAAGACCTCCACCGACTGACCTGCAGCATTTTCAAACATGAAAATATCATCCGAGCGTCCCTCAATCCTGTCAATCCTTGTAAAGACCGAACCGCAGGGGCAAGGTTCAGGATTTTCCACCAAGATATCATTCAGCTCATATTGAAAAATTGGCTGAGAAGTCCGCTTGAAATCCGTAATAATTGGGTAAAAGCGCCTATCATCCAAGTAGTGCTTATCTACATGGACAATATCTTCGTTTAGATGAAGATTGCCGTAGGCACAGCTGCAGGCTAAAAAGCCCTCGGTCGCTTGGTAGACCTGATCCACCATTTTCAGACCAAAACCTGCTTGAATCCTCTGCCGATCTGGCTCTTCCAAAATCTCTGCCACCGATACGACTTTGCTAGGGGCAATCTGCAAATTTCCTGCCTGGACTTGTTTTGCCAGCTCCAAGAGCATTGATGCTGGCGCTACCAAAATCGTCGGCTGGTAAGCATTCAAGCGCTCTACGTGTTCTTCAGCTCCCTGGAAAGTATCAAAATACTCCAGAGAAATCAAGCCTGAATTGACAGTCTGATAGAGTTGGTTGTCTGCCCGAAGAAAGAAGGCGATTTTGTGCCCAAAATGTTTGCCTGTAGGCAGCATCTTGGCCAAGATGGCTGCCGCCCACATACTCCGCTCCTTTTCAGTGGTGACAAATAAACCTCGGTGACCGGATGTCCCCGAAGACAAGCCGACAGCAATTTCTCCTATCATGGGACTGAAATCACGTGTCCGCTCGCTCTCCAGTGCCAAGGCTAGCAACTCATCTCGATCCAGTCCCTGAGTATTGAGCTTATTGAAATGCTCCATCATAAAGGCCTTATTCATCTTAAAATCTGCTGGAATGCCTGATTTAAAATAAGGCGATTCCTGCTGCAGAAATTCCCGATAAGCTGCTAAAGCCTTGACTTGATAGCGTTCCAAGGCCTGTCGATCCTTAAATCGATGCCCCCAGCGCATGACGCTAAAGGTTTTTAGAAATGTTCCTAGTTTCATACAAAATCTGCTCCGCTCTCTCAGCCGGATCATGACTGACTAGCACCTGATAGCCAACAGCAAGTAACTGCCGAAGCAAGGCCACACCGGCCATGTATTCTTCCTTGTTATCTTGGATCAGTGACGGCAAGAAACGCATCTGCTCGGTATACGGCAACAGATCCACGCCCCAGCACAAATCAGCTCCGATAAACAGATGATAATCTGGCAAAAAGAGACAAGCTTGACCAGCAGCATGTCCATCAACTGAGGCCAGATATATACTGCCATCGCCAAACAAGTCAACTGTCTTGCGATAGAGGAATGCTGCTTGGACCTGCTGAGGTTCCACCACTTCCAACCGACTCTCAAAATCCTGCGGAAGAAATTCCTTGAAAATCAAATCCTTAAGCTTGGCATGTTGATACGTTTTGAAGACGGTCTTGGTCAGAATGAAGCGAGCCTTGGGAAAGAAAGCGGCTCCGCCGATGTGATCTGGATGCAAGTGCGACAAGATGACATAAGAAATATCTTCTGGCGCAATTCCTTTTTGCTCAAGCAGACGATCTACACGCTCCTCTTCTGACATATCAACAGGCGTTCCCAGACCATAAAGCCAGTATTTAAAATTGGGCTTCAGAATAGCTGGAGAATAGCCAGTGTCGTAGAGAATATAGCCTTTCTCACGATGCTTCAAGAGGAAAACACCAGCTGGAAAAATCATTTTTTTCTTAGCAACTCCCTTAAACATTTGCTGCAAGTGACTGCTGCAGCGTCCAGGCTGAAGATACTCAATTTTCTCGGTAATGTTGGACATATTTTGCAATCCCTTCACTGATTGTCAACTTGGGTTGATAGCCCAAATCCCTTACTGCTGCTGATATATCCAGCGTTTGACTATAACGCATTAAGTAATAGGTGTAAAGAGTCAGCGGTGGCTCTTTTTCAATATGAAAGAAGCGATAAAAGCTTTCAAATCCCTGTGCCAGAATACCTAGAAAAGCAGCAGGCAACTTAACATAACGTTTACGAACCTGTAAACCATCTAAAGCTTCATCCAGCATATCCTTGAAACTACGGGATTCTCCGTTGGTAATATTGTAAACTTGTCCTTGCGCTTCTGGAATTTCCAAAGCCAGTCGAACAGCAAAGGCCACATTTTCCACACAGGTCATATCCATCATTTGCTGGCCATTTCTGATGAGTGGAATTGCCAATTTTTGGCTCAAGCGCAGAATCCTAGGAAAGATACTGGTATCTCCAATACCAAAAAGCCCTCTAGGACGCAAGATAACCGATGGAACTTGAGGATAACTTCCGACAATCCGCTCAGCCATGAGCTTGCTTTTGATATAGAAATTCAGCTCATTCTCCTGAGGAGCAGCCTCTTCTTTGATAGCGAGTTGATCACGCGCCGCAGCATAAACACTTGGGGAGGAAATATAGACCAGTCTTTGCACTCCAAAATGTCGGCAAGCTTCCATAACCAGCTTGGTTCCTACTACATTAGTCTGATAAAACTGCTCCCATGGTCCCCAAATCGTTGAGAGAGCACCAGCGTGCACCACTGCATCCACTCCTTCGCAGGCTGCAAAAATTTCTTCTTCTCTGGTAAAATCCCCAGCAAAAAACTCTACTAAAGGACCTTCTAACTGCCGACCAGCCTTCAGATTACGACCAAAAGCCCGCACCTGATAGCCTTGTTCAGCCAGCTCTTCAACAACATACTTTCCTAGAAAGCCAGTCGCTCCTGTCACTAGAACCTTCATCGCTACTCCTTTCATACAATTTTCTGTTTGTGTCTTGTCCCCATTATACACCATTTCAGCAAATCTTCCGTAAAAAAGCTGGAAAAAATCTTTACAGAGTGTCTCACCTGATTGGATAGGAGCAGAAAAAATCAGATAATTTCCCAAAACAGCTGTCTCAATCCATTAACATTTTTTTGTTAAAATCAGCTTTATTAGTTCACTGAGAATATTAAAAAAGAAGCCGAGAAACCGACTTCTGAACAAATACAAATTAAAGCATTTTGTTGTAGAATTCAACGATAAGTGCTTCGTTGATTTCTGGGTTGATTTCATCGCGCTCTGGAAGGCGAGTCAATGAACCTTCTAATTTTTCAGCATCGAATGATACGAATGCTGGACGTCCAAGAGTTGCTTCAACAGCTTCAAGGATTGCAGGCACTTTTAATGATTTCTCACGAACTGAGATTACTTGACCTGGAGTTACGCGGTATGATGGGATATCAACACGTTTGCCGTCAACAAGGATGTGACCGTGGTTTACGAATTGACGAGCTTGACGACGAGTAGTCGCAAGACCAAGACGGTAAACAACGTTATCCAAGCGACGCTCCAAGAGAAGCATGAAGTTGAAACCAAGGATTCCTTCTTTGATTTTTGAAGCTTGAACAAACAAGTTACGGAATTGTTTTTCACCTACACCGTAAGTGAAACGAAGTTTTTGCTTTTCAGCCAATTGCAAACCGTATTCTGACAATTTGCTGCGGTTGTTTGGTCCATGTTGACCAGGTACATAGTTACGGCGAGCCAATTCTTTACCTGTACCAGTAAGAGAAAGACCTAAACGACGAGCTTGTTTCCAAGATGGTCCTGTATAACGTGACATAAAAATGTCCTCCTGTAAAATATTTTTGAGGAAATAGTCACTTAGAAAGCCCTGATTCGTGCAGAACATTTTCGCCCAAACAGCTAAGGCTACTTTTATAGCTGATGTTCTGTTGACGAGCTCCATGCTTTCCTGCTGCTATTTCACACAAAGGCTATTGTACCATGAATAAAGTCAAAAGTAAAGGGGCTCATCCAAAAAATCAAGCCAAAAGGCTTGATTAAAGTTGTTTCTTTAAAGCAAAGGAATTCCAACAGTTGCTTCACACTCCTAAAATCCTCAAAATCTCCTGCTTGTATCGCAGCTTCTGCAATTCCTTATCCTCACTGTCTGACCAAGTCAGTTGGAGATCTGCAACGACTTCCCCAGGCCGATTTTTCAGAATATAGATATGGTCGCTGAGAGCCAGAGCTTCCTCGATGCTATGAGTAATGAGAAGAGTCGTCAGACCCAGCCTACGATGAATATCCAGATACCAAGCGTGCAGCTCCATCTTGGTCAACTCATCCAGAGCACTAAAGGCCTCGTCTAGAAGAAATAGCTTGTGACCGAACATATAGGTCCGCAGCAGAGCCACGCGCTGCCGCATCCCCCCGCTCAGCTCATGTGGATACTTGTCTGCCACATCAAAGAGCCCGAACTCCTTCAAAATCTGACTTGCCTGCTCCGTCGCTTCCTTTTTGGATACTTTTCGGATTAGCAGGGGCAAGATGACATTGCCCAGCACCGTCTTGTGCTCCAGCAGCAAGTCTTTCTGCAGCATATAACTCACCCGGCCCTTGGGATTTTCCTGCCCATCTAGGACAATCCTGCCCGACTGGACCTCCAAAATCCCAGCAATTAGATTAAAG
Organism: Streptococcus sp. 27098_8_82; assembly: GCF_041431615.1. NCBI lineage: Bacteria > Bacillati > Bacillota > Bacilli > Lactobacillales > Streptococcaceae > Streptococcus > Streptococcus sp. 27098_8_82. Next base: position 32,280 of record NZ_JAPVYB010000008.1, read on the forward strand.
AGGGTCGTTTTCCCGACTCCACTAGGCCCTAAAATTGCTACGACCTGGCCTGCTTCTACCTGTAGGCTGATATCTTTCAAAATCTGCTGCTCATCATAAGCATAGCTTATATTTTCAAGTTTAATTTCTGTCATTATTTTATATAATCGTTGCTAAATCCCTTGTCACTCAAGTCATTGTCCACGATACCCTTATCCTTGGCCCATTTGTAAAAGGCATTCCAACGGCTAGCCTCAAACTGACCCCACTTGTCCTTATCTGATGCATATTGCTCGGACAAATATTTTTGAGAAGCCAAGACAAAGTCGCGCTTGTTTTTCAATTCCGGCGCATGCTTGATTAAAATATCCGCTGCTTCTTCAGGGTGCTCCATGGCATATTGATAGCCCTTCTTGATAGCCTGCAGGACCTTTTTCGCCTCGTCCGGATTCTTCTTGAGATAGTCATTATTGGCAATGATCACTGGAGAATAATAGTCAAACTCCTTGACATAGTCCTTCATGTAAAAGAAATTAGTGTCCATGCCTTGCGTCTCTGCCATGATGCCGTCCCAGCCATGATAAATCCAGGCCGCATCAAACAAACCATTTTCAATCGGCGTAATAGAGTTAGAATCGTTGTTAGGAACTTTTTCCACTTCATCAAACTGGCCGCCTTGGCTTTCAACCAAAGTTTTGAGCATGCCTAGCTCCACTGGATCATTCCAAGTGCCGTATTTCTTGCCAGCTAGGTCCTTAGGTCCAGTAATCCCTGAAGACTTCTTGGAAATAATGCCCGAAGTATTATGCTCTACAATGGCTGCAACGGCTGTGATTTCTGCGCCCTTATCCAATTTTTTAGCCATGGAGTCCTGGAAATAAATGCCAAAAGGTGCCTTGCCGTTGATAATCAAATCCGAACTGCTATCTTCAGGCGGCAACTTGATATCCACATCCACGCCTGCTTCCTTGAAGTAGCCCTTTTCTTGAGCCACATAAAGGCCGGTATGGTTGGTGTTAGGTGACCAGTCTAGGATAAAATCAATCTTTTTATCCTTCTTAGCTGACTCCGAGCCTGACTGACTGCAAGCCGCTAGACCAAAGATAGACACGGCAGCTAAACCTGCCAGCAACACTTTATAACTTTTTTTCATCATTATCCTCTTTTCTTTCTTTGGAAAATGGCAGAGCTGAGCTCCTATTTCCACTTAATGACATATTTTTCACTGACAGCCACCAGCTTCATCCCCAGAAGACTGATAACCGAAACCAATATGATAATGGCAAACATGGTGTCGTACTGGAAAAGTTTCTTAGACTGGATCATATAAACACCCAAGCCTTCAAAACCGCCCAGCCATTCAGAAACCACAGTCGTGATGAAGGCATAGGAAACACTGACGCGCAAGCCCGCATAGAAATAAGGCAAACTAGCTGGAATCTTAAAATGCCAGAGAATCTGCCAGCGATTGGCCTGCATAAGCTCAAAGAGAGTCAGAGTATCCCGATCACAATGCCGAAAACCATCCAGAATACTGACGATAATCGGAAAAGTCGTCGTCAGAATAATCAGCACAATCTTGGGCAAAATCCCATAACCCAGCCAGAGAACCAGAATTGGCGCCAAAGCAATGGTCGGAATCGTCTGCACCACGACCATCATGGGGTAGATTAGATCATTGAGCCAGCTCATGCTGTCCATGAGTATAGCTAGTATACAGGCCAAGATGACGCCCAAGACTAAACCCAGCAAGGCTACTTTTAAGGTCGCCCAGCTATGACTTGCTAGAAATCCAGCATCTCTGATAAAGGCCTGACCGATTTCCAGAGGCGTCGGCAGGATAAACTTGGGCAAGAGCTTGAGCCAGCCCATGACCTGCCAGATGACAAGTACACCCAACATACCTAAGAAACCGATTTGCTGTCGCATCAGCCTTTGTAGTGCTTTCATTAGAACAATTTTCCTCCCTTCCTGCATTTTAGCGCTGCAATTTTTCAAGATATCACCATTCGATAAAGATGATAAAAGAAAAGGCCTTTTCCGTATATGGAAAAGGCGCACAAATACCACATTTTTCGGTATGTTTCCTACGCTGGCATTACCCAGATCAGGTGCGGTCGAAGCTTACACTTCCTCTCAGACTGTACACAGACTCCCATATATAGGACTATGATAGCGCAATCATCAGCAAATGTCAAGGTTGGAGCTTGGACTCACTCCTTTTCAACGATAAGTAAAGCAAACGATCATCAATCAGTCAAACTTTCCTTTCGCAGCCAGCAAAGTCTCCATAGCCCTGATATTCTCTGTCTCGCTTGTGGATAAGATGGTTTCAAAGCCCAATTCAGCTGCCGTATCTAAGTTAGCCTGAATATCATCAATGAAGACGGATTCTACTGGATTCAGATTATATTTTTTCAACAGCTTTTGGTAAATCTCTGCTTCTGGCTTGACGACACCGACCTCTGAGGAAAGGATATAGCCCGACAGCAGTGGGTAAATGGGCAACAAACCAGCTTTTTCAATATGATAAAAAATCTCACAAGTGGTTGACAAGATATAGATTCGATAACCTTGATCAGACCATAGCCGAATCCTTTCCTGTAAACCACTGTAAACATGCACAACCTCATACCAGTGATAGAGGATATTCTTAACGGCAGAATGATAGGAGACGTCCAACTGAGCCAGGACTTCCTCACAAGCTTCTTTCAAACTCCGCTCTCCCCTGTCCGTCTGATGCCAGACACCCGACTCAAAAATGACCTGCCTAAGAACCTGCTGCCGCTCTTTCTCAGGTTCAAAATATGTCAAGATTTTCTCAGAATTCCATTCAATCAGAACATTGCCCAAATCAAAAACCAAATTTTTAATCATGATGACCACCTGTTTTCTTTGCTTATCATCCTCTATATAAGTCGATTTGACTGAGGAATTGCTTCAAATATAAGTAAAAAGGCCCACCGGACCTTTCTATTCATCAAAATAACGGATGAGGTTCTTTTCTGTCAAAATGTCAGAATAAGTATAAGACTCTACATAGGTATTAGAGATTTCCCCTGGCTGACCGCCTTCATTGGAATATTCCACGATAAACAAAGACGGATAGACTTCAATCAGACGGCCTTGCTTGCTTTTTTGGCGCTTACGACCGTTTTCCAGTGTCATCTCGACGATTTGTCCTTCATGCGCCTTGATATCTTCTTTGATTTTTTTCATTTTTGCCACATCTGTAAATGCATCACTCATCTTTATTCGTCCTCTCTTTTGGAAATACTTGAGAATTTATTATACTCTTTCTGGAAAATTAACTCTACTGTACCACGCGCCCCACTCCGGTTTTTCTCGATAATGACTTCAACCTTGTTGTTGGGAATGCCTTCTTCCTCCTCACCAGCTCGATCATAATAATCATCCCGGTAAAGGAAGGCAACGATATCCGCATCCTGCTCAATGGAACCTGATTCCCGAATATCAGACAGCACTGGTCGCTTATCCTGCCGCTGCTCCACGCCACGCGAGAGCTGACTCAGCGCAATGACCGGCACCTTGAGCTCCTTCGCCAAGATTTTCAACTGTCGGGAAATTTCCGAAACTTCTTGCTGGCGATTTTCACGACCAGTTCCTGTGATCAGCTGCAGATAGTCAATCAAGACCAGCCCTAGATTGCCCGTTTCCTGGGCCAGTTTTCGAGCCCGCGAGCGAATCTCCGTAATCCGAATCCCTGGTGTATCATCGATATAAATACTAGCATTGGCCAGATTAGCTGTCGCAATGGTATATTTTTGCCACTCTTCATCTGTCAGTTGCCCCGTACGAATGGAATGAGAGTTAATCACCCCTTCAGAAGCCAACATCCGGTCCACCAAGCTCTCCGCCCCCATTTCCAGAGAGAAAATGGCTACAGTCTTATCCAGCTTGGTTCCGATATTCTGAGCAATATTAAGAGCAAAGGCCGTCTTTCCGACCGCTGGCCGAGCCGCCAAAATGATTAATTCTTCCTCATGCAGACCAGTCGTCATCTTGTCCAGCTCACGATAGCCAGTCGCAATCCCAGTGATATCTGATGTCTGCAGAGACCGAGCCTCCAGATTGCCAAAGTTAAGATTCAGCACATCACGGATATTTTTAAAGCCACTGCGGTTGGCTGTTTCGCTGACATCAATCAGAGCTTTTTCAGCTCCAGCGATAATTTCTTCTGACAGCCGGTCACCATCGTAGGCTTGATTGATAGACTCTGTCAGACGCGAAATCAGCCGCCTTAGAATGGCCTTTTCTGCAACGATTTTAGCATAGTATTCAGCATTGGCAGAGGTTGGCACAGAATTGACTACTTCCACCAAGTAGCTGAGACCGCCGATATTCTGCAAGTCACCCTGACTATCCAAAATATTGCGTACAGTCGTTGCATCAATGGCATCCCCACGGTCAGCCAAGTCAATCATAGCCTTGAAAATCAAGCGATTGGCATACTTAAAGAAGTCAGCAGGCTCGATATACTCACGAACAAAGACCAGTTTGCTCTCATCAATGAAAATGGCTCCTAAGACGGACTGCTCCGCTAAAATATCCTGAGGCTGAGCTCGGAGTTCATCAATCTCTGCCATCGGTAAATCCTTCCTTCAAATCACTATTATCCTTCTTTAACCCGCAAACGAATCACCCCAGTTATATCCTGATAAATTTTCACTGGAACATCTATCAGACCAATGGAGCGAATCGGTGAGTCCACCTTAATATGCCGTTTGTCAATTTTAATGCCAAACTGCTTTTGTAGCTCTTCTGCTATTTTCTTGCTGGTAATAGAGCCAAAGGTGCGGCCGTCCGGACCAACTTTTTCAGTAAATTCAACAAGAGTAGCTTCTTCTGCTAACTTAGCCTTAATAGCTTGAGCTTCTGCCACTAGTTCCGCGTGAGCTTTTTCTTCGGACTTTTGCTTGCCGCGCAGTTCTCCGATAGCCTGCGCTGTTGCTTCCTTGGCTAAGTTTTTCTTAATCAGAAAATTTTGAGCATAGCCAGTCGGCATTTCCTTGATTTCGCCTTTTTTGCCCTTGCCTTTTACATCTGCTAAAAAAATTACTTTCATCCTTTTTTCTCCTCGTCTATTATTACTTCCTCTTTAATGACTTGGTCCATAATTTCTTGATTCAGCGACTGAAGGACCTCAGAAACTGTTTTACCTTCAATTTGAGCTGCCGCCAGATTGAAATGACCGCCACCGCCCAGCTTTTCCATAATTCGCTGAACGTTGATTTTGCTACGACTGCGAGCCGAAATAGACACATATCCTTTGGTATTCTTGCTCACGACAAAAGTAGCTTCGATTCCTGACATGGAGAGCATGGTATCAGCTGCCTTACTGATGACAACCGTATCATAAGTGTTCTCCTCTGGACCAGCTGCTACAATGACATTTGGCAAAATCTTCTTGCCGTTTAAAATCAGTTCATTAATCGCACGATAATCCTCAAAATTCGTAGCGGAAATATCTTGAATCACAACACTGTCACTGCCCCGAGTCCGCAGATAGCTGGCCACATCAAAGGTTCGACTGGTGACTCGAGATGAAAATCCTTTGGTGTCAAGCATAATCCCCGCCATGAGAATGCTGGCTTGCATCTTACTGAGACGATTCTTTTTAGAATTCTGGAACTGAATCAGCTCCGTCACCAACTCACTAGCACTGCTAGCCCCACTTTCGATATAGGCAATCACAGCATTTTCCGGAAAATCTTCATCACGACGATGGTGGTCGACTACGATAATCTGACTGAATTGATCAAAGAAATCCTTAGACAAAGTCAGAGATATCTTGGAGTGGTCAACCATAATCAAGAGCGAACGATTGGTCACCATATTTACTGCTTCAGAAAGCGGCACCAGATAGTCAGCCCCTTCCTGCTGGAGCTTTGTAATGGAGCGCTCAATGTCAGAAGCCATCTGGGACGGATCATAGACCACATAAGCTTTCTCAATGATATTACTAGCAAAGAGCTGCATACCAAGAGAAGAACCCAAGGCATCCATATCCAGATTTTTATGTCCGACTACAAAGACCTGATCCACACTCTTAATCTTATCAGAGATTGCAGCCATCATAGCCCGAGTACGGGTGCGCGTGCGCTTAACAGCTGACGCCGTTCCTCCACCAAAGAAGATTGGGTTCATGTTGTCGTTATTTTCTTTGACGACAGCCTGGTCCCCGCCCCGAACTTCAGCTAAGTTGAGGTTAAGCAGGGCAACCCGACCGATTTCATCATGATTGCCATCACCATAAGAAAAGCCCATACTGAGTGTCAGCGACAGCTCTCGATTTTTAGCTTCCGTCCGGAATTGATCAATAATAGAAAATTTATTTTCCATTAGCTGTTCCAGCACCGTGTAATCCGTAAAAAGATAGAAACGATCCATGCCAACCCGACGGTAAAACATGTGAAACTGCTCAGAAAATTCTGCTACGAAGTTGGCCACAAAGCTATTGATATGGCTGATATCTGTGTCAGAAACGACATCCTCCAAATCATCATAATTATCCACCGAGATAATTCCGATCACCGGGCGCGTTGTTACCAGACCAACAGTGGCTTCGTATTCATTGGATGCATCAAAAAAATAAAACACACTGGATGCACGGTCCAAGTAAACCGAATATTTCTTGTCTCCAACCGTAGCATAATGACCAGAATCTGAATAGGCAGCCTTCATGATATTCTTGAGCATATCTGCATCAAAATCACCATCTTCGGTTGTAAAAATCAGTTCCGCATATGGATTAAACCACTCTACATCACCATTATCTTCACTGATTTTAATGACGCCAACTGGCATCTTATCCAGCAAGGAAGCGAGGCTTCCTTCTGCTTGATGATTGACATAATGAATCTGCTCAATCTCATCTAGCTCGGATACTCTCTGTTGCTGGATAAAAAGCACAATCAAAAGAGCCAGCACAAGCATGAGAGCAGCTAGCATGGCCAAACTATCACCAAAAAGCCTCAAACAGATGGCTAAGATTATAAAGGAAATTAGACCCGCCATCGCCAAGTGAATTGGGGCAAAACGAAATTTTTTCATCATAGACCTCTTATTCCGCCATTTTACCATAAATCCTAGAAAAAAGCGAATTTCTCCCAATAAGTAAAGCATTTAAGAAGGGTAAAGGAAGCGAAAAACAGCCTTTCAAAGTTTACAACATTGTAAACCTCTTGTAAATTTACACAAAAAGGCTGCTTCCCAAAGGAAACTAAGCCTTTTACAAGAGTTACTTCGCTTGATTTTTAGAAATGCTTCTGGACTTGCCTTCTAAGTAAACCATCAAAATAGAAATATCTGCTGGATTGACACCAGAAATACGACTAGCCTGCCCAATTGTTTCTGGATTGATTTTCTTAAACTTCTGTCGTGCTTCTGTCGCAATCGAATCAATATCATCCCAGTCAATATTAGCTGGAATGCGCTTCTCTTCCATGCGCTTCATCTTTTCAACCTGATCAAGAGCTTTAGAAATATAGCCTTCGTACTTAATCTCTGTCTCAATCAGCTCGATAATCTTCTCATCAAGCTCCTCTGCAGCCGGACCAATGAACTGAACCGCATCTTGATAAGACACTTCTGGACGCCGCATAAATTCTTTGGCAGTTACTGCATCCGTCAGAGGCTTAAAGCCAAGCTCTTCTACTTTAGCGTTTGTTTCCTTGACAGGTCTTAGTTTGATAGATTCCAAACGCTTCATTTCATTGTCAAATTGATTCTTTTTAATCTCGAAACGAGCCCAGCGCTCATCATCTACAAGACCAATTTCTCGTCCCATCTCTGTCAAACGCATATCGGCATTGTCATGGCGGAGAATCAAACGGTACTCAGCTCGGCTAGTCAAGAGGCGATAAGGTTCTACGGTTCCCTTTGTCACTAAATCATCAATCATGACTCCAATGTAACCATCACTGCGCTTCAAGATTAACTCCGGCTTACCTTGGATTTTCAAGGCCGCATTAATCCCAGCGATAATCCCTTGACCTGCAGCTTCTTCATAGCCAGAAGTTCCATTGGTCTGACCTGCTGTAAAGAGCCCTGAAATTTTCTTAGTTTCCAAGGTTGCCCGTAACTGGTGAGGCATAATCATATCGTACTCAATGGCATAGCCTGTCCGCATCATTTCGGCATTTTCTAGACCCTTGATAGAGTGAACCAAGTCCTTCTGCACATCTTCTGGCAGACTGGTTGACAGCCCCTGCACATAAACTTCTTCCGTATCGCGTCCCTCAGGCTCTAAGAAAAGCTGGTGGCGTTCCTTGTCCGCAAAACGAACGATCTTATCCTCAATAGACGGACAATAGCGAGGCCCCACTCCCTTAACGATACCAGAAAACATAGGCGCTCGATGCAGGTTATTTTGGATAATCTCATGACTTTCCGCATTGGTATAAGTCAACCAACAAGGAACTTGATCTTTCACATAGTCCTCATCACGAGACGTGTAAGAGAAATGATTGGCCTTTTCATCACCTGGCTGAATCTCGGTCACATCATAATTGATAGATGACGCCTTAACACGTGGAGGCGTTCCGGTTTTAAAACGACCAATTTCAAATCCTAGATCACGCAGATTATCTGCCAAAGGAATTGCTGCTAAGCTATGGTTTGGACCAGATGAATACTTGAGATCACCAATAATAATTTCTCCCCGCAAAGCTGTTCCAGTCGTAACAATGACAGCTTTAGCTGCATACTCCTGATGAGTTGCCGTTTTAACCCCAATTACCTTACCATCTTCTACCAAGATTTCATTAATCATGGTTTGCCGCAGAGTCAGATTTTCTTGATTTTCGACAGTCTTCCGCATTTCTTTGGAGTAGACCTCTTTATCAGCCTGAGCACGAAGAGCCCGAACTGCAGGTCCCTTACCCGTGTTGAGCATCTTCATCTGGATATAGCTCTTGTCAATATTCTTGGCCATCTCGCCGCCCAAAGCGTCTACCTCACGAACAACAATGCCTTTAGCAGATCCTCCGATAGATGGATTGCAGGGCATAAAAGCCAGCATCTCAATATTAAGAGTTGCCAGCAGAACTTTACAGCCCATTCGACTGGCTGCCAGAGACGCCTCAACTCCAGCGTGGCCTGCCCCAATCACGACAATATCATAACTTTCAGTAAAATTGTATGTCATTTTCTTTTTCCCTCATTTTTTCACCAAAAAAGGCCAAGTCTCTAGAAGTGCAGGACAAAAAGCCTGCAACATCCATGAGCTTTGACCATCATAGGTATTGCTTATCTTATTTTAGCAAATTATGTTGAATTGTCAATCTAAATGTACTGCAAGACTTGACCATTCTTATAAGCTCTGTCAATCAAGCCACCACCTAAGCACTCATCTCCATCATAGAAGACGACTGCTTGACCTGGTGTAATAGCCCTTTGTGGTTGAGCAAAGTTGACAACAGCCTTTTCACCCTTTACAGTGACTGTCACCTTAGAGTCTGGCTGACGATAGCGGAATTTAGCAGTACATTCCAGTGTAAATTCTTCTGGCATTTCTTTTGTAAAATGAACCTGACTAGCGTCAAGGCTGGTTGACATTAAGTTGTCATGGTAAAAGCCTTGACCCACATAAAGAATATTTTGGCTGAGGTCTTTTCCAACCACAAACCAAGGCTCATTATCTCCGCCGTGCTGACCACCAATTCCAAGACCACCCCGCTGGCCAATAGTATAATACATCAAGCCAGCATGCTGGCCCATATCTCGGCCTTCCAAGGTCATCATGCGACCCGGCTGGGCTGGTAAATATTGACTCAGAAATTCTTTAAAATTCTTCTCACCAATGAAGCAAATACCTGTCGAGTCTTTTTTCTTAGCTGTAGCTAAACCAGCTCTTTCAGCAATTGCTCGAACTTCTGGTTTTTCTAAATGACCCAGAGGAAACATAGTCTTTTGCAGTTGTTCCTGTGATAGTTGGCTTAGGAAGTAAGTCTGATCCTTATTGTTGTCCTTGCCACGCAGCATGTGAACCAAGCCATCTTGGTCTCTCTTCACCTGAGCATAGTGACCCGTTGCAACGTAATCAGCGCCTAGTGTCAAGGCATAGTCAAGGAAGGCTTTAAACTTGATTTCCTTGTTACACATGACATCTGGATTTGGAGTCCTACCAGCTCGGTATTCCGCCAAGAAGTATTCAAAAACACGTTCCCAGTACTCTTTCTCAAAGTTGACAGAGTAGTAAGGAATGCCAATCTGATCTGCAACAGCTGCTACATCCTTGTAGTCTTCTGTGGCTGTGCAGACACCAAATTCGTCTGTGTCGTCCCAGTTTTTCATGAAGATGCCAATCACATCGTAACCTTGTTCTTTCAAGAGCAGAGCAGTTACTGATGAATCAACACCTCCGCTCATACCAACAACGACACGAATCTTAGAGTTATCACTCATTGTGTTCTCCCATCTTTTCGTTATTTCACGATTGAAGGTCGTGCTGTGCTTTCAACGATTGAAGGTCGCTTGAGCAAGCCCTATTATAGCACGAAAAGACTAGGAAAACAAATCAGAAATTTAACTAAAATTAGTAGATGTAAAGAATGTTTACAATGCTGTAAAGTTATTGATTTTCTCTTTTACTTTCCTCTCTAACGAAATTTTATAATATCCACTTTTAATTCATTTAAAAAATCAGCAGAAAGCCCTTAACTTTGTTATAATGAAAATAATAAATTAGCTGCAAGGAGAAATCATGACTTCACTAAGATTTCAATCTGTTTTTGATATTATCGGACCCGTGATGATAGGCCCATCAAGCAGTCATACAGCAGGCGCCGTCCGTATCGGAAAAATTGTCTCCTCTATTTTTAACGATGAGCCTACGGAAGTAGAATTCCAGCTCTTTAACTCTTTTGCCAAAACTTACCGAGGTCACGGAACTGACTTGGCTCTTGTAGCAGGGATTTTAGGTATGGATACAGATGATCCAGAGATTCCTAACAGCCTTGAAATTGCCCATAAACGTGGCATCAAGATTGTCTGGACCATTCAAAAGGATAGCAATGCTCCCCACCCCAATACGACAAAGATTACAGTCAAAAATGACCATAAAACAATCAGTGTGACTGGAGTCTCTATCGGTGGCGGCAACATTCAAGTAACGGAGCTGAATGGATTTTCAGTATCTCTGAGCATGAATACTCCGACCATCATTATTGTCCACCAGGATGTCCCAGGTATGATTGCCCATGTCACTGAAGCTCTATCACGCTACAATATCAATATAGCTCAGATGAATGTCACTCGTGAGAAGGCTGGAGAAAAAGCGATTATGATTATTGAAGTTGACAGCCGCAGCTGTGAGGAAGCCATCGATGAAATTCGCAATATTCCTCATCTGCATAATGTGAATTTCTTTAAATAGGAGAAAATATGTTTTATTCCATCAAAGAATTGGTAGAGCAAGCTGATTTAGATTACCAAGGAAATATTGCTGAATTGATGATTGCTACCGAGTATGAATTGACTGGTCGTGAAAGAGATGAAGTCCTGCGGCTAATGCATCGCAATCTGGAAGTCATGAAAGCCTCTGTCCTTCTTGGACTTGATGAGAGTAAGTCTCGCAGTGGATTGACTGGTGGTGACGCAGCAAAACTTGACCACTATATCCAGTCAGGAAAGGCTTTATCAGACCACACTGTGCTGACTGCTGCAAAAAATGCTATTGCTGTCAATGAGCATAATGCTAAAATGGGCTTGGTTTGTGCAACACCTACTGCCGGCAGCGCTGGCTGTATGCCAGCTGTTCTTACATCTGCCATTGAAAAATTAGGACTCTCAGAAGAAGAACAGCTAAACTTTCTATTAGCCGCAGGTGCTTTCGGCCTCGTCATTGCCAATAACGCCTCAATTTCAGGTGCTGAAGGTGGCTGTCAAGCTGAGGTTGGCTCCGCTTCTGCTATGAGTGCAGCTGCTTTAGTTCTCGCTGCTGGAGGTTCACCTTTTCAAGCCAGTCAAGCTATTTGTTTTGTCATTAAAAACATGCTGGGCTTGATTTGTGATCCAGTAGCTGGTCTGGTCGAAGTGCCTTGTGTCAAGCGAAATGCTATGGGAGCCAGTTATGCCTTTATTGCAGCTGATATGGCTCTTGCAGGAATCGAATCTAAAATTCCTGTTGACGAAGTCATTGACGCCATGTATCAAGTCGGATCAAGTCTGCCTACTGCTTTCAGAGAAACAGCTGAAGGTGGCCTAGCTACAACACCGACAGGTCGCAGACTTTCAAAAGAAATCTTCGGAGAATAACCTTGACAAATTTGTCAAGTAGATTTACTAGATAGTAAACAAGGAGACAAGATGAGTCATTTGAAATATATCTTCTTTGATTTGGATGGAACCCTAGTTGACAGTTCAAAGGGCATCCAAGAATCCTTTGAATACAGCTTCAAACAACTTGGAAAAGAGTGCCCTGAAGAAAGTATTATAAAAAGTTTTATGGGGCCGCCTCTGGAAGTAAGCTTCGCCTCCGTTCTTGAAGAAAGGCAAGTTCCAGAAGCGATTAACTATTATCGTAGCTTCTATAAGGAAAAAGGCATCTGGGGCGTTCGCCTCTATGAAGGGATACCAGAATTGCTGACACAGTTAAAAGAAGCCGGCTATCAGATTTATGTAACAACAAGTAAAAATCAACCCACAGCACAAGATTTATTAGCAAATCTAGCCATCTCTGAGCAATTCGATGATATTTTTGGCTCACTGCCAGATTCATTTCACAAAGCAGATGTGCTGCGCCGAGCTCTGCGAACACTAGATGCAAATCCAGAAGAAACCATAATTATAGGCGATACAAAGTTTGATATAATTGGCGGTAAAGAAGTAGGAATCTCAACTCTGGGAGTCCTTTGGGGCTTTGGCAACCAAAAAGAGTTACTAGAAAACGGAGCAGATTTGCTGGCTAATTCTCCCAAGCACATTTTAAAAATATTGAACGAACACTTTTCATAACTTTACACATTTGTCGATCTAGATAAGATTGTTCCCTTTAAATCTTTATCTACACTATCATTTTCTGCTTATAAATTGTCAACTTTATGTAAACCAAAAAACCACAGAAATCTGTGGTTTTTTTATTTCTATCTTAGTAACCCCAAGCTGAAAGTCCTTGAGCACTGTAGGCACTATATGCTGATTGGATTTGATCATCAACAGTAGCCGTTGATCCCCAACCTGGCATCGTTTGGAAAAGACCACTAGCACCAGATGCGTTGTAAGCATCTACTTGACCATTTGATTCACGAGCAATGATAGCTTCCCAAGTTGATGCAGGAACACCTGTCATCTCTGCCATACGTGATGCTGCATAAGAACCAGTTGCACCAGCGGTATTACCATTGCTAAGTACAAGGCCTCCTGAAGTTGCTGCTGAATTAGCTGTTGCTGCAGGTGCTGCATAATTATTTACGGGAGTTGCAGTTGCTGCTACGCTTGTTTCAGACGTTTTGGCACTATTTCCAAGTTCCAAGATTTGACCAACACGGATGTGATTTGGATCTGCAATCTTGTTTAACTCTACTAATTTCTCAAGAGTTGTATTTTTTTCGTTAGCAATAGCTGATAAAGTATCACCGGCTTCAACTGTATAGGTCTCGGCATTCGCAATACCTGAAACCAAGAAAGCCGCTGCAGCGACTGCACCTGTTAAAGTCCATTTTGCTGTTTTTTTGTTCATTAAAAAGTAATTCTCCTTTCGGTGATAATACTATCTTACACATAAAATATTACCAAAAAGTTACATTACCAAGTCAAACGTTACAAGAACATTTAGTTTAGACGTTAAAAACAGACTTTTAGAGCTTTTCCCCCAAATATTTTCTTTGACCAAGCAAAAAATAGACAAGTTCAACTTATACTATTCTCTAAAAACACTTTAAACAGTAGGTCAGTTTTTCAATATATAAAGCAGAATACCTAATATAAGTAAGCTAATAATAGCCAAGCTGTCATTTTTTTTCCATGCCAAACGGCGAAAACGTGTCCGACCTTCACCTCCATTATAGCCGCGCGCTTCCATGGCAATTGCTAGAGCGTCTGCCCTTTTAAAACTGGAAGCAAACAAAGGGATTAGAATGGGAATAATAGATTTAACTTTTTGAACAAGCTTTCCCTCGCCAAAGTCAACACCACGCGCCCTCTGGGCGTTCATAATCCGAGTAGTATCATCCATCAAAGTTGGAACGAAGCGCAGGCTCATAGAGAGCATCAGACCAATCTCATGTGCTGGCACCTTGAAAACCTTCAGAGGCTTCAGCAAAGACTCAACCGCATCGGACAAGCTTAAGGGCGTCGTTGTCAGAGTCAGAAGAGTAGAAAAGAAAATAATCAGAATAAAGCGGCTAAAAATAATGCCAGCCTGTGACAGTCCTAGTTCTGTAATTCTGACAAAAGCGAATCGGAAGATTGTGGCCCCTCCAGAGGTCAAAAACAGCTGGAACAAGGTGGTAAAAGCTATGATAAACACCATAGACTGGATACCCTTTAAAAAGAACTTCAAAGGAACCTTAGACAGCAAGACCAGACTAAAAACGAAAACAAACAACAGCAGATTGGTCACAAGATTATTAGCCCAGAAAATTAATAGAATAAAAAGAAACATCGCCAGCAACTTGCTCCGCGGATCCAAACGATGGATGATTGAATTTCCGGGAATATAGCGACCTAAAATCAACTTATCCATGCAAGATCTCCTTGAATTCTTCAATTGTAATAGGATAGTGCGAGAAGGTCATCCCTTTTTCCGCCAATTCGTGAGCAAATTTTGTAATCTTAGGAACACCCAATTGAATACTCTCCATAAAATCAAGATCCTGAAAGACCTGAGCAGGCTGACCGCTCTTGACGACTCTGCCCTTATCTAAAACATAGACTGTATCAGCAAAGTTGGCTACATCATCCATTAGGTGAGTTACCAAAACAATGGTCATACCGGCACGATGCAGCTCTTCAAAGAGCCTCATCAGTTCTTTTCGACCGGATGGATCAAGTCCTGCTGTCGGCTCATCCAAAACCAAGATATCGGGCTCCATGGCTAGTATACCAGCGATGGCTACCCTGCGCATCTGGCCACCAGAAAGTTCGAAAGGACTGCGATTGAACAAATCCTCAGAAATCCCGACCAAGTGCAGCTTTTCACGCGCCAAAGCTTCCGCTTCTTCCTTAGAAACACCAAAATTCTGAGGACCAAAAGCCACATCTTTCAAAACTGTTTCATCAAAAACTTGACTTTCTGGAAATTGAAAGACCAGACCGACCTTCTTGCGTACCTGTTTAATGTCTTTATTGACGGAATCAGCTGTGATGACTGTACTGCCTACTTCAACACTGCCCTGATTGGGAACCAGCAAGCCATTTAAAAGCTGGAGAATGGTTGACTTACCGCTGCCTGTATGGCCGATAAGAGCGGTATAGCTGCCGGATTTTATCTCCAAATCCACCCCAAAAAGCGCTGGTCCCTCAAAAGGGGTGCCAGCTTGATAAGTATAACTTACATTTTTGAGAGTAATGCCCATAGTTGATCCTGCAATTCTTTTTCTGTTAAGTAAGAGTCTGGCAGAGGAAGCCCTGACTGACGCAAAGCCGTCTTTACCTGATTAACAAATGGCTGATCCAATCCTAGCTCTTCTAAATCTTCTCGAGAAAAAAGTTCTCTCGGGGTAGCGGTAGATTCAACCTGACCCTTTTTCATGACCAAAACACGGTCGCTTAAGGCTATTTCATCCAGGTCATGAGTGATAGAAATGACGGTCAGTTGATTACTATCTTTAATTTTTTTCACGGTCTGGATAAGATCCAAACGTCCCTCTGGATCTAGCATGCTAGTTGCTTCATCCAAAATAATAATATCCGGTCTCAGAGCTACTACACCTGCAACAGCTACCCGCTGTTTCTGACCTCCGGAAAGACGAGCTGGTTCACGCTCCTTAAAATCCTGCATACCGACAAGCTCCAATGCTTGCTGAACTCTCTCTACCATCAGTTCATAATCCAGCCCTTGATTTTCCAAACCAAAGGCTACATCGTCTTCTACAGTTGCTCCGACAAACTGATTATCTGGATTTTGGAATACCATACCAATCTGTCGACGCTTTTCCCAGACGTTTTCAGCTGTTAGCTTATCGCCTGAGATAATAATATCTCCGCTTTCCGCTTCTAAAAGACCGTCAATCAAACGAACAGTGGTTGATTTTCCACTGCCATTATGACCGACAATAGACAGCCATTCCCCTTTTTTTACTTGAAAAGAGACATCATTTAAAGTGTAATTCTCAGACTCACTATCGTATTTGTACTTAAGATTTCTTACTTCGATGATATTTTCCATATTATTTAAAGGTGTCTTTAAAGAGATAGGCACTTCCCTTGAAGTAGTCATATCCAGAATAAATCGTAAAGATTAAAGCAATATACAGAAGGATTTGCCCTAAGAGAGTCCAATGAATCAGTAGAAAAATAATAGCAAACATCTGCGTGAAGGTCTTGATTTTACCTGGCATAGCAGCTGCTAAGACTGTCCCTCCTGTTTCCACTAAAAGCAAGCGCAGACCTGTTACTGCCAATTCCCGGCAAATAATAATAGCCACAACCCAGGCAGGAGCCATTTTCATCTCGATCAACATGATAAAAGCAGACATCACTAAAAGCTTATCAGCCATGGGATCAGCAAATTTACCAAAGTTTGTTACCACTTCCCACTTTCGAGCCAAATAACCATCTAGATAATCAGTTATACTAGCAAAAGCAAAGATAAAAGCTGCCAAAATATGCATGATGGAAGAATGACCGAATGTTAAAATCACAACAAATACAGGGATTAAAGCAATCCTGACAAGAGTTAAGGCATTTGGAATATTTTCTTTTTTCATGGGATTCCCTTCGTTTTTATTCTTTCGTAATGTTCAAACTAATGGTTCCACTATCGCTAGTCAAAGCCGAAGTATCTAGTTTTTTTCCCTCTATCGTCACAGTTGCTCCTTTAACTGGTGCTAACGTTATAAGATACTTATTGCCTGGCTCAAGAGCAACCGTCTGGCTTGATTTTTCAGGAGATAAGGTGATGCCTTCGGCTAGTTCTGAATCGCTTATGCTTACCAAATTGGTCGTTTGCTCCACAGAAACGGTCACTTTGACAGGCTGACTTGCTCCGCTGTACTCAGCAATCAAATTCTCTCCGCTTCCACCAACTGTCAATTTGCCAGCTGAGGAAGAAACTGACTTAGAATCAGCCGAAGAAAAGGAACTCTTCTGACTGTTAGTGCTTGTAGAGGAAACCAGACTATAATTGTTATCAGATGCTTTGAAACTTACCGAATTGGTGTGAGCATAGCTCCAAATATAGTATGCCACGAAAGCTGCAATAGCTGAAGCCAATAAGAGAAAATAGAACAAGGGCAGAAAAGAGCTTTTATTTTTATTTTTTCTGCTCCTAAATTCCTCATCTGCTGCCAGTGCCACTTCATCAAAGACTATCATCTCACCAGCTTCGTAAGCCTCCAGAATAATAGATTCATCCAAATCTACAGCCCAAGCATATTTCCGCAAGAAGCTACGGGCATAGAAAGGACTAGGAAGCAAATCATAGTCATTTCGTTCCAGCGCTTCTAACAAATCCTGCTGGATATCTGTCTTTTTTGACAATTCCTCTAAGCTCAGCCCTTGATTGGTCCGGGCAAGCTTCAACACTTCTCCTATCGTTTTTTTTCTCATACGTACTTTTCCCTTTTTTCTATTCTTCACTATTTTAACAAAATTTTAAAAACGATTCTGGAATTATTTTGGAAAAATAGTAAAATCTGTCATATCACACTGATCGATAAATCGATGACCTAGTTTTATCACATCATTCAAGCTGATATCCTGTAAAATTTTCGGCAAATCAAACAGATTCTCACCCGTCAAATGCGGTTCATATTGGGTTGCAATATACTCAAGCGAGTTTAAACCATGCAGAAAATCACCAAACATCTCACTTTTAATCGTATCCAAATGCTCTTCTGTCACATCTGGATCCTTATCAAAATTCTTGATGGCTGAGCGAAATTGATGAGAAAGTCCCACCGGCTCCTGAGTGTCCATCGTCAGCATGACAAAGTGAAAATCTTTTTCTACTTCCACTTCCAGCGTTAAAGAATTATCCATTTTCCCACTTTCATAGAGGGATTGGAAACGCTTGGAAGTCCAGCCAAACATCATGGCAAATAAAAGTTTCAAAGTGATTTTATAGCGATACAACTCCGATTCATCAACAAAGTCTGTACCTCGAATCCCAACTGCCAGTTTTGGACTAGCCACCTCCATTCGGTAGGTATCTGTTGATACCACTGGGTGAAGGCTAACAGGAATTTTTTCAATCGGTTCCGAACTCCCAGCAAAAACTAGTTTTTCCTGCTGTTCAGCAATCTCAGCAGCCATCTGTTCCAAATCAAAATTACCAATTACAAACAAAGTCATATTAGAGGGATGATAAAAGTTACTGAAATTTTCCTTCAAATTTTCGACGGTAATCTCAGAGATAGACTCTTTCGTTCCTGCAATGTCTTCTGCCAGAGGTGTTTGAGGATAGAGATTGGCCAAGGCTCCAAAAAAGAGACGATAATCTGGATTATCCTGGTACATTTCAATTTCTTGGCCGATAATATCCTGTTCCCGCAAAATGGATTCTTTTGTGAAATCAGCCCGATGCACAAGTTCTTGCAAAAGCTGTAAATTTTCTGAAATGTTATCCGTTGCAGAAAACAGATAGCTGGTCCGAGTAAAGCTTGTAAAGGCATTGCTCTCAGCCCCTAATTTAGTAAATTCCAGCAGCAAATCCTTTCCCTGCGGGCCTTCAAAAAGCTTATGTTCCAAAAAATGAGCTATTCCCGCTGGATATTGAGTGACCTGCTTGGTTTCACGTGAAACAATCCCTGTATCCACTGAACCAAAATTAGTTGAGATAATCCCATAAGTTTCATTAAAATCATTTTTAGGCAGAAGAAAAACACGCAAACCATTTGCCAAGACTGTCTGATAGACAGTTTCTCCCACTGCTGAATAATTGATTTTTTCTAGCACTTCTCCCTGCATTATTTTCCTTCCATAAAGTAAATAGCTTGTAATTTTAAGAGACCAGCTGCTTTGATAATATCATCCTTACGAACCTGTTCCAAAGCTTCCAGCCAAGCTTCAAGAGATAAGAATTTTTTCCCTAAAACAGAAGCCATATAAGCTCTCTCTAAGATTGTATTCTGTCGATCCTGAGCTAACAATACTGAATTTCTCAGCATTTTCTTGGTTTGATTCAGTTCTTCCTGACTAAAATTTCCGCGCTTCAAATCAACAATCTGTCGATTGATTAAAGCAACTGTTCTGGTCCGATTGCTGCGGTCAATACCAGCGTAAATCCGCATCATTCCTGAAAAAATATCAAAATTGCTAGAAATTGTATAAGCTAGCCCTTCCTTTTCACGAAGATTGACAAATAATTTCGAATGGGCAAAGCCACCTAGCAAAGCATTTAAAACAACCAAAGGCAGGTGTTCACTCTCTCCGTACTGAATAGGGAAGTGATAACCCAACTCAATAATCGACTGATACACGTCCTTCTGCTCCAGTCCTTCTCGCAAAACATTGGAATATTCTTGCTGATAAACTAACTGAAGTTCTTGTTGGCGAGGTGCAAAATTGAAAGATTGAATTTTCTCCCGAACAGCCACTTCATTAAAGTCCCCAATAAAGAAAAAGTCAATCTGATTTTCCTTAAGCATCTGCTGAAAAGTAGCAAAACTGCTTGCAGCTGTCTCTTTCTGGATTAATTCAATCGTCCCAACACGAGGCATCTGCATTTCCTCGACTTCATAAAAGAGTTTATCTAATTCTCGATGAGCATGATAAAAATGATTCTCAATTTCTGCTTCCAAATCATTCAAGATATTTTTCTTCTCAATTTCAAAAGCAGATTCATCAAAAGCGTCCTGACTTACCAATGGAGAAAACAAGCTGGCTTTCAAAAAATCAAGCATAACATCTGTTAAGACATTCTTACGACTCAAAAATTTATCCCGCACAAAAGAAAGATTGATATCTAAATAATGGACCAACCCTCTCCTTGAAAGACTCGTAGAATAATCAGCACCATACAAATTGGCCAAACGTTCTCTGAAAGCCTGTGAAGTAGGATAAACCGCATTGACAGTCTCTAGCATGCTGGCTGTTAAAACCCGACCAGCTACTGTTTCTTTGGACATAGGCGCTGAAAAACGAACCCTAATTTTGTTTGTTTTAAATTTTTCTGATTGAATAAAATGGAGACGAACTCCTTTAGTGATTTCCATGACGCCCCTCATACTGAATAATATAGACTACTATTATATCATGAAATGCCTCTGATTTGTTTGTTCTACCAAGCTTTTTGCTGATTAAAACGTTTTCTGATAACAGGAGAAAATTTCCGAATTTTATCCAAAGCACCTCAGCACTTTTTACTAACAAATATGGTATAATGACAGGGTTGAGGTGAAATATGGAATATAAATTATTTGATGACTACATCACGCTACAAGCCCTTTTAAAAGAAACAGGAATTATCCAAAGCGGCGGAGCAATTAAAACATTTCTAAGTGAATATCCAGTTCTTTTTAACGGTGAGCCAGAAAACCGCCGGGGAAAAAAACTCCGTGTCAATGACAGGATTTCTCTTCCCGAGCAAGGAATTGAAATTAATCTGACAGCTCCTAGTCAAGAAGAAATTCTGCAACACCAGAAAGAAATCGCAGAAAAAAAACGAGTTGCTGAACTTGTCAAAGCCATGAACAAGGAATTAAAAAAATCGCAGATTTCTAAAAAAGAAAAGCGTAAGAATACAGGGGTACCTAAAAAGCAGAAAACTACTAAAAGCCCTGTTCGCTTCCCTGGTATCTAATCATGTGGCTGCAATCATTAAAAATCAAGCATTTCCGAAATTATCAGGAAGCTGATATTGACTTCCATCCTGGCTTAAATGTCTTTCTAGGCCAGAACGCACAAGGTAAAACCAATATTTTAGAAGCTATTTATTTCCTAGCCTTGACAAGAAGCCACCGTACACGCTCAGATAAGGATCTGATTCATTTTACAGAAAATGACCTCCTTGTTTCTGGCATCTTAGAAAAAAAGACTGGTAAAGTTCCCCTTGACATTAACTTGACACCAAAAGGTCGCATCACAAAAGTCAACCACTTGAAACAAAGTAAATTATCAGACTACATTGGAACTATGAATGTTGTCCTGTTTGCTCCTGAAGATTTACAGCTGATTAAAGGCTCCCCCAGTCTACGTCGTAAATTTATAGACATTGAGCTTGGACAAATCAAGCCTGTCTATCTATCAGATTTATCCAATTATAATCATGTCCTTAAACAACGCAATTCCTATCTGAAAGCTAATGATAAAGTTGACGAAACTTTCTTGACTGTCCTTGATGAACAGCTGGTTGACTATGGCTGTCGTGTCATAAAGCATCGGTTGGATTTTTTGCAAAAATTAGAAAGTTTTGCTCAAGACAAGCACTGGGACATCTCTCAAAATCTGGAAAAATTGACTGTCAAGTATCTGTCGTCTATTCCTTTACACAAAATTGACAATTTAGAAGAAACTTACCGCTCTTCCTTATTAAACAGCCGTAAACGCGACCTATTCAAAAAAAATACAGGTGTTGGTCCCCATCGTGATGATATTGCTTTTTTTATCAACCAGATGGATGCCAACTTTGGTAGTCAAGGTCAGCATCGCAGTCTTGTTTTATCACTGAAACTAGCTGAAATCAAGTTAATAGAAAGCACTACGAAGGAAACGCCTATTTTGTTGCTTGACGATGTAATGAGCGAACTTGACAATAACCGTCAACTAAAATTATTAGAAACTATCTCTCAGGATATTCAAACTTTCATCACTACAACAACTTTAGAACATTTAAAAAATCTTCCACAAGATATTAAAATTTTCACCATTCAGCAAGGACAAATCATGTCTCAATCCTAGCATTACATGAGATTTACGTTTTTGTAAATTTCATTTACAAAATCTTGCTTATAGTGTAAACGAATTATATCGAATTGTTGTTAGAACAGCTTTTATAGCCTTTTGAATTGTAAAAGTATGTCAATTTAAATCGTAAATTTAAAACGAGGTTAGGAAAAATTCCCGACCTCGTTTTATTTTTTATTGAACTGAATAGTTAGGGGCTTCATTTGTAATTTGCACATCATGAGGGTGGCTTTCCTTTAATCCGGCGCCACTCATCTCAATAAACTGAGCATTATCGTGAAGTTCTTGCAGATTTGCAGCACCAACATAGCCCATTCCAGAGCGAATACCACCAAGCATCTGGAAGACAATATCTGCAGCAGCTCCCTTGTATGCCACACGGCCTTCAATTCCTTCTGGAACTAGCTTATTCGCTTCATTGACAGAACCTTGGAAGTAACGGTCACTAGAGCCCTTCTTCATAGCGGCGATAGATCCCATACCACGGTAAGTCTTAAATTTCCGACCTTGGAAGATTTCCGTCTCGCCTGGCGCTTCGTCTGTTCCTGCAAACATTGAACCCAGCATAACAGCATTTCCACCTGCAGCCAAGGCCTTAACAATATCTCCAGAATATTTAATCCCACCATCAGCAATGATGGTTTTTCCATATTCACGCGCCACAGCAGCTGCATCATAAATAGCAGTTACTTGAGGAACACCAACACCAGCAATGACACGGGTTGTACAGATAGAACCAGGACCAATTCCGACCTTAACAACATCCACACCTGCATCAAAAAGTGCACGCGCACCCTCAGCAGTTGCAATATTTCCAGCAATCAAGGTGCGATCAGGGAAATGAGCACGAATCTCAGCAATCTTGCGCAAAACTCCAGCTGAGTGTCCATGAGCAGTATCAATAACAATCGCATCTGCACCAGCTTCAAAGAGAGCTTCTGCACGTTCAAAAGTATCTGAAGTAACACCAACAGCACCAGCTACCAAGAGACGGCCAAACTCATCTTTAGCAGCATTTGGAAACTCAATAACCTTTTCAATATCTTTAATGGTAATCAAACCTGAAAGACATCCCTTATCGTCAACCAAAGGCAACTTTTCAATCCGGTGCTCCTGCAAAATGCGCTCTGCAGTTCCCAAATCTGTTCCAACAGGTGCCGTTACAAGATTCTCACTGGTCATATGACGAGAAATAGGTTGATCATAGTCAGAAATAAAACGCAAATCACGATTAGTTAGAATCCCTACTAACTTACGATTTTCAAGAGTTTCTACAACAGGAACACCACTGATACGGTAACGTCCCATCAGTTCATCTGCTTCAGCAATCGTATGCTCTGGCGTGAGGAAAAAAGGATCAATAATTACGCCATTCTCAGAACGTTTAACCTTTCGAACTTCATCAGCCTGTTGCTCAATAGACATATTTTTGTGGATGACTCCAAGACCACCAGCACGGGCAATAGCGATAGCCATCTGACTCTCTGTAACAGTGTCCATAGCGGCAGTAATGATTGGGATATTTAAAGTCAGATTCTCAGCAAGCTTGGTACTCAAATCAGCATCGTTGGGCAGTACATGGCTTTCAGCTGGAATCAGCAGCACATCATCAAAGGTAAAACCTTTTTTCAAAAATTTAGTGTCCCAGTTAGACATCCACAGTTTCCTCTTTTCCTTCTTATTTGAACTAATACCCAAAGAAAATTGAAGTTCAGTTTTCTTTGAATAAGAGCTGGTTTTTTTGTTGTTAATATCATACCATTCTATAGGAAATTGTCAATCATTATTATACAAAAAATAAAAACCATCATTTTTAAAACTAAAAACGATAGTTTTTGTGATTTATAATCAATAATGTTCGTTATTTAAAATAATTAATCCCCATCGCAGACTTCACTTCCGAAAGAGTCTGAGAGGCAGTCTGACGTGCCTTATCGCATCCTTCTTGCAGCATCTGATAGACCTGTCCCATATCTTTAGCAAACTCCACACGACGCTCACGAATCGGACCTAACTCTCGCTCTAAAATTTCTAACAGATAGCGTTTGGTTTTGACATCTCCCAGACCACCTCTTTGATAATGCTCTTTCATTGCAGCAATATCAGCAGCATCTTCGGGGCGGCCAAAAACATCCAGATAATGAAAGACCATATTTCCCTCAATTTTTCCAGGATCTTCCACTCTGATATGATTAGGATCTGTATACATGCTCATAACTTTCTTTTGCAGAATATCCATATTATCTGCCAGATAAATACCGTTATTGAGAGACTTAGACATCTTAGCATTGCCATCCAAACCAGGCAAACGTCCAGCTGCTTCATTTTCAGGATAAATTCCTTCCGGTTCTACCAAAACATCTGTCTGATAAGCGTGGTTAAAGGAACGAACAATTTCCCGAGTCTGCTCAATCATAGGCTTTTGATCATGTCCGACTGGTACAAAATTAGCTTTAAAAGCAGTAATATCTGCTGCCTGAGAAATTGGATAAACTAAAAATCCAGTCGGCAAACTTTCACCAAATCCTTTTTGCGCAATCTCTGTCTTGACAGTAGGATTACGCTCAAGACGAGCTAATGACACCAAATTCATATAATACATTGACAACTCTGCCAACTCAGGAATCTGACTTTGAATAAAAATAGTTACTTTTTCAGGATCCAATCCAGCCGCTAGATAATCTAAAGCTACATTACCAATAGACTCAACAATTGTCTGAGGATCCTTTGCATGATCAGTCAAAGCTTGCTGATCTGCCAAAAATACGAACATCTCATATTTACCTTGATCCTGCAAAAGCACGCGATTCCGTAAACTTCCTACATAATGACCAATATGCAATTTTCCTGTCGGACGATCTCCTGTTAAAATAATTGGTTTAGTCATTTATTACTCCTCAATTTATAATGAGTTCATTATATCATTTTCAATGAAAATGAGAAAGAAGTTTCTAGAAAAAAGCAAAAAATCCAGTTTTTACAGCTTGATTGACATCCCTTTACAATATTTGTAAACTTAATTGACAAACTATTCTGGCTGGAAAACCTAAAAGTCTTAGTTCATTCTATTCTCCTTTTTTCTTTTGGCTTCGTTTTTTACTTTTTATCTCAGAATTATTTGAAAAAAGTTCTATTTTCTAGTAAAATGAAGAAGATTATATATATAGGAGAAAGACATTGCTTACAGTATCAGATGTATCACTACGTTTCAGTGACCGAAAATTGTTTGATGAGGTCAACATCAAATTTACAGAAGGAAATACTTATGGATTGATTGGAGCTAACGGTGCTGGAAAATCAACCTTTTTAAAAATTTTAGCTGGCGATATCGAGCCAACAACAGGCCACATTTCTCTAGGACCAAATGAACGTCTTTCAGTCCTTCGCCAAAACCACTTTGACTATGAAGAAGAACGGGCTATTGATGTTGTAATCATGGGAAATGAACATCTCTACAACATCATGAAAGAAAAAGATGCTATTTATCTGAAGCCTGATTTTTCTGATGAAGATGGTGTACGTGCGGCCGAGCTTGAGGGAGAGTTTGCTGAACTAGGGGGCTGGGAAGCTGAAAGTGAAGCCTCTCAATTATTGCAAAATCTCAATATCCCAGAAGAACTTCACTACCAAAATATGAGTGAGCTCTCTAACGGAGACAAGGTTAAAGTACTCTTAGCTAAAGCCCTTTTTGGTAAACCTGATGTCTTACTTCTGGACGAGCCAACTAACGGTTTGGATATTCAGTCTATTACTTGGTTGGAAGACTTTCTTATCGATTTTGACAATACAGTTATTGTTGTATCTCACGACCGTCACTTTTTGAATAAAGTCTGCACTCATATGGCCGACCTTGACTTTGGAAAAATCAAACTCTATGTCGGAAACTATGATTTCTGGAAAGAATCAAGCGAACTAGCGGCTAAGCTTCTAGCTGACCGAAATGCCAAAGCAGAAGAAAAAATCAAGCAACTTCAAGAATTTGTTGCTCGCTTTTCTGCCAATGCTTCAAAATCAAAACAAGCAACTTCTCGTAAAAAGATGCTTGACAAGATTGAGTTAGAAGAAATTGTTCCATCTAGCCGTAAATACCCATTTATCAGCTTTAAAGCAGAACGTGAAATCGGTAATGATCTCTTGACAGTGGAAAACCTTTCTGTCAAGATAGACGGAGAAACTATTCTTGATAATATTAACTTCATTTTGCGTCCTGGTGACAAGACAGCTTTGATTGGCCAAAACGATATCCAAACAACAGCTTTGATTCGTGCTTTGATGGGTGATATTGAGTATGAAGGAACTGTCAAGTGGGGTGTCACAACCAGTCAATCTTACCTACCAAAAGATAATTCTCGTGACTTTGCTAATGGTGAATCAATCCTTGACTGGCTGCGTCAATTTGCTAGCAAAGAAGAGGATGACAACACCTTCCTTCGAGGTTTCCTTGGACGCATGCTTTTCTCTGGAGATGAGGTTAACAAGTCTGTCAATGTCTTGTCAGGAGGAGAAAAAGTTCGGGTTATGTTATCTAAGTTGATGTTGCTTAAATCCAACGTTTTAGTCTTGGACGATCCAACCAATCACTTAGATTTGGAATCAATCTCCAGCTTAAATGATGGATTGAAAAACTTCAAAGGATCCATTATTTTTGCTAGCCATGACCATGAATTTATTCAAACCTTGGCCAACCATATCATTGTTCTGTCTAAAAACGGTGTGATTGACCGCATTGACGAAACCTATGATGAATTCTTGGAAAATCAGGAAGTTCAGGCAAAAGTCAAGGAACTTTGGAAAGATTAATTCCTTGTCAACTTATATTTACAAAGCTTTACAGAGGCATGAAACAACGTTTCTGCCTCTTTCTATATAAGAAATATGAATCACATTAAAGAATATTTTAAAAAAAATTGGCCTTATTTTTGTGCCTTCTTTCTTCCATTTTTCATCATGTTCTTTGTCTACTTGATGTATGGAATTTACTGGAATAGCGAAACGTCTCCCTTGCTTGGTGACGGCTTTCATCAATATGTCATTTTTGATACCAACCTAAGAAATATTCTTCATGGCACAGATAGTATTTTCTATACTTTCTCCAGTGGACTTGGACAGAATTTCTATGCTTTATCCAGTTATTATTTAGGTAGCTTCCTATCTCCTTTGGTTTATTTCTTTGATTTGAAATCAATGCCAGATGCCGTCTATCTATTTACCTTAATCAAGTTTGGATTAATTGGACTCTCTGCCTTTATCAGCATCAAAGGAATATTCAAAAAGATTCCAGCTTTACTCATCATCACTCTTTCAACTTCATTTTCTTTAATGAGTTTTTCAGTCAGTCAATTGGAAATTAAAACCTGGCTGGATGTGTTTATCCTTGCACCTTTAATTGTTCTAGGTTTACATAGGTTGATAACTGGAAAAGGCAGAGTACTATACTTTACAACACTGTCAATTCTCTTCATCCAAAATTATTATTTTGGATATATGATGGCAATCTTTTTGGTCTTTTGGTACTTTCTTCAATTATCTTGGGATTTCAAAAATAGAATTAAAAGTTTACTTGACTTTACAATCGTATCTGCTTTAGCAGGTCTGACTAGCCTAGTCATGATTCTGCCAACTTACCTAGATATAAGTACTCATGGTGAAACCTTAACAAAAGTTTCTTCCTTGTTGACAGAAAAAAGTTGGTTTTTAGATGTGTTTGCTAAAAATTTTATTGGCAGTTTTGATACAACCAAGTATGGTTCTATCCCTATGATTTATGTCGGCACCTTCCCATTGATTCTGGCTATCTTATTTTTTACCTTAAAATCTGTTAAGTTTCACGTGAAACTTTGCTACTTTTTACTTATTGCAATTTTCATAGCTAGTTTTTATCTTCAATATTTAGACTTACTTTGGCAGGGAATGCATGCTCCGAACATGTTTCTTCATCGTTATTCTTGGCTATTTTCTCTGATAGTTATCTATATGGCTGCTGAGACTTTAAATCGTTGGAAAGATGTGAAAGTAATGAATGTTGCCATTAGTTTCACTTTGCTCAGCCTCGGATTCATTCTTACTTTTATTCAGAGAAAACATTATGACTTTTTGGGTCCTGAGAATTATATTCTAACATTAGAATTTCTGCTGGCTTATCTCTTGATTAGCTTTGTCTTAGCAAAATCTTCTATTCAACCAAAAATCATTCTCCCTGTCTTGCTCTTCTTTGTTACTTTTGAATTGTCGCTTAATTCCTATTATCAAGTTGGAGGAATTGCTAAAGAATGGGTATTTGCCACTCGTTCATCTTACGCTAGTCATCTTGACGAGATTGACAAGCTTGTCAATTATTCCAAAAAGGAAAATATTGACTTTTTTAGAACTGAAAGATTGAATCCACAAACGGGAAATGACAGTATGAAATTCAACTACAATGGAATTTCCCAGTTCTCATCTGTTCGAAATACTCAGGCAAGTTCTACTTTAGATAAACTTGGTTTTAAATCAGCAGGAACAAATCTGAATCTCCGTTATCAAAACAACAGTATTTTAATGGACAGTATTTTTGGTGTTCGCTACAATCTATCTGAAACAGATCCTCAAAAATTTGGTTTTCTTCCTGAGAAAACTGAAAAAGAAATGTCTCTCTACCAAAATGATGCTGCACTTGGTTTAGCTTTTCTGACCAATGATATTTACCATGATGTAAAGTTTACAAATTTGACTTTAGATAATCAGACAGAATTTTTGAATCAATTGACTGGCTTTGATTTTAAATATTATGATAAAGTAGATGCTATAACTACTAATGAAAATGTCAAGCAAATTGGTAACAGAGTGACTGTGGATGTTGACAGAGAGCATAATACAAGCTTTGCTAGTGTAATCTATACTGTCAATGTACCTGCTAACAGTCAACTATATGTTAATGTTGCTGGGATTGATTTTAGTAATGATGATCAGACAGATGTTGACATTACTGTCAATAACTTTACAGAACGTTATACAACTAATAATGTATTTCCTTTCTTTAATGCTGGCTATTTCAGTCAAAGTCAAACAGTATCTATTCGCTTTACATTCCCAAACAATTCGACGGTTTCTTTTGATACGCCAGAATTTTTTGCCGTTAATACTGAGCAATATCAAAATGTCATTCAAAAATTAAAAGAGCAGCCCGTTTCCACAACTACTGATTTAAACACAGTAAAAACAAACTATAGAGCGGAAAAGGATACTTCATTATTCTTTACCATTCCTTATGATAAGGGATGGTCAGCCACTCTTAACGGGAAGCCTGTCACACTAAAACGAGCTCAAAACGGCTTTATGAAATTAGATGTGAAAAAAGGAGAAGGAAATGTTGTCCTCACTTTCATTCCTAATGGACTGAAAGAAGGTGGCATTGCCTTCATATCTGGCATAATCTTATTTGTTTGTTATAATTTTCTACATAGGAAACGACAGAGAATATAAATATATCAAAAAAACATTTCCTTACCAATTAAAAAATAAGGCTCTTCATTAAAATGCTAGTGAAGGCCTTTTCTTGAACAATAAAAAAACACCCCACTAGGAGTGTCTCTAGCTCCGGCAGTAGGACTCGAACCTACGACATCATGATTAACAGTCATGCGCTACTACCAACTGAGCTATGCCGGATAATATAGTCCGTACGGGATTCGAACCCGTGTTACCGCCGTGAAAAGGCGGTGTCTTAACCCCTTGACCAACGGACCATATGGTATGCTCTCTTTCAGAACATATTCCATTATATCAGGTTTTTAAGCTTTGTCAACTCTTTTCCCTTTATTTTCGAAAATATCTTTCAGATATTTCACTCTTAAACGAGTGACCGGACAGCGATGATTTTCGTAAAAAATAATTTCTCGATTTTTCTTGTCATAATCAACAATGTTGCCAATATTAACCAGATAAGATTTATGTGGTGAAAAAAATCGTTTAGATTGCTGATCTTTTTCTTGAATATCTGTTATCGTTCCATAAAACTCCTTGAGAAAATTTTTACCGACAATCCGAAGTTTATGAGAGCTCCCTGTCGTTTCGATATACAAAATATCGTTATAAGGCATTCGAACATCATTGCCACGATAACTATATTCAAAATAATCTACCATATTGGTATTTTCAATTAGTGTACTCTTAGTGTAAAGAATACTGTCTTTGATTCTATTTTTAAAAGCATCATTGTTGATGTCTTTATCAATAAAATCAAGTGCTGATACTTTATATTTAAAAGTCATAGTAGCAAATTCAGATTTCGAGGTTACAAAAACTATAATGGCATAAGGATTATGATGACGGATAAATTGAGCTACTTCTAGCCCTTTTGTTTCCTCTCCTTTAATGTCAATATCCAAAAAATAAAGCTGGTTAACGTCTCCATTTTCAATATATTTTTTGAATTCTTTGATTTTTCCTGTAACCTGAACCTGGATGTCAATTCCAAGTTCCTCAGCAATTTCTGCTAATGTCGTTTCCATCCTGACTTGATGAGATACGGTATCCTCTAAAACTAACACTTTCATAAATTCTATCTCCTAATTGTTAAAATCTGTGTAAAATTGTTTGGCTCAATTTGTGTATCAAGAGTGATAAATTCATACCTATCTAAAATTTCCTTGATGTTATTTAATCCGTAGCCTCTATTTTCTCCTTTAGTTGAAAATTCGGGCTGATAGAGTTCTTCCAAATCCAATTTTCCTTCTTTACGAGAATTTTGAACAACAAATATGGTTTTATCATCCAGCTGAACCAGAGAAACATGAACAATTTTTTCTAGACTGTCAATGGCACTCTCAATAGCATTATTTAATAAAATACTAGCAATTCTCACCAGATCTAACAACTTGATTGGAAGGCGTTCCACTTTATCCTTAACTTCAAAAGTCAGCTGAATCTGATGTTCACGCGCTTGAAAGATTGTCTCAGTCATGACACTCCTTAAAGCTGAATCTCCTACATTATTCAAATCAAAAACTGTATATTTATCTGAACGCAGGTTCAAATTTGCATCAGCCAAGACCTCTTGATAAATGTGCTCAATTTCCTTGATATCTCCAGTTTGAATAGCCACTTGCATACTCGTCAACATGCTAGCATAATCATGACGAAATCCTTTGATTTCATGGTATAATCTCACAATTTCATCAGTATATTCCTGAAGTCGAAGCTGTTCAGATTCTTTTTGACGCAAACGCTCTTCTTTCTCGTATTTCTCACGGCTGTCCTTGAATGTCACCAAAGTAGAAAGAAAGGCCAAGAAACAAATAGTAGCAATCATACTGCTAAAACTGTTGAAATGTCTTATATTACTAATCCAATGAGAGAGATTTAAAATCAGCCAATTTATTGCATATAAACTACTAATCATCAGAATCTGAGATTTAAAGAAACTTCTTTTAAGATAATCTATTCTGAAATCAAAAATATCAATAACCTTTACCATAAAGAACAAGGATATTAAGTTGATACATGTCAGAAACAAGCCCATGTACTGAGCTACAAAATCATCTCCTAAAACAGATGAAATAATAACAGAAAAGAAAGTAGTAGAACTATCAATTGACAGACATAAAAAGAAGGAAAGTAAGAAAGATTGATATTTTTTAATTTTTTCAACTCTACAAAAATACCAAACTAAAAATAGAGGGAGAAAAAATGACAGTGTATATGATGGAAATGAGATTTCAAATGAAAACACATGCCCTAAAAAAGCAATTATAAACGGAATTATAATCTCAAGACCAAAGCAAACACCTACAAAAAAGTAAGTATGCTTAATTTTAGTGATTTTTGATAAAATCACTAAAAATGCAGCTACATTAATAAAAGGATGAACAATTAATCCTATTATTTCAAGTGACATAAATTTCTCCCCTAAACTTTAAAATTCTTATCTTCCAAAAATCCAATCCCATGGATTTGGAATACCTCTTATATCCCAAAAGGTTTGAACAAGTGAATTGCTATTTGCAGCAATTTGAAAAGAATAGATTTTCATAACTATCTCCTATCTTTTTATCTTGTAAGTCACCTTACATTTATCATTATAGAAAAATAGAAAAAGTTAGTGACAATTTTCCCTGAAATGTCATTTTTTATCCCCAAAATGACATTATACCAAAAAAATAGAAGAAAAAAACACGAAATATTGTAAAATACTTCGCATTTTTTTACCTTTCTGATCTCAGCAGGATTCGAACCTGCGACCGTTCGCTTAGAAGGCGAATGCTCTATCCAGCTGAGCTATGAGACCAATACTATCTCATTCTATCAGAAAATAGGATTGCCGTCAAGATTACTTATGATAAGGACTCCCCTGCTGAATCATAAAAGCTCGATAGATTTGCTCTATTAAAACAAGGCGCATCAGTTGATGAGGTAGCGTTAATTTGCCAAAACTCATCAGAAGATTTGCCCGTTTTTTTACTGCAGGAGATAAACCTAAACTTCCGCCAATAACAAAAGTGATATCAGAAAAGCCATGCACTGTAGTATCCATCATGAGCTGACTAAACTTTTCTGACGGAAATTGGTTTCCTTCAATTGCCAAAGCAATAACAAATTCACGCTCATTGATTTTAGCCAGAATTTTATTTCCTTCCTTTTCAAGAATCTGCTGATTTTCTAAATCACTAGCTTTATCAGGTGTTTTTTCATCCGCTAGCTCAATCATTTCCACCTTGCAGAATCGATTGAGACGCTTCATATATTCAGCAATTCCATCCTTTAAATATTTTTCTTTCAGTTTTCCAACTGTTACAAGTTTTATTTTCATAAGTTTATTCTATCATATTCATCTATACTTCACACTTTATTAACAAGTAAAATTTATCTGGGAATCGGCTAATCTGTGTATTTTCTAATGACTATCAACAGTTTTTCTAAGTTTTCCACAAGGTGTGGAAAACTTAGAGGATTTAAGTTATAATTAAGTTTAGCTAACTATAATTTCATCAATTGTAATTCAAGGAGGAAAACATGAAAAACTCTTCAACTGCCTTCAAAAGGGCTTTATTGCTTTTTGCAGTGTTAATTATAGGTTTTATCGGTGGAAGTTTAGGAAATTATGTTACTACATTAGTAACTTCACGTGTAAAAATGAATGGAAATTCAACAACCAGTGTAACTACTTCATATAAAAACTCTACTGACATTTCAGAAGCTGTGAAAAAGGTTCAAAATGCCGTTGTTTCAGTAATTACTTATGCTGAATCTTCCAGCAGCGTTATCAATGATGAATCTTCCAACGATGAATCACAAATCTCCAGTGAAGGTTCTGGCGTAATTTATAAAAAGGACGGAAAATCAGCCTATCTGGTAACCAACACCCACGTTCTGAACGGATCAACTAATGTAGATATCTTGCTAGCTGATGGAAACAAGGTTCCAGGTGAAGTAGTTGGATCAGATGTTTATTCAGATATCTCTGTCGTTAAAATTAGCTCTGAAAAAGTAACTGATGTCGCTGAATTTGGAGATTCTGGTTCTCTGACAGTCGGTGAGACAGCTATCGCTATCGGAAGTCCTCTTGGAACAGAATATGCTAACTCTGTAACACAAGGAATTATTTCTAGTTTAGGCAGAAACGTTACATTACAATCTGAAAATGGTGAAAATATTTCAACAACTGCATTGCAAACAGATGCTGCAATCAATCCTGGTAACTCTGGCGGTCCGTTGATTAACATCCAAGGACAAGTTATTGGGATTACTTCAAGTAAAATTTCAACAAATGGTCAAACTTCTGTTGAAGGGATGGGATTTGCGATTCCATCTAATGATGTCGTAAATATTATCAATCAACTTGAAAAAAATGGAACAGTCACACGTCCTGCTTTAGGAATTCAAATGATGGATTTATCTAATCTGACAACTTCTGATTTTTCTAAATTAAATCTTCCTTCTTCAGTGAAATCAGGTATTCTTGTTCGCTCTGTTCAGCAAGGAATGCCTGCTGATGGCAAACTTCAAAAAAATGATGTCATTACAAAAGTAGATAACACAGATGTGGAATCCACTAGTGACCTTCAGTCTGCTCTCTACAAGCATAGCATTGGAGATGAGGTAGAGATTACTTATTACCGAGATGGTAAATCTCAAACAGTCAAAATCAAACTCACTAAATCAACAAAAGAGTTAAGCTCAAATTAACTTATTTACAAGATTGTCAACACACCTTTACACAATCGTAAAGGTGTGTTATTCTATATACAAATGGAAAACTTTCAATATATTGCACTTAAAGACATTCGAACCAATCCTTATCAGCCTCGTAAAGAGTTTTCACAAAAAAAGATTGAAGAATTGGCAGCATCAATCAAAGAAAATGGTCTCATTCAGCCAATCATTCTTCGGAAATCTTCACTTTTTGGTTATGAAATTTTAGCAGGAGAACGGAGATTTAGAGCTGCCTCTTTTCTTGGCCTAGAAACGATCCCAGCTGTTGTCAAAGAATTATCTGATGATGACATGTTGAAACAGGCCATTATCGAAAATCTTCAAAGAGAAGACTTGAATCCTATAGAAGAAGCTGAGTCTTATCAAAATTTGATTGACAAAGGCTTGACACATGATGAAATTGCTAAAATCATGGGAAAATCTAGACCCTATATCAGCAATATTGTCAGACTTTTACAGCTGTCTAAAGAAGTTCGCCAAGCTATCAAGGAAGAAGAGATTTCTCAAGGACATGCTCGCCTGCTGGTTCCCTTGAAAGAAGAGGAACAGTTACTATGGCTGGAAAAGATCTGTCGAGAAGATTTATCGGTTCGAGCAGTTGAAAAGCTTCTCCAGAAAAAAAAGAGCATCAAAAAGAAATCTAATAAAGAACTGTTTGCTAAATCTGAAGAGGAAAAAATAAAAAAAATTCTCGGTCTGGACGTCTCTATTCAGTTAAAAAGCCAGAGTAAAGGAAAGCTGATTATTCCTTTTGAAACCGAAGAAGAATATCAAAGAATTATAAACAGTTTTAAATAAAACTGTTATTTTCTTTTTTTAAAATAACAAAATTATCCACTGTTAAATCAATTAGGAAGCCTATTAGAATAAGAAATTTTAACTTTATTCACATTCTGTGGATAACTTTAACTAACAATGTGAATTCTTTTCCAGTTCTTGTGGAAAACTTTGAACCTTTATGATAAAATAAGATGCGTATGAATCAGAAAATTATAGAAAAGGAGGGAAGTTATGACCAAAGAACAGGACTTTTGGAATCGTATTTTAGAATTGGCTCATGCTCAGCTAAAACAGACAACTTATGATTTCTTTGTTGCTGAGGCTAAGCTTGTTAAAGTTGAAGAAAAACAAGCTGTTATTTTCCTGGATAGTCCGGTGAAACAACTATTTTGGGAGCAAAACTTAGTAGGAGTTATTCTTACTGCAGGATTTGAGATTTTTAATGATCAGATTGCTGGAAAGTATATTTTTGAAGAAGAAACTAACACTGAAACTTCGAAATCTGTAGTAACTAGTCCTCAAATCAGCACTGTTCAGCCAAGCTTGCCACCTATTGATACTGGCTTAAAGTCAAAATATACCTTTGATAATTTTGTTCAGGGAGACGGAAATATCTGGGCTAAAGCTGCTGCCTTAGCGGTATCTGAGAATCTAGCCACAACCTATAATCCTCTTTTTATCTATGGAGGACCTGGCCTGGGTAAAACTCATTTATTAAATGCTATTGGCAATCAAATTTTAGAAAATATTCCAGATGCGCGTGTCAAGTATATACCGGCTGAAACCTTTATTAACGACTTCCTTGAACATTTAAGATTGGGAGAGATGGATAGCTTTAAAAAAATCTATCGTAGTCTGGATCTTCTGCTAATTGATGATATTCAATCTTTGGGAGGAAAAAAGGTTTCAACTCAGGAAGAATTTTTCAACACTTTCAATGCTCTTCATGGTGAAAATAAACAGATTGTTTTAACCAGCGACCGCAGTCCTGATCATCTGGACAATTTGGAAGAACGCTTAGTGACACGTTTTAAATGGGGATTAACTCAGAATATTACACCGCCAGATTTTGAAACACGAATTGCAATTCTGCGAAACAAAATAGAAGATTTGGATTATATTTTCCCGAATGATACCTTGGAATATCTTGCAGGACAATTCGACTCCAATGTCCGCGACTTGGAAGGTGCTTTGAATGACATCAGTCTCATCGCTAGAGTTCGTCATCTGAAGGAAATCACTATTGATATCGCTGCAGAGGCTATTCGAGCACGCAAGCAGGATTCAAGCCAGGTAACAGTTATTCCGATTGATAAGATTCAGTCTGAAGTTGGGAAATTCTATGGTGTTAGTGTCAAAGAGATGAAAGGCAGCCGTCGAGTGCAAAATATCGTTTTAGCTAGACAGGTAGCTATGTATCTGACTCGTGAGCTGACTGACAACAGTCTGCCTAAAATTGGCCGTGAGTTTGGCGGGAAAGACCATACGACCGTTATACATGCACATGGAAAAATCAAAACTATGATTGAATCAGACGACAATTTGCGTTTAGAAATTGAAAGCATCAAGAATAAAATTAAATAGCGTGTGGAAAACTACAGATTTTTTTCAAAACTTATCCACACTTTGTGAACAAGTCTCAAAACTTGTTAGAATAAGGATAAAGCTATTTTTCCACATAATTCACACAAACTACTATTACTATTAATCTTATAATCATAAATAAATAAAAAGGAGATCCCATGATTCATTTTTCTATTAATAAAAATCTCTTCTTACAAGCGTTAAATACTACTAAAAGGGCTATCAGCCATAAAAATGCAATTCCTATTCTTTCTACTGTAAAAATCGATGTTACCAAAGAAGGAATCACCTTAATCGGCTCAAATGGCCAAGTGTCAATTGAAAACTTTATTTCTACTCAAAATGAAAATGCAGGCTTGCTTGTCAACTCAACAGGTTCAATTTTATTAGAAGCGACTTTCTTTATTAATGTTGTTTCCAGCTTGCCAGATATTATTTTGGATTTTAAAGAAATTGAACAAAAACAAATCGTCTTGACTAGCGGCAAATCAGAGATTACCCTGAAAGGAAAAGACGCTGACCAGTATCCACGAATCCAGGAAATTTCTGCCAGCAATCCCTTGGTTCTTGAAACAAAAATTCTCAAAGATGTCATTAACGAAACAGCCTTTGCAGCCAGTGTTCAGGAAAGCCGTCCAATTTTGACTGGTGTTCACTTTGTTTTGACAGATAACCGTTCTTTGAAAACAGTTGCGACAGACTCCCACAGAATGAGTCAAAAGAAAATTACTCTGGAGAAAAACGGAGATAATTTTGACGTAGTCATTCCAAGTCGCTCTTTACGTGAATTTACGGCTGTTTTTACCGATGAAATTGAAACGGTAGAGGTTTTCTTTGCTAACAATCAAATTCTTTTCAGAAGCGAAAATATCAGCTTCTACACCCGCCTCTTGGAAGGAAATTATCCAGATACAGATCGTTTGATTCCAACTGAATTTACTAGTATCCTTACTTTTAATACTTCTGATTTGCGCGCAGCTATGGAACGCGCTCGTCTCTTGTCTAATGCCACACAGAATGGAACAGTTAAACTGGAGATTGCAGGCGGTATTGTTAGTGCCCATGTAAATTCACCAGAGGTAGGCCGTGTTAACGAAGAAATTGATACAGAAAGTGTAACTGGCGAAGATTTGACCATCAGCTTTAATCCAACTTATTTGATTGATGCTTTGAAAGCCATTGACAGTGAAAAAGTAACGATTAGTTTTATCTCATCCGTTCGTCCTTTCACCTTGGTACCGAGTGAAGACACAGAAAACTTTATTCAGCTGATTACACCTGTCAGAACTAATTAAGATGAAAAGCAGTGGGACAAGTTAAAGATTTTTAATTCTTGGTCCTAAGCTCTTTTCATTGATAAAGTATGATAGATGCTTAATATTTCTTCCTGGACTATGATAGTTCCTTGAAAGGAGAAAGAAAATGTATGAAATTGGTCATTTTGTAGAAATGAAAAAGCCGCATGCCTGCACCATTAAATCGACTGGAAAAAAGGCGAATCGCTGGGAAATCACAAGGGTTGGTGCAGATATCAAAATCCGTTGCACCAATTGTGAACATCTTGTAATGATGAGTCGTCACGATTTTGAAAGAAAAATGAAGAAAATAATAGATTGAACTAAAAAATCATCGTAAATGCTATTGTAGAAAACTAATTTGCATTGCTGAAGATTAGATTTAGATTTTTTCTGATTTTTCAATCAAAAATGGATAGGACTTAAAAAGTCCTATCCATTTTGCTTTTATTTAAGATCTTCAAATTTACCGTCTTTAACTTCTTTATAACCTGCTTTTTCAAGTAATTTAGCAGTTTCTTTATAGCTGATATAATCCGCTTTTTGATTACCAGATGTTTGAAGAAGCTGTTTACTTTGTAGTTCTTCAATATCAGCTTTGCTAAAATCGATTGTCAGTTTTTCAGTTAAATAATCATCTTTGTACTCGATTTTATGAGTTAATCCTTTGATACCCTCAATAGATTTAGCATAGGCTTCTGTCTGCTCTTTAGCAGTGTCTTTTGTCAAACCAACTGGTTTATAGTAGAAGGTGTTGTTTGTTTCGTTTATAAGAAGTTCATCACCTTTATATTCAACAGTGATGCGGCTATCTTGCTTAGTATTTTGGTCAATCAGCTGGAAATAAGCTTTTTTAGGACTGCTGCAGGCAGCTAA
This sequence comes from Streptococcus sp. 27098_8_82, assembly GCF_041431615.1. Classification (NCBI taxonomy): domain Bacteria; kingdom Bacillati; phylum Bacillota; class Bacilli; order Lactobacillales; family Streptococcaceae; genus Streptococcus; species Streptococcus sp. 27098_8_82. The sequence goes on from NZ_JAPVYB010000008.1 coordinate 71,012, forward strand.
AACAAACAAAGCGGAAATCGCAAGGAAGGAAAGAAAAAGTGTTTTGAAAGTATTCTTTTTCATTAGGGACTCCTTTAATAAGAATATTAGCTATATTATACCATTTTTTTCTTCAATTTATTTTACATTTTTGTAAAGAAAGCTAGAAAAAATAACTTAAATCCGCTGTTTAGGATAAGGATTTATGGTATAATGGTTTGGATTGAAAAGATGAATGGAGAAGATAAGAATGGCTTTGACAGCAGGAATCGTTGGTTTACCCAATGTTGGTAAGTCAACTTTATTTAATGCAATTACAAAAGCAGGTGCAGAAGCAGCTAATTACCCTTTTGCGACAATTGATCCAAATGTCGGGCGGGTAGAAGTTCCGGATGCACGTTTGGATAAATTAACAGAACTAATCAAACCACAGAAGAAAGTTCCAACAACCTTCGAATTTACTGACATTGCTGGAATTGTGAAAGGTGCTTCAAAAGGAGAAGGACTAGGGAATAAATTCTTAGCCAATATCCGCGAAGTAGATGCTATCGTCCATGTAGTGCGTGCCTTTGATGATGAAAATGTCATGCGGGAACAAGGTCGTGATTCTGAATTTGTAGATCCAATGGCAGATATTGAGACCATTAATCTAGAATTGATTTTAGCAGACCTGGAAAGTATTAACAAACGTTATGCGCGCGTAGAGAAGATGGCTCGTACTCAAAAAGATAAGGATTCAGTGGCAGAATTTAATGTTTTACAGAAAATTAAGCCTGTCTTGGAAGATGGTCTGTCAGCTCGCACAATTGAATTCACAGAAGAAGAGCAAAAAATTGTCAAAGGGCTCTTTCTCTTAACGACTAAGCCAGTTCTCTATGTGGCCAATGTCAGTGAAGATGAGGTGGCTGATCCAGATAATATTGACTATGTGAAGCAGATTCGTGAATTTGCAGCTACAGAAAATGCTGAAGTTGTTGTCATTTCCGCGCGTGCAGAGGAAGAGATTTCTGAATTGGACGATGAAGACAAGTCAGAATTTTTGGAAGCTATCGGCTTGACAGAATCAGGTGTGGATAAACTGACCAGAGCAGCTTATCATCTGTTGGGACTTGGAACCTACTTTACAGCTGGTGAAAAGGAAGTGCGTGCTTGGACCTTTAAGCGTGGAATGAAAGCTCCGCAAGCAGCTGGCATTATTCACTCAGACTTTGAAAAAGGCTTTATTCGAGCAGTCACTATGTCTTATGATGACCTAGTGAACTATGGTAGCGAAAAAGCAGTTAAAGAAGCTGGACGTTTGCGCGAAGAAGGAAAAGAATATATCGTTCAAGATGGCGATATTATGGAATTTAGATTTAATGTGTAAAGTATTTGTAAAGTTTAAAAATTCTAGGTTGGAAAATTTTTTCCAGCCCTTTTGGCTTTTATAAAGGAGAAAAATGGTAAAGTTAATAGTCGGTCTGGGAAATCCAGGAGAAAAATATATCGAAACCAAGCATAATGTTGGTTTTATGCTAGTTGACAAGATTTGTAAAGACCTTGATTTAAAGTTTACAGCTGATAAAATCTTTCAAGCAGATATCGCCTCTACTTTTCTAAATGGTGAAAAAGTTTATTTTGTCAAACCAACTACATTTATGAATGAGAGCGGAAAGGCCGTTCAAGCTTTACTAGCATACTATGGTTTAGATATAGAGGATTTATTGGTCATCTATGATGATTTGGATATGGAAGTTGGTAAGATTCGTTTGCGCAGCAAGGGTTCAGCTGGTGGCCATAACGGTATTAAATCTATTATCAAACACATTGGAAGTCAAGAATTTAAACGGATAAAGATAGGGATTGGCCGTCCTAAAGAAGGCATGACAGTGGTTCACCATGTTCTAGGAAAATTTGATACAGATGATTATATAACAATTCTGAAGACTCTTGATAAGGTTGACAAGGCTGTAAATTATTATTTACAGTCAGGCAATTTTGAACAAACTATGCAGAAATACAATGGATAATAAAATGAACCTGATTGACTTATTTTGTCAAAACCAGCAAATTTCAGATTGGAAGAAAAATCTCCATAAAAACAGCAGACAGTTGATAATGGGATTGTCTGCATCAACAAAAGCAATTACTATAGCGGCTGGATTAGAAGAAGCAGAGAAAATCCTTGTGCTGACTTCTAGTCAAAATGAAGCAGATCGTTTGGCTAGTGATTTGATTTCTTTGTTGGGAGAAGACAGGGTATATACTTTCTTAGCAGATGATACTCCTATAGCAGAATTTGTCTTTGCCTCACAGGAAAAAATATTTTCAAGATTAGATGCTCTGAACTTTTTAATAGACCATCAAAAGTCTGGAATTCTAGTTACTAATGTTGCGGCTAGTAAATTACTCTTGCCTGATCCCATTGATTTTAAAACAACCAACATAAATTTGATAGTTGGACAAGAATATGACCTAAATAATCTTGTAAAGATGTTGTCAAGATCAGGATACAAGAAGGTGTCTCAAGTTTTAAGTCAGGGAGAATATAGTCTAAGAGGAGACATCTTAGACATTTTTGAGCGCTCAGCAGAGGCACCTTATCGCCTGGAGTTTTTTGGAGATGAAATTGATGGTATTCGGATTTTCAATCCAGAAAATCAAACTTCAATTGATAACATAGAAAGTATTTTGATTAAACCTGCTTCTGATATCCTGCTTTCTGAGAAAGATTATGCTCGAGGACGAGAAAATCTGGAAGCTATTTTAGAAAAAGCTGTTGATCCTGCTTTGAAATCTTACTTAGAAGAGCTACTAATAAGTGCCAAAGAGGAGTTCCATCATGCAGATATTCGCAAATTCCTTTCTTATTTTTATCAGAAAGAATGGACTATTTTAGACTACTTGCCTGTTCATAGTCCTGTATTTTTTGATGATTTTCAAAAAATTGTGGATCGACATGCTCAATTTGAACTGGAAACAGCTAGTTTGTTGACAGATGATTTACAAAATTGTAAAGCTTTATCAAGTCAGAAATATTTTGCAGATAAGTACCAAGATTATCGTCAATATAAACCAGCCACTTTCTTTTCAAGCTTTCAAAAAGGTTTGGGAAATCTGAAATTTGATGCTTTGTATCAATTCAATCAGTACCCAATGCAAGAATTTTTCAGTCAATTTCCCTTGCTCAAAGAAGAAATTAATCGCTATAAAAAATCTGGCTATACAATAATCTTACAAGCAAATTCTTCGGCAGGTTTACAAAGTTTACATAAAAATTTACAGGAATATGATATTCATTTAGACTATATAAAAGAGGCTGAGATTCACAAAAATGCAGTTCAGCTTATAGAAGGAAATCTTGTTCAGGGTTTTAATTTCGTAGATGAGAAAATTGTTCTTATTACAGAGTACGAAATTATTCACAAGAAAATAAAACGAAAAATCCGGCGACAGAATATCTCAAATGCCGAACGACTGAAAGATTATAATGAGCTAGAAAAAGGGGATTATGTTGTCCATAATATTCATGGGATAGGACGTTATTTGGGAATAGAAACGATTGAAATATCTGGTGTCCACCGTGATTATCTGACGATTCAATATCAAAATTCTGATCGTATTTCGATTCCTGTTGACCAGATTGATCTCCTATCAAAGTATGTTGCCAGCGATGGAAAAACACCTAAGGTAAATAAGCTTAATGACGGTCGTTTCCAGAAGAGTAAGCAAAAAGTTCAGCATCAGGTTCAGGATATTGCGGATGATTTGATTAAACTATATGCTGAACGCAGCCAGCTAAAAGGTTTTGCTTTCTCAGCGGATGATTCTAATCAAGAGGAATTTGATAATGATTTTCCCTATGTTGAAACAGAGGACCAGCTAAGAAGTATTCAGGAAGTGAAGAAGGATATGGAAAGCAGTCGTCCGATGGACCGGCTCTTAGTTGGTGATGTAGGCTTTGGAAAAACAGAAGTAGCTATGCGGGCTGCTTTTAAGGCTGTCAACGATCATAAACAGGTGGCTGTATTAGTACCAACAACGGTTTTAGCCCAGCAGCACTATACTAACTTTAAAGAACGCTTTAATGATTTTGCGGTCAATATCGAGGTACTCAGCCGTTTCAGGAGTAAGGCAGAACAAAAACAGACTTTGGATAAGCTGCAGAAGGGACAGGTTGACATTATCATTGGAACCCACCGACTATTATCCAAAGATGTAGAATTTGCAGATTTAGGTTTAATCATCATTGATGAAGAGCAGCGTTTTGGAGTTAAGCACAAGGAAACATTAAAGGAATTGAAAAAGAAAGTTGATGTCCTGACCTTGACAGCAACTCCTATTCCTCGAACTCTTCATATGTCTATGCTGGGGATCCGCGATTTGTCAGTTATTGAGACACCGCCTACCAATCGCTATCCTGTTCAAACCTATGTTTTAGAAAGCAATCCTACAGTGATTCGAGAAGCTGTCTTACGTGAAATAGACCGAGGTGGACAGGTTTACTACCTTTACAACAAGGTTGACACAATCGAACAGAAAGTTTCAGAATTAAGAGAGTTAATCCCAGAAGTTTCTATAGGCTATGTTCATGGTCAAATGAGTGAGATTCGTTTAGAAAATACTTTACTGGATTTCATCAATGGAGAATACGATATTTTGGTGACCACAACCATTATTGAAACTGGAGTTGATATCCCAAATGCCAATACTTTGTTTGTAGAAAATGCTGACCACATGGGGCTGTCAACCTTGTATCAACTTCGTGGACGGGTTGGACGCAGTAATCGGATTGCCTACGCTTATCTGATGTACAGACCAGATAAGATCTTAACAGAAGTTTCTGAAAAGCGTCTAGAGGCTATCAAGGGATTTACAGAGTTAGGTTCTGGATTTAAGATAGCCATGCGAGATTTGTCTATTCGGGGGGCTGGAAATATCCTAGGAAGTATGCAATCTGGCTTTATTGATTCTGTTGGTTTTGAGATGTACTCACAGCTTCTAGAAGAAGCCATTGCTAAAAAGCAGGGCAGAGAAAACAAGCGTCAAAAAAGCAATGCAGAGATTAATCTGCAGATTGATGCCTATCTTCCTAATGACTATATTTCTGATGAAAGACAGAAAATTGAAATTTACAAGAGGATTCGTGAGATTGACAGCCGTGTAAATTATGAAAATCTACAGAATGAATTGATTGATCGCTTTGGGGAATATCCTGATGTTGTAGCCTATTTATTGGAGATTGGACTTGCTAAGTCTTATTTAGATCAGGCTTTTGTAAAGTCAGTGGAACGCCAGCAGAATGCAGTAAGTATTCATTTTGAGAAGATTTCGCAGCAGCTTTATCTGACGCAGGACTATTTTGAAGCACTTTCGATGACGAATTTAAAGGCTCGAATTGGTGAAAAAAATGGCTTGATTGAAGTAATTTTTGATGTGAGGAACAAAAAAGATTATGAGATTTTAGAAGGTCTGGTTAATTTTGGAGAAAAGATGCTGGAAATTAAACAGCGCAAGGCAGAATAAAGGTTACAATTCAGTGAAGTTTGGCTTTTTAAGCTCTATTTTTCTCAAAAAATGGTAGAATAATAAATTAAGAGAAAATGAGGTAATAGGATGAGATTAGATAAATATTTGAAAGTGTCACGGATTATCAAGCGACGTCCAGTGGCTAAAGAAGTAGCTGACAAGGGTCGGATAAAAGTGAACGGTATCTTGGCCAAGAGCTCAACAGATTTGAAAGTGGATGACTTGGTTGAAGTACGCTTTGGTAATAAACTCTTGACTGTAAAGGTTCTGGAGATGAAAGACAGTACCAAAAAAGAAGATGCAGCTAAAATGTACGAAATCGTCAGTGAAACAAGGATAGAAGAAGATGCCTAAAAATATCGTCCAACTCAATAATCGTTTTATTCAAGATGAAAATCAACGCCGCAGATATGTGGATCAGGAACGGCGGAAACGTAACCGTTTTATGGGCTGGGTTCTGATTTTGGTGATTCTCTTATTTATTCTACCTACCTATAATTTGTACCAGAGTTATCAAACCTTGCTGCAGCGTCGTGAACAGTATTCTAAACTGCAGGAGAAATATCAGACGCTCAGCGAAGAAAAGGTCTATCAATCTGATATAGCAACAAAGTTAAAAGATGACAGCTATGCTGCTAAGTATGCACGCGCTAAATACTCTTTTTCAAAAGAGGGTGAGTACATTTATACTATCCCAGATTTATTACCACAGTAGTTATGGAAGATTTACTAAAAACAATTGAGCAGTTCTTGGAATTTTCAGATGAGAAATTGGAAGAACTGTCTGAAAAAAATCAAGCTTTGAAACTTCAAAAAAATCAAGAGGAAAGGGGAAAACATGCGTAAGTTTTTGTTACTGATATTTTTGCTGCCAGCTTTATTTAGCAGTATCACAGTTATTAGTACCGAAAAAGATTTCGTATTAGACGAGGAAGAAAAATATCATTTTACAAGCACTGCGTATGGACGCTATTATGAAAGCATCCCGACAAATCCTAATGTTTATGAAGAAACTCCTACATTTACAGATTCTACTCTGAGTAAGACTGCTGGAAAGCTAGTTCCAGACCAGCCTATCCAGATAACTGGATTTTATGTAAATGAAGAAGAAGTCCCGATTTTCAAACTGAAAAATGGGCAGTTTGTGATAGCGGATAAAAATACAATTTACGAAGATACTGTCCAGTCAATCGAAGATATCCATCAAGAAATGTGGCTGAAACCCGGTTTTACTCTTTATGATAAAGCCAATATCAACGGAGTTAAAAAAATCAATGCAACAGTAGCTCCATATACAAAAGTAAACATTGTTCAAATTGTCCAGACAGTCAAAGGAACTTATGCCCAGATTGAAGGACAGGGCTGGGTTTCTATGGAATTTCTGGATGAGACTGATAATCGAATGGACAAAGTTCAAGAAATTTTGAGCAGTAAGTACAACAAGGCGGACTATTCTATCTATGTGAAACAGCTGGACACAGGCAAAGAAGCAGGTATCAATCAAGATCAAGAGATGTATTCGGCCAGTGTGACCAAACTGCCTTATCTTTACTATGTGCAGGAACAGCTGGATCAGAAAAAACTTTCGTTAGATCAGAAGTTCAAGTATATTGGAGCAGTCAATGATTTTGCAGGTGCTTACGAACCAGAAGGAAGTGGCAGCATTGCTAAGTCAGCTGATGACAAGGAATATTCAGTTCAGGATTTGATTAATCGAGTGGCCAAAGAATCAGATAATGTCGCCCACAATATTTTAGGCTATTATGCGACCAATCAATCTGATAAAAATTTTCAGCAGACGATCAACAAAATAGCTGGAAAGAAATGGGATGTGGAAGAAAGACAAGCATCTTCACGTATGGCTGGGAATGTTTTGGAAGCTATCTATGAGCAAAATGGCATGATTATCGATGCCTTGTCTCAGACAAATTATGATAATCAGCGGATTTCTAAAAATATAGATGTTAAAGTGGCTCATAAAATTGGTGATGCCTATGATTTCAAGCATGATGCTGCGATTGTCTATACAGATTCTCCTTTTATCATTGTCATTTTTACTAATAATGCAACCTACGATAATATTTCTCAGATAGCAGACGATGTCTATGGAGTCCTGAAATGATTAAGCAAGAATTTCTTAAAAAAATGCAGGAGAAAAAGTATTTCCAAGACCATCGAAAAGTTTTGATTGCTGTATCAGGTGGACTGGATTCTATGACACTGCTGCAGCTGTTGATTGTTTCTCAAAAAGAACTGGCTATCGAGCTTGCGATTGCTCATGTCAATCACAAACAGCGGCCAGAGTCAGATCAAGAAGAAAAGGCATTGGTAAAGATTGCGGAACAGCTTGGTGTAAAGATTTTTACATCAAGTTTTTCTGGTAATTTTTCAGAAAATGCTGCTCGGCAGTTTCGTTATGATTTTTTCGGGAAAGTGATGCAGGAGGGGCACTATACAGCTCTGGTAACTGCCCACCACGCAGATGATCAAGCTGAGACTGTTTTTATGCGGCTGCTGCGTGGAGCTAGACTTCGTCATCTGTCCGGCATGAAAGCTGTCCAGCCTTTTGCTTGTGGGGAGCTGATTCGTCCTTTGCTTACTTTTCATAAGTCAGACTTTCCGGATATTCAGTATTTTGAAGATAGCAGTAATTTTCAAAATGATTATCTCAGAAATCGAATTCGCAATCTTTATCTGCCGGATCTAGAAAAAGAAAACCCACAATTTAAGGATTCTTTGCGGTATCTGGGAAAGGAAATTGAAGATTGGCAGACCGCTTTGTCTCACTTGACCAGAGATTTAGATATAGAAAATGTCCAAGTCTTTCATCAGCAAATCCCCCAGGTTCAACGTTTTCTATTGCAGAACTATCTCGAAAATTTTCCTGGGCTGAATCTGAGCAAGCAGCAGTTTGAGGAGGTTTTGAACATCCTGCGGACTAAGGCCAATTATCAGCACACTTTGAAAAAAGACTATGAGCTTGTTAAGGATTACCAGCGTTTTGAAATTAAAAAAATCAGTCGTAAGCCCGATTTAAAAATGGATTCAATTTTGTTAGAATTTGAGAATCTGATTGAGTTTGGGCATTATCGATTTTCATTTGGGATTCCTTTGAGCGGTGAAAATATCCAGAAAATTTTTGTTTCGCGTGAAACTTCGCTGACACTCCGTTTCCGAAAAGAAGGAGACAGTATTTTGCTGAATGGTCATCACAAAAAGCTTCGTCGTCTTTTTATTGATAAGAAGGTTTCCTTTGAAGAACGGAATTCATCTGTAATAGTGGAACAAAATCATCAAATTTTAGCAATCTTAAATATTGCTGTCAGTGATTTGAGTAAGGCATTAAAAAGTGATATAATGAGTACTGTACTTTATATTCAGAAAATAGATGGGTAAAATTATGCTAGAACAAGATATCAAAAAAATATTGATTTCCCATGATGAAATCGTGGATGCTGCAAAAAAGCTTGGTCAGCAATTAACCAAAGACTACCAAGGTAAAAATCCAATTTTTGTTGGAATTTTAAAAGGTTCCGTGCCTTTTATGGCTGAGCTAATCAAGCATATTGATACACATATTGAGCTTGATTTTATGTTGGTCTCCAGCTACCATGGTGGTACTGCTAGCTCAGGTGTCATTAATGTTATTAAAGACATTGATCAAGATATCACAGGACGTGATATTTTATTTGTTGAGGATATTATTGATACTGGTCAGACTTTAAAAAATCTGTGCAATTTGTTTAAGGAAAGAAATGCTGCATCAGTAAAAATTGCTACACTTTTGGATAAGCCAGAAGGGCGTATTGTTGAAATCGATGCTGATTATACATGTTTCACAATTCCAAATGAATTTGTTGTTGGATATGGATTAGATTACAATGAGAACTATCGTAATATTCCATATATTGGTATTTTGAAAGAAGAAGTTTATACAAAATAAAGGTTTACTATTAATAGATGAAAAATAAGCAAAACAATGGTTTTATAAAAAATCCATTTCTCTATATTCTGATTATTGTTGTCCTAGTGACAGGGTTTCAGTATTTCTTCTCAGGAGATACTGGCGGTCGCAGTCAGCAAATCAATTACACAGAATTAGTGAAGGAAATTAAGGAAAATAATGTCACGGAGATGAGCTACCAGCCAAATGGCAGTGTCGTCGAGATTTCAGGTACTTACAAAACACCTCAGGAATCAAAAGAAGATACAGGGATTTTATTTTTCACTCCAAACATTTCTAAAGTAGAAAAATTCACAAGTATTATTTTACCGTCAGATATTACAATTTCTGATTTACAAAAATTAGCCTCTGAGCATAACACTGAAATCAGCATAAAGCGCGAAAGTTCAAGCGGAATGTGGATTACAATCCTCACTTCCATCGTTCCTTTTGTGATTGTCATCTTCTTCTTTATGTCCATGATGAATCAAGGTGGTGGCGGCGGTGCTCGCGGTGCCATGAATTTCGGGCGCAATAAGGCGCGTGCTGCTAACAAAGAAGATATCAAGGTTCGTTTCTCGGATGTAGCTGGTGCTGAGGAAGAAAAGCAAGAGCTAGTAGAAGTTGTTGAGTTTTTGAAAGATCGGAAACGTTACACCAAATTAGGTGCTCGTATTCCTGCTGGTGTTCTTCTAGAAGGCCCTCCAGGAACTGGTAAAACCTTGCTTGCTAAGGCAGTTGCTGGAGAAGCAGGTGTTCCTTTCTTCAGTATCTCAGGTTCCGACTTTGTAGAAATGTTTGTTGGGGTCGGAGCAAGCCGGGTTCGTTCTTTGTTCGAAGATGCGAAAAAAGCAGCTCCTGCCATTATCTTCATCGATGAAATCGATGCAGTCGGTCGTCAGCGTGGTGTTGGCCTTGGCGGTGGTAACGATGAGCGGGAGCAAACCCTTAATCAGCTCTTGATTGAAATGGATGGTTTTGAAGGCAATGAAGGAATCATTATCATTGCGGCTACTAACCGTTCGGATGTATTGGATCCAGCCTTGCTGCGTGCTGGCCGTTTTGACAGAAAAGTGTTGGTCGGTCGTCCTGATGTTAAAGGTCGGGAAGCCATTCTTCGTGTTCATGCTAAGAATAAGCCGCTGGCTAAAAATGTTGATTTGAAACTAGTTGCTCAGCAGACACCAGGTTTTGTTGGTGCTGATTTGGAAAATGTTTTGAATGAAGCTGCTTTGGTTGCTGCTCGTCGTAACAAGAAAGTCATTGATGCAGATGATATTGATGAAGCAGAAGACCGGGTAATCGCAGGACCTTCTAAGAAAGATAAGATGGTGTCTGAACGCGATCGTCAAATGGTTGCTTATCATGAAGCTGGACATACTATTGTTGGTTTGGTATTATCAAATGCGCGTGTCGTACATAAAGTAACCATCGTCCCTCGTGGACGCGCTGGCGGATATATGATTGCCCTGCCTAAAGAAGACCAAATGCTTCTATCTAAAGAAGATATGAAAGAGCAATTAGCTGGTCTTATGGGTGGCCGTGTAGCTGAAGAGATTATCTTTAATGTTCAAACAACGGGTGCTTCTAATGACTTTGAACAGGCAACTCAGATGGCCCGCAGTATGGTAACAGAATATGGAATGAGCGAAAAACTTGGTCCGGTTCAATACGAAGGCAATCATGCTATGTTTGGTGCAGCCAGTCCTCAAAAATCAATATCAGAACAGACTGCATATGAGATTGACGAAGAAGTAAGAGAACTTCTTAATGAAGCTCGTAACAAAGCTGCAGAGATTATCCAGTCCCATCGCGAAACTCATAAATTGATTGCTGAAGCGCTTCTTAAATATGAAACTTTGGATAGCAATCAGATTAAATCATTGTATGAAACTGGCAAAATGCCAGAAGAGTCTGAACTTGAATTAGACAAAGAAGCTCATGCGCTTTCTTATGATGAAATTAAAACGAAAATGGAAGAAAAAAGTTCCGAGTAGAAGAAGTTGGAGAAATTCCAACTTTTTTCTCTTTTTCTGAAATAATTATTGACAAAGGAAGAAAAGCTGATATAATGGAATATGTTCTGCATAAGGACAAGAAATGGTCCGTTGGTCAAGGGGTTAAGACACCGCCTTTTCACGGCGGTAACACGGGTTCGAATCCCGTACGGACTATATAATCCGCCATAGCTCAGTTGGTAGTAGCGCATGACTGTTAATCATGATGTCGTAGGTTCGAGTCCTACTGGCGGAGCTAGGTTTAAAAAATCAAATGTGTAAGCATTTGATTTTTTTGCTTTCAGACTTCGCACAATCCTCCCAAATGACTAAATATGTGCCTGAAATGACTTAAAAATAGTTATTCGAGTCAGAAGAGCTCCTGAAAGATGCTTTTTAGAAGAAAGAGTCCACCTTGCTTTCTATTTACAGTAGAATTAAGTCAAGTAAATTTTAAGGAGGAACTATGGATTTTAGAACTACTTATGAGAAGGTGAAATGGATAGTTTGGAAGTGTAAGAAAGATTACTATATACACTTGTGGGAACATAGTGATTGGGATCAAGAAGGAATGTTAGTTTTATACGAACTTCTACTTAAAGAAAAAGGAATTGAAAACGATGAGGAAAAACTCTATCGTTATTTCAAAACAAAATTCAGAAATCATATACATGATAAAATTCGTAAACAAGAAAGCCAAAAGCGCAAATTGGACCGCCAGCCTTATGAAGAAGTGAGTGAGATTGGTCATCGTTTGAAGTCAAAAGAGTTGTTTCTAGATGAGTTAGTTGCCTTCAGAGAAGCGATTGACAATTATAAAAGAACTCTTGATGATGTTGGATTGGATAATTATCAGAGGTTGATGAGCAACGAGCGCTTTAAAGGAAGAAGAGCCATGCTTAAAGATTTAAAAAATCACTTAAAAGATTTTCAAGATAATACGATTTTATAATAATCAAGCTTGATGAGTCGCTATCTGTTTTAATAGAATGGGTTCGACTATCAAGTTTTTTTATCAAGAAAAAATAAAAAAATTGGAAAAAGGTATTGACAGGTAG
>NZ_JAPVYB010000009.1:0-78539 GCF_041431615.1 Streptococcus sp. 27098_8_82
TTGTACCACTTGATATCATCTTGGCCATTGGCCTCTGACCAAGTTGGTAGGGAAACAGTCTTGAGACCGCCTGGCGATACGATATCTGAAACCACAATATCAAAATCGCCAGTTTCGCTGTTGCGATTCTGAATACTGATTTTGCCTTGAACTTTTGGTTTTTCTATAGAAATAGTCGTTTTAGTGCCACTTACACCTACCAAGCTGCCATCATTTTGCACATAGTAGAGATGAATATTGTACTCACCCTCTACATTTTTGTGATCGCTCAGACGGACACGCTTACGATAGGTGCCATCAGCTTGACGCTCAGCGTTGTACCATTTGATATCATCTTGGCCGTTAGCCTCAGACCAAGTTGGCAGGGAAACTTCCTTCAGGCCGCCCGGAGATGAAATACCTGAAACCACAATATCAAAATCGCCGGTTTCTTTATTTCGATTTTGAATACTGATGGTGCCTTTAGGTTTTCCAAGAGAAACGGTCGTTTTAGTGCCGCTTACACCAACCAAGCGGCCGTCATTTTGGACATAATAGAGATGGACGTTGTACTCGCCCTGCACATTATTGTGGTCGCTTATGCGTACTCGCTTACGATAAGTGCCGTCAGCCTGACGTTCAGCAGTATACCATTTGATATCATCTTGACCATTAGCTTCTGACCAAGTTGGCAGAGAGACAGTCTTAAGACCACCTGGGGATGAGATACCTGAAACCACAATATCGAAATCACCAGTTTCGCTGTTGCGATTCTGAATGCTGATTTTGCCCTGTGGCTTGATGACAGATACATTAGTCGTAGTACCGCCGACACCGACTAATTGACCGTCGTTGCGGACATAGTAGAGATGGACATTGTACTTTCCAACTGAATCTTTATGTCTGCTAGAATCAACAGAAACTTTATAAGTACCATTGGCCTGCTGAGTGGCTGTGTACCAGATAATATCGTCTTGACCATTAGCTTCAGACCACACCGGAACACTAACAACAGACACTCCATAAGGAGCAGAAACGTTTGAAATCACAACATCAAAGCTTCCGTTGACATTATTCTTATTCTGAATACTGATGTTACCCTTTAAAGGCTGCTTAGCAAGAGCAGACTGCTGGGTAAATCTTCCGGAATAGTCAACGCTATGGTCAAATACATGTTTGCCAGCTAAAAGCTGAGCCTGAGCTGTAAACTGCCATGCTCCAGCGCCACTGTTGTATTTGAGAGATTTAGCTCCATCAAGATTTAAATTAGAGGACGGATACTGGGCCACCCAGAAGTTGCTATAGCCAAATTGCGATGTATTAACTGGTCCCTTGCTGCGAAGATTATTTTGATCCAGCCAGCTGGCACTGGTATAATACATCAGGTTGGAATAACCCAGTCTGCGCATCTCATCCGCCCAAGCCTGGGTATGCTGGTTAATCCCATTTTGCATTTTGGGATCTTCCATGTCGTTGACCATGACTGTGTTTTTAGGCAAACCTAGTCTATTAGCAAAGGCAGCGTAATAACGAGCTTCTGCTCTCGCTTCTTCATCACTGGTATAGTGCGAGAAGGCATAGGTCGATACTTGTAAACCAGCTCCCTGAGCATTTCTCACTTGAGACTCGGCAAATGGATTAGTGTAATGGGTTCCTTCAGTCAGTTTGACAACGACACCGCCAACCCCTTGCTGGGCTAATTTACGATAGTCATCTACGCTGATATGGCCATTGTGGCTGCTGACATCTACAAAGGAAGTGCCTTTAATCTCTGCTTGGGAATTCCCGCGGGCTGCCTGAGCCTTTGACCCAGCATTATAAAATACAGTTTTTCCAGCACTACTAGCTTTTGGTGCTGATGCTACTGCAGGACTAGGCTTGGGCTCTGAGGCAGTAGCAGAATCTGAAACAGAAGAGCTTGCTTTTGCTGACTGATCAGCTGCAGTTTCATTCTGATTAGAAGCATTTGCATCTGGCTGACTTTGCCCTTCTGGCTTAGCAGAAGCTACCTGAGTTTCTACAGGAACTGATTGAGCTGCTCCTCCAGACTCAACAGCTGTTCCTGTAGCGTTCGTTGCTTCCTCCTCTTGCTTAACAGCTTGAACTGACTGTTCTGCAGTTGACACTGCTACAGTCGCCTGATTAGACGTTTGTGATGCGGCCGCATTCACTGTTTGATTCTGGGAACTAACAGACCTTTCTGTTTTTAAAACTTCTGACTCAGCGATATTATGTTCCTCGGCTTTTGCAACATTGGCAGTCGCTGCCAACAAAATAGCCGTACTCGCTAAATAAACTAATTCTTTCGATTTCAACTTTTCTCTCCAACTTTTAAAAAACTTGTCACCTTTGGGAGGACAAGTCTTTTTTCAACATTTTTTTATTTTACAAAATCAAGCAATGCCAAGAAGCTTTCAGCTTCAAGTGATGCACCACCAACAAGAGCACCGTCAACATCTGGACAAGCCATATAAGACGCAACATTTTCAGGTTTTACAGAACCACCGTACTGAACACGAACCTTGTCTGCTACTTCTTGACCAAAGTCAGCTGCTACAACGTCACGAACTGCTTTACACATCTTTTGAGCGTCATCTTGAGTTGCTGACTTACCAGTACCGATAGCCCAGATTGGCTCATAAGCGATAACCAATGATGCAACTTGCTCAGCTGTCAAGTCTTTCAAAGCAGCTGATACTTGAGCACCAACGAAATCTACTGCTTTACCAGCTTCGTAAGTTTCCAGTGATTCACCACAGCAGATGATTGGCACCAGACCATTGCGGAAGATAGCATGCGCTTTTTTGTTGATGTCTTGGTCTGTTTCATGGAAATAATCGCGACGTTCTGAGTGACCGATAACAATGTAGTCAACTCCAACTTCTGCAAGAACTTTAGGGCTGTTTTCACCAGTGAAGGCACCTGCATCTTCAAAGTAAGCGTTTTGCGCTGCAACCTTAAGATTGGTTCCTTTAGCTGCTGCCAAAACAGTTGTCAAATCAAGTGCTGGAGCAGCGATACCAGCTTCTACCAAATCTGAAGAAGGTAGCTTAGCAGCAACTGCTTCTACAAAAGCCTTTGCTTCTTCAGGATTTTTGTTCATTTTCCAGTTACCAGCAATAAATGGTTTACGTGACATATTCACACACCTCTTCTATTTTATTTATAGTAACATTGTAACACAGTTGAATGAAATAATAAAGGTTATCCACAGAATTTCATCAAATTGAAACATCTTTATTTTAAGGGGATAGGATCTGTGGAAAATTCTTCTCATTATCATTTCCCACCCGCATCTTCAAGCCAGCTCTTTCTCCACCAGAGCACGCACCTGAAACCACTTCCCCAACTAGCTAGAAGAAAAAAACAGAACCTAGTCTGAGACTAAGTTCTGTCGCTGTTATTAACTTCAAAGAAAATCACTGTTTCTTCTCTTGCTTGTAAAACTCTTTTAAGGCATCCTGCCAAGTCGGAATGATAAAGCCTGTAGCCTTGGCCTTGGTCAGGCTCATAGTTGAGTTGAAAGGCCGCTTAGCCTTGGCCGGGAACTTGCTGGAATCAACCGGCTGGACTTCCACATCTGTATCTTTGAGAATTTCCAATGCAAAGTCATACCAAGTTGTATCCTCAGCTGCATCATTAGACAGATGGTAATAACCAAATTCCTTTTGGTTTTCAGCCAGATGAGTCATAAATTCAGCCAGCGTACGAGTCCAAGTCGGACGACCATGCTGGTCATTGACTACAGTCAGAGTTTTGTGAGTCTTAGCAAGATTTTGCATGGTAAAGACAAAGTTTTTACCGTAGTTACCAAAGACCCAGGCAGTACGGATAATATAGAAACGGCTGGAATATTTCTCAACTAGCTCCTCACCCATGCGCTTGGTACGGCCATACTCTGTCTGTGGATCCGGCCGGTCATCTACTTCCCATTCCTCTCCGACAGGCTTTTGTCCGTCAAAGACATAGTCTGTTGAGATGTAGACCAAGGTCGCTCCGTGTGCTTCTGCTGCTTTTGCAACATTTTCGGTCCCGGTCACATTGATGGCATAGTCCAGCTCTTTTCCTTCGTCCTCAGCCGCATCAACTGCAGTATAAGCTGCGCAGTGATAAACCAAGCTTGGCTTGACTTCCGCAAAGACCTTGTCCACCATTTGTGCATTGGTAATATCCATTTCCGCCACATCAACAGCCACATACTCCTCATTGCGCTCATCCAAAAGATAGCGAAGCTCTGTACCTAGCTGTCCATTCGCACCTGTAATTAAAATCATTTGTCTTTCCTTTCACATCATAAACATTCAATGAGTTTATTATAACAAAAAAAGCAGAAAAAATCTGCTTGATCGAATCATACCTCTAGTCATTTTTAGAAAATAAAATCTCATACTTTTTATACTCCATATATAAATGATGCAACATTATGCAAGTGATAATCAGAAAACTTAGCATCATTTCAAATTGACAGTATAAACTTTAACAATGCATAATCATATTAAAATGAATCTTTTCTTTATTTCTCTCTTAGAAAGATTCTACTTCATGATAACAAATAATTCATTATTTTCAAGATAAATATTATATAACTTTGTTTCTTCAAGTAATGTATAATTTTCACTACTAAAATCGATATTAGCAATATCGATTAATTTGAAATCGACGTTTAAGTTCGTTATGCTATTAAATCTCAATGTCATATCCCAAGAAACATTCGTATTTGGCATAATCAAACTTTTTAACATTGGATAAACAGAAGCTGTATTGCTAAATACTGGCGAATCAGAAAGAAAGCGATTCACATTAATAACTGTTTTTTCGAGTGTAATGTACTTGTTTAGAGAGGAAGCTAGCAATATGCTCTGCGCTTTGAACATTTCATTTTGTTGTTTTAAACTGCTCACATAAGTAAAAGAGAAAGATAAGAAATAAAAAACTAATAATCCCGAGACGAAGGACTTCCCTCTACGTAGAATTTTACTCTTTTCAACGCACTCTAAGTTAACAATTAAGATAATCGCTAAAAAAATTCCGAAACCATATTCATATCTTGGTCTCATAAGATAATAAGGATTAGACAAAATCAAATAGGTTCCATAGCTAAATACACTTCCTAAACTTAGCCAAATCAGCATGTAAATAAAGTTTAAAAGGAATTTAGTTCTGGATAAGCGAATCACACTGATAGTTAAGAGAAATATAGCAATTATTGTTAATAAAACCCAGATAGTTGAACTTTGAAAAAATATATTGTTCAAATATCCTGTAGCATTCACCCCAATTATTTTAATCATCTCTAATCCCTTTGGAATATCAGCTTGATCAGCAAAAATCGGTGGCTTTATAAAAATTTGTATACGATATAAAAGCAAACCAATTACATATGACAACATTGAGATGAAAATTTTAGGAATTTTTTCTTTAAAATAACTTCCTTGCAATAATTCTAAAAATACTAGCGTCATGGTTACAATAATGTACACTCCTGAAGAAGCTTGGTATGAATTGCACATTAAGAATATACCAACAACTGACATAACTCCAAATATTTTTTTATTATCCCAGAAAATAAATGGAATGATGGAAACTAATATACTTAAAGTCATAAAAGGATTGTCAAACCTAAAACTTAATGGCTCTAAAAACCACGGATTAATCCCTATAATAGTTGAAACAGATGCTGTTATAAAAGAAATCTTTTTATTGGGATATAAGACAAACAATAAAATTAAGCTCGCTAAAGTTAAAAAACAAGCGGACAGAATATTTGAAGTCAAGCCTAGTTCTGTCAAATGATCCCCACCTTGTATTAATCGAGCGGAATACTCACTTAAATACCTTGAATAATGTTCAGAGAATTTTGAATAGCCTTGTAATTGTCTTCCAATATCATCAATATAGGGATACTCAGCTAAACCGATATTAATATTGACTACTGAATAAATAATAAAAATAACTAGGGCAGACGATTTATTTAAAAGAAGATAGTTTTTAAAATCAGAAAAACGTTTCCGGAAAATCATTTACTTTTCTCCTTAATCACATAAATCGGCCGATGCTTGGTTTCCATAAAGATTTTACCAATGTATTTACCCAGTATGCCGATGGTCAGCAGCTGGAAGCCGCCGATAAGGAGAATGACAGTCATAAGAGACGGCCAACCCGATGTCGGATCACCAAAAACCAAGGTACGAATAATAATCACTGCCATCAGGATGAAGGCTAAAATCCAAGACAGGATACCTCCTAAAAAGGCGATGTTGAGCGGCGCATCAGAGAAATTGACGATGCCTTCCAAAGAGTAGTTGAAAAGAGACCAGAAATTCCAAGAGGTCTTACCAGCCACTCGTTCAACATTTTTGTATTCCAAATACTCGGTATTGAAGCCAACCCAGGCAAAAATCCCCTTGGAGAAGCGATTGTACTCTGAAACTTCCAGAATAGCTTCTACCATCTGGCGGCGCATCAGGCGGAAGTCCCGCGCACCATCTACCATCTCTACCTGACTAATCTTGTTAATCAGCTTATAGAACAGATTGGCAAAAAAGCTCCGGATAGGTGGCTCTCCCTCGCGAGTAGTCCGACGAGTCCCCACGCAGTCCAGCTCAGGATTCGAGTCCAGCATGGCCTTCATCTCAATCAGGAGCTCAGGCGGATCCTGCAAATCTACATCCATGACCGTCACAAATTCCCCTCTCGCCTCTTGCAAACCAGCATAGAGGGCTGCTTCTTTTCCGAAATTGCGAGAAAAGGACAGATAGTGCACGTCTGGACAGCGACTGCTGAGCTCACGCAAAACAGCCAAGGTCCGGTCTGTCGATCCGTCATTGACAAAAATATATTCAAACTGGTCACGGATTTGGTATTTGACCGCTTCCATAGCTTCATGAAACAGAGGAATAGACTCTTCTTCATTGAAACACGGAACAATCACCGAAATTGTCATTTTAATCTCCTACTATTTTATATATTTCATCCTATTATAACAAAAAACTAGGCGAAAACCTAGTTTTATTCTCATTTTCACAGTCTAGAGGCCTTGAAAATTAGATAGATTCCAAGGCGATTCTCAAATCCTCTATCAAGTCATCCACATTTTCCAAGCCGATAGAGAGACGAATTTGATTTGGTGTAATGCCTGCTGCCAGCTGATCTTCTGGCGACATCTGACCGTGAGTTGTCGTAGCTGGATGGACAACCAAGGACTTAGCATCGGCTACATTGGCCAAGTCAGAGAAAATCTCCAGGCTGTCAATAACATTACGAGCTTCTTTCTCCCCACCTTTGACATTAAAAGTGAAAATTGAGCCCACGCCTTTAGGGAAATATTTTTCTGCCAAAGCATGATATGGACTGTCAGCAAGCTTGGGATAATTGACCTGCTCGACCTTAGGATGTCCTGCTAGGAAATCTACAATCTTTTCTGCATTGGACACATGGCGCTCTACACGCAAAGAGAGAGTTTCCAACCCCTGCAGGAAGAGAAAGGCATTGAAGGGAGACATGGCTGCGCCCGTATCGCGCAAGAGCTGAGTCCGGACTGCAGTGACAAAAGCTGCTGCTCCGACATCACGTGTATAACTGATATCATGATAGCTCGGGTCCGGATCAACAAACTGCGGAAACTTGCCAGAAGCTTCCCAGTCGAAACGACCGCTGTCCACAATTACGCCACCGATGCTGGTTCCATGACCGCCGATAAACTTGGTCGCAGAATGCACCGCAATGTCCACACCATGAGAAAAGACATTGATCAGATAAGGCGTAGCAAAGGTATTATCGGAAATCAACGGAATCTTGTGAGCATGAACCAGCTCTGCCAAAGCGTCAAAGTCAGGAATATTAATCAAAGGATTGCCCAAGCTTTCAATCAGAACCAGCTTGGTATTGTCCTGAATGGCTGCTTCTACTTCAGCCAGATTTTCAATATCAACAAAAGTCGTGGTAATGCCATAGCGAGGCAGGGTTTCCTTGAGCAGATTAAAGGTGCCGCCGTAGATGGTAGAGGCTGCCACTACATGGTCGCCAGCATGGGCCAAGGCTAGAATGGTGTAGGTAACAGCTGCCATACCAGAAGCTGTCGCTAGTGCTCCAACCCCACCTTCCAAAGCCGCAATCCGCTCCTCAAAAGCAGACAGGGTCGGATTGGTAATCCGAGTGTAGATATTGCCCGGCTTGCGCAGGGCAAAGAGATCTTCTCCTTCCTGAGTATCGTCAAACACATAGGAAGTTGTCTGATAAATAGGCAGAGCCCGCGACTTAGTTGTCGGGTCCACTGTTTGTCCGGCATGAAGCTGCAGAGTTTCAAATTTAAATTCACGTGTCATAAGGTCACCTCACTATAGTTATGTGATAAGTCTACCACTAAACGCCCCACTTGACTAATAGAATTTCCTTATCAAAAGAAATAAAGAGAAGCTATATCTTATAGCTTCTCTTTTATAATCTCAAAAGTCGCTTGATTGCTGGGCCAGTACAACTGCGACGAAACTTTGTCTAAAGCTACCCACTGAGCTCCCACATGCTCATCTGAAATCTGGATTTCCTTCTGTTCTGTCAGAACTAGAAAGAGATTTTTGTGAATGGTCAGATGTTCATCAATCTTTACTGTGAAATTTCCAAGACCTGTCAGACTTGAACAAGCTAAGACCAAGCCGGTCTCTTCTTTTATTTCACGAAGGCAGGCCTCTTCTGGGCTCTCACCACTCTCAATCCCACCAGTAATGGGCTGCCAAAAGGAAACTTTCTCAGCTTCCACTTTCAATAGCAAGATTTCTCCATCCTCTGGATGATAGATCCAGGCTTCAATTGACTGCCTCATCATGATTTTTTCTCAATCGGTGCTATGCTGGCCAGCACTTTCTTCAGACCGACTTCTGGGAAATTAATCTTAAGCTCTTGACTGTTTCCGCTGCCAGAGACTGCCAGAACTGTCCCATCTCCCCATTTCTTATGGTGGGCAATATCCCCGATAGCCCAAGCAACTTCTGGCTTAGATGGCTGGCTCTGACTGCTCTTTCCAAAAGGCAGACTGCCTGTAGAAATCGAGCTTGGTGCTGCCTGACGCTTCCGTTCTTGCAGGGCCTGGGCCAGACTCATGCCTTGACCGAATTGACTGGTATCACTATTGGTATAACTAACCTTAAAGGAGCTATTTGACGGTCGAGCCAGTCCCTGATAGTCTAGCAAGTCTGAGCTGATTTCTCTCAAAAAGCGTGTAGGATGATTATAGTTGGTTTTACCATAAAGCATACGGGAATTAGCATTGGTCAGATAGAGAATCTTCTCTGCTCGGGTGATGCCAACGTAAGCTAGACGCCGTTCCTCTTCCAACTCATCCTCATCTTCAGACGCCCGACTTAGAGGGAAGACATTTTCCTCCATACCAACCAGAAAGACGACCGGAAATTCCAATCCCTTGGCCGCGTGGAGGGTCATCAGAGTCACTTCGGAACTCTCCGTATCTCCGTCATCTGTGTCTGCAATCAAGGCTAAGTCATTGAGAAAACGGCTGAGCTTATCAAGACCAGATTCATCAGCAGGATTATCTGGACTTTCATCAAAGTTCTTGGTTACAGACAGGAATTCTTCGATATTTTCAATCCGAGCCTGGCTTTCCAAAGTTGCTTGCGCGGCTAAGACCGCAGCATATCCTGTCTTTTCCAATACAGCCTCTACCAGCTCCGTCACTGTATAGTCGTCCAAGCACTCCCGCAAATCCAGAAGTATATTGGCAAATTCATAGACCGCCTGAGCCGCCTTGCCCTTGACTGGCGACAGCAGGATATTGGCCGACGCATCCAGTAAAGACATTTCCTGACTGGACGCAAAATCTCGAATTTTCTCCACCGTTCCTGGTCCAACACCACGCTTAGGCTCATTGACCACGCGCTCATAGCTGATATTGTCGCTAGGATTGGCGATGAGATTGAGATAAGAAATAACATCGCGGATTTCCTTACGGCTGTAGAACTTGGTTCCACCGACCATGGTATAGGGAATATTGGACTTGAGCAGGGCTTCTTCCACCGTCCGTGACTGGGCATTGGTCCGGTAAAGAACTGCAAAATCCTTATGACTGTAACCTTCTCGGCTCAGCTGATCAATAGTTCGGGCGACAAAGAGAGCTTCGTCCTGCTCGTCATTAGCCCGATAGTAGACAATTTCCTCACCGTCTTCATTTTGAGTCCAGAGATTTTTGGGACGGCGGTTGCGGTTGTTTCGGATGACTTCATTAGCAGCTTGAAGGATGGTCTTAGTAGAGCGATAATTTTCCTCAAGCAGGACTACCTTAGCTTCTGGATAATCCTTTTCAAAGTCCAGGATATTCTGCATATCGGCTCCCCGCCAGCCATAGATAGACTGGTCAGCATCTCCGACTACGCAAATATTCTTAAAGCGGGAAGCCAAGAGCTTGACCAGCTGATACTGAGCATGGTTGGTATCCTGGTACTCATCCACATGGATATACTGGTAACGTTGCTGGTAGTAGGTCAGAACATCAGGATTTTGATCAAAAAGCCGCAGGGTCAGCATAATCAAATCGTCAAAGTCCATAGCCTCAGACTGGCGCAATTCCTTTTGATAGGCTGTGTAGCACTTGGCCACAATTTCTGTATACATATCATCAGCTAGATTTGCATAGGCCACCTCATCAATCAGGTCGTTCTTAGCATTGGAAATAGACCCAAGAATGGCGCGCTCATTCCACTTTTTAGGATCCAGATTGAGATTTTTGAGAATCCGTTTCATCAGAGTCCGCTGCTCACCTGGATCAACGATAGTAAAGTTGCGGTTGTAGCCAATATGATCTGCTTCTCGCCGCAGAATGCGTACACACATGGAGTGGAAGGTAGCGATTAAGCAATCTTGAGCTTCCGTTTTAAGTTTTTCAGCCCGTTCTCTCATCTCCCGCGCCGCCTTATTGGTAAAGGTAATGGCAAGGATATTCCAAGGATTGACCATCTTCTCATCAATCAAATAGGCAATGCGGTGGGTCAGGACACGGGTCTTACCCGATCCAGCTCCCGCCATAATCAGCAAAGGCCCTTCTGTTGTCTGAACCGCCTCAGCCTGACGGTCATTCATACCGTTTAATAAAGGATGCATTTTTCTTCCTCTTTCAAAGTCAATGCTACTATTATAACAAAAATCCTGATGAAGCTAAACCAGAAAGAAGAGGAATTTCTGATTTTAGGTTAGATTTTCGACAAAGTCATTTAAGGCACCCCAAGCCCAACTCAAATTGAAAATCAATCCTATTTTTGCTATAATATGCCCATATGAGACTTAGAGCATCTGTCCATAAATGACATTTTTTCGCAAGTCTCTTTTCCATTCTGCTGTCCCACTCAGAAAGAAAGGCTGTCATGAAAAATCCTAGTAACAATCTGAAACTAGCGGAGAGAGGAGCCATCCTGTCCATCGCTACCTATCTGATTCTCTCCTCGGTCAAGATTATCGCAGGCTCGACCCTCCAGTCCTCCAGTCTGACGGCCGACGGCTTTAACAACGTCTCTGATATCGTGGCTAATATCGCCGTTTTAATTGGCCTGCGTATGGCTAGAAAACCAGCCGACCGTGACCATCGCTTCGGCCATTGGAAGATAGAAGATTTGGCCAGTCTCATCACATCTTTTATCATGTTTTTCGTTGGATTTGATGTCCTGATTGAGACCATTCAGAAAATCATCTCCAACCAAGAGACTAAGATTGACCCAGTTGGTGCCGTGGTCGGAATCATCTCGGCAATCATTATGTTAGGTGTTTATTTTTACAATAAAACACTGGCTAAAAAAGCTCACTCCAAGGCTCTGGATGCCGCAGCCAAGGATAACCTATCAGACGCTGTCACTTCTATCGGCACTTCAGTTGCTATCATTGCCAGCGCCTTTAATTTCCCAATCGTTGATAAGCTAGCAGCCATTATCATTACCTTCTTCATTCTCAAGACGGCCTATGATATCTTTATGGAATCTTCCTTCAGCCTGTCCGACGGATTTGATGAAAGCCTGCTCCAAGACTATAAGCAAGCTATCCTGGAAATTCCTAAAATCACTCAGGTCAAGTCACAGCGCGGCCGGACCTATGGCAGTAATATCTATCTAGATATTATCTTGGAAATGAATCCAGATTTATCTGTTTTTGAAAGCCATGAGATTGCGGACCAAGTTGAGGATATGCTTATGGAGCGCTTCGGAGTCTTTGACATTGATATTCATATTGAGCCCGCTCCCATTCCCGAGGATGAGACGCTGGACAATCTTTACCCAAACCTGCTCATGCGTGAACAGCTCGTGGAGCAAGGCAGCCAACTGGATACACTTCTGTCCGCCGAATTTCTCTACATTTCCCAAGATGGCCGACAGCTGAACAAGGCTGAATTTCTGGCAGAAAGAGCCTCAAAAACACCTATCAAAAACTTTGAACTGCTCTCTGTCAGCCAGAAAACCAAGCTCATCCGCTATGAAATGGACGGTGTTATCCATACCAGCCTCTGGCGCCGCCACGAAGTATGGCAAAATATCTTTCACCAAGAGACACGAAAAAACCAGTCTGATGATTAAGTCAGTCTGGCTTTTTCATTGCAACACATCCTTCATTTCCCTGTATAATAAATAACAGTAATACTATCTAGACTTTGCAAATTTGTTGGTTTCTCTTTAGCTTTCAGGCCGTCTTTTTCAGGATTGTCAGACAAATAATAGTTGTCATAGCTATCATCTAGGTCGGTATAAATCTTTATCTTATCATTAACAAGTAAAGCAGCATATCTTGCCTGTCCAAAAGGCTTTCTTGAAATCTTTGTAAATTCAATTTTTTCAACATTTTCATAGTGATTCAGTAAAAATAAAGCCAGCCCCTCTTCCTGGTTGCGTACCTTTACTTTTTCCTCAGTCGTCAGCCAAGCATTTTCTCCAGAGTAAATAACATCTGTCTCACCCGTATCTTTAAAATTTGTGACCTTCTCTTTCTTTTTCAGACGAAAAGTCAATTCTGTCGAATCAGTGTGAGAACTATCATTTATATTATAGTTTTTATCTTTTGAGTCCAAAGAAACATGTGGGATATAACTGGTGTCATTTACAATCACACTAACAGAACCTGCTTCCCAGAACTTTCCCTTGGAAAATTCATCAAATTCAATTTTTTGAACATCTTCATAATGATTAATGATATAAAGTGCGATCTTTTCCTCTTTCTTATGAAGCTCACTCATTTCTGTATCTGACATCCATATTTTTTCACCATCTCTATTTACTATGCTGCTACATGCAGTCAGAAAAATCAGTGCAAGTATAGCCAAAAATAATAATTTTTTCTTTCTTGACTTCAAGAGCAGTCTCCTTTATCGGTCTTTTGATATTAGTATACCACATTAAGACAAGTATCTTTATGTTTACTTGTAACTTTAAAGTTGATTTTCAAAGAAAAAACCAAGGCTTGCCCTGCCTTGGTTGAAAATAGACTTCAATTATTTATTCTTAATAAAACCAAATTCATTAAGCGGTGAGAGTCGGAACTCCACCACTCCCTTGATTTGACTGGCTTTGATGAGCCCAAATTCTCGGCTGTCCTTCGTATTTTCCCGTCGGTCATTAATAATCAGATAAGAATCTTTAGTAATTTTATCAGACTTTGAATCTTTTAAATCCATAATAGAGAAATCATGAGTATAGTAACCCGAACTTCCTGCTGAAGCCAGATATTTCTCGCGCATTTTCTCGATATATTCTTCCGACATGACCTGACCGTTCAGGTAAAGGAGGTCATCCATATAGGTTACCTGATCTTTTTCCTGGGCAATGACCCGGCCGACATAGTCTTTGCCGTCCACTTCATAGAGAACAAAGTCTCCACGCTTGATGTCTTGCTTTTTCGTCGCCAAGACCAAGTCATTCTTTGCCAAATAGGAATTACTGTCCTGCTCAGTCACCCGATAAGGCGTATAAATAAAAACTCTCAGCCCTATAATGATAGCTGCCAGTACTGAAAAAATAATGATATTTCTTAATAAATCTCTCTTTAACATTCGTCTCCCCCATCTCTTTTATACCATTATATCATTTTTAGACAAAATAGACAAAGGTACAATTTTATTTCAAAAATCAATTCTCAAACTTGTTCTTCTCTCAAGTAAGATAAGTGGTATCACATAGACAAGAAAAAAACCGGTGATTTTCCAATCAACGGTTCTTTTTTGTTGTCTTAGATTAACGTACTGTACGGATGTGTCCCGCTATTCGCCTAAAAAGATAGAATAGCGTTAAAACGCATTAAATAAGCATATAAAGAGATGAAACTATCTATGTTTTTTGCTATAAAAATACAAAAGTTTTAAACTTATGCCCCCTTTTTGCCCCTCGAAGCAAACAAAAAAGCCCCGACCAATCGGCCGAGGCAGTGTATTATTTAAAAGTGTCTTATAAAGGAGCGAACTCCTTTCTGTTATTATCCGTGAGCTTTCGAAAAGCGAAGGAAGTCATCATCTCCCAGCTCGACGATAGCAAAACCTAACCTATCTTTCAGGCTGTTTACTGACTTGATGTCGGACAATCCAACATATTTCCCGCCTACGAAAACTCCGTATCCATATTTTTTGCTAGTTACGATAAATTCTTTCATTAGTTTTAAATCCTCCAAGTTTTTGATTACAATATCTGCTTTTGGTGCATCAAATGGCAGCTCAAACCAGCCGAGCATTTGCTGCGCCGGTGCTTGCCAATTAACATAGCTAAATGTGCCGTCGCTAGATAGATCGCGAATAACCTTGCGTGTCCAACCGCCGTTATACAGAGCATCGGCATTACTGTCGATGTTCTGCTCAATCGTTGTTACCGTGCCATCTGGATTGTGTGCGACCACGAATCCAATATGTCCGAACTCATGATAAGGCAAGCAATTCGACACAAACACCGCCCCTACAGGCGGGTTATTAGAGCCGTTAAAGTATGTCACTTTAAGACCTAGATTTGCAGCACGGTCTAAGCAATCTATTGCATTGACATAGCTAAAGTCTAGGTTATATAGTCCTTCGTATTGAAGTATTCGATCAATCGCAGCAACACATTGTCCTCCAAAAGGGTTGGTTGGTACGGTTAGCCGCTGATTGACTACACTTTCTAGCTTGTCAAGTAGTTGTTTTTGAGTCGTCAAAAGACCACCCCCTTATTAGTCTTCTTTGAGTTCAGACAAGTTCATCAAGATACATGTCAGACCTGCAAGTCCGACTGTTGATGCAACTACTACCCAGTTGACTTCTGTCAGCAGGGCAGACGAGCCAATGACACCAAGCGCTGCTTGAGCCATAGTCTTGATTACTTTGATAGCGAGTTTTTTAGTGTATGTGTTCATGATTTAACTTCCTTTCTTTTCGATCATGATTTTGAGTTCTTTGACATCTTCTGTCAAATTCTTGATTTGCTCTGTCATAGCGACGAGAGCTTGGTTCTGCTTGTCGTGGTCGTCCAAGCGACGAGTATGGTCTTTCGTCTGCTGCTCCAAAAAGCCTAATCGCAATTCCAATGAGTTGATTTTGGTTGCTTGCTCAATGCTTTTCGCACGCAGAACATTATAAAAACCGTAGACTGTTATGATAAATCCGCCCACGGTCATTAAAAGCTGGTACTCTGGTTTCAAATAATAATCACCCCCTTTCTAATTGCCTAATTGCTGATATTTGGCAGCACGATAGTCCATGCACCAGATTTGAGCATATCTTCTGCTGATTGGCCAGTGTAGTTGTAACCAGTCATGCCAGTGTATTTAACAATCGTCCGATTGCCTTTCTGCCACTTGGGATTGGTCGAGTAAGGATAATCAATAGTGACGAATGTAGGTCCTGTATACCGCTTGCCGTTGACTGGTGCGTCAATCTTCTGCGCCAAAGCTGTGTAGCTGTTGATGTCAAGGCCACCAGAAATCCCAAGAGCGATATAAGTGACAAGCTCGAGCACTTCTTTCATCTCTGCACGCTGCAGAGTAGCTTCTTGCTCTTTCTTGTCTGCTTCCTGGAATTTCTTCTTGATTTCCTCGTCCTGCTCTTTCTTGGCCCGGTCTGGGAAATTCTCTTGATAGACGACCTCCAAGGCTTTCTTTTCCAGTTCTTCGACTGGTAGGTCAATCGCTTCTTTCGGAAGCAATACCGGATAGAAAGCGCCCTCCGCATTCGTCAGAATAACATGAGTGCCCTCAACTTCGTTGTTGGATGAAGAGTAAATCCAACTCTTGCGATTAAATTGTAATTTAGACATATATTCCTTTCTTTGATTAAATAGACCAGTTAATCTGCGTGCCTATGTATTTATCGTTAGTCCCAAGCAAGGTCATAACTCCGTCAGGATTGACTTGCAAATGCCTGTCGTTACTTGATCCGTTTTCGAAAACCGGCACATTTAACATGGCAGCGTTACCTCTAATTGGGCTTAGTTCGTTTGGTATACGTCCAAGATTAACATTACCTGTAACATCTCTTATCTCAATCCTAAGCGACACGATATCCCCCTGCCGTTTGTAGTGCACACCGTTGACGCCTGTAGACGTCCATTCTATGCGCTTGAGGTTAGCGTGGTCACTCCTTGCATTGGTTGACCATGCGCTCCATTTCCCAGCAAGTAGGACACGCTTAGCTGGCTCTGCTGTTGCGATGGACGGAAAGAACATCTGGAAGCACTCGTTGTTACTATTGAGCACTAGCAGCCAGCCATATTGACGAGCTGGATTGTTGTTTTCCGTTCCGTTTTTAAAATAGACACCAGTCGTCCGTTCCTGGTCGAAGTCTTTTCCGTAGGCATAGATGGCAGTGCCGTTCTTCTGCGTCAACTGGTGCATTTGAATGAGTTTGTCATTCGCATAGATGTCGCCTTTTACATCAAGCGCCCCACGCTCCCATATTTTATTAATGCCAACGCCAAAACGGCTGTAAGAAATGACTGCGCCATCTGTCGTAATGACTGCGACAAATTCTGCGCTTGTGACTTTATCCTCAAGTCTGCCAACAACCTCCCAAGTCTTATCAGCCGGATACTGACCGGATAGGTTTGCTGGGCTGTTGGCAAGCTCTGATATGCTCGTCCAAGACCCAGCAGCAGGACCGGTGTCCGATGTGTAACTACTGTCCGAAAGGGGCTTGACCTTAAATGTCAGCGTCATCTTGTTCTTCTGCGAGCCATTTACAATTAGAGGAGCGACTTTGGCCGTCCGTGTAATGGTCAGCGTTCCGCCGTTCAGACCAGTTCTGGCCACATCAAATTTTAGGATTGGCGGGAAGTAGTCAAGAATAGTTACTGTCCGCTCTATAGCATTACTAGTACGCCCTCGACTGTCTGTAACTCTCGCTCTGATTACTACTTGGCCATCATAGTTCATCAGCCCAAGGCCACCGCCGTTGGTTGTCGTGGATTGATTTTTGCCGACAATCTCCGCATAATAGCCTGTAATCGTCGAGCCGTAAACCCCAGAAGCTGCGCCAAAATTGACTCTAATATCAGATAAAATCTTGATAAAGTGCTCGCCGCCAGAAACGATATTAGCCGCTATTGCATTGCCGTCTGTGAGGGTGAAACCTGTCAAAGTCGGCTTGACACTATCAGGAATTGAAAGATTAAGTCTTTTAACATCACGCCCAATCTCTCTGCTCCCGTCATAAGTGATAATCGTGACTTGTCCGCTACCGCTAGATGTGTTTGGGAATTCTTCGCATAATGCCATTTCTGGAGTCCATACATAGCTAGTTGCTATGTCGTCGCCAGCGATTTTCTTGTCATAACTTCCATACCTAACCCAAATAGAATGAGTAAATCTCTCATGCTTGCGATTAATGTTAATCGTCACCGGTTGACCTATGACAGCCGTCACGTCATTCCCAGAGCTTGCTCGAGGTATAGATGGTAATTTGACTGTCTGGATAACTCTGGCGATGCCATAATTACCAACGTTTATGTCTAATCCTACATCAAGACTGAACCCTTTAGAGCCGTCTTCCGAGTGGTCGATGCGGTAGTCTTTTGATAATAAGCTCTTATCTTGATTGCCACCGATACCAGCATCAACGTTGACTGTGTCAATAGCAAGCCCATTAACTCTGACTGTGATAGGTTTTGAATATGACGGTATGAAAACATAAGCATTAGAGATTAAATGCACTGATACATTGACCATCGTGTAGTTGCCAGCTATATCTTGCCGCCTTACGCCCCAAGTCACGTCTAGTTGCAAATTATGCCCCCAGCCGCCGCTGAAATTAGCTCTTACTATTTTTAAGCACCTCCCCCTACATATCGGATTACATTCATGTCCGGATTGAGCTGATATTGCTCCTCACGGAAACGCCCAATTTGAAGCGTCCGAGTGAATACCCCGTTCTCAATCTTTAAGACACCTTGTGAGATATAAGCTACCTCAGAGCCAGCAGAATAGAAGCTGATACGGTCGCTCTCAACACGGACAGAGGACGAGCCATCTTTTTTGCCAATGATTAACCCCTCATTGCTGGCGCTCATATAGCTGTCTAGGAAGCTCCAGCGCTCAGCCATGTCGCCAAGATTGTTTTCTATTTTGGCAACCCTTTGAGTTGCTGCTACAAGTTTGGCTTCTGCTGCAACTCGTCCGGCTTCGTCTGCTTTGACATAGTCTTGATAGGATTTAACCCATTCATTGACCGTATCAATGCTTGCTTTGGCTTCGAGTTCTGCCTTGGCTAATTGCATGGCTTCCGTTAAAGCGTTTAGTTGCTCTGCTGTCAGCTTTTGGTCAGCCTTGCTATCGATCTTGTCATTGACTTGCTTGAGCTGTTCCTCGTCGAGCGCTCCTTTATCTCCTTTAGGTCCTGGAGGACCTTGTGCACCCGGGTCGCCTTTATCACCTTTCGCACCAGCTTGACCGTCAGCCACATTGCTGAAAGTCACTTCTGCTGTTGCCACTTTCTCATCATTGAGATAGGCTTCTACAGTGATTTGCAGAGTCCCCTCAAAATCTGTCGCACGGACTAGCATTTGACTGCCACTGCCGATGATAGAGTCACCTTTCTTGTAAAAAATGATTGGCTCGTACACCTTGCCATTCTTCTCCAGTGTAGCCATTAGCAAGCTCTGACCTGTGCGGTTTTTAAAGGCCGTCCCTTGGTCTGTGGATAGCTTCAATTCGTACGGTATAGCCTGCTCTGCAAGCTTAGCCATGCGAGTTAGCAAGCTGTCTGATACCTTGTTCTGCAAGGCTTGGAAATTCGCAAAGACCGTCTTATTTTCGCTCGGATTGGTAAAGCTAATTTGCTGCTCACTGACACGAGCTTCCAGCACCAACATTGGACTAAAGCCTGTGTCTTGGATTTTGACAGTGTCACCAATATCCAAGTCAAAATATCCGTCTGCTTCGTATGTGATAGCTGGATAGCAATATTTCCTAAGATTACGCAAGGCCGTGGAGATAAGCACTTCTTCGCTATCTGTATCGACTTCCATGTCCTTGCGGATCCAGTTATCGCTTGTCTCAGTACCAGTCAAAACTGACGGATAGAGTTGCTTAGAAAGCGGAGCGAATAGCAAACTACCCTGAAGGTAAAATTCGACCTCACCTTTTTCATTCTTCCACTCTTGCTTTTTCTTAGGGTCTATGACAACCTGTGTGGTGCTGACGGTTACTTCTTTAAGTTCTATTTCTGGCAGTGGCACATCAACCGTTCCGCTCGTTACTGTGCTACCCTCGACTGTCTTTCCGGCTTTTAGTTCCGGCGGATAACATAGCGTCTCTATCGCTCCAAGATATGCTTGTGCGTTGTATGTCCCAAGCGTCACATACTGACGACCAGCATAGTTCTGCTCAAGTACCGTAACGGTACTTCCGTTATTTGCGATAATGATGGAAACGTGACCATACTGTCCAGTTGCTAGAAAAGCATTGTGAGCTTTGATGTTTGCCAAAGCCCCAGCTTTCAGCTCATTAGTTCCTCTTGGTCGCACTACAGACCAACCAAAATTAGCCCAAGCGTAATCAGTTCCGATGTAGGCTGCGGCCATACCAGCGCCTATCTTGCCAGAAAAGCCAGTTACACCACCGCCAAGACCGGGGCCGCCTAATTTCATCGAATACCAAGCCGCCAAGCCGTAACATTGACCACTACCAACTGTCCGGCCTTGCAGGCCTTTCATTTCGTTAATGACTGCTATCACTTTGTCAGCTTTAACGACTTGCGTTATAGGCTGACTAGGGCTGCTTAATTGATTGTTAGGCTGTTTCCAAAGGTCGTCTAGCTTGTCTAGGATATTACCATTAGAGCGATTGACACCACCTCTGATATCTCGCATGAGAGCGATATAGTGGCCGTATCCAGCAGCCGCATAGTCATATAACGCACCGCCAACACGGAAAAGGCCACGAGTGTAGTCTTCAATGTTCTGCTTGCCTTTGACTCCGTAGAATTTCCGCCCTCCGCTGGTCTGTTCGGCCAGCAGATAGGCATAGTCTTTCATGAAGTCATCAACTGACGCATAGTGGAAGTATGTTCCGCCCTCATTGGCAGGTCTAGCGCTTCCTGTCGTAACCTTGACACCACTTGGACGTGTCTGAGCAGAGCCAGACATACCAGACCAGTTATTGTCAATTCTGGCCACGTTAGAAGCGCCCCAGAAGCTTTCAAGATAGAGCTGGCAAATCATACCAGACGGCAGTATGTTGTACTGCACACAAAGATTGAGGATAGTTTGAACTATCCCTGCGCTCATAGGATGCCCTGCGTAGTTTAAACCGCCACCAGTATATTTCTTACCGCTTGCCGCTTGTGTAGCTGATGGATTGGAAACCTTGGTCGTTGTTTCCTTGGTTTCTTCCTTGCGTCCGATTGGCTTGATAGCGTTGTATAGCTGCGTCTTGTCAACGCTTCTCTTGATACTACGCACATTCTTGCCGTACTTTAAGACAACATCATTTCGCTTGCGTCCGACACCTTGATTTTCTGTGCTATGCGCCTTGTAGACATTCAAGACAAAGCGGTCAAGCTGACTGTTCGATTTCAAGTGCGTCTCGAACTCGATTTCAGCGTCAAAGTTACGAGCAAGGGAGATTAAGCGAGCAAGAGAGGTTTCTTGTCCCTCCCATTGCAGTGTCCTACGTTGGTCTGTTATCTCATTGATGCCGAGTTCGACTTTAGAAAGGCCAAGTGTACCCCAAGTGTCAAGGTATTCTGTAAATGTCATTGCTTTTGGTGCTTTGTATGCCCCTTGGTACTCGAGCATGAGTTCCAGACTAAGGTTTTCGCAGTAACACTTGATAATCTGCTCGTTTTCCTCGGTCTTCATCACGTTAAAGAGATAAGACCGACCTTTGTACTTGAAACTGACAAAAGCACGTTCGTTGAGGTGCTTATATGCTTGTTCAGCGTATGTGTCAGATTGGATTTTCTTTTTGAAAACTGAAAACTCAAAGACTGATGTTGCACTTTCGAGTGAGCGTGTCCACTTGTCGTTGAAGAAATTCAAGGTGGTCTGCTTGTCGTTATCGATAAAAGCGACCTTCTTCAAGGCGCTATCGTGGATTGTTAAAAGCATTAGAGCCACCTTTCTTCGAATTCAATCGTCACACTCGGTTTTTTCTTCGCCCAATTGGACTGCAGAATCTCAATCTCAGACTTCCCTGGCGGTATGACCGGCCATAAAGAGCCGTCGACCACTTGGTCCAAGTCAGGAATGTTATTCAAAATCAAACTGTCATTTTCACTGTTGATAACAAGAATACTTCCTGCAGCATAGCGATTAGGGATGTCTTTTGTGCCATTCACAAAGTCTTTCCGATAAACGATGCTATCTAAGTACATGTGAGTTGGTAGTGGCTTATCGCCAAAAGCTCCCATTGCAACATGGACTTTAATAGACTTCTTGCCTTTGATTTCAGGAATGGTGAATTTCTGATACGAACCATTCCAAAACAGTTGTACTTCGTCATCTCTTCGTAAGATGTCGGATTGTCCGCTATCTTTGTTAAACGGATTTTCGCTTGGGTTGTGAGTTGGCCAGAACGTCCATTGCTTAACCAGTTTATAACTACCGTTTCCGTTAGCAGCAAGGAAGTTGTACTCTGTATTTAGGCCATTCCCTCGCTTAATAGTTTCAACGCCATAGAGGAACTCACCATTTTCGCCAGTAAATGAAATCTTGATGAAGCCATACTGATTAGCTGGATTGACCCAGAAAATCTGTCTCCACCAGATATATTCATGAAGCGCCCCCTTTTCTCCCACGCTGTCTGCAGGAATTTCCCAAGTGACTGATCCGGCATGATTTCCAAGAGGACCACCTCCCCGATTAGCGAGGAATAAGTGAGGTCTGCCCCAAGCGCTTTGAATGGCTAGTGTCCCATTCAAATTCTGAGAGTTATCATTCAGTATTGCTACATTCTTCTGACCGTCCGCAAGACCCTTGATTATACCCTCGCCAGTAACATAGTCCCAGAGGATTTCAGAGTGCTTATAAGGTACGATGTCAGCTTCTTCGATACTTCCTGCTTCAAAAGCAAATCTGTCGCTCACAAGGCCATAATATCCGTTTTCGTCGTTGGCTTTAAACGTGATAATCGGGTAAGCGTCTGCCGTCCCCTTGTTATCAATCGCAAAGACCATCTTGCCTTGCTTTTCTTCATAGTCCACTACACGCTTGTAAGTCGTCGAGTGTGCCACGCCGTCAGGAATGTAAAACTTGATAGTCGTTTCATCGTACCAGTCAGTTATCCCCTCAAGCTCCATATCGCCCCTTACAAGAGCGTTAAAGTATCTGTTAGGGTATTTACCTAGCGTCAGCTTTTTCGGCGTTGTGGCGTCAAATATGCCCGCTATACGCTCTTTTAACTCGTTGATGTCTCCTCTGTCAGTGTTTGCTTGTTCAGTTGTGTCGACAAAAGTGATATTTGCAATATCAAAAGAGGCCAAGCTAACCTTGACCTCAATTTCTTTTGCGTCCACTTCGACCGCTGTTGCAATCGTACCAATCCGAGATAGTTTCTCGGTCTTGATTGTGCGTTCGTTTCCGATACTTGATTTTACTTCTAGGACTTTGAGCAGACCAGAAAGGTCTACTCCGTTATATGTCATAGATGTTTCTGTCACACTCTCACTCCTTTCAGAATATTGCTGATGTATTCTCTATCACTTTGATAGCGGCTGAAATCATCGCCTGTCAAACGAGCAAATTCTTGACCGTTGACATTCAGCACTACTTCTCTATCAAGGCTTTGTTTGATAGTGTTGAGTGCATCTTTGATAATGTCTAACTTTTGGTCTGATTGTTTACTTTCCAATGTCAGTGAGCCATTTAGGTTTGCTGTGTAGCCATGTTGCTTCAATCCGTCGTCAAGCAAATCGCTGTAATCAAATTTGCCCTTGACATCGTATAGATTCTCCAAGGCTTCGTTTACATACTTCTGGCTTCTGTCGATACCGACTGCAATACCTTGACCGATATAGATACCTACATTGTCACGGAAAAGCCGTGATGGTGATTTGATTATCGCTTTGGCTTTTGCGGCCACTTCTGCCTGTTCTACCAATGCTTGAGCTGCGGATGTAACTGC
The DNA here is from genome assembly GCF_041431615.1 of Streptococcus sp. 27098_8_82. NCBI lineage: Bacteria > Bacillati > Bacillota > Bacilli > Lactobacillales > Streptococcaceae > Streptococcus > Streptococcus sp. 27098_8_82. The sequence continues at coordinate 23,530 of NZ_JAPVYB010000009.1, forward strand.
TGGTAAAGCTGCAATCATACCTCGAGCCAATCCGTTACCGATTTGTGCGCCAACTGATAGCATGTTTCGTGCGCCGATGTTACCGACACGCTGGACGGATAACATGAGATTGTTCATCGCTGCAGTTGCTTGACCAACGCCGGCACGAATACCATTGACGATACCTCTTGAAACACCTTGACCGGCTTGCTGTCCTGCTGCAGTCATACGAGCCGCACTTGAAACAATGACTGTCACTATCAAGGTCATTCCAGATTGTACGCTTGTTACAGATCTAGCCACAGCGCTTGCTACAACTGGAGCTAATGCAGAAAATCCAGAAGCTAACGCTGGAAGAACTGCAGATACTGACATAAGCGAAGCAGAAGCGCCTGCGCTATATGCTTGTACCATTGCCATTCCTTGACCTAGCGCTTTCATGCCATTGCCAGCCGTTGCTATTCCTGCTCCGTTAGCTGCTATAGCACCAATACCAGTAGCTACCGCCGCTAAACTTGCAGCCATATCACCAAGGTTGGTTTTGGTAATCATGACCACACCCTCGGCCATGAGTTTGAAACCTTTACCGGCATTTAAAGCAGCATTTCCGATTGCGTCAAATATTCCGGAAATGCCATCTAAGATATTCCTTACTGCTCCGCCAAAACTTTCGATTACACCTTTAGCACCGTCAAGCACGGTCTTGATAGACTCTCCTAAACTCTTAAAGAGGTTAGCTATGCTATCAATGATTGGGCTTATTTGGCTAACTAAAGTCGTAAATGCTTCAACAATTGACTGCAGTACAGGAGCTAATGCTTGAACCATTTCCGATACTGCTGGCATGAATGGTGATAGAGCTTGCACGATGCGAACAATAGCATCCGCTACTATTTGAGCTATATTAGTAAACACATTGCCCACAATTTCAACGATAGGTGTTAATGCCGAGATAATAGCTGCCGCTCCCTCACTTAAAGCTGTAATAACAGGCGGAAGAACTGAGATAATAGAGCTTAGCGCTTGCCCTAACGCTGTCACAAATGGCGCCGCTTGACCTACTGCCGTACCGACTGCTACGACTAATGGAGAAAGTCCAGCAAGCGCTGATGTTACCGTTGGGAGAACTCCTGCAACTGTCACGATTGCTTGTGCGAAAGCTCCGATAATCGCTGTTGCTACTGCCGAAAAGGCTTGTCCTACTGCGCCAATGATTGCGCTTATACCCTCGCTCTGAGTTGCCAAAAGAGCAAATCCAGCAGCGATAATAGCTACTCCTGCGCCGATACCAACTGCAGCAATGGCAACCGCTCCACCGAATGCTAGAATATTAGCTACCCCTGCCGTTTTAAGTGCTGCGCCGAAAGCTAAGATGACTTGCGATACACCGCTAAGTGCCGCTTTAATCGCAAATCCAACACTTTTGAAGATTTGTGCGATTTTTGAAACACCACTGCTTACAACACTGCTTGCGCCACCTAAGTCGCTTACTGCGTTTCGCCTGAAAATAGCAAATGGATTGAAAGACTTCAAAAAGTTAAATGCCTTAAAAGCAAGCACCCCGCCTCCAATTCCAGCGATTAAACCGCTCCATACATCTTTACTGATAGATTGGGAAAGTTTAGAAATCCAGCTTATAATCGTTGAAATCGCATTGATTAAATGCCCAGCGGCTGCGCCTACGACATCCCAAGGGATTACATCCGAAAGCTTCTTAGCTAGGTCAAGTGCTGCTTCTGTTAAATCTTTAAATGCTTTGTACGCATTATTTATTGCTCCAGTTTCAGCGAATGCTTCTAAGGCAAATTGAATAGCTCTCGCTAGGTCTTGGATAATAAAATTGACTAATTTAACAATATTTCCAACGCCGCTAATCACATCATTAAAGCCGTTCGCTTTATTCGTCAGCGTAGCAAACACCGTCTCAACAGTTACGACAACATCCCGGAACGAGTCTTTGATGGTGTCAAAAATAGTTGTGTCAACTCCGAAACCAGACATTAAGCCCTTTAAATTTTGCTCTATCTGTGGCCCGGCTTCGGCTATTGCGCCGCTAATTGCTTGCGGGAGCTGCTTCATGATGTTTCCGACCATAGGAATAAAATTCCCAAGCAAGAAAGTAGAAGTCGTAGAAATCAAGTTTTTGAGCGCAGGGCCTATATCACTACCAAGCGCTAACTTACCAAGCAAGTCTGACCAAGAAGCTTTCATAGAAGCGAGAGAGCCGCTCAATGTTGTTGCTGCTTCTTTTGCGGTCGTTCCTGTTATTCCGAGTTTCTTCTGCATGACAGAGATAGCATTAACCATGTTACCGAAAGACATATCTCCGTCTTTTACTTCGACATTTAACTCTTTCTGTACATCGGTCATAGCAGCGGCATCCTTGATTAACCGCTGCATTTCCGTTTTGGTACCGCCATAACCAAGTTTCAAATTGTCCAACATAGTGAAATTGTCTTTTGCAAAACCTTGATAGGCGTTTTGGATCAACTCCATATTAGTACCCATCTTGTTGGCATTATCAGACATGTCAATCATTGCCCTGTTGGCTACGTCTGCCGCTTTCTCTGTGTCACCACCTAAAGACTGCAATAAGCTAGCAGAGAAGCTAGTCACGCTTTCCATGTAGGCGTTAGCAGACACACCGGCAGTTCTGAACGCTTGGTCTGCATAAGCTTTCACTTTGTCGGCAGAACCCTTGAATAGTGTCTCAATTCCTCCGAGCGATTGTTGGAGTTTCCCGCCCTCTTCAATAGCAGAAGAAAACACACCTTTGATAGACCCGCCTAGCTGCTGGACTCCTGAAATCAAAGCGCTACTAACGATGTTTGCTCCTAAAACAGACTTAAAAACCGAACCTGTTTTCTCGGCCATGGAAGATAAGCCACTAACCGACCTCTCCGCTGCTCTCATAGCGTTAGAAAATCCGCTATCCCTTGCTCGTAGCACCGCTTCGACTGTATAGCTCGAATTTGCCATTAATATCCCTCCTCTCCTTTGTAGTTTCTCATTCTTTTAGCGATAGCGATTAAGTCACTATTGACTGGTTTTGCGTAATTAGCGCCCAAGACAGACTGTCTGCGCTTCGCTTCGTCGTAAAAGTCCGTAAATGTCTTATAGACATAAGCTTTGCCGTTCTTATCTGTTGCCTGGGCAGTTCTATTTAGAAATGCTTGCAGATATAATTCTTGCTCACGTTCTAATTGCTTCATGACATGCCCTCGTTTTCGTAGCTTGTACTCTGCAATCGTCATTCTTCTTGCCACATCGTAGTCCGTAACGCCAAACAATCCGAATATCGTTGCAAGCATGTCCTCGTATACCTGTTTAGATGTCGATATGACAGTCTTTACAGGTTCATTTCCTTGAGGACTTTGTTCACTTTCAATCTTGTCACCGGCGATTTCTTCAAGCTCTCTAAAAAATCATCAAACACTTTCTCGAGGTTGTCGCCTTGAGCTTCGATCCACGCTTCAATATCTGCACTTTTTAGCAGAGGGCGCTCCGTTGCTGTTGCAGCTTGGATAATGTCTGCGATAACAACCGGATTGAAGTCTTTCAGATAGACAACGGCTGATTGCAAGCCCATGCCGAAGCTGACACCATTACCCTTGATTTCATAGCGCTTGTCCATTTCACGGATAAAGTCAATGCCATAGTGTAAGTCGTATTTCTTGCCGTTGATTTCAATTTGTTTCATGTTCTTTGGTTTCTCCTTAAAAATAAAAAGGGGCTAAATGCCCCAAAGTTTGATTACAGCTCTTGAGTAGTGTCCTTGAATGCGTACTGTACAGCCTTTTGTTGTTCTTCTGTCAGCGTTGCATATCCCTCTACTGGTTTGCCATCGATCTTCATTTCAGTTGAGATTGTAATCAAATCCTCAACATTCGCAGGAAGTTCCCAACTAGACAGAGAACCTTGCATGTATTTGGCAGGGTATTTGTCCGATTGTTTAGTTCCTGCAAGGTCAATTTCCCAGACTTCAAGCTTAAAGCCCTCTGAAACTGATTGCTCAAGAAGCTTATTCAGGTCATCACGGCTTGAAACTGCTTCAATTTCAAGCGTTACTTCCAAACCGCCATCGCTATTGATAGCCCCGTCTTTCGTCTTCTTCGTGTCGTTTGAGCGCTCATATTTCAGTTTATGCTCAATCTGAAAAGCCAACTTAGCAGCAGCTTTCTTTTCACCTAATTTGCGGAACATCAAAATTTTATCTTTTCCGTACATGTATCATTTTCCTTTCTTAGTTGAATTTAAACTTTAGATCAAGAATGCCATGATAAAGCAGTTCTTGAGTTGAATTGTCTTTGATAATTTGCGTTGGACTTGTTAAGTCCATAGACCACCTAGTGCCATTTATAAGCTTAATCGTCGAAAACTCAGCCATAAGCTTACCTATCCAGTCAGATACCAGTTTCCTATCGTCTACACGCCCCCAGACATCAACACGAGCCGACACCTCGCCGATGAGATAAGACTTAGTCGCTTGTGGGGTAATCTGCGTGTAAGATACAACCATAAACGGGTAAGGCGTTCCGTCCTCTGGCAGATACGGATAAGCGGTCAATCCAAGAGCGTTCGAGCGCTTGATAAGCTCGTCATGCAGTTGTTGGTCTGGTTGTTTACTTAACAATGCCTGCCCTCCTTAAGTCTGCTATAAACCTTGGCTGAACTACATCAAAAGCCGGCTTCATAAACGGTTGTGCGTTCATCTTGCGTGTACCAACTTCCAAATAAGCAGCGTAGTCTGTGCCAGCTTCTACCTTGGCAGCAAATCCGCCATCTTCCAATTCGAGACTGATTTTGCGCTTCGTTGCGCCTGTTGCATACCCTTTGGTAAAGACAGCGTTTCTTTTAGCAGTTCTTTGCAATTCGCCGCCATACTTCTTAACAATGGCTTTGTGCGCTTCCATGTTAGCAGCGGTCTGCAAGGCTTTTCTCAATGGCACATCGCCGTTGATGCGTAAAGTTCCGTCAAACCCCATTTTTCACCTCGCTAACATAAAAAACAGTCATACCGTTCGTATGTTCTGGCGTTCGTACAATGTTATAAGGCTGCCCATCAATCAAAAGGCTGCTGATTTTACCTTTTATGCGCCTAACTCTCACTACCTTAGTAGCTTCTTTCAATTTGTCACCTAAAAGGTTTTGGAGCTGTGCGCTTACCGGCCCGATATTAGCAGGTACGACCTTTTCAGTCGTTTCACCGCCTACCATTTTGCCTAAATCAGCGTCATACCTTGGCTTTTGCTCGCTTTTAATAATAAGCTTGCATCGTTTGTCAAATCTCATAACATCTTAAACCCCGCTTGGAAGCTACCGGCAAAGTTGCGCCTGATTACTGCGTCATATACCGCAAAGTCGTCTAAGTCAAAGGACATGCTCAAACCCTCTACGCTTTGAGAGGACAAACCCTCTGAGCCTAGCTTGTTAAAGCGTTTGACAACTACTTCGACAATGATATAGCTTAGCTTATCTGGTATATCGTCTTGTTTTGAGTAGGCTTTGAAGTGCGCTTCCGTAAGATTTTGGATAATTAACAAGAGATTATCTTGCAAGTTATCCTCAATTCCTAGCAGAGCTTTTACTTGCTCAATAATCGTCATGTTCTTATCCCTCCAATGCGTCGATTAGGCTTGCTTTATCAAGCCCAGAATAGCCCGTCACGCCGTTTTCTTTGGCAATCCCTCGTAACTCCTGCACCGTCATATCAGACAGTGTAGAGGGGCTTTCTGCCACCTCTACAACTGGCTTAGGAGATTTCGGGTGATACCTGCGCAGCAACATACCCATTAAGCACCTCCGAATTTAACAACCTTAGTTGGGTCATACAGATATACACCGTAATGTTCGTCACCTGTGATGACTGTTGTCTTCTTCAAAATATCACGGTCTGTTTCGATTGCAACGTCACGTTTGAGGTTGATTACAAATGCGCCGTATTTAGCAACATCGGTCGTGTCGTTTGCGGTTGGTGACACTTTGACAAGGAAGCCTTTGCCTTTTTCAACTTTCTTAGTGCGGACGATTTGCACACCGTGAGTTTCGCCGAATGTTCCTGATACAACTGTGTTAGCCCCAATTTCAGAGCCGGATAGCCAGTTCTTGATTGTGTCAGCACGCAAGTCGATAGCGTCAGCAGGGTTGATAAGAGCGACATAGTTTGCGTCTTCTTCGTCGTCAAACACTGCCAAGGCTTTATCAAGCGCTGCGCCAGTTGTAGGAGCTTCTGTGACGAATTGAGTTGCTTTCTTAGCTTCTTCGATCAAGTCATTATCTACTTTGTTAGCCAAAGCAAGAGCGATTTGTTGCGTCGCTTGACCGACTGGATCGCCATAACCAGACAAGACGGCTTCGTCTGTCAACTCGATACCTTTACCGGCTTTCTTGATAGTCATAGTAGACTTAGCAGTAGTCAGTTGGTCTGGCTCGATTGCTACACCCTCAGCAATGTCTTTAGCGTCACCAGAGTAAACCCATTTAGGCACTGTGATAGTGCTTCCTGGTTGTCCTACAAGCTCACGTTCTACATAAGCAAGCGGCGTGAATTTAATCATCTTGGGAAGTTTAGCCGATACCATGTCAGCCATTACTTCGGGGTTGATCATTTGTGCAAGTTGTGTTTGTGTCATTTAATTTATCCTTTCAATTGTGCGTATAGCTCCGGATTGCTTTGCAGCAATTCGTTGCGGTCTTTGTATCCCATGCGGTCAAATTGTTCTTTGGTGATTGCTCCTGCAGTCGATTGCTCAACTTTTCGAGGAGTTTTACCTTTCAGCATTTCTTTGACCTTGTTATCTGCTAGTTGGTTGACTAGCTCTGTAAAGCCATTGACAGCTTCCTGTGTGCTCTCTGCGCTATCCTTAACGACAAAGGCAAGGATTTCATCACTGGCAACAATACCGGCTTCTGAGAGCATTTTAGACGCTTCTTTCTCGAGTCCGCTGCGATTGATTTTAGCTTCAAGCTCTGCAATGTATGCCGCTTGTTTTTCGGCTTCATATTTTGCTTTTTCATCAGCATTCATCTTCCGCAGTCGTTCTGCTTCGTCAATCTTGGCTTGGTATTCCTTTTCAGCCGAGCGTTTCGCTTTTGCCTTTTCCTTTTGGATAATCGCATCTAGTTCAGCTTGCGTGAATGTCTTCTCAGCAGTCTCTTGTTCTTCTTGAGCGCTAGCATTCTCATTTACTTCTTCAACTACTGATTGTTCTTTCGTTTCTTCTGCCACTTTTGGCTACCTCCCTTTTAAGTCCTGAGTGGACTGATACCTTGGCTTTTTATGTCTTCAAAGTTCGGACAAAAAGAAAACCAGCCAATTCGACTGGTTTGAATTATGCAACTAAGTAGCAGTCTATTCCTGCAAGTCAAGATGTTGGATCACCTCCTAATCTGTAAAACCTAGCACCGACATATTCTGCTTTCGACCTCCTATTCTAAAATTTTGTATATATAACTGTTCTCGCTCTACTGTCGCCTGTTTGATTTTGCGCTTTTCTTAATCAAGCGTTCGTATTCTTTCTCTGGCATAGAGAAGTGAGCGGCAGTAGAGCATCTACAAAAGGGTGCATCGGAGAAGCGTTTTCACCAGGCAACATATCAGCCACTTTAAAGATTTTCCCGTCAAGTGGCTTGCATATATCGCATGCTTTCGGCTCTGCGATAAACTCGTATTCATCGTAGCCGTTAGCGGTGTATGACTGTCGCTCTGCTTCCGTGGCTATTCTAGCTCCCTCTGTGACCGCTAAGCGTTTTGCTTCATGAGCCGACACATCAAACTCTTTTTTGATTTTCGGTATCATGGTCGTTGGATTTTTGCCTTTTAGCAAGTAGTCCTCTGTCAGACGAGCCACAACTTCCCGTAAAGCGTCTTGTCGTTCCCAAAGCCTGTCAGACCATTTTACGCCCTTAAATGGCGTGTTTAAGACCGCCTGCGCAGCTTTGCCAATCTCACTGGCAGACAATACAGATTTGCCAAGCAAGCCTGACTGTGCTTTTAGCGTTGTTGTGTATTCCTCGTTCAGAAACCGCTCTGAAAGCTTGTGTTCAGAGTTTGCAAGAGCAACCATTTCTAAATCTAGCTGATATTGCAGCAATTCAAGCCTTGACATCTTCATTTTCAGATTGTATAGCTCGAGTTCCGCATTTGCTTTGGGTGAAAAGTCTTTCTCCTCAACGTAGCGTCTTGCCTTTTCTTCAAAGGCTTTAACATCGAGTGCATCAACCCTATCTTTCACTTCTGCTATCGGCAAGTTGTTCTTGTCTGCGTAACGCTGTTCAAAGGCTCTAATTTCCTTTTCTAACTCTCTGAAATGGTAGTCGTACAATCTAGTCATTTCATCGCTTAAACTTACGTCACGGCTTAATCTCGCTCTCTGCTCGGCTTCTATGCGTCGTTTCCAGTAATCACTCGGCATCAGCAATCACTTCCTTGCTGTCGTCTTGCAAATCCTTGTCTGCAAAGCGTTCATTCTGTGCAATCTTCCTAGACAGCAAACTAGAGCTTTCTTCCTCATCGTCCATTTTCTCAATCTCTTGTTTCGGATTGTCCACGATAGACAAGACGGATAGCTTGGTTTCGTTCGACACTTGGCCGGATAGTTGCGATACGATTTGCGCTTCTTCTAAGATATTTCGTGGCACATTTCTAGTAAATTGATACTTAATATCAATCCAGCCATCGCTTAGCACTGCAGCCATTGGCACACCGAACACGATTTCATACAGACGATTAAATGCTGACTGCATCTTGCGGTCTTTCATCTTCGCTAGATTGTCCATTGCTTGCAATTTAAAAGCTAGAGCAGTGCCAGACGCATTACCAAAATCTTCCTCTGACAGATTAGCGACCATGGAAACAGCGAATATGGAATCTTTTAGCAGTTTGATTAGATTTTCTTGCGTCGTATCCGAGTTTGGTTTTTCCAAGAATCCAACATCTGGCAAAGGCCCGTCAGAGCCATTCTTCCACAAATTAAAGATACGATTTTCTCTAATCTGCGTTGCCATATCTTCTTTTAGCTCGACACCTACGATTTTAAGATAAGCGTCTGCGAAGTAGTCAACATCATTGGCTTTCTCGCTCGCTGCCTTGTTTAATGCGTTGATTAGCGTCTTAACGCTATCAAAGATGCCTTGCCGTTCCTCGTTTTCGATTAGTTCCACGACTGGCAACTTGCCGTAAACGTGGTTGTTACGTTCCACAAACCGAACACCGCCGCCCAACTGGAATGTCGCTTCTATTACTTCGTTAGCAGTAATGACTTGTCCGTAACCCGTTGGATCATTATCATTAAACGCATACCGAACGGCAAACAAAGGCTTTTCCTCAATGCTGTTATCATGTACTATAAACATATTGATTGGGCTGTTATATGTTGTTCTTGTATTCCCTGCTTCGTCTTGATAGACATATAGAAACGCATGGCCGAATACATCGGCTAGCTTAGCAAGCTCAAACTCGCTATCTTCCATATCGTTTAACTTACGGAAATCGCTGATAAACTCTGCTACGTTGTCGTTATCGTGCGTCACTTTGACCGGTACGCCGATTTGATATCCGCTAAATGTATCAACGATATACTTTGCGTAGTTAATGACTAAGCGATTATCTGGCTTCCAAGGCTCTTTAGGCCCACCTTTCAATATCTTGTGACTGGACATATACATGTCTTCGTTCTCGATATAGCCTTTCAGCAAGTGCGACCTATGCAGTTGCACGGCTTCTGACACTAAATCTTGCGTTACTTCGCTTGCTGTCGTAGTCAATAACTTTCGCTTGTTTAGATTGACTTGCGCCATTAAAACCCTCCCTTGAATACTTTGATTTTGCTTCCCATGTCTGCGACTTTAGAATATATCGCATATCGGACACTATCCAGTACGTCATCATGTTCTTTGAATGGCTCACCCGTCCGCTCATTCCAAATATACTGATAAACTTCATCTTTGAAATTGTTTACTTTGTCTTTCGCAACATAAAAAAGCCCTAGTTTCATGCGCTTGGCCACTTCCTCTATGCCGGACAAGACAGACTTGTTCGCATTTCTGCAATCGATATCCTCACGCTGAAACCTTGCAACGTGTTCCGGTCGTGCGCTATCAGCCCAGAATGGGATATTGCCATACCTCGACTTAATATCAAGTGCTATCTGCACCCAGAAATCAATTTCCTTGTGTTGATACGAATGTTCTTCCAGCAGATATGTTCTGCCGTCCGATGTTTCGCCTAGCACAACAATAGAGCCCAAGTGCTCATATCCCCAGTCAACACCTGCATAATAGCTTGTAATCTCGCTTGTAGGCACTTCATCGCTAGTGAGATACATCTTATCATTGAAATCACGATACACAACACCCTCACCAGTCACCCAAAGACCGAGAATATCACGATCATAGAACACACCGGCCGGCGTTGCTTGCTTGATGTTTCTACGGTATCGCTCTGACAAGAAAGTGTTATCGTCTAACTCAAAGTGGAAGTCGATAATCATATCATCGTCAGACGCTATATAGTCCTTCCTAAGCCAGTGTGTCGGAATATCTGGGTTACTATCCCAAACAACCCTTGCACCTTCACCAGAACAGCGAGAAATGATTTCTTTGAAGACTGTTTCATTCGCTAGCGACGCTTCGTTTACATACGCTCCAAAAGCCGTGAAACCTCTGGCACGTTGCAAGCCACTGATAGAGCCAGTATAGACTTGCACCACTTTAACACCTTGAAAAACGAAAGCTCCGTGCTTGTCGTATTTTGGAGTAAAACCATACTTGTTGAAAAGTTCTTGCAGTACGTTGTTCTGAATAGAGGTTGAAGATGTACCAGCTAAGATATAGATAGGCTCGTCAACGCCTAGCTTATCTGCTATCTTCCGCACTCTGACTAACTCACCGATAAATGTATCATTGTTGACCACTGTCTTTCCTGCACGTTTAGCGCCATGCAAACCGCAAATAAACCAGTCTTTCGACCAGATACGTTTTAGGACTTGTTGCTGTTTTGGCGTGTATAGAGCGTCTAATTTAGCCATCCAAGGCCTCCTGCACCGCTTCGATGTAACTTGATAGCTTTTCATCGATAGTTAGATCACCACCAATTTGTGCTTTCAGCTTCTCGATTTCAAGCTCCATCTTCTCGGCTTGCTTAGCAGTCGGATAGCGTTTCAGTATTTCTTGGATAGCCTTGATAACCGTTGCATTATCAGCTTTCTTCGTCAACCTATCGACTTCACCAGTTACAGGGTTCATCATCAAGACTTCTTCGTCTCGCTTTCCTCTTGCGATGTCAGACAGGATACTCAAAGCTTCCCTGGCACTCATGATGTTGTGCTCTTGCATTTCAATCATTCTAGCGTCAATATAAGCCTTTATTTCAAGTTTTTTCAAGTTCTGGCCGGCTATGCGCCCTGCCGTCTTTTCGCTATACCCTGCCTTGATAGCAGACTGTGTCGCATTGCCAGTAGCGATGTACTCGTCTGCGAACTTCTGCTGTCTTACATTTAACTTGCTGATTTTCCATCACCTCTTTTCGTTTTTGAGCAAAAATAAAGACAGTCTCATTGACTGTCGAAAACCATAAAAGCCGTGCAGGACTCGAACCTGCGCTTTCGCAGCACCGCGCTACGACTTCCCAGAAAATTAAATAGGAGCTTAATAAAATAGAAAAAGTTTCAGTCGGCAGACTGTTGCTTATCTGCCAAAAGACGATACCGGAATTGAACCGGTTGACTTCCCCAAATCGTCTATAAACCCTGCCGGCCACAAGCAGGAAAATTCAGAAAGGTAAAAAATTGAAAACATATTTTAAAGGAGATTATGAAACATCGCTCGTTTGGTCAACGTCCGCGCTTTCGTGTGGCCTTATGAGCTAACAGCCTTTGACAACTGCTAGCCCAGAATCATAGGAGTAACGTATGGAAAAAGTTGAAAAATCCATCTGTCAATTTCTTGACAATACTATTATATCAAGTATTTTCGCTAACGCTTTACGCGTTTTCTACGCTTTAACTACGTTTCAACGACAAGCACAGCATTTCTGTACTGCTCCGCAAAAGCTAAGAGAGCCATTCTCCGCATTTCAAAGTATCTTGTGTTCTCAACGTGGATCAGTTTTGCTATATCCTCATGCTGCATTCTAGGATGTCTGATATATCTGTTGGTTAAGATACATCGATAATCTGTATCAAACATGCGACTAACCGCTTGTTCTATTTGCTCCATCTCAGAAGTTGCGTCTGCTCTGCGAACTCCCAAAGTTTCGACTTGCTTGCTAGGGCCTCCTCCGCCCCTTGGTTCTATCGTGAACTCTTGAGTTATCTTCTGCTCCATAGACTCGCAAGCAATGACCCTCCAACGATGATATTCAGACAGCTTTGACTCCGCTCTTTTGATGGTTGCGTCTTCATCTACCAAAGGTAATAGCGGTATTCCATCCGGACTGTATTTCAATGCCATCTTTTCTCCCGCTCTTTTTTTATTTTCTTTTTCTCGAAGAAAGCAAAAACTTCGCTCAAAAGGTAAATTATTAAGCCTATCGCAAAAGCGATTGCTAGAGACACAACATACTGATACACCTTATACGGAAATATAACAGATAACCAATCTATATATGCTTTAATTCCTAAAATAATACCTATTCCCAAAAAACAAAGTGCCGTTAAAAACATAGTTATGAAGCCGATTACATTCAATAATTTACTCATTCTTTCACCTCCTCTTTTTTAATCTGTGTTTTCCGCTAAAATCCTCTCTTGAAAATAATCCTATCAATATTGACATGCTGGTTAATTTCAACGGGCATGATAATCTCTGCCCCTTTTGCCAATTGCTTGATATGGTAGTCACTTAAGTACAATTCAAGACGGCCTAAATCGCTGCTAAAAAAAATTTTATTCATATTCCAAACCCCTCAATTTAACATAATCACCTATTTTTAATTTCATACTTAAATCCCAAAAGACCTCTCTAAATACATTTCACGCTTCAATCTGCGTCTTAGCTTACGTTGTCGTTCCGCTTCACTGTCGCTCGTCGCCCCCCCCACCCCGATTTTTGAATTGTCATCGATGTAATCTTGTGCGACTTTTAGCCATCGCTTATCAACCGTCTTGCAGTCCATTTTTTCACGCAAGCAAGTGATAAGGAACTCTTTATCAAACAAGCTGTCTAGCTTTATCATCAGTCGAACTGGTGGAAAGCGCCCTGCTCTTTCGTCGCTGTTAAGTCTAGTTCTGTCGGAATTTAGCTTTGCACCCTCAAACCCTAACTGTGCCATCATTTCTTTCTTTGTGCCAAAAGTTTCTGTTTTCTCAGCTAAGATTCTGTAAAACTTTTGGACATTGGTTTCAGTCATCTCAAACCTCTTCGACTTTCCAACCAAGAATATCTGCCACTTTCTGCGCTTCTTCCTTGGTATCAAATTTCTTAACGTAAGTCATCGTGCCTGGTTGTTCGTCGGCTAATATGACAATTTCAATGTCTTCTTGATATTTTTGGAAATACAAATGATTGCCATCTGTAACAACATATTCATATGATTTTTCTTTCATTTCTCTTCTCCTATGCTTTCACAACTGGGAAATGAATATCACCAATCACTAGGGACCCTACGCTGTAATAATATCCGTTATGTTCTGCCTCACAGTTGGCAATAGCTACAGGGTTCTGATTGTGGAAGATAGTTACTTTGTTTTTATAACCCGTTCCCCAATGGTCAGGGATTTCTTTAGGTTCCCCAATTTCAACATCAGTAATCATAGCATCAAGTGATACATCTTGGAACTCCCCACCTGCTGAGGCACAGCAATCACTTTCAGACATTTCAATAGTGATCTTTGTGCCATCTTCAAGTATCAGAAAGTCTTTATCCCATTTCACGATACGCTTGTAGAGTAACAATTCTTTAAGTTCTTCCAGTGAGCCGTATCTTGCATTTTTCCAATCAGGCTCAAAGTAGTTTGGTAGTTTAATAGTTTCTGTCATCTTCCAGCTCCTTTATCTCCTTTTGCAATTCCTTGATGTGTCCTCTTAATCGTTCTCTGCGAAGACCTGCGTTGCGATAACCTAACTTGCGATTGCAGAAGTTATCTTCTTCTTTGTTATCCAAACGCTTTTGATACACTTCCAAAGAATGCCTAAGCTGTTTCAATCTCTCCTCTTTAGTCATTCCAATTCCTCTATTTCTACCTCGATGCGAGGATTTAGGCTATATACTTTCTTAGCCCATATTTCCGATACTCTACCGTCGTCCGTCCACACGCAACCAGCGTCTGATATGCTGTCAAACAGAGACTTAATGTAGTTGTCTGTGTCCGGCAGTGTAGCGACTGGTATTGTTTCATCTTCCAGCATCGGGCGCTTGTATTTCGTATTCAGCAGTTGCTTCGTCGGCTTGATGTAGAAAATTGCTCTAACTTTTAAAGCTGCATCGTACTTCTTACCTTTCCATTGGTTTCTAACCAAAAGAGCACACTGTCTGCGCCACAAGCGCATATCATTTCTTTCATAAGCCGAAGCTCTACCACGGACGACCGCTAGTCTTGGTCTGCTCTGTGGTTTCGGCTCTATGTTTAGTGTTAATTTCATCCCAACTCCCTTGCTATCGCTTCGATCACATTGACTGTCACGCTGTTTCCTGCTTGTTTGTATAGTTGACTATTACTATTCACCTCTTGCGCCTTATCAAAAGCCCAATCAGGGAAGCCTTGCAGTCTCCAGCACTCTCGAGGTGTCAGCTTTCGAATACGAAAGTCTGGTGTGACTACTCCTTGGCTTTCTCCCGTCAAAAGAGTGTTAGCCTGTCCTTTTCCAACTCGCCCTCTGCGTGTTTTAGAGTTTGGGTGTGCTAGGTTTACGCTGTCACCGATTTCGGCTTCAGCATATCCTTGAGCGGTTGCTTCACGGACTTTAATTTTTGGCTCTCTATTCCCACCTTGCATAGTATCTAGTGTTGGAGCGATTCCTTTCGTATCAATCACACGCCAAATGTTTTCGTACTTTAGCTGTTTACGGATTTTCTTAGAGTCATTAATCTGTATTATATTGTTTCCGTTAATTTCTTCACTATTTCCTCCGAAAGGAAATACTCCTCTGGTACGTTTTCCTCTAAGATGTCCGATAATGAACACAC
The DNA here is from genome assembly GCF_041431615.1 of Streptococcus sp. 27098_8_82. NCBI lineage: Bacteria > Bacillati > Bacillota > Bacilli > Lactobacillales > Streptococcaceae > Streptococcus > Streptococcus sp. 27098_8_82. Next base: position 38,633 of record NZ_JAPVYB010000009.1, read on the forward strand.
GTTCCCGGTTTTGGGGGACTCCAAAGTTTTTGCTGTTAAGCACTTGCCATTCAGCGTCATACCCCAACTCATCCAAGGCTGCGATAATGGTCTCGAACGTATTCCCCCCATCATGGTTGAGGAGTCCTTTGACGTTCTCAAGGAATAGCAAGCGAGGTCTGAGAATAGATGCGAACCGTGCGATTTCAAAAAACAAAGTTCCTCGAGTATCTTCAAATCCTTTCCGTTTTCCCGCAACGCTGAAAGCCTGGCACGGAAATCCTCCGCAGATAACGTCAACTCGTCCAATTCCTCGAACAGACTCGTCTGATACTGCTGTGATGTCATGCAGTTCAATTTCTCCTTTCGTATCGTGTATAGCTTTGTAGGATTTGCGAGCAAATTTGTCTATTTCGCAAAAACCCACACATTCATGGCCTGCAGCTTCCATGCCAAGACGAAAACCGCCAATGCCTGCAAATAAATCTAAAAATTTCATAATCTAAACCTCCTAAAACAGACTTACTTGAAAATTGGCAAGCATTTTTTCTTTCGCCTTTTTATAAAAATCTTTTTTAATTTCAAAACCATAGGCAGAGCGCCCCATCTCGATTGCTGCTCTCAATGTTGAGCCGCTTCCAGCGACAGGGTCAATTACTACATCTTCTGGATCAGTAAAGATTTCAATCAATCGCTTCAAAACTGGTATAGGCTTTTGTGTGGGGTGGATAACAGGGTAAGAGTTATCTTTTTCCCAAGGTGCATGATTGAGTATCATTGCGCCTTGGTTATTAAATTTAGGGAGCTTATCACGATATAAAACCGTAGCTTCCTCAACCGCACCAACAATTTTCATATTTGCTTTTAATACCTGCGGGCTAGATTTTTTTGTGAAATAAAGTGGATAAGCATTATTAAAACCATGCTTCCGTCCGCATTCAATTACTAGCTCCCTTTGCTGCCAAGCATGAAACACAATCATGGCTGGCGCTTTGCCTTTTTCTTTTGGTTCTTTTTTAAGCAGACGACTACAAAAATCAAAGAAATTGTTGATTTTAAAGTCATTGTCTGTATCAAAGAAAGATTTTCCTGCAAGTTTACTTTCGCCATTTGAGTTGTCCCCGTCTTTATACCAACGTGGATCAGAAGCATAAGCATTGTTCCCTAAATTATAAGGAATATCAGCGATAATCAGCTGTGCTCTTGGAATGTTATAGCGCTTCGCATTTTCAAAATGGTCGTTAAATAATTCATATTTCATAATCTAATCAAAATCCACCAGCCAATTTGTTGTGAGCATGGCTTGGCTGGTGAAATCCTTTACGTCATTCGTCCAAGTCTGACGCTTAATTCTAGTTCGCTTTTTACGTGGTTCACGGCACGTTGTTTTGTTTATTTTTCAGTTTCTTTGTAAATAACCATAGCTGCACATCGTTCTTCAAAGCCGTACTTTGTTTCAGCTATAGCATTTTGGAATTTAATATCAATCAGTTCGGCTTTGGGATTTCGCTTGAAGAAGTTGTTTACATCCCATTCTAGGTCGCCGCCAGTGTTTTCTTTAAAAACTTTTACTTGGATCATGCTTTCTTCATCCCCTCAACTGTTTCAAATTCGATGTCATTTGCATCAAGCCACTCTTTAAACGCATTTGCTTGCTCTAAATCCAGCCAGAACTTGATAGTCGTTACATACTTAGCCGTATTGCCGTCTGTTTTCGTCTGTGCTGCATTTTTTTCTTGTCCGAGGGTATTTGTACCGCCCTCGATTATCTCGCCTGTATCGGCGTCGTATGCCTTGATATGAGCTTGCGCATTTTCTTGAGCTAATCGCTCAATTTCTGCTTTTCGTTCTTCTTCGGCTTTTGCTTGCGCTTCCTGCTGCTGTCTAAAGAGCTTCGCAGACTCAATGTCCTTGTTAATGTTGTTCAGCACTTCTGCAAGCATCAATCCGCTTTCGTAAGCTCTGATGTATGTTGCAGGGCCCAGTCCGTTGTTAGCACATTGAGCGCTGATGGCTGTGATGTCTTGGTCTTTCTGATTTTGCTTATTTAATTCATCCATAACGATAGCTTCAAGCTCTGTTTCTGTTTTCTTTAAGAGCGTAAAGCTATCTTTCTTGAATTGTGTAGCTTTCGTGTACTCGTCCAAGTATTGCTCAAAAACTTCCGGATTGAGATTGCCTGCTGCTGCTTTTTCTGCAAACCAATTGCGGACTGCGTCTTTTCGTAGCGCCTTTTGGTTTTCTTCGTATCCGTCAATTTGACGCTTGAGTTCGTCAATCAAGCCTTTTAGTTTGCTGTAAGGCGCTTTGTACGCTTTTTCAAAGTCGGCATAAGGTTCATTGATTGCCCCCTTGATTTCTTTGCGTCGGTCTTCTAGGCTTTTGCTCAACTTGTTCAAGTCGGTTCGTGCTTGTTTGACTTCCTCAATCGAATTGACTTCAAGGTCAAATGTTCCATATCGAGCAATAGCTTGCTCAATTCCTGCTTCAAAGGCCGCAAAGTCGCTAAATGCGACCTTGGCCGGCTCGAAAGTAATTTTAATGTTGTCTAGTTGATTGATTTTTTCTGCTTCTTTCATTCTTCACTCCTCGTCTCAGATAAAAGGCAATTCGATTTGTTCTGCTTCTGCTTCTGTCCGAGCTTCCGCTTCTTCAAAAGCTTTTTGCAATTCGGCTTCACGGTTGCGTTCTTCTTCCTCTTGCTTCATCTGCTCGATTTCTTGCATCTTGCGTGCTCGGACTTCTTCTTGGGTTTCTTGCGGCGTCACATCGATAGGTGCTGCTTGTTCCATTTCGTCGCTTGTGTAGAGTCCGCCAACGTCTTCAGAGAATGAATCGCGAATTGCTGCAACGGTAGCGACCTTTTCAATCATCTGTCCTGGAGCTTTCTGCCACCAGTTCTTGCCAGTGTTATATGCTGACAACTCCACTTCACGATAGACCGGTCTTGTTCGGTCTTTGCGATAGACCTCACACCAGCCGCCGATTAGAGTGCTATTTTTGGGTAAGATAACGCCTTTTTTATTTTTCAATTCTCCGCTTGCGTCTTCGTAGATAATCCCGCTTTCAAGTCCGTCATAATTAGGATTCTGTTCAGCTCGTTTCATAAAAGCATCCTTTGAAACAACGATTTGAGCTGGGTTGTTGCCATATTTAATAAAATAAACTTCTCTCGTGAACGGGTTTAGATTGCGATTTTTCACGAGAGCAAGTAAGGTCTGTAATTCCTGCGGGCTTGCTTGATGTTTTGGATCAACAAAGTCTCGCAAAGTTTTGCCGTCCAGTTGCTGCAGGTCGGTCAAATAGCCGCCCTTTTGTACTGAAATTTCATTAGTCATTTTGTTACTCCTTGTTCTACATTTGTAGTTTTTGCTTATATTTTCGATTCTAATAAATTTTATTGTTTTAGTGGCACAATTATACTCTCGATAGTTTAAAATCGATTGTGCGCCATTCTGTGGCTTTCTAGGCACATATACGCTATAAGTCGTCTCCGATATATAGCCATTGGCCGCCTGAGAAGATAAAACATTCTTCTTTTGGCTCTGGTTGCTCTGGTTCTGTCATCAGCCACTTGTCATAGTCAAACGGTTCTATCATTGCCGACCTCGCTATATTTCTTCAACAGCAGCCAAGTTTCTTGTATAAATTTCACTTTATCGTGCCGCTTGTACCATTTCAGCCGTTTCCGCTCGTTTGGCGTGACATAGTAGAGTAAGGCTGTTTCGTACTCTTGGATTGTCATAGTCCCACCTCCCAAGTGAATACTCCGCCCGCTTGATGCAGACTTTCCATTTCTCGCAGCTTCCAATAGCAGACATCGCCGCTGACTTTCATCAGCCTGTTTACAAGCATGTCTGATAGCTCGTAGTATTTGTCGCTAAACACTGCCACCATTTCAAAATTGCTCATTTCTGGCTTTAAGACACTTTTTCTTTTTTTCATATCCTCCTCCTGCTTTCTGTATCTGTCTTAAATCTAAATACATTGTCCTTTCCGGCAAGTATGCGGTCTAGCAAGCTAGGCTCATACAGTTGCTTTAGTTGTTCCCCTGCGTAATTAGTTGTAATAATCGTTTTTGTTCTTCCCTCAAGCAGCCGATATAAAACTGACTGCGCCCAACTGCTGCCCTCTCTGATAGAGTTCCCAACGTTTGACTCTTTGCCAAGGTCGTCTAATACCAAGAAATCAACATCTTGCAAGAATTTGATTGTCGCCCGTTCTTCCCACTTCGCACCTTTGAGGTTAAAGGCTTCTTTCATTCGCATAAAAAGTTCAGATACTGGCATATAGACCACTGATTTCTTTTCTCCGATTTTTTGAAAGCCCTCATTGAGCGACTTTGCCATGCCTAAAGCAAGGTGACTTTTCCCGACGCCGGGAGGGCCTTGTAAAATTACATTTCCCTCATAGCGCCCTTTGAAATAGTCGGTCGCAAATCGTTTGACGAAGTTCACCGCTTCTGCGTCTTGCTCTGTGTGGATTTCATAACTTCCGATTGTTTCTTTTGCGATTTTCGGAGATACAATTGACTCTCTCTCAAATACTGCATAGCTTTTAAAATTTCTGATTTGTGCTTCCGCTTCTGCTCCTGCTCTTGTGATGTCATCGTTGATGATTTCTTGTCCGCATTCAGGGCAGAACTCAAATGTGTTTTGAGTGCATGGGTTTTTAGTCCTTATCATCAAGACTGTTGGATGCTTCTGGCATCGCTTGTCAATAGCATGCGTGTTAGCGTAATATGCTGCTCTTAGGTCTTTAATGCTTCTAACTTCTTCTGCCATACTAAATACCTAGCTTTGGATCGTAGCCGTCGTCTAGCATTGTGACTTTGCCAGACTTTTTCCTTGACTTAACACGATTGCGGACAAGCTCTGCTGTTGTCAACCCCTCATGCTTCCAGCGATTAAGGATTCCATTCAGATAAGCAAAGTATGGCTTTCCATTGTCTACGGCTTCCTTGACTGCCAAGTGCAAGACCTCCATTTTGTGTTCTTCAACCAAATAGCGCATTTCATCGACTTGCAAAGGGGACGGCTGTTTCCCAAAATTTTCTAAAATTAGTTGATTAAATTCTCCTAACGGAGTGGCGGTGGCGGGCGAAGCTGGCTTGTCTTTTTTAGCCTTACTAAATAAAGTGTTTCCCCCCACCGTCGTAGACCCGTTATAGTTATTATCAGTATAGATATTATTAGTATAGTTATAATTAGTATAGTTAGAGTTAAGCTCGTTTACTTTCGGAAGTAAATCTGTTTTACTTTCGTGGTAAAGCTCGTTTACTTTCGGAAGTAAATCTGTTTTACTTTCGTGGTAAAGCTCGTTTACTTTCGGAAGTAAATCTGTTTTACTTTCTAAAACCTCAGTAAACTTATTAACAAAGATGACATCAGAGCCATTAAAAACCTTTCTTGTTTCAATCAATCCAGAGTCGATTAGCTCTTTCTTGACCTTGATTGCTGTTGGTCTTGATTTTTGGACAATCCGCTCGATTTCGTCAACTGTACAATGAATATAAGGCACAATCCCGTCTATCCAGTTGTTCTTGATAGATAAGCTTAGTCGATTTCGCATGTAGCTGTATAAAAACTTAGCTTCCAAGCTTAAATCTGCTAACTTTGGATTTTCTAGCAATTCAAGCGGTACTGCAATAAAGCGTAAATTTTCGTTGATGTCATGGACTGTATAGACCATATTCTCCCTCCTAACTTTATTTTTTCTTTTTACCCTCCCAGATAGTTCCAATGCAGATTAGAGCAGAAACTCCGAGGATTGACAGAAAGACATTGCTGACCTCTCCTGTCTTCGGTAATTCGTTCGCAGAGGTCTTTAATTTGCTCTCTACTGCGTTTTTCGGTTCTTCCTTGGTACTTGGAGCAGGCGGTTCTTTTTCGAGCGTTTTAGGCGGTAATTCTGGCTTTTTAGGTTCGTCTGGAATTACTAACTCTGGCAAGTCTAAGGTTGGCGCTGGTGGAAGCAATGGAACATCGTTCAAATCAAGTTCCGGTTTATCAACCTGTGGCGCTTCGTTTGGAATTTCCCAGATTGGTTTAGGACGGTTCTTTCCGTCTGCTGTACCGCTGCCAGATACCCACTTGTAATCAACCTTATGCTCGATCCAATAGTCATTAGCAGTTACCTTGATAGTGTTGACTGGTACAGTCGCTTGTGTAGCATAGCGAGTGCTATACTCAAAGACCAGTACATTGTTTAAGAAGCCAACATAGTAGTCAAAGCCATTCTCACGCATGCTAAGCATATCCATATTGCCAGGCCAAGCGTATGTCCACGGATTGGCAGAATGCAAATAGCTGATTTTCATGCTGCCTGGAACATAGCGGGCTTCGTTATCCCAAGTATCAGATACGCTAACACGGTTCATGGTTGCTTTGCGGTAGTTGATACGAGCGACCCAATGAACGACATTTGGATCTTCCTTGTCCTGATAACCCCATTTATAAAGTTCTTCGTTTGGGTTAGTGTCGCCCTTGCTGCCACTTTCCATTTCAACGATTGTGCCGCTAAAATTCAAGTTCATCTTGCCCTCTTCACGGACGATTTCAGAGTTGATTTTCGTCTGCAGATTAAGGCTGATTGACTTGTTCAAAGGGTGTTCCTTGAAGTAGTCGTTGAATACTGTAGTCACGTTATTTTCTTTGGCATTTGCGGTAGCTTGACCGACTTCTGCACCCTCGTTGTTGGTTACTGGAAATTCGTAGTTAGTTTCTAGTTCCAACTCTTGCGGGAGCGGCATTGTTAGCGTGTCGCCTTGATTGATTTCAACATCGTCTGGAATGTCTGTCTTAACTGTGACATCTACCTTGTCGTAGTAGCTGTCACCTTGCTTCTGCACTTCGACTGTCGGCTCTGTGACAGTAATTTCTGTGCCTTCTTTTGTGACTTCGCTTGCTAGTACATGATTTGAGATAAGCAGCCCGCTAACTGCTGCGAGTGCGATTGCTGATAATTTAATTGTGTTTTTCATTTTCTTTCTCCTTTCTCAATTCCTCCCAAAATTTTTATTTCACGTTCAATTTGCTCTTTTTTATTTTTCAGATCCGACAGATTTTGTGCATCAATCGCTTTCTTGATGATATCAAGCCGTTCAATCTCTTTTTTAAATTTTATTAATGTTTCAACTTCTCTCGCATAATCTCTAAAATTATTCGACCACTCGTAATCATCCCAGCCGAATGATTTGATTAGCTCTCGTCTTAAATCATTGTATTTTCGTCTCAAATCATTATTGACTTTCGCTTGCAGATGTAAAGCGAACATAGTCATAGCGATAATCATCAAACATGCTGAAAACATTGACCAAAACATTATATTTTCCATCATCTCAACTCCTTAATTTTCTTCTTAGTTTTTATTCAAGCAATTCTGGATTTTCGTATGTGTTGCCGACGACATCTAATGATATGTGGTCGGCCAAGCCGTTAAAGAATAGCGCTCTTGGTTCGTTGTGTTCTATATCAATCCCAAACATGGCCCAATTATCAAAATATCTGACAACTCCTTTACTGTCAGCAGATGGAACTTTGGTATTTTGATATTGGACAACATCCCCCTCGAAAATCTCCTTGCCATTCTTGTCTTTTAGTCCTGTTGATTGTATGAGGACAAGGTCGTCTGATTTACATTTAAAAGTGATACCATCACCAATGAACTCAAATTCACCACGGTACCAATGAATTTCATCAACATCAATCATTTCTTTCTCTTCTTTGAGCCAAGCTCTAAATTTCGGTGTCATTTCAAATCCTCCTCTTTCACAAACACACCATCAACCATTTTCCCTTTACGATCCTTGATTTCATTCCATGCTAGTTCAAGGCAGGCTTCAAGTGTAGTGTCGTATCTAATGCTGATAATTTCCAAGTATCGGTTGATTTCCAGTATGTTTCGCTTGCTTGTTCTAGGCCCGATGTTTCCGGATAGATCGCCGATTGAAATTGCGATGTCGCAGAGCAGCGTAGTCATGCCATGAGGAGAGGTCGGTTGCTCCACATACAAGCTTCCAAGCTCAATCCCTCTTTGCTGACAGTAGATTATTTCCACGACCAGCATGTCACCGATACTGTCCTTGACTTGCTCAATATTTCCTTTGAGGTGTCCTTGGACGAGTTCCCCAAACTCCTCATAGAGTTTCAATAGCTGCTTACGACTGTCAGCCTTATCCAATCCACGGTCTTTCGACCATTGCTGCACATTTTCGATTAATTCTTTCAATTCCATTATTTTCTCCTTTTTGTCTGTTTTAAAATAATTTAAGCTGTTCTTTTGATTGGAAATTCATCCAAAGGACTTCTGTCCTCGGCAGTCCTTTCTCTGCAGTCGCCGAAAACTCCAGCCTGTCCCAATTTGATAATCGCTCGTTATACAAATCGCTATCATATCCGCTCAGAAGAATTTTGGCCTTAGACTGATTTAAAATTTCTAATAAATCTTCGTGGTCACGGTCATCCATTTCTACTGAATATTGCTTTCTCGTTCTTGTGCTAAGGACGTAAGGAGGATCTACATACATGCATACATCCTTATAATTGTGTTTTGCGATCAATTCGATTGCCGGCCGAGACTCGATCTGAACCTGTTTAAGGCGCAAAGTTGCTTCGCGAATAAGTTCAGGTATGTCGTTCCAATGTTTGACAGCATAAGATTTTTCTCTTCCAATCACATCATTTTTCCAGCCTGATTTTTCATTTAATCTAAAACCATGGCTCATAACAGAGCGAATAATAAAATTAAGCGCTTTGTCAACTTCTTTTTCTGGCCGTACTGCCCAAGCTAAATCATAAACTTTTCTGCTATATGGTGTTAAGAATACTTTTTCTGACAGTTCTTTTGGCTTATTTTTTATTACTTGAAACAAATTAACGATATCATCGTTTAAATCATTAACTGTTTCAATAGCGCTTACTTGCTTTGTGAATAACACTGCGCCGCTTCCAAAATATGGCTCTAAATATGTTTTGTGTTCAGGAAGTAACTGCGAAATTCTAGCAGCAAGATTCCATTTGCTTCCCGGGTATCTCAAAATAGATTTCATTTCATCACTTTCTTCTTCGTCTACACCTAAAAGTATTCAAACGCTGGCGTAATGCCTTTCCTAGCCATCGCCAAAGCAGCAATTTCCGCTTGTCGTTGTTCCATGTGGTACAGCTCCAAGTCTTCGTGATACTGTTCCATCAGTTCGGCTTGCATGCGTTCCAATCGCTCTTTCTTTGCACGTTTGCGTGCGTCCATGCGGTTACCGTACCAGCCGGCTAAAAATGCGATTGTTGCAATCAATGCAACTCCCATCAATTGACTTGTTAATGTCGGCTCCATTGTTTTTTCTCCTCGTTGTGTGATATAATTAAGCAAATACTTTTTAGAAGCCTAATCGCTTCGCTAGTGCCTTGTCCGACTCTATCTCGGCAAGGCTTATTTTTTTAGCTCGGTAGCGGTTTACTTGCTTCCACTTCCAGAACTTTCGGAAACCCTCATAGTCTACAAACATCAGCTTGTGCGTCGGATTGAAGACATATTGCTCGAATTCTGCATTTTCTCGCATTTCTTTGACAAATTGCTTTGCCGTTGGAAGTGTCAGTCCTTGCCACCTTTGCATTAGATGTTCATAATCTCCGCCTGTCGGTTCTTCCGTTCCGTCAGCTGGCGTATAGATAATTTCTTTTATCTTTACCTGCGGCATCTTCTCCCCCTACCTTTCTTCAAAGACAGTCCAACTATCAGAGATAGACAGCTTTTTAGTGATTTCAAGCTTCAGGCTATCACTTCCATGCCCCTCTTTGATTAGTCGATTGATTGCAGCTGGTGTGACGCCGATGACTGTTGCCAAGTCCGACTGACTCCAACCTTTTTCGTTGAGTCGCTGCTTGACTAGCTCAATCCATTTCTTGTGTTGTTGGCTCATATTCCCTCCTTAATTGAATAGCGATACTTGCTGATTTGCGTTGAAAATTTCATCTTTCAGCTCTGGGCTGATAGACCAGCGACGAATGAATGACACTGCATCGTGGAAGTTCTTGGCAGGAATTTCGCGGCGACGAACTCCAAAGTGTTTGCGGATCGCATGATTAATGTCAGAGTATGCCTTTCCTCGGATATGGTTATCCCGATAAGCCGGGGCTTTCTTCCCTTGCAGGAAACCAACGATTTTCTTGTTGACTTCTTCTGTCAGCATGTTCTCTTGTACGGCATTCACTCGCATAGTGTCTTCAAGATTAGTAATGCGGTGTTCGTGATTTTCAATGCTATCTAGCATCTTCCGCATTACGCTGATTTCTGATAGCGATTGTTCGCTGCTTGCGCTTTTTCCAATAATTTCGTTTGTCATATGATTTCTCCCTCTAATACTTCTGTTTCCTTGAGCATACTTCCCATGTCCTCGGCAAGTCTGCTGATTGCTTTTTGCAACTGTTCAAATTCGTTTCTGACTTTACTGTCAGAGTGTAATATCCGTTGTTCGTCCACATAGACCAGACCGCCCATGTTTACGACCATTTCATTTCCTTTCCGGATAAATGATAGTAGACTCTTATAGCTGCCGATTTTCGCTTGTGCTTCGTTCAATTGTCCTTGCGACTGCTTGATGGCTTTTGTCAGCTCGTCATACTTAGCCGACTTTTCATCAACTGCTTTGCGCTCTTCGACAAGCTTGTTATATTGCTCCTCGATGAACTCTGCTCGGTCGTTTAAGTCGTCGTATTCTCGTTTGAGCTGGCTATTCTTCTCTAGCAGCGTGGCATTTAGCGACTTAGTAGCGTCGTAGTCTGCCGGTGCGACTTCGATTTCTTTGACAACTTCCTTTTCAATCGTCTTGGTTTCAAGGCCTTTCAAGGCTTGTTCTGCCAAGCGCTCGTTCTTCTCTCGCAAGCTGTCGTTGGCGCTTCGTGCGAGATTAAGCTGGCGCTTGACCTCTTGTAGCTCTCTGACTGTTGGATTGTCGCCTTGCTCAATCCGTTCAATCTGTTCTTGCCTATTTTCCTCTGGCAAGGTTGCGATAAGATGCAATGCTGTTGTTCCTAAATTTCGTAACGTTTCGAAATTTGGCAATTCTTTAGCGATTTTCATAGACTTACTAGCAAAGTCCTTGTCAATCCCTAAATTCTGATACCATTCCATAAACTGCCCATGCACTAAGTCATGCTCCTTAACATGATTAAGCCGTCTGCCGATTTCCCAAATTGACTGACCGGCAAGTTGCTTGTGGTGATTGATTTCAAGCTCAATCTGCGCTAAATTGTCAGATAATGCTATTTCTTGCATTTACTTTTCCTTTCTCCTGTGATATAATTTAGTCGAAAAATTTTTTGTAAGCGCCTCACCCAGAGGTGCTTTTTTGTGCTATAATCATCTCGAAGGGAGGTGAATATGATGAAAACATTCGATGATTTTAGAAAGTCTTTGACAGAAGAAGATATGGATTACATAGCAAGCAAAGCCAATAATGCCATCAACCATATCGACCATACTGACGCTCTTCAAATCGGAACTGTCAGCGGTTTAATTTCTGCTGTTACTACTCTTGAGCTTCTTGAGAAGTATCATGAATGGCTTCACGAATAAGCCGACTAAAATCTTTGGGGTCTATCATTAAATTGATAGGCTCTTTTTTGTTCCCTGTATACGGATAGCGTTTTGGTTTCATTCGCAAAACTCCTTTCTTTTTAAAAAACTGACACACCACGTTTATCCCAATACTCAATGAAATCTTGTTGGCCTTGTCCGTCATAACCGCAGGCAAAGAATGCTAGACCATAATTGCTTTCGCTTTCCATTTTTTCCTCTAAGATATCTTTGTTAGCGGCGCAAAATCTTTGCAGGTTTTTTAATTCCTTTGCATATGGGTGAAACATTGTCCGATCATCCTTTTCGTTTACAATGTGGTAATTCCAACCTACAACATTTTTTTCGTATCTGTATCTCATTTTTGATACTCCTTTCTTAATTAGAAAGTTAAAGAAATAGTAAATTATTTTATAAAAATGCTTGACAGATTTTACACTAGGGTGTAAAATGTAAGCATGATTAAAAGGCTTGATAAAACGGTATATCTATCAATTCGATGCGCTCGCCAAAGCTATTTAATTTTTAGATAAGTTTTTACAAGGTTTTTTACTAAATCTTTAACTTACAAAAACTATTTTACACTAGAGTATTATTTTTGTCAATAGAAAATAACACTTTTTTATAAAATATTTTTTGTCGTGCCCAAGAAAGGCTTTGTGACAATGTTTTCTACACTTGAAAAAATAAAAGAGCTATCCTATAAACGGCATATAAACTTACAAAAAGTTGCCGAAGACCTAGGTTATAGTGTAAATTATTTTTATTCGCTTAAAGAAAAAACTTTAAAATCTGACCGTCTTCAAGAAATCGCAGACTATTTCGGAGTATCTACTGACTATCTACTAGGTCGGACAGATAACCCTGCTATCGCAGGAGAAAAAGCTCCAGAGCATGAAATAGAACTTGACGACTTGGACGGCCGCATCATGCTATTTGACGGCAAGCCATTGTCTGACGACGACAAGCGAGCCATTAAGGGCATCATAGAGGGCTACCTCAATAGCAAGAAATAAGTTTAAGTGAGGGAGATTATGGATAAAGAAAAAGAACTGTTGGAGCAGTATGAGGTATCACTTTATACTTTTAATCCAGACCAATGGGCTGGGCGTGGTTTCTATGACGCAGAGACAAGGACTATTTTCTTAAACAGCTCCTTATCGCCTGCGGAACGTCACAGAGTGCTGCTACACGAATTAGGGCACTTAGAGCATATCGGCTCTATATATCGTCACTCTGCTATGCGCTGCGAGAATGAAGCTAATAGACACATGATCCATAAGCTGTTAGAAGAAGAACTTGCATCATCGGACGACCATCAATCATTTAACTTCTTACACTTTATGCAAAAGCATAAATTAAAGACGGTAACAGACGAATTGATGGTCATTGACGAATATTTTCAATTGATTGGTTAATTAAAAACAAAATAAAACAATGTGCAATCGCTGAACCACATTAAAAGCTGCAGGGAGGATTTTATTATGGGAATGTTTGCTCAACGTTGTCCTTATTGCAAGTCGACTGAAATCGAATTTATGGCTCAAGACAGAAAAGGATTTAATGGTTGTGTTGGATGTATCGGTTTTTTGATCGCTTGGCCTTTTCTACTCCTGGGACTGGTTGGTAAAAAAGGGAAAAATAACTGGCATTGTAGAAACTGTGGCAGAACATTTAAAGCAAAAGCAAAGTAAATCAAAATAAAAAATCCCCACATTCTCGGCCGGCAAGCTTGAATGTGAGGAAATCCTGTATAAGAAACAACCATTCAAAAGGTCGTTTTCTTGTACTCATTTTACCAAAAATGAGGAGAAAAAACAATGTGGATAGAGAAATTAGAAAATGGAAAATATAAATTTTTCGAGAGATACAAAGATCCATATACAGAGAAATGGCGCAGAGTTTCAGTTACTTTAGATAGTGGCTCTAGTCGAGCCAAAAAAGAAGCCCAGAAGATTTTAGATGAAAAGATTGAGAATGTTCTCCAGAAGCTTACGACATCAGACAGGCTGTTTGTCGATGTCCTGGAAGAATGGTGGACATTTTACCAAAAAGAAGTCAGGCGGTCTAGTGTCCGTGCTCGTAAACCAGCATACAAAAGACTATCCAACAACTTTGCGCCTAATGTTCCTATCCGCAATATCGATGTCGCTTATATTAAGAGATATATTGCTAATTCTGACTACACAGCTTCTCAACTAAACCATATCAAAGTTGTCTTAAACGGAGTGTTTGATTATGCTCAAGAGCTAAGGATCATAACTGACAATCCTGCTAGGGCTACTACTCTTCCTAAACGTGTATTGACGTTGGAAAATATGCAATCAGTCACTGAGAAATACCTGGAGCCAGAAGAACTAAATTTGCTCTTAAAAGAGTTATACAAAAGTACTAGAACATACAGAGCTGGGCTATTGGCTGAATTTATGTCTTTGAATGGTTGTCGAATTGGTGAAGCTGTAGCTATCGAAAGACACAATTACCACAGAGAAAGCAGAGAGCTGGATATACACGGCACATTAGATAGCATTGACAGAAATGCCAAGAAAGAACTGACGAAAACTATATCAAGCTACCGCACGACTAACTTGACTAGCCGTGAAATCGAGATCATCGACGAGTTTATCAAACTAAATGAACTAGCCACTAGTACGAACCCTGAACTCTCTGATACAGATTATATCTTCCTCAATAACCATGGGAAGCCAATACAAAGAAACGCTTTTAACATTACCCTGCAGAAAGCCAATCAGAGATTGGATAAGCCGATTAATAAGCCCCTCAGCTCCCACATCTTTAGGCATACACTAATCAGCATGCTTGCCGAAAAAAACGTACCTGTAAAAGCTATCATGGCAAGAGTCGGGCATAAAGACTCTAATACTACCATGCAAATCTATACCCATGTCACAAAGAGCATGAAGTCTAATATAGAGAATATTTTAGACACGATTGCCAATAGTCGAAAATAGATTTTTTGCCCCTTGCTTGCCCCTTACAACAAATAAAAACCTTGCTAACAACGCAGAAACGTTGATATAGCAAGGTTTTTTAATTCCTATTAACGTACTGTACGGATGCGCATTGTGTTGGTACGAACTGCTTCACCAAGCGGCACACCAGCAACAATAACGATATCATCGCCAGATTCAACCAATCCTTGCTCAACCGCAATCTTTTCAGCGATTTCAAACATATCATCTGTATTAGATGGAGTTTCAGTAGTCACTGGAATAACACCCCAGTTCAGCATAAGACCACGTTGAGTCAATTCGTCAAAAGTGATAGCTAAGATATCAGCGTTTGGACGGTATTTAGAAATCAAGCGAGCTGTGTGACCAGTCTTAGTAAGGGTAACTACCAACTTGATATCCATTGAATTTGTAGCATCTTTAACTGCTGAAGCCATAACTTCAGTCTTAGAGTTGCGCTCAAAGTTGTCAGTTGTCAAACGGCCATATTCGTTAAGAAGGGTTTGAGCATTCTTATCGATAGTCGCCATTGTTGTTACTGACTCAAGTGGGTATTTACCATTTGCAGACTCACCTGAAAGCATAGTTGCGTCAGTTCCATCGATAACAGCGTTAAACACGTCTGATACTTCTGAACGAGTTGCACGTGGTTTTTCTGTCATGGTTTCAAGCATGTTAGTTGCAGTGATAACCACTTTACCAGCTGCATTTACCTTAGTGATGATCATCTTTTGGTAAACTGGAACCATTTCAAATGGTACTTCGATACCCATGTCACCACGGGCAATCATGATACCATCAGCAGCTTCAATGATTTCGTCCAAGTTATCGATACCTTGTTGGTTTTCGATTTTCGCGAACAATTGAACGTGTCCATTACCAGTTTCTTCACAGATTGCACGAACTTCGTTGACGTCTTTTGCAGTACGTACAAATGAAATCGCGATGAAGTTGATTCCTTGCTCAAGACCAAAGCGGATATCGTCATTGTCACGCTCAGCAAGTGCTGGGAAAGGAATCTTAGTGTTAGGGATGTTCACACCTTTTTGCTTAGCAATGATGCCGTCATTTTCAACTTCTACTTCAAATTCACGAGTAGCATCGTCTTTAGCGACAACACGAAGACCAAGTTTACCATCGTCAACCAATACTTGACGACCAACTTCAACATCATCATAGATGTCCAATCCACCAGCAACGTTCAAAGCAATTACTTCACGAGTAGATTTGATACCTTGCTTAGTAGCAACACGGATTTTTTCACCTGTCTTGTATGAATACTCTTTTGCATCGCCTTCGAACAATTCTGTACGAATTTCTGGTCCTTTTGTATCAAGAAGGAAACCAACTTTTTGACCGGCAATTTCTTCTGCACGCTTAACAGTTGCCATGCGCTCTCCTTGCTCAGCATGGTCACCGTGTGAGAAGTTGAAACGGAATGTGTTTGCGCCAGCTTCAATCAACTTAGCAATGTTTTGAGCTGATGCTTCAACATCCAGCTTTTCTCCCCAATATCCGTCATCACCGAATTTTTTACCACCGCGGATTTCTACCGCAGGACCTAATGTTGCAACGATTTTTACACGTTTATTCATGATTGTATGAAACTCCTTCTTCTATTTGGCCTCTTGGCCTGAATAACAAATAATAATTAAATATTGATGCTGCGGTTCAAATCAGCCAAGTCCAGATCAGCCTTGTGCGGATTATTGACAACAATCTTGCCTTCAGCAGTCAAGCTAAAGAGTGCTCCTTCTTCAGCAGTTCCCAAAATTGGGCTTTCAACCATCTGCTCATTGCGGATTCCAACAGCAACTCCGCCGATACCTTCTTTAAGCAGTTTAACAGCATGTGCTCCCATACGAGATGCAAGAACACGGTCACGCGCAGTCGGTGAGCCTCCACGCTGGATATGTCCGAGCTCTGTGACACGCAAATCGCTCATATCTCCAGCTTCTTTCAGCTTTTCAGCAAATTCATCCGCTGACATGACACCCTCAGCCAAGACGATGATGTTGTGCTTCTTACCCTTGGCATAGCCATTCTTAATGCTTTCAACAACTTCTTCGATCTTGAAACCTTCTTCAGGAACGATGATTTCATCCGCACCAGATGCAATACCTGCCCAAAGAGCAATATCACCAGCATTACGACCCATTACTTCGATAACGAAAGTACGACGGTGACTGGATGAGGTATCCCGAATCTTGTCAATCGCATCCATAGCTGTAGTAACAGCAGTATCAAAACCGATAGTGAAGTCTGTTCCGACGATATCATTGTCAATGGTTCCTGGAACACCAACAGCTGGGAAGCCATGCTCTGTCAAGCGCATCGCACCGTGGTAAGATCCATCACCACCGATAACAACGACACCTTCGATTCCATGTTTTTTAAGCTGCTCAATCCCTTTCAGCTGCCCTTCAACTTGGGCAAACTCAGGATAACGAGCAGAGTGAAGGAAAGTTCCACCACGAGAAATAATGTCACCAACTGATGTCGCATCAAGTGGGTAAATCTCGCCAGCTACCATTCCAGCGTAACCATCATAAATACCGTAAACTTCCATTCCTTCGGAAATTGCTTTACGAACAACCGCACGGATGGCAGCATTCATACCAGGGGCATCACCACCACTAGTCAAAACAGCAATACGTTTCATTTCGCTTTTTGCTCCTTTTTCTTTTTAACATTCTTATAGATTATACCACAATCATCATGAAAATTCTCTTATTTTCCATATTTTTTAACGAAAAATCGTTTTCATAGTATAATTCTTTAATTCCTCTTGCAGCTGCTCCGATTTCTCCACTCGGAAATGAGGTGCAGACATAGTTCGCTTCTCATCTTCATAGCGCAGGACAACCGGAATATTGCCGGGGTATTTCTGTAAAATCTGAGATATTTTCCGATCATGTTCATGTCCAGCAAGTTTTATCCAGAATCGTTCTGTAGTGGCTTCTTCTATATCTGACAGGACCAACTGTAAACGGCCATCCCGCTCCTGCACCTTGCCAGTCAAGTAGTAAATGCCCTTTTCCTTAATACGCTCAGCCAGCTGACGATAGGTATCAGGAAAGAGGGTAACATCCAGTTTTTTCTTCGTATCTGAAACCTGCAAGAAGGACATATTCTCGCCCTTTTTAGTCCGAATAGTCTTGATAGTCTGGACTTGAGCTAAAATCCTAGCTCTGCTATTTTCCGTCAAATCACTAATCCAACTAAAGGGCTGGTCTGCTTCTTTGGCCAGTTTAACCAAGGGGTGATCGCTAAGCCCCACACCGATAATGCTCTGTTCCAGCTCAAACTTTTCGGCATCGCTGAAATCCTGAGCCTCTGTCCAAGAATAAGTCGTATCCGCAAAGAGGCTGCCCAGCTCATCCGCAAATACAAATAGATTAGGCAGATTGGCTAAAATTTTTTGGCGATTTTTCTCAAAACTGTCAAAGAGCCCCAGCTGGATTAGAGGAGTCAGCAGTGGAATCTTATGGTAATTCTGAGGTAGGCGCAGAATAAAGTCTTCTACCCCAGTAAAGGCAGCATTTTGTCGCTCTTCGATAATCCAGTATGCCAAATCCCTAGGCAGGCCCTTGATATTTTTCAGACCCAAAAAAATCTTTTTATCCTGAAACTTATCATGGTAGGGAATATTATTGATGCTGAGGGGTGCTGTTTCAAAGTCAAAACTCAGGGCATCGGTGATATAGTCACTGCTAGAATAATTAAGCATGACATCAAAGAAAACATCTGGATAGTGAGCCTTGAAGTAAGCCAACTGAAAGGCCAGAGCTGAGTAGGCATAGGCGTGGCTGCGGTTGAAGCCATAACCAGCAAACTTCTCCATAATAGCAAAGACTTCCTTGGCTTTGGATTCCGAGTGACCTAGCTTGAGAGCACCTGCAACAAAGTCCTCCTGCATGCGGTGCATTTCAGCAGCACTTTTCTTACCCATTGCCCTTCGTAAAATATCAGCTTTCCCCAGACTAAAGCCACCAAAACGCTGGGCTACCTGCATGACCTGCTCTTGGTAGAGCATGATACCGTAAGTCGGAGCTAGAATATCAGCCAAACTGTCATCAATCAGCTCCACCTGCTCCAGTCCATGCTTTCTCTTTACAAAATTGTCAATATAATCGCTAGCTCCAGGACGATTGAGAGAAGTTGTGGCCACTACTTCCTCAAAGCAAACTGGCTGAACCCGCTTGAGCAGGCTAATGGCACCCGGCTGCTCAAACTGGAAAATCCCCTTGGTCTGGCCAGTCGCAAAGAGTTTCAGAGTGTCTGCATCCTCCAAGTCAATGTCTGCAATCTCAATATCTACCTCATATTTTTTCAGGGTTGCTTCTTTCATCCGCTGAACAAAGGTCAGATTGCGCAAGCCCAGAAAGTCCATCTTAAGCAGTCCATTGCTCTCCACACCGTGGGCATCATATTGGGTGATATACATGTCCTCACCATATTTGAGCGGTATCTGGTCTGTCAGGTCATTGTCACTCATCACAACGCCGGCTGCATGGATAGAAGTCTGACGGGGATGACCTTCGATTTTTTTAGCAATATCAAAGGCCCTTTGATATTCCAGCTTACTGTTGATAATCTGACGAAAGCCCATATTTTTCTCATAAGCAGAGGTCAGACTATCGCCGAAGCGAATTTTCTTGGTGATATTGGTCAGCTCATACTCTGGCAGACCGAAACGCTTGAAAACATCGCGAATGGCCTGCTTAGCTCCAAAGGTCGAGTAGGTCACAATCTGAGCCGCATGCATACTGCCATAGCGGTCCCGAACATAGCGGATAAACTCCGGCCGGTAAACATCAGGAATATCGATATCAATATCGGGCATGGTATAGCGCTCTAGATTTAGAAAGCGCTCAAAAAGCAGGTTATTTTTGACTGGGTCAATCCCAGTAATCTCCAAAGCATAGGCCACCAGACTGCCGACAGCAGATCCTCGACCCATACCCATATAGTAGCCCTGACTACGACCAAAGCGCAGCAAATCCCAGACAATGAGGAAATAATCATCAAAGCCCATCTGATGAATGACATCCAGCTCCTGATCCAGCCGTTCCTGATAAAGTTTACCTATTAAACCGCGTTTTTTCAAGCCAGCTTCGGAGCGCTCCCGCAACTCTTCCACGGCTGGTCGCTCCCGATTAAAGCGGGGCAGTTTCAGCTCCCTATTGATATCATAGTGAACATGACGGACTAGCTTCTCAAGATTAGCCAAACTCTCTGGGAAAGTTTCCTTAAAAGCTCCTGCCAGAGCATCTGGTCCCAGCAAAAACTCATGATTGGGAAGGCTGCCAATCTCCCGCAGGCTGGCATTTTCTCGAATAGCCCGGAGCATCTGCAAGGTTTCCAAATCCCCCGTGTCAAAATATCGGACAGTATGCAGGGGCAGGGTTGGCCGACCGAACTCCTGCTTGGGCGTTGCTGGAAAGACACCAACATAAAAATCCAACCCCAAATCCAGATCTGCTACTCCGTCAAAAGCAGGAACAATCACAGCCAAGCCCTTAAAGAGATGCTGGAAATCCTCCCAGTTTTTTTGTCCCATCATCTTGAGAGTCGAGACTTTCATCAGATTACGATAGCCCTGACTGTCTAAGGCCAGCAGACGGAGATGAAGCTCCTGCTCTTCCTTAATCAGACTCAGCTCCAAGCCTAAAAGCGGCTGCAGTCCCGCAGATTCAGCTTCCTCTAAGAAATGATAGGCACCATAGAGATTGTCCACATCCATCATGCCCAGATGGCTGTATCCTAAGTCCTTGGCTTTCTGCACATATTTCTTTATCGGGACCAAGCTATCCATAAAACTGTAAACAGTCTTGGTATCAAGTTGTATTACCACATTATTCTCCTTGAACACGCTTTGCTTCTTCTTATAACTATTATACCGCAATTCACTGAATGAGGGAAATAGGAGTTTGACTGAACAGAAAGATTCCATTCCCTCTTTCCGGCTTTCTTTGCCATTTTCCTAAGGAAAAGGTATAATAATTGTAAATTGAAGAAAATAAAGGAGACATGTATGAATCAGTATCCTCTGGTCTATCTTGACCATGTCCATAAAAATTATGGCGACGCACCCGCCCTGTATGATGTGAGCTTAAACATACAGCCCGGCAGAATCATCGGACTTCTAGGTCCTAATGGTAGCGGCAAGACAACTATTATCAAGCTTATCAATGGACTTTTGCAGCCGACCTCTGGTCATATTTATCTCAAAGGCGTCAAACCTTCTCCTGATACCAAAAGAATCGTTTCCTATCTGCCAGATACGACTTATCTGAGCGACAGCTCCAAAGTAATCGAAGCTGTAAAATATTTCCAAGATTTTTATGATAATTTTAACAGCACGAAAGCCATGCAGCTTCTAAAGGATCTTCATATCGATCCTCAAGCACGCATCGGAAGCCTTTCAAAAGGAAATAAAGAAAAAATGCAGCTCATTCTGGTCATGAGCCGCCATGCGGAACTCTATATCCTAGACGAACCTATTGGTGGTGTTGATCCGGCTGCTCGTGACTATATCCTGCAGACCATCATCCAAAACCGCACACCTCAGTCTTCTGTCATTATTTCCACCCACTTGATTGCAGATATCGAGCCAATCTTGGATGAAGTAATCCTGATTAACCAAGGTCAGATCTTTTTGCATGAAAATGCTAATCAGCTGCGTCAACAGTACAATCAATCCATTGATAATCTCTTCCGCAGCCAGTTTCGCTTTTATTAGGAGGTCTTCATTATATGTTTGGAAAACTGTTTAAATACGACTTTAAGTCTAATTACAAATGGTATTGTATCACCTTTGCCATTCTTCTCATTCTATCAGTCTTTATGGGAATCATAGCTGGCAGCATCCTAAGACCTGAGGCAATGAATCGCTATAGTGAACATCCATTGTCTATTAGTGGTGTTATTATCACTTTCTATCTACTATTTCTCTTGCTGTTTTCTGCATCTTGCGCAGTCTTTCTATCCAATACCATCATTATTATCCGTCGATTTTATAAAAATGTCTTTGGGAGAGAAGGCTACCTGACTTGGACCTTGCCGGTCACCCCGCATCAGATTCTTCTGTCCAAGCTTCTTTCCGCATTTGTTTGGACCCTCTTGTGTATGCTGACCATGTTTATTAGTGGTTTAGTCATCTTTGGCATTGCTCTTCCCCTTGTAGGTTTTTCATTCAATGAGATTTTCAAATTTATTGGTGAAATACCAGATTTGTGGCTATGGATTGTCAAATACGGCTTCCTTAATCTCCTTCAAATCCTTTCTGGTATCCTCTTCTTTTACCTAGCAATCTCAGTCGGACAGCTTTTCAAGAAGAATCGGATTATGATGGCTGTGCTCTTTGGATTTTTGATTTGGACTGTTCTGGCAGTCCTGTCACTCTTATTACCTAGTTCTTTTGATTCATATGGACTACTTAGTTTATATGATTACAGTTACTCCTCTTCGGAATTTGAACAGATGCTAGATGGCTTCATTATTATCAGAGTCGTCTTTGAGCTGGTCAAAATTTTCGGTTTCTATTTTACAATCTATGCTATTGTAAAAAACAAACTAAATCTTCAATAAGCAAAACAAGGTTGAAACAAAACGTTTCAACCTTGTTTATTTTTACTTCAGAATAATCGCTGCCACGATGGGGCTGACCAGAACGTACATGAGGCCGGTCACGCCAATCGCAAGTCCTGCCATAGCTCCGGCGACCTGTCCGTATTTAAAGGCGGTTCCCGTTCCTACCGCATGGCCAGTTCCACCTAAAGCTAGACCGATAGCTACTGGGTCTGTGATTTTTAAGAGCTTAAGAAGCGTTGGCCCCAAGACACTGGTCAGAATGCCCGTCGCAACAACCACCACTAATGTCACTGTAGCAAGACCTTGCAGCTTGTCTGTGATGCCGACAGCCATGGCCGTTGTGACAGATTTCGGAAAAAGAGAAACAGCCAGAAAGAAATCCATGCCGAAAAACTTAGCCAGCAGAGCCGTAAAGCTGGTATTGACTACAACCGCCGCAAAGGTCCCAATCAAAATACTGCGCGCATGGTGCTTCATCAAATGAAAAGTCTTGTAAAGCGGAATCCCCAAAGCAACCGTAGATGGCACAATTAGGTTGTTTAAATAGGAGCCGCCGACATAGTAATCCTTGTAGGAAATACCGGTTAATTTCAAAAAAGCAATAACCAAAACTGCTGCAATCAGCAAAGGAGTTGTCAAGGGATGAGGAAATCTCCGAAAAATCAATAGGCCGAACAGATAGGCCAAGATAGACAAGGCAAGGCCAAAGAGAGGGTTGCTCCATAAATCAGACATTGCTGGCGTCTCCTTCCTCATAATCTCCTTCAAAACGAGTCTTAATCAGCTGCACCACAACTGCAATCACGCAGACATTAAGCACAATTGCTCCTAAAATAATCAAAATAATCGGCAGCAGATAAGGCGCGATGACCTGAAATTTATCCATGATACCAACTGCTGGAGGCAGAAAAAGAATGGTCATATTTGCCAAGAGAAAATTGCCAACCATGCTGATATGACGCAGGCGCAGGAGCTTGAACTGCAGAGCTAAAAACAGCAAGACTAAACCTATGATACTGCCCGGAACTGGCAGGTGGAAAACACTTGAAATTCCTTCTCCAACGAGGGAAATCATAAAAATAATCATCAACTGAACGTATAATTTCATACCAAACCTCCATCACTTGTATATCCAGTTTACTCCTTTTCAGAAAAATATCAAGGTGCTTTCAGAAATTAAAACCTTTACATCCAAAATTTGCTTATAAAAATTCCCTCTATTGTCTGCAATAGAGGGTCTTTCTTATTTAGCAGTCGTCTGAGTAACTTCCTAAACAGATGCTAGAGGGATTGAATCATAAAGAAAATCATGAGCACAATCAGGGAAAGGCTTGCTAAAAGAACTAGGATTTTCTTTGCGAGGTGGGTTTCCCAGTAGCCTGACTTGCCGATTGATGTATTGGTGTCTCTGTAAAATTGCTGGTTTTCTCTGGGAAGAAGACTAACCAGCAAAATCAAGACAAAGGCTGCTACAATGGTAAGTGTAATCAATATTGTTTGCATTTTATTTCCTCAAGGCTCCAATCAATGTAAAAATCAAGCCAATCAAGATCATCAAGCCCAAGGCGATGACAAAGGCCTTGTTGAGATTTTCACCCAAGCTAGTTTTTTCTTTCTTGGGCTTGCCATGCTTAAGCTCATCTAACCGCCCCTCAATATCCTTATGAAATAAATCTTTTTTAGCCATATTGACCTCCTAACAAGCTTTGGAGAGTCTCCTGATAAAGACTGACGGGTACATCGTTGGCATGCCGACCTTGAGCTTGCAAAGCTGACCGCATCTGCTCAACACCAGATAAGGCTTCTTCCAAAGTTGATGCCAGTTGAGCTGGCTGGCTGCTGTCGAAAATATGCTGTTGGGCAATGTAGTGCCTGTCATGCAGGGTCTGCTCAAAGCCTAGAATCAAGAGATTGTTCTCAAAAGCCTTGCGCACTGCCTGCAGGACCTGACCTCCGTGATTGATGTCCAGATAAATGTCCGATTCCAAGTAGAGCTGCTCGATCTGCTTGAGACTGGCATTTTGATAAAGGACGACATTTTTATAGGACAGCATAGACAAGAGTTTAGGTGACATTTCCGTAAGTGCTGCAATGCGAAAGACTAGCTGTGGCAGGGACTGAACCAAGGTCTCTAAGCCTTCAATCTGATCTGAATGGGTCAAGATTAAGGCATCTTTTCGTAGGTAGTTGTCCCGCTTGAAGTCATAATGATAGCCCAGATGCAGGAACTTCTGCTGCTGGTCAGTCGCTGCCAGACTCTTGGCCTTTTCATAAGTTGCTAAATCTGGAATGACAATGGTCTGCGCCCGCAGCTGACTATTTTCTAGAATCAGCTGCATATTGCCCGGAAGCTCATCATACAGAGGTTCCTGCCAAAAGAGAATATCCTGCCCAGCTCGGCCTGTCAAGCTGTGGGAAACTAGGAAAGAATAAGCCAGCGAATTAAAGAGAATGTGATCCAAGTCAAAGTCTAGCCGCTCTAAAAAGAAATGGATAAAATCTACTCGGCTTTTAAAAATCCGCAAGGGCTCTTGGTCCAGAGTCAGGATGATGTCACCAGTGGCATGATTTTCCACGATGCGCTCCTGACCGTCTGTGCTATAGTAGGTTGTGTTGAAAGCCTCCTGGCCTGATTTATAGGCTGTTTTGGCAAAGCAGCGGCCTTGCTTATTATAGCGCTCACTCAGTCGCAGCTGGCCTTTTTTATCCAGCCAATCCACCTGTTTGACCAAGCGACCCTTGGCCTGACTTGCATAGTGAATCCGTGCTCTTTCTTCTCCCATGTCACTGACACGCGCCGACTGATGGTCACCTGTGATTTCCCAGAAAGGGGGCACTGGCACTTGATTGAAAAAAAGCGGGTGGTCTACTCCCTCTTCATCCCCTAAAAAATAAGTATAGGGGGAAATCATATTGTCCGGGAGAAAGCCATTGGCCTCAATGACAATGGTCGGACAGTCATAGCCAGCTGCAAGGAGGGAATCATGCAGATCCTGGGTTTCCTGATTGTAATAATCAAAGAGCTGAATCATCTCTGACCTCCTTTAAAAGCTGGGACCAAGCCGCTTCAACCCGGCTGGTCAAATAATTCTCGGCCACTTGATAAGAGTGTTGGCTCATCTCCTGCTGGCGTCCTTGGCTAAAGAGAGCTACTATTTTCTCCACAAAAGCAGCAATAATCTGGTCCTCGACCTGATTGGAACTAACCGGCAGCAGATAACCATTTTTACCATCATCGATAAAAGTCTGATTACCATAGCGGACATCAAAGCCGATGAGAGGCAGACCCGAGCCAACTGCTTCCATGAGCGTTAGACCAAATCCTTCGCTGGTTGAAGCCGTCAGATAAAGCTCATAGCCTGCATAAATCTGACTTAAATCCGCATGCCCTTTGAGCCGAATGTAGTCCTGAGCTCCTGCTTCCTCAATCCTGCGGCGCAGCTTCTCCTCTTCGCCCCCCTTACCGTAAATGTCAAGAGTCAGCTCAGGCAGCTGGGCTTGGGCTTGGACAGTTGCCGCCACTAGCCAATCAATATGCTTTTCCGTAGCGAGACGCGAAGCCGTAATCATAGAGAAAGGCTTGCGAGGCTCTTTGGGATAAGTCAGCTGGTCAAGACTCCCCACCGGTATGGTAACAATCTTGGGCTGCTTGCCCGAGTAATGCTGGAACTGCTGCTCTAGAATCGTTTTCTGAGCCTCTGTTGCCACGATGAAAAAATCCACCTTGTCAGCATTGGTAAACTGGTAGTCATAGAAATTATTCCAGAGAATGTAGTCGTCACTGCTGGCATTTTCACTAAAATGCTCCGCATGGACCACTACTCCTAGCTTAGCCTTCTGACTCTCCTCAAAGACAACCTGACCAATCCCAGTCTCCCTATCCAAGATAACTACATCATCTGCCTGCAGCTGCAAACATTGGAGAAAATAGCGAACCAGCTCAGCCTTGGAATAGAAAATCCGATCTGGAAAACGATAGAGCTCTTCTTGACCATCCTCTATCAACATGTCATAAGCCACACTGCCGTCTTCGTTGTAGAAACGGCGCTGGTAGAGGGTTGCAGCGTCATTGTGGGGTGCGAAGTATTCACTGGCATAGCGGACATATGAGAAATAATCCTTGCGAATCAATCTCCCCCGCGAGACATACTCCACATGCTCCACAAAGTCCTGGTCTTCATGTCGCAGATAGCAAGTGATAAACTGATCATCCTGCGTATAGAAATAGCGGACAATCTTGCCCTCTCTCTCCGAGCGCTCCGGCTGACCTGCGACTTGAGCCAGCACCTGATCCAGCGTCACCGTCGTCGGTGCAATCTTGATATCAGTAAAGTAATTATAAAGCCAGATAACTTCCTCATCCAGAAAACCAATATTTTCCGTCAGATGCTGGATATTATCCGCTAAAATCATATCCATAAAGATAAACTTAGCCGGCTGCTGGATTCTGCGCAGAAGCTGGGCCCGATAAGCTTGGGCGTATTCCACACCGCTGCTGGCCCAGCCAATGCCTAAGTTGATGTTATATACTGTCATATTCTCCTCGTCTTACGGGAAGTACATGATGACTTCTCCTTTAGGGTTGAGTGCCAATTCACTCATCAAAAGATTCTTGACAATCTGCTGTTTCATGCGCTCCTTCATATATTCAAAGCCATCGTAAGCCTCTTGATAATATTCTACCAGAGGATTTTTCATAGAGAAATGCTGACCGCTTAAGGCTGTCTTGAGCTGCTGCAGATAGTCCACCTGCTCGACCCAGTTCTCATCAATAGCCTTGAGAACGGACACTCGCTGAAAATGGGTAAAGAGCTTGTCAGACTTGAGATAGGCTTTCTTTGCCTGTAATTCCTGCTCGGCAATATCCTGCAAGAGCTCTGCAATTTTCTCTGGCGAATAAATATCGAAATCATAAGGAATGCGCTCAGCATGATAGCTGAAATGGTCTAAAATAAAGCGATAGAGGTCAGCTCGCGTCTCATAGGACTGCTCATAGGCCGCCTGATGAATGACCTGACTGAGGACACGGCTGATTTCTTCATCAATCCGCTCTTCAGCTTGAATCAGACGATTGCGCTCAGCATAGGTAATCTCCCGCTGAATCTTCATACACTGGGCATATTCCAACGTCATCCGACGGGACATCTTGGCGTTGCTTTCGCTGGCTCTCTGGGCCTTAGCCACTAAGCGTCTGAAACAGCGCTTTCCCAGCTGGACTGGATGCTGCTGAACTTCTTCAGTTGAGTAGTCCTTATAGAACTTCTTGAGCCAGTCTGGTCCCCACTTCCTAAGCAGGTCATCCTCTAGCGAGATGAAGAACTTACTAATCCCCGGATCACCTTGACGACCTGAACGACCACGAATCTGTAGGTCAATCCGCTGGTTCTCCATCCGCTCGGTACCAATCACTACGAGACCACCTAAATCTGCGACACCTGGACCCAACTTTATATCCGTCCCGCGGCCAGCCATGGATGTAGCCACCGTCACCGCACCTTTCTGCCCAGACTCAGCGATGATTTGCGCCTCACGGGCCGCATTGTTGGCATTGAGCAGGTTATGGGCGATACCTTCTCTCAGCAGTAGGGATGAGTAAATCTCTGACATCTCCACTGAGCCGGTGAAAATCAAGAGCGGATTGCCTTGGGCATGGTAGTGCTTGACCTCGTCTAGTGAAGCAAAGACTTTTTCTGGCAGGGTCTGGTAAAGCTGGTCTGGTAAATCCTGCCGAATCACTGGCTGGTTGGTCGGGATCTTGATGACAGACATGGAGTAAGTTTCCATAAACTCGCTCTCCACCACCTTGCCGGTCCCGGTCATACCAGAGATTTTCCGGAAGAGCCGGAAGAGATTCTGATAAGTGATGGATGCCATGGCACGCGTTTCCTCTGTCAGCTTGACATGCTCCTTAGCCTCAATGGCCTGGTGCTGCCCTCCCTGAAGCCGGGTCATTTCCAGCAGACGGCCGGTTGAACGATCCAGAAGCACAACTTCTGCCTCTTTGTCGCCCTGCCGGACTACATAGTCCTTATCTTTCTTGTAAAGCTTGTGGGCCCGCAAGGCTAGATTGAGATGGCGGACCAACTCTTGATTTTCCTTAGAAAAAAGATGATCCAAGTCAAGAAAAGACTCTGCCGCTAAAATACCTTTTGATGTCAGCCAGACTTCATTCTTCTCGTCATCGTAGTGGTAATCCTCTTCTTCTTTCAAAGTCGTAATGAAAGTATCCATGATACCATAGAAGTTTGACTGAACCCGAGGAGCACCAGAGATAACCAAAGGCACCTGAGCGCTATCCAAGAGGATGGAATCAATCTCATCTATGATGACATAGTTGAAAGGGCTAAGGTATTGGCTATCCTTATTCTCTGCTAGATTTTCAATCAGATAGTCAAAGCCCAAGGCACTATTGGTCGTATAGACAATATCCGCCTGGTAAATCAGCCGCTTCTGCTTGGGCGTCAAATTTTCAGTCTCATCAGCTACTACCGCTGCCTCAATAGTCAGCCCCAGAAAACGATAGACCTGCCCCATTTCCTGAGCGTCCCGCAGAGCCAGATAGGTATTGGTAGTCACCAGCATAGCTCCTTGACCAGACAGGGCATTGAGATAGAGCGGCATGGTAGCCGTCAGGGTCTTACCCTCGCCTGTAGCCATCTCAGCGACATTGCCTTCATGGAGAACAATCGCACCCATAACCTGAACATCGTAGGGGAACATGCCCAGCACCCGCTTGTCCGCTTCCCGCACCACAGCATAAGCCTCCGGCAGTAAGTCGTCTAAAGTCTCACCTGCGGCCAATCTCTCCTTAAATTCCTGGGTTTTCTTTCGCAGGTCAGCGTCTGACAAGCCGGCTATTTCTGACTCAAAGCTCTTGACTTTGGCTAAGATTTTCTTTAAGCGCTGAATTTGAAAATGATTTTTAATCATCAGACTCCTCTATGATTTGGTCAATGTTTAGGCAATGAAACTCTAAGGACTCAACTCCTGCACTCAGCAGCTGAACCTTATAGCTATAGGCTTCGTTTGGGTAGGTAAAGATCATACTCTCCGAGCGCTCCACTTGATTGCTGATTTCTTTCTCATAACGGTCAAAAAAGATGATTTTCAGAAAGACGCTGGATTCAGGATAGGTGGTCATATCTCTAGACAGGCAATAGCGAGCTCCCTTTTTGAGCAAGGGGAGAGCAGGCACCTGCCGGTCTCGCTGATAGTTCCATTTGGAAGACCATTCATGGATGGTCTGGCCGGATGCCATCAGTTTATTTTCAAAAAATATATGTGAAGGGGAATGAATAATAAGGGTAGTGCCATAGAGATAGGTAAAGTCAGTCATTTTACCGGCTGCCGAAACCCCTCTCAGCTCTCCCCAGTAAATGCCCTTTCTTTTTTGAATGTTCATTTCTTTCTCCCAAATTCCTTTTCCAATATCATTCGATAATAATTTATAAACCAAGATACAGATACGCTGATATCGTCATTATGACGTCCCGGAACACCTCTGCTGATCAGCTTGGCCTCGGTCAGATGAAGAGCCGCTACTAAGTCCTCATAGGCCGTCGGATCATAGTCTTCTTCCTTCATATAGGCGATACCAAAGGTCGTCCGGCTGAAATCAGCCTTCTCAACTTTGCGCCAGTAGCGATGATTCAGCTCCTCTACGTGTTCCTGATCTTTGCCACCTGTGTGGAGATGAAGGACGTCGAAAGCTGTTGGAAAGACCTTAGGCAGGCGTAAGCGACCACGTTGGGCAATAGTGCCTAGATTTCCCAAGGGCTTGGACAAAACAATAGCTCGCGGACGAAACTCTGATCCGTAATAAACCGCACCGTAGGTCCCCATAGACATCCCCGACAGGATTAGATCCCGCTCGGTAAAGCCCAGATAGTCCAGATGCTCTTGGATAATCTTATGAATACCGCTCTCTAGCTCCTGACTGCCCAGATAGAACATACCGCCATCCACGCGCGGATCTGAAAACAAGAGAAAAGGACAGCCCAGACTCCGCATCATTCCGAAGCCCTCGAAGCCTTCCGCCCGACGGTAACCAGAAAAATAAACAGCCAAAGGCGGCTTCAAATCTCCCGGATAAAAGAAGTAATTAATCTCCTGACGGTGGCTATCGCGAAAAATCTTCCCACCCAGAACATACTTGCCAAACTCATAGCGAGTTAAGCGCTGATGCAGAGCCCCGACCTGAATCCGCCCCTCGCCTCTAGCCTCCAGACTGACACCCAGATAGGAAGTAAAGTCATTGTCCAGAACCATGGATTCCCGCATGTCCTCTTCTGTGAAAATAGTCTCGCGAGCAATATCTGCAGTCGAGCCTTCCTGGATATTATAGAGGCGCAGCCGCAGCTCACAGCTGCCGGACTTTTCATATTCAAGCCAGAGTTCAACTGGATTGAACTTATTGGCAATAATATTGTATTTCCAAGACAGGATTGGCTGAAAGTCCTGACCAAAGTCACCTTCCAGCTCCAGATTTTCATAGCCATTGTAGCAAATCTTGCCCCGAAATCCGGGACTGACCACCATATCAAGCGGGGTCATCTTATCGCCATACTGGCCGGAAAAGAGAGCCTTGGACAGCTTGCGGAGCAGGTCAGCTCGATCGCTCATATCCGTTGGCTGAGCACAGTGACGCTTAAGGAAGTACTCAATATCCGCTTCCTGGGTTTCCTGTTCCTGATCATAGAAAACTGTATAAGGAATAATCTTGGACTCAATCATAAACAAATCTGGAATCCGACGCAGGTCGTCCACCAGAATCGCATCAAACTTGACAATCTTATCCATTTCCATGACCTTTTTGATGGCTAGATTGGAGTTAGGAAAGAAATAATACCAGGCCATATTGTCTGGAATGGCAAGCTCCTTGCTCCAGTCGCTTGATCCAATCTGTAAGATTTTCAGCTTATTTTGCATTCTCAGCCTCCTTGAGCCACTGCTCCCACCGGCCAATCAGCTCCAGACCAGTATTATGATGGATTTTTTCAATGGAATAAATCAGGGCCTGGTTCCAATTTTTCAAACCTTCCAAGTAATAGTCTGCAGCAGTCGGCAGATCAGAGATAGAGTCCAAGATGTAGCCATTTTGCAGATGGGTCACATAGTCTGAGCCCACCAGATTGATCTGCGGAATCCCAGCAGAAATCCCAGCAATCTGTGTATAGAGATTGGGCTGCTCACTCAGGTCAATGATTAACCGTGTATCATCCAGCTCCTGAATCAAGCTGAGCTCGTCCGTGATATTCTTAATGGTGAAACGGAGATCCTGCTCCTGATTTTCCAGCAGGGCATTCTCAGCCTGCTCACTGCGGCGGTAGTTCTTGACAAATTCATAGCGATTCAGATACTCATCAATAACCTCCTGCACCTTGGTCTCCACCTTTTGGATTCCTTCCTGCCAAGCATTGTAAACACCGATAGTCAGCTCCGTATCCGGATGCTTGGCCACATAGTGGAGAACCTTGAAAACGGCATAGTCATTAAGCCCCTCTTCCAGATTAATCTGATAAAAAATCTTGGATTCGCGGCGGCGTTGGCTCTTGCCCAGCTGCAGACGGGTATCAAAAGGCGACAGGTAATGCACCTTCTGAGCCTGCCCAGGCAGGTAACGCTGAATAACCTTCTTGAAGTCCATACGATCAGTCAAGACTAAATCCGCCTGCTGTAAATCTGCTCCTAAAACTGGCCAATCCACTGTATGATTGCGCTCGTGGAAAAAGCTGAGAATGATTTGAACATTCTTGGGCAATAAGCGCAAAATGGCTTGAGTGTATAAGGGATGCGCTGCTAGGACAAACCGGCTGTCCTCTCCTGCATTGCGCTCGATATAGTGGCCCAATTTCTCCAAGATCAAGTCCGGCATCCGCTCATACTCCAGCTTATCAAAGTCCAGTAAGTAAGCAGGATTGACCTCTATCCGACTGTCGTCAGGCTTGAGATGCTCACGAATCCGCCAGTCACCATCCGGCTGCAGGTAGTCCTGATAAAGGGGCTGACCATCTTCATAATAGGTGATACTGGAGACAAAGCCCCGGTCATCAAAGATATAAAACTTGTCCAGCTGGTCATCCTTGAAAAACTTGATGAAGCTGATAAAGCCTTCTACTCCAAACTCGACATGGGCATAGAGCTGTCCCTGCCTGCGGACCATGATTAGAAAGGGCGTATAGACAAACTCACAGTCTGGTTCCCAGTCCAGATCCTTGATTTGCAGTACTTGCATTTCTTTAGACTGGATTCCCTGAATCTCATCAAAGACCGAGTAATAGTCCGTCTCAAAAATATCCTGCCGATGCAAGAGGTAACGGGCATGCGGCATATAGGCTGGCAAAAGCAGCTGGACTGGCAAATTTTCACTTTGAAAAATCCGAATCTGATGAATCGAGTCATCAAACTCCAGTCGCTGCATGGAGCGGTACCAAGGGACAATATCCCGGTGCCAAACCCGATCCCCACTGCCACTCCATGAAGGAATAAAGTAATACATAGTTTCTCCTACAACAATGAACGATAACGGTCATTAAGCGTCAAGGCATCCACCTCGTCCTTAATAGAAAAGACCATCCCGATAAAAATCATAAAAATCCCCGGAATCATACTGAGCCGCAGATAGCGAATGTCCAGAAGCACCACCAACATAGGCAGGCCAGAAATCAGGATAAGATAGAAAGCCCCCACTAGTGCAAAATAAGTCACCAAACCATTGATATAGCGACGGGTTGCTCCTCCCGGATAAACATTTTCAATATACTCTCCACTCTTTTGCATCCGCTCAGCAATCTGGTCGCCACTGATATTGATAAAGGCGAAGGCCAGTGCCAGAATGAAAATAGTCAACAGATAGAGAATAAACCAAGCTGGACTTCCCATAGACAGCGCTTCTATCCACTGCTCAATCAGCTGATTGTTCGGCTGAAGAAAGTGGATAATCAAAAGGAAATACTGGGGAATGCTGACCAAGGTCATAGCGTACATAATCGGCATCCCACCAGCAGGATTAAGACGGATATCCAGATAAGAGTATTTCTTAAATCGATTATGGATATTGATCTTATTGACTGGAATTCGGTACTTGGAGCGCTCGACTGTCACAGCCAGATAGAGAAAGACAAGGCTGAAAACCAGCAGAAAGGCCAGCCAAAGTGAAGAAATATTCAGCTCCTTAATGGAGTTCCAAATATCCTGCGGAATGTAGGCAATCATGCTGGCCATGACAATCATGATGGAGCCACCCAATCCCATGGCAGCATTCAAATCCGTCAGCCAGATGAGAAAGTAAGTCCCAGCCATCAAGACCAAGGTATCTAAGACGATAATCGTAATCATATCCACCCCACCTGCTTCTTGCAGTGGCAGGTTTAGGACCAGTGCCACAGACTGTATCAAGGCAATGACCAAAGTCAGCAGCATCCGCCGCCTTTCCTGCACTTCCAGAGGGAGCTTACTCAAGCCTAGGCGCTTGGACACAGCAAACATCTGCCAGATCAGCATAGAGGACATCCAAGGAGACAGGCCGACAGAAAAGAGCGACATACTGCGTAGATTTCCCCCCATCAGGGCTGTCGCATAGTTCAAGGTCGTAGAGGTTCCGTCCATGGCAGCTGCCTTACTCATATCGATGAAAGGCAGGGTCAGCTTGGTTCCCAAGACATAGATAAATAAGAAAAATAAGGTCCACAGAAACTTCTTGATAATGACCGGTTTAAAAAATGACTTCACACTGACTCCTCATGACGATGGCTGGAAAGGCTCTAAGATAAGACTTCCATCACCGCATCTACTAAGACTTTCTTGCTAAAATAACCTTCCTTGAGCAGGAAAGAGAACTTTCTAACCCGCTCGACCATAGCCTGATATTCCTCTGCAGTCAGATTTTCAACGATCCGACTGGCCTCTTCCAGACTGTCTACTACAAAGCCCAGACCGCGCTCGCGAATCAGCTCTGCATTGGACAGGTAAGAAGGGACGATGACCGGAATCCCAGCTGCCAGATAGGTGGCAGACTTATGAGAGATATTGAGACCGTAGTATTCCGGCTCGTCTGCTGGATTTTCCTCAACACCCCAGACCAGCCCCAGACCGCCCTTGGACAGCTCCAAGAGCAACTCTGGCCGGCTGACCCAGCCGCGATAGCTGACATTGGCCTCTGGATTTAACTCTTCCTCAGGCGAAAAAATCTCCAGCGGCGTAGCATAAGACCAATTAATCAGATGTGGAAAACGCTCCACACTTCCGGCAAAATACAGCTTAGGTGCAAACTGAGGCTGGTGCAGGGGCAAATCATAGGGATGATCCCACATGCGTTGGACCAAAATCTTGTCCACCGTCAGCCCCTCTGCCACTAGCTTATCCCGCATCTGCTCAGAAGGCACGATGACCGCATCTGACTGATTGTACATATCGATATACTCCGGCATCAGATAGTAGTTTGACGGGAACATCAGCGGCGGTACATCATGGATAAAGGTAATCAACTTGGCCTGCAAAATCTTGAGCTTGCTGATAAAGGCCTGGTCAAACTCCCGACCGTTCCAAGTCGGCGATTGATAGATAACCACATCGCCATAGCCCACACTAGCCATGATACCGTCCAGACGACGACTGAGCTCCGACTGGCTATCGCTGTAAATATCGTAAAAATAAAAACTCAGTTCATTGAAGCCCAGCTGCTTGGCTAGCTTGGTCACATCATTCTGGGCAATCAAAGCCGTACTCTGGCCAGACATACCGTATAGATTGGTAATATTAACTTTCATATTCTTTTTCTAATCTTCATTCCTGAGCCAGATTGGCAACAATCTGACTGTCATAAGCCTGGTCATCCCTAAACTCAATATCCTGATCAAAGTTGTGCTCAGCCGTATGCTTGTGCGACAGCTTGACCTTGTGGCTAGCTCCCATCTGGAACCATTCATACTCTGAGTCAATATGCCCAATATCCAGCGCTCGATAACCTTCCTGAACCAGATCATAGACCAAGACCTTGGCCGTCGGACCCAGCATGGTCAAAATCAGACGATTATCCGCATGCTCTCGAACAGCCTGCTTAATCGCCTCCAGCTTGCTGTAAGCATTGCGCGAAGGACAGATAATCCGCTTGATGGATTTAGCCCCATCAAAGAGGTCATTGCCCACACCAGAGCGAGAAGTCAAGCCCTCTACGATCAAGAGGTCCTTGTCCTTCCATAGCTGCTTGAGCTTTGCAAAATAGCCCGCAGACGGCGTCTTATCTTCCAAGTCAATATAAGGACGGGAAATAAAGGTCGATCCATACCAAGGTGCTCGGCAAATATTTTTATATTTCTCAAGAAAATGTGGCAAATGATTTAGACTCCAGAAATTCTGGGCATCGATGGAATAGCGCTCTAGCCCTGTAAAGACATCGGGCAGACAGATCATCAAATGCTCATCGCTTTCCATAGACATAATCTCTCTCAAGCGCGCTGACAGTTCTGGATCAAAGTCCTGATAGACGATACTACGCCCCGCAACCAAATCCATCTCCCCATCTCCAAAACGAACCACGGAAGCACCTTTCTCCAAGAGATAATCCAGCGACTGGTCGATAGAGAGCACAGAAATCTGCCGCTCCTCAGGCTCGGCTAAGCCCAGCTTCTCAATAGCCTGCACCATGACTTCAGGGTTATCAGCTGGAAAGACTTCCTGCCCCTGCTGGCCATGGACTGTACTATCAAAGGCAAAGACCGGCTTGCCAGCAGACTTAAAGCGGGCAATAATATCCCCGACCTCATCACCAGCATTGATATCCAGCAGCAGCTGAGACTTGGCTTCCAGCGACTCCAAGAGAGCCGGAATGCCCGCTATATCTGAACTGACGCTGACATTAGGATACTGGAGCAGACGCGTGATTGGCTCTGCTACCACTACCGGTGCAGCGATGTAGAAATGACAGACAGGCAGGGCTTGAATCAGATAGTTGATATGCATCAGGTCACAAGAGTAGGTGTAGACCAGGCAGGACAGGCTTGAGCCATCTTCACCTTCCACCATCTTTTGAGTCAGGGCTCCGACTGGCTCCTGCATATCCGACCAATCCAGTCCCTGATAGAACCACCAGACCTCACGATAGATGGACTGGGTATACTCTTTCCAAGGCTTGCGCTCGGTCAGATAGTGAATCACCGGCGGATAGAGACCTTTTTCTGGCTCATAGTCCGAAAAGGTCGTGTGCAGCGTAATACAGTTATAAGCAAAAGGCAGCTCCATCCAGCGGTTTTCAAAGAGCATATTGAGAATGCTTTGGTCATCCTGACTGACTTTATCATGTAAGTTATCAGTCATCTCAATCAATTGACCCGCAATATCGTTTTCTCTCCAGTAGTTCACATTAATTAGTAAAACACCTGAATTAAAAATCTGCTCGCCAAAGTATACTTCTCCACCCAGATCTCTTACCGCTCCAAGCGGATAGGAACCTAAATCGACTGCAAAAATTTCCGATAAATCACGTGTTACTACAATATCGCAGTCCAAATAAAGAGCTTTATCTTCCTCTACAAAAGTAGCCGTAAAATATCTCAAAAAAACTGAATAATGGATATTTGTCTTGTATTGACTAATATGACTGCCATCCACCCGAGCATTGACAATCTGGCAGTTCAGCTTGGCCAGCTTTTTCCGCATGCTGACAAACCACTCTGTCGGAAAGTCACTATTGATGACATAAAACTTGATAAAGCGATTGTGGCAGACGATGGACTTAATGGTGGTTAAGACCTGCTCACTATAGGCAGCATTAGCCGCCAGCACCACAGCCCGAAAGGCTTGCGGCTTCTCTTTTTTCATCAGACTGCGCAGCTTTCTCACCATCTCCTGAGGGTGCTCATGGGGATAGACCAGTTCTTCCTTTTCATTTTTCTTAGTATTGTCAAAAGCCAGAACTGGCTTGTCAAGTGCCTTGAAACGGCTGCTCAGTTCATAGTACTCGTTCCCATGGTGAATATCCAAATAGACCTGGCACTTATCAATGAGCTCATCCAGCACTGCATGGATAACCTGTGGATAGAGATGGATATTTTCATAGCGATCCAAAGAACGCAGATAATCTCCCATATCTGTGTAACAGGCTATATAAAAATGAACGCTAGGCAAGGACTGGGCTAAAAACTCAATCTGCTCTAACTCTTGCACATCTGTCAGGAGCATGCAGTTCAGAGCGGCCTGCTCCCAACGGTCCGGCAGCTCAAACTCTCCCCGATGATGGGCTGAAATCTCCGCCAAGCTCAAGGCCTGAAAGTCCCACCAAAGCTGACGGTAGCGATAGCTAACTTCCGAGTTCCAAGGCTTGCGAAAGGTCGTATAGTGGATAATCAGAGGTTCCTGATCCAGCTCAAAATGGCCATTCCAGCCACTGTAAAAGGCCACCAAGTCATGGCCTACCTGAAGATTGTAAATCTTATCCAAGGGCAGCCAGTCCTGAGCCAGCACATGATTTAAAACCGTCTGATCGCCGTTAAAATCCTCCATCTGGCCAGACTGAACCAAGCCCATGATGCGGTCCGTTTCCTTGATAAAGATCTCCTGCAGCTGCCTTTCTTTCCAAGCTCGATTATCAATTAGCAGAACGCCAGAGTTAAAGCCATAACCGCCGGCATCTCCAACCGCTGCCACAAGCTTACCTTCCAGAGGAATATCAAATAAAGGTTGCAAATCTCTATTGACCACCAGATCACTGTCCAGATAAAGGACGCGCTCCTCTGCCACAAACTGCGGAATGAAATAGCGAGCATATGCTGCTGAGCTGATATGGTCCTGAGTCAGCCACTCTGGACTGATAGTCACTTGCTCCAAGCAGATATTGACCAACTCACTATCCAGCTGCTCAGCCAGCTCATTAAAATCACGAAACCATTCGTCGCTTAATCCCTGATTGAAAACATAGATTTTTACATTTTTATTGTAATATAAAATCGACTTAATTGCAGTCGAAACTTGCTCCTGATAGGCCTGATCACCAACCAAAACAATCGTTTTCATTTTTTCCCTTACTCTTTCATTTCATAAACTCTAAAACATCATTTCTATACTTGATATTATATAAAATATTGTCCAAAAAATCTATATTCTCAAGGACTTTCCTGCAGAATAAAGAACACTTTTTTCTACTAAATTGTCAAAAAAACAGGAAGTTGTCAAAACTTCCTGTTTCTATTGCCTCTCGGTTTCTTTTACTAATTCCTAATCTAGGATTTTAGGAAGCAAGCACCAGAAATTATCAAGTTATTTCCTTTACAACTTGCTCTGCCCATCACTTCCACAGCTCACTAACTTAGTGAACTTTTGACGGACTACAAAGATAAACTGATTGGCTCTATTTACTGCTACTCCTCAGAGTCGCTTTTCTTTTTACGTCTCTTGAAGGCCAAGCCCAATGCTCCTAAGCCTAAAGCCAGGATGGAAGCCTTGCTCTCCGTTTCCCCTGTCTGTGGCAGACGACCTCTGGAAATCAGATCCAGCTCAGACTGTCTTGCTGAAGCGGACAGACTTTCAGATGTGCTCTGACTAGCGGATAGGCTCGTAGACAGGCTTTCCGATACAGACTGACTGACACGAGCAAGCTCGCTGAGACTGACTGCTGCTGACAGTGACTCGCTAGTAGAAAGGCTGAGTGAGTAGAATTCCTTCTCATGAACCAGATCCAGCTGACTATGCAAGACTGATGTGCTGGTGCTTACTGAGGTAGACTCACTGATTGACTGAGAATCACTAATCGAAGCACTTTCTGAACCAGACAGACTAGCCGAAGTGCTGGCAGATTCTGAGGCACTTACTGAAGCAGATATACTTGCCAACGCTAAAGCAGATGCACTTACTGAAGTGGATTCGCTCGTTGAAGCGGATGCACTGGTTGATGCGGATGTACTTGCTGATACTGATGCACTGGTTGATGCGGACATACTTGCGGATACTGAAGCGCTCGTGGAGGCAGACTTGCTTGCGCTCACTGACGCACTTGTAGACGCGGACGTACTTGCACTCACTGATGCACTTGTCAATGCAGACGTGCTGGCTGATACAGATGCACTCGTTGAGGCGGACGTGCTGGCGCTCACTGACGCACTTGTAGACGCGGACGTACTTGCACTCACTGATGCACTTGTCGATGCAGACGTGCTGGCTGATACAGATGCACTCGTTGAGGCGGACGTGCTGGCGCTCACTGAAGCACTGGTCGATGCAGATGTGCTTGCTGATACAGATGCACTCGTTGAGGCGGACGTACTTGCGCTTACGGACGCACTCGTGGAAGCAGACATACTTGCTGATACGGACGCACTCGTGGAAGCGGATGTACTTGCTGATACTGATGCACTGATTGACGCTGATTCACTCGCTTTCGCAGATGAACTAGTTGAAGCTGACGTGCTTGCACTTACGGATGCGCTCGTTGAAGCAGACGTACTTGCGCTCACTGACGCACTCGTTGAGGCGGACGTACTTGCAGATACCGATGCACTCGTGGATGCAGATGTACTTGCAGATACTGACGCGCTCGTGGACGCTGAGGTGCTTGCGCTTACTGAAGCACTCGTTGAGGCGGACGTGCTAGCACTCACTGAGGCGCTCGTTGAAGCGGACGTACTTGCACTTACTGATGCACTCGTTGAGGCGGACGTGCTAGCACTCACTGAGGCGCTCGTTGAAGCGGACGTACTTGCGGATACCGACGCACTGGTTGAAGCAGACGTGCTTGCGCTTACTGATGCACTCGTCGATGCGGACGTGCTTGCTGAAACTGATGCACTCGTCGATGCGGA
>NZ_JAPVYB010000010.1:0-68388 GCF_041431615.1 Streptococcus sp. 27098_8_82
AACGAAAGGGGGGGAATGTAAATGATGGATCCTATTCGGGAAATCATTCTTCATGTTGTCAAGTCAGTTCTGTCATATATTTTTTATAAATGTATTGACTGCTGGTTTGATACTATCAGAAGTCGTAAGAACAGCGCGAAGAAACCGCGCCGGTTCCCGACACGCCGCAGAAAGAAATAGTTCTGCCGCCCCTGTGTTCAATATATAGAGAACGTAAAAAAGCCCTTATCTACTGCAATAGATAAGGGCTTTGGGGTAATAAGCAAATGCTTAGAACCTATTCGGAACTTAAGTATACCCTATTTTTCCAATTTTGTCAATGGGGATCAACTTAAAAAAAGCTCTTTTTCAGTGTTCTTTATCTTACTTTGAAAGTTTTTTGCTGGTTTGATACTATCAAAAGTCGTAAGAACAGCGCGAAGAAACCGCGCCGGTTCCCGACACGCCGCAGAAAGAAATAGTTCTGCCGCCCTTGTATTCAATGTATAGAGAACGTAAAAAGCCCTTATCTACTGCAGTAGATAAGGGCTTTGGGGGGTAATAAGCAAATGCTTAGACCCTAGTCAAGAGTCTTTATTATACCCTAACTTCTCTATTTTATCAACCTGTTTTTTATACCAAATACAGAAATTTTTGGGCTATTTGGATTATGTTCCCGCTAGAAAAGGCAGGAACTTTGATAACCAATTGAGCAAGATATAGCCGAACAGTAGTCCCGAGGTGATGAAACCTAGGAAAATCGCAAAGGTGTAGGAGGCTAGCTGAAAGCGAGGATTTTTTAAATCGTTCCAAGTGACTCCAAAACTTCCACCAAGACCGCCGCAGATGGATGTTAGTGTGAGAATGAGAATACGTTTAAGTTTGGAGTGAGCTAGACTAGAATAGCTGAAAGCGACAGGAATTTGCCAAAGCAGCCAGACTAGTAGGGTTAGAAAGGGATGTTGTTGGATAAAACTGGAAATCAATAAACTGCCTCTTAGGTTATATTTCTTCCTATTTTATCCCAAGAAAGGGCAAAAATCAATCTAAAACAAGGGCTTCTGCTTTATCATAAAGCCTTATGAGATTTTGATAAAGTATAATGTTTTTATAATACTTAAAATAGAGAAAAGGATAGGATTTATGGCTCTAAAAAAACCAAGTTCTTCCAAAAAAATGGGAAAAAAGAAAAAACAAGAAACAACCGGAAACGGTAATAGTCGGCTTGGGAAGATTGCGGAAAATCAATTTTCTTATGATACAAAGGAGTTTGAAAATCGCGATTTTCTTTCTACAGTCGAATTGCTGGACACTAAGGCAATCTTAAACAATGTCAAGGGACAGCCGATTGCTTTGGAAAATGGCTATTCAGGCTATCTGCAAATCATGGAAGTGAGAGGGAAAGATTTGAACTCTCTTTCGGACAATGAGCGGCAGAGAACCATTCAGAATTTCAGGAAATGGAACTCTGAAATCACCTTTGACTATATGTTTGAGTCTACAACCTTACCGACAGATACTTCCGAACAGATTATTGAGTCTAGACGGATTTTAAATGAAGTTCGGCGAGAAATGAGCAAGACTGGAATCAGCGAAAATCGAATGGAGCAGCTGAAGGATCGAGAAAGTATTCTCATGCAGAATATTCTGTCAGAAGAAGCTGTCGAGCAGGAGTTATACAATGCAGAATTTTTAATCTGGCTTTACGGAGACACTATTGAAGACTTGCATAGGCAGGTGCGTAAGGCCCAGACTAGCGGAAATGGGGATTTTGTTCCAGTTATTGTTTCGGCTAGCAAAAAAGAGCAGATTCTCAAGCAGTACAACAATCAAAATGAAAAGGTGTAGTAGAGATGTTTTTAAAGAAACGAAAAGTTAAAAAGTTGATAGCTAGAGGCTATGACTTGCCCTTTATCAGCCGGATTCAGCCTCAGGGGAATATTGACTTTAAATCCGATGACCGCTATTGGAAGTCAGGAGATGGTTATCATGCAACCTTGTTTGTAACGGGTTATCCGACTGGTGGCCTGAATGACTACTGGGGTACTGAACTGATGCAGGTTCAGGGAACCAGAGCCTTTATGCATGTCACTCACTTAGATAATAAGCTGGTGCAGGAAAAGGCCTCCAAGGCTGTCGAAGAAAAGAGTTCGCGGATTGATGAAAATCAAAAAGCAACTAAGAATCAGGCTGAACTGGATGAAGTGCAGGATTTGATGTTGCTAGAACAGGATATTCGCCACAATAACTCGGGCGTTAAGGGTATTTGGACCCGTATCTATGCTTCGGGGAATACTGAAAAAGAGCTGTTTGAAAAAATGTCTGAGATTAAAAATGGGGCGCCGAAATTTTCCATGACGTCCTTTATCGGCGAGCAGGACATTGAGTATCATTCACCTTTTGTTCCGCCTTTGCGTCAGAAGGATTTGCCCAATCACCGTCAACCCCAGCCGGTGCCGGTACGGGATTTGTCTGGTGGTTATTGGTTTAACCACACCAAGCTGGCAGATCCGCATGGGACTTACTTTGGCTACACGCCAACCAGCGGTGCAGTCAACCTAGATTTCCTACAGAATGATGATATTCGGACTCGGCCTTTTATGTTTGTAGCCGGTGCTCCTAAAATGTATCAAAAGAAGTTCGTCCTCAAACACACGGATTCCCTCTATGCCCGAGGACACAAGATTATCAATATTGACTTGGATGGAACTTTTCATGATTTGACAAAGTTTCAATATGGGAAAGTGCTTAGTATGTCTGGTGGGGCTAATAAAATCAATATCATGCAGGTTCTCCCAACCATGACCAAAGAAAATGGAGTTGAAGTCGATGAAATCGGCTCCTTCCGTCTACATGTGGCTAAGCTAAAAAGTATTGCTCAGGTGCTGAACCAGGAGATTACTTCTGACGATCTGTTGCGCTTAGAAGATTTGATTACAGATTTTTATGTATCTATTGGCTTATGGCAGCACAATGCAGAGAAAAATGCCGAAAAGATTCATATCACAACGATTGTTAATGATGAGCATCCTCGTCTGTCCCAGTTTTGTTCGTTTTTGGAACAGCGTTATCGGGCAGCAGGAAAGGCCGGAAATGATCATGATACGAGATCAGTAGGACGTATTTCCAAAACTTTCAGCTCTCTCAATAAAAACTACGGTCCAATCTTTGATGTCTACACCAACTTTGAAGACTTGTCAGAGGAGCAAGTGGTGACGATTGATCTGTCGGAGCTGACTAAGACACCTATGCTGCTTAATCTTCAGCTGACCCAGGTTTTGTCTCTGATTTCTTCTTATGTGGTTAATAACGGGAAAATTCAGCGGCAGAAGCGCAAGCAAAATCTGTCCCTGACTCATGATCAGTTGACTCACTATGTGATTAATATTTCTTCAGCACAGATGGTTTTGGATATCCGCTATTCTCAGTCAGTAACTTTCCTGGCTGATATGATTGAGGAAATGGGGACAAACTATGCAGGAGTTGTACTGGAAATGTCCTCCCTGCAGAATGTTTTAGTTGCCAGCGGAAATACAACCCTAGATATTTACGCATCATCCATCAGGCGGATTTTCTCCCTGATGCAGTATCGTGTCTTTGCTAATACAGATGAGACTACAGTCCACCTACTGGCGGACGCTCTGAGAGAGTCCATGACAGAGTCTGAGCTGGAAACTTTGCCTAACCTAGTTCAGGGACAGCTCTTTCTCAATATCGCTGGGCATGGGAATGTTGTCTTTAACCAAGAATTTTTAGGGAATGAACTAGAAAGATACGCCAGTGTAGATTAGGAGATGATATGCTTGTTTTACGGTTTAACAACTGGTTTTACTCAACCAAAACCTTAAAAACCTTCTTTTGGCTGCGTTGGATTGCAACAGTAGCTTTTGGTGCCGCTTTTTTGCTCGGCTTTGGTCTGAACTTAGCTTATTTGATGGCGCTATCTGGAGGTCGCTTGGTGACGATGACTTTTTCTGTCTCCTTAATTGTTGGAGCAGTTGTTCTTTGCTTTCTCCTTGCTCAGGGAAAGTATCAGGCCATTGTTCCAGTTTTGCTGCTGACCTTTCTTCCTTCTACGCTCTTGACAGAGTTTGGGGTGACCGCGGATTTATATTTGCTCTTGTTGCTGTTTATCTGTTATTTAGAGTCTGTTCATCGCCGGTTTGTGGTTAGTGTAATAGCTAAGCTGAGTAAGGAATTTTCTCCTATATATAGCAAACGTCTGAATAATAAGAAGCAATATCGGGCTTATCGTCATGCCTATATGGTGCTGGAACTGTTGAATCCTGATGATTTTCGGCTGACCAAGGAAGTGACTAAGACAGTATCAGACAAAGTCACAGGGTTGAATGAAAAAGAAATCACCAGAACCTTCAAAATCAAGGGTGTATGGGGCTCGACAACTATTACTGATGAGCTCT
The DNA here is from genome assembly GCF_041431615.1 of Streptococcus sp. 27098_8_82. NCBI lineage: Bacteria > Bacillati > Bacillota > Bacilli > Lactobacillales > Streptococcaceae > Streptococcus > Streptococcus sp. 27098_8_82. The sequence continues at coordinate 4,401 of NZ_JAPVYB010000010.1, forward strand.
ACACTAGTCCCCAAAAAGGCCGTTTTTCTGTCAGACGAAAAATTTAATGCGTAAAATCAATATAGAAAGGACTTCAGGCAGAAAGGGAACTTCCTCTGCCTGAGGAAAATGTAAATGGTAAAGTACAGACTTGTCCGGCCAGATGTAAAAAAAGCTGAAAGGCATGAGGAGAGGGAGGCAGAGTCTTCGCATTCTACAAAAAGACGTATCCGAGGCCCCATTTCTCTCTATAAGGATACCGTGGAATCCTATCGTGCCAAAAAGGAATCTGTCAGCAATTATTACCAAAACATGGTAGATGAGCAAAAAACCTACTATGATCATGGTGATGACTGGCAGATTCAGGAGCAGTACAAAAGAGACCGTGAATTTATCAAAAAGCTTTTAAAATACGGTCTGGTTGTAGCTGTCCTCGTCGTATTGTACTGGCTTTTACGAACTTTTTTTTGAAAGGTGTAGAGAAGTATGGTATCAGAAACAGCCAAGAAAGCAGCTAAGAAAGCAGTGAAGGGTGCGGTTAAAAAGGCTATCTTTTTAAAAGTCTTTCTTTGGATTGGAATTCCTGTTCTGCTTATCTTGCTGATCATGTTTCTATTGGCAGCTATCCTGATGGGAGGAGGAGCTGAAAGTAGCGGCGGATCCAGTGATTGTAATCCAAGTGGTCAAACCTCTCCCAATACAACAGAAGAGACAACATCGGCCAATAGCTCTATAGAAGAATTTGTCAAACAGCACGAGAAGGCTTATTTAGACTCCTGGAAAGTAGGTGGCTTTTTGCCGTCCGCCTCTATCGTACAGACCCAGATTGAGACCTCTTTTGACCAGAGCGTCCCATCTTTTGGTAAGGCTCATAATATGGGTGGGGTCAAATGGAATAAAAGGTCAGATTTTACTCAGACTATTTCTTTATATGGAAATAGCTCCGTAGCTGAGAGCGGACCAGGTACAAATGTTGGAGATGGGACTGGAGGAGAATATGCATTCTTCTCAACCTTTGATTCAGGTATTGTCGGCAAGGCAGAGTTTATGAAAAATCAGACTCTCTATAAGGGGGCTATTAACAATACAGACGGAATCAGTACGCTTAGTGCCATTGCAGATGGGGGTTGGGCAACAGATCCATCCTACAAGACTAAGTTGCACGATCTTTACAATAGCTTGGGCTCCAAGTTTAAGTGGCTGGATGAGAAGGCCATTTCTCAGTATGGATCCAGCCCTGTCGCGGCAACTTCTTCTGGCGGTGATTCTTCGGGCAGTGAAACGGATAGCGGTTCCCCTTCGTCCAGCAGACCCAAGAAAAAAGGTTGTAACGATGGCAGTTCGACTGGGACCAATGGTGATGCTGTTGATGGTTCAGGCAAGGTGCCAGAGGATATAACTGCCGCAATCTATACTCCAAGTACTCTTCCAGCTAGCTTAAATCCTTATCTTTTAGATCCAAGAGCTTTTGGTATGGAATATGGTGGCAGTGGAGCTAACTGGGAGCACCCTGATGAGTTCTATCTGGCTGGTCAGTGTGTTAATCTGACTATCAGCTTTGGGAATATTTTGTGGGGTCACAAGGGAGTTGTCATTGGGAACGGAATTGACCAAGCAGATGCCTGGGCAAGGATCTTTGGGAATTCTACAAAGAAAGCACCCAAAAAAGGAGCTATCTTTTCCTGTCTAAGTGACAGCGGGAATCCTGCAGGCCATACAGGGATTGTCTGTCATGTCTTTGAGGACGGCAGTATCCTGACCTGTGAGCAGAATAGTATGGTTAGTGGTACAAATGCAGGTAAACCTTTTACTTGGCACTACTGTGTGATTAGGCCGGCTGAGCAGGCAGAAAAACATTATGAGTTTGCTTATCCAGATGATAGAGAGCCTAATCTAGGCGGTAATAAAACGGGAGCGAGTAACTAGCTAGACGAAAAGAGGTAATGATGAATCCGAGAAAGAAAAGAAAATTAATGATCACCTTAATTTGCTTAGGTACGGTGCTCTTCATAGCCATGCTTGTAACGGTGTTTTTAAATAGGCAGGCTAGGAAGAAGGCAAGAGAAGCGGAGATTTCTCAGACGAGCTCTACAGATGGGTCTTCTGAAAGCTATTCATCTCAGTCGTACCGTGAACCAACACCTAACGAGAAAAATTATCAGCATGCGCGTGCAACCTTAGAGAGACCAGAGAGCGTGGTGACTGAAGAGAAAAAAAATAAAGTGGCTGAAGCTTTAAAGATAGCGATCGAGGATATCAAAAAGCATCCTGATACAGCAAATATCTCTGGGAATATGGATAATCGTTTAGCCTCTACTTCTAGCCCCATGGTTCTAACGTTTGCTATGGCAATTAATTTAGCTGGTTATAACATAGATGAAAGTAAAACGGAGGTTTTTAAGTCCTACAGTGATGATGTGCTTCAGTTCCTCTGTGTCATGACCAAGGAAGGGAAAGAAAATTCCTATTTTGTCGGTAACTACAATGACTATACCGGCCAGCTTCAGATTGCTTCCTACCATGGTGGCAATATCAGAGTTCGGGGAGACTGACTTTATTCATTACTACTGCTGTATATTCTCACTGCAACTGGTGAAATAAATCGGTTTAGGTTATACTAGAAGACAGAAAAGCAAAAGGAGAGGTTGTATGCATAGTCATTTAAATGCAATAGAATTGGACCATCTAATTGAGCAATGTCAAAGTGGCGAGCTGAATGCGGCGGATTTGGATCCTCTCCTGGTCTACGAGATGGAGCTCAGAATTAATGAACGCTTAGCAGAAGATCAGGAGCCTTTGATGTTTACTTTTCACGAAGTTGCCTATAACGGCTTTGTTCCGGAGGTCCACTCTGTTTGGGTTCGCGATCGTGATTATGTTAGGTTGTTTGGCTTTCTCTTTTTCACTGTGGCTTTGATTCTTTTATCGCTTTGGATTTTTTCTGGTGGAAGCTTATTCAGTGGTAAAAACTTTCAATCTATCCTAAACTTACTCTTCCTTTCTATTGTAACTTTTCTCATGCTTCTCTTAGTTTCCAACAAACCAGAGGATGATTTAGAAAAAGAAGACCAGTAAGTACTGCTAATTTTAGCGGTGCTTTTACAATTATTCGCATCTTATTTTATTGCTTGGTTCCAACGATCCAGAGTGAAAGTAGTTGCGAAAGGTCACAGAAAAATAGTAAAACTTTTTACGATAAACAGAAAAACGCTTACTCCTGAGCTATAATAGGAATAGCAAATAATTGAAAGGACATTCTGTTATGAAAAAGAATAAAATAATCCTTCTATCAGCCTCTGTTCTACTTGCAGCATCTATTGGTGTTAATCTTGTCTATGCTGATGATCCGAATCCAGTGACCCCACCGAGCGATGAACGCCCAGTTCAGCCGACTCCGCCTGTAGATAACAACGGCAATAATAACCAACCGACCCCACCACCTGCTGATAATAATGGCGGTAATGATAACGGTGGCAACAATGGCGGCAATAACAACGGCGGCGGTAATAATCAGCCAACCCCGCCAAGTGATGATGGGAATCCAGTTCAGCCGACTCCACCTGTAGATAACAACGGCAATAATAACCAACCAACCCCGCCACCTGCCGATAATAATGGTGGTAATGGTGGTAATAACAACGGCGGCGGTAATAATCAGCCGACCCCGCCAAGCGATGATGGGAATCCAGTTCAACCCACTCCACCGGTAGACAACAACGGCAATAATAACCAACCAACCCCGCCACCTGCTGATAATAATGGCGGTAATGATAACGGTGGCAACAATGGTGGTAATGGTGGTAATAACAACGGCAATAACAACCAACCGGCCCCACCGCCTGCTGATAACGGCGGCAACAATGGCGGCGGTAATAATCAGCCGACTCCACCGAGTGATGATGGGGGTCCTATCCAGCCGAACCGTCCTGGTCAGCCGAAACAACCAGATCCCAAGCCAGCGGTACCAGATCCATCTGACCAGCAACCTGCGCCAAAAGCTCCTTCCAAACCGAAAGCTAGCCAGAAGCCTGCTGATCAGGTAGCGAAAGGAAATGGAGCAGAGCCAAATGCTGCGGATCCAACCATTTCTGTGCAAGGTTCAGCGGAGAATTCGAACAATAAGGCGAAGGAGAACAAGCCTGTTGCTACTCCAGCTGCCCCAGTCCTTCCTGCCACTGGAACGAACCAAAGTTTTCTTGCTTTAATAGGTACTGTCATGCTATCGGTATTAGCCTTTGTTGGGTTCAAACGTAAAAAAAACTGAGTGATTTCTCAACATAACCTTCTAAGTTTAAAAGTCTGATTTGTATTCAGACTTTTTCTTTTTTCTCTCTTTATGATAAAGCTCTATAGGTAATATTTCCTGTATAATTTTAAGTAAGAAATATTATAAAAAGGAGGTGAAAAAGGATTGTCCAATATCCTAAGTAAACATAGAATCAAACAAACTGAAACCGGAAAGTATGTGGCCATTGTTCCGTCCTGTTTTAGTAAAGATTATTACCAAAGCTTTTATATGAGCCGACTCCACCCTAGCCGTTCCTTTCCTTTTCGCTTAAACGGTCTTTATGAAATTAGTTACCAGAATGAAGCGGATTTTCTTCTGGTAGGACGAGAACTGTCCCAACTGGAGAAAGACATTCTAGTCTTTATTGCTCGTTTTCGCAATGTCCAGAAACTTCATATCCAAAAAGAGATGGGAAGCAATGTCTCGGGGAAGCGTATTGAAAAGGCAGTTCAAAAACTATGCCAATATTTTTTGATTGAGACTTGGGAATTTCCGCGACAGGACAAGCCTGAAGTTAGTGCAGCTGCTTATTCTATCAGCCAAAATGGCTATCGCTTGCTGCGCTATTTTCAATTAATCGAGCAGCAGGAGTATTATAAGCAGGAAAATTTATTTGAAGATGATCTTTATCAGCCTCTTCGCTTTTGGAAAATCGTAGATACCTATCAGATTTTCAAATTATCAGCTCATTACAAAGGTTTCTTGCCTCAGAAAATGTTGGCTCCCCAGCCCTATACCATTAAACAGACCAAAAAGAAAACAAATTCGTTGGGAGAAGAGAAGAAGACCCAGACTGAAAGACAGATTTTTTTGCGTCAGGCTCTTTTGCAAGGAGAGTTGCTCTTTGAAAATCCTAGATTGCAATATGTCTTTGACCTCTACCCTCTCGTGACGGAAGCAGACTTGGAGGAACTTCTGCTGATTTTACAACATTGGTCTGTTTTAGAGGATCCCTATCGCTATTTGGTTCTGATTGTGGATTCTTGGGATCGTGTAGAGGAAGTTAGTCACAAATATGACTTATCTGCTTATGAAGCTAATATCCTATTTTTTGATTTGGACAGCGCGCAGCATGAGGATTTACAGAGCTCCCTCTATCAGTTTGATGCAGATAGCAGAAGTTATTCTCTTCTGCCCTTTAAATTACGCATCCAGTAAAGTGCTGGACAGCATTAGGCAATGACTTTTTAGAGCTATGTTGTAAGACTGGACTGAATAAATTTAACAAAAAAGTTTTTGGTTAAATTTATAGAATTTTTTAAGAATTGTGGTATACTCTTAAAGTAGAAAATTCCACCTTTTTTGACGACAATTCTTGCTCCTTAAAACTCTTACCGAGGTATGATTTGAGACTCAATAAGCGGTTTCGAATAAATGGACGCAAGAGGATAAATTGGTGTTCTGACAGGCAGAGTACAAGACCTAGACGAGATGATAGAAATAAAAGAGGAGTCAAAATGAATGAAGCAAAAACCCGATGATAAGAAATATTTAGTCATCCATGGAGAAAAACTAATACAGGAAATAGCTCAAGACTTCCCAGTTGTAATCCAAGAGTATGACGGGACCAAGGTTGGTTTGGTGAAAATTGATAATCCAGAACAGCTTCCAGAAAAACTAAAGGTATTATTTGAAGATGGTATTGAAATATTATAAAATCAGGCACTGAAATGAATCAGTGCCTGATTTTATATATCTAAAACGAAAGGAAATCGCGGGTAAGATAAGGCAATCAAGTCAGCTAAACTACAAAAAGGTCAGTCGAGCATAAAGCAGGACTGACACAGTCTTGTCAAAATCTTACTCGTAGACAAAAGTTAGGGGCTCTTGAGTTTTCATATCAATGTATTGCCCTTTGTAGTACATGACATTGGCTTTTCTCAGCCAAGAGGTAATCTTGTCACGGACATTGAACTCAATGCCCAACTCAGCTTCAACTTTTTTAATTTGCTTCTGTTGCATCTCTCTTGAGAAGAATCGGGCCAAGATATCTGTATCGATGAGATGCTCAGCAATGATGATAGCAGGATCCTTCAAGTAATTAATAAAATTTTGATAAGTCAAACTTTTTAAGAAGTCATTACATTTATCAATAAAGCGCTTGGTCATTAGGCCCTCTTCGAATTGAAGCAGAGGGAAGTAAAGAAGGCGATAGTAGGTTTCAAAGATTTCGTCAACTTCTTCTTCACTGAATTCTTTGGATAGGGACTTACTAATGGGACGCTGTCCACCATAGACATTGATGCCGATTTCTAGGCACATGTTATAGGGGCTATAGCCCAGCAACATGCAGTTGATAATTTCTTGATTTTGCTCATCTTTGCTCTGTTTCCTAAAGTATTTCAACTTATCTTCCAAAAATATAATCTTAATTTCCATGAAACGTTGCTCCTCTGTAAATCAGTTAACGGTCCTAAAATAAAGTTGATTTAAAATCAATCAATTTTCAAGAGCTCGTCTGTGTTTACGTTAAAAATTTTCGCAAGTTTGATTAGTTTATCGCCTCTGATGTTCAGTTGATTGCGCTCCATATGAGAAACGGTCATTTGAGAAACACCTAGTAATTTTGCTAGTTGAGCTTGTGTCATTTTATTATTGCGCGCCCGCAATTCTGCTATCGTTACCATAGAAGACTCCTCAAATTTTATGACTAAAATTATATACTCTTTTTTTTATTTTATCAATAGAATTGTTGATTTAAAATCAATTCTTTTAAAATATAGCTTTTTTAAATAAGCTATAAAGGCGGTTTCATGGGCTTTGTAGATATTATTACATTTTCTTTACATTTTCGCTGATTTATTCTCTCCTTGCTGGTATAATCTATTTGGAAAAGATAGGTTTTTTAGGAGACTAATCAATGGCAACGGTAGGGGAAAGAATAAAAAAGCTGCGGATTGCTCAAGGATTTACTCAAGCGCGCCTAGCAGAGATTTTACATGTTAGTAAGGCTGCAGTCTGCAAGTGGGAAAGCAATACTAATCTTCCTAAGGTTATGGAGCTCAAGAATATGAATAGTCTTTTTCATGTTTCAGCGGATTATCTTTTAGGACTTGCTAATCGTTCGGCGATAGAGCAGCTAAGCAGCGAAAAAAGCTTGAAGCTATGGCGGGCTATTTTCACCAATTAGAATCTCCAGAAAGGCAACAGGCCTGCATAGATTTTGTTATCAGTCAGTTCAATGAACAGGAAGCTGTAAAAATAGAGGCTGAAAAAATTCAGCGGGCCTTGGATGAGCCTGCTGAAGCGGTTCTTGATATGAATATTATTGTGGATTCCAGCTTAGATTTTCAGGGTATGGACAAAAGTTGACAGTAAATTATAGCGTTTGGGTCTAAAAATAGAGAATTCGGTAGAGATAGGAATTACACTCTTCTTTTAGCGAGGAGAATTTTGGCGGCGATAGTAACTTGATTGAGATTCGACCAGTCTATTTTGTTCTGATAGACATGAAAGAGTAAAGGAGTCATTTTGAGAATGGCTTCTTTTGTTTTAGGGGTTAAGGAGACGAGAGCTTGTGTATCCTTTTCATGGATAATCTGGAAGTTCTCCTCCAGATGTTGGATGACCTGCTGATTAGAATAATCTTTTTGACGGAGCTGGTCAGCTACTTTAGCTCGAATTTCTTTCAGATGGTTTTCTGTTGGGATGACTTTAATGATAAGCCCCTCTTTTTTCAATACTCGCTGAAATTCATGATAGTTAGCTGGTGAGAAGATGTCCAGTAAGACATCCATGCTTTGATCCTGAACGGGTAAGTGTGCCAAATCCCCGACGAACCATTTTACAGCCAGACTCTGATCACTTTTTGCAGCTAACTGGATGGAATCTTTGGATAAATCAAAAGCGTAAATTTCTTTGTTGGGGAATTTTTCCTGAATTTTTCGAGCATAGTAGCCCTCTCCGCAAGCGACGTCTAGAATGGTCTGTTCTTCAGGCAGGGTCTGCAGCAGATCCTGCAACTCATCTAGGATATGCTGATAAAAGCCGGATTCCAAGATGACTTGCCTATTTTGAAAGCTTGTTTTGTCATAGTCTTTAGCTTGTTTAGCTTGAGGAGCTAGATTGACATAACCGAATTTGGAGATGTCGTAGGAATGGCGATTAGGACACTTGAGGCTGTTTTCTTCCATAGCTAAGCTTTGCTGGCAGAGTGGGCAGGTCAGAGCCGGAGCTTGGGCAAATCGGGCAAGTTTTGGTTTCATAGGCGCTCTCTTTCTACTGTTTTTATAAAGTTCAAAGTCCTTTCCTTGGTAAGACATAGAAAAATCCGATTCAGGTAATCGGATTTTTATCTTTAGTAGGTCAGGACAAAGTATTTCTTCTTACCGCGGCGGATAACTGTCAGCTCGTCTTCCAGTTTATCTGAGTCGCTAAGGGCATAGTCTAAATCTTGGATGCGCTCACCATTGAGGTAGATAGCACCGTTTTGGACGTCCTCGCGAGCTTGACGTTTGGAGTTTACCACACCGGCTATCACAAGCAGTTCTACAATATTGAGGTTGTCTTCTGCTTGGACCTGATAGTTAGGCACACCGCGCAAACCTTGTTTGAGTTCCTTGATGGACAAATTTTTGATATTTCCAGCAAAGAGCTGCTCAGTGATATTGAGAGCTTCCTGATATGCTTCTTGACCGTGAACCAGACTGACCACTTCGCGAGCTAGGACTTTCTGCGCCAAGCGTTCGTGTGGTGCCGCTTCAAACTGCTGACGAATTTCTTCAATCTCATCCAAGGACAGGAAGGTGAAGATTTTCAGGAAGCGGATAGCGTCTGCGTCCATGACATTCATCCAGAATTGGTACATTTCGTAAGGAGAAGTCTTGTCGGGATTGAGCCAGACAGCATTGCCTTCCGACTTGCCGAATTTTTTGCCAGTAGCGTCGGTAATGAGCGGAACGGTCATCACATGACCAATCTTGTCGGCCTTGCGGCGCAGGAGCTCTGTACCAGCTGTCATATTGCCCCACTGGTCGGAACCACCGATTTGCAGGGTCACGCCGTGGTTTTGATTGAGGACGTAGAAGTCATATCCTTGCATGATCTGGTAGGCGAATTCTGTATAGGAAATCCCTGTCTCAATCCGGCTCTTTACGGAATCTTTACTCATCATGTAGTTGACAGTGAAGTATTTGCCGACATCACGCAGGAAGTCGATAAAGCTGATGCTGCTGAACCAGTCATAGTTATTGACCATCTCGGCCTTATTATCGCCCTTTTCAAAGTCCAGAAAACGAGAAAGCTGATCTTGGATAGATTTTACCCAGCCTTCTACGGTTTCCTTGGTTTGGAGGCTGCGTTCTGCATCCCTAAAGGATGGATCGCCAATCAATCCAGTTGCTCCTCCGACCAGAGCGTAGGGTTTGTGTCCGGCTAGTTGCAAGCGACGGCTGGTCAGAATGGCTACCAAGTGGCCAAGGTGCAGGCTGTCAGCGGTCGGATCGTATCCACTATAATAAGAGACTTGTCCTTCTTCTAAGGCCTTGCGTAAAGCTGCTTCATCAGTGGTTTGGAATACCAAGCCACGTTCTTTTAGCTCATCAAAAATGTGCATCATGTCTCTCCTATTCTAAAAGCCAAGAAATTGGCTTATCTATATTTTAAATTTATGTTACTCTATTGTATCATAAAGCTTTTAAATAGCAATGATTCCTTGAAATAAATCATAGATATTTGGTATAATGGGAAGATAACAAGGAGAATCGAACTTGGAACAATTAATAGAAAAATTAAAAGAGTTCTGGGGAAAAGCCCAGCAGTTTATCAAAAAAATACATCTTCCAGAATGGAGCAAGAAAATCGGCAGTGGCAACAATGGCTGGTCTATCAGTGATGTTTTTGCTGTTTTCTTACGGACTTTTAAACTTCTGATGAATATGGCTTTTGTGTTTATCTTCTTTGGTGCCGTCATCGGTGCTGGGATTGGGATAGGCTATGCAGCTAGTCTTTTCAGTAAGGTGGAAGTGCCCAAGCAGGAAGAGTTGGTCAAGCAGGTGAATAATATCTCTGGTATTTCTAAGCTTACCTATGCTGATGGTAGCTTGATTGCAGAAGTGGATAATGATTTGCTCCGCATCCCAGTTAAGAGTGACGCCATCTCTGAAAATGTAAAAAAAGCCGTTATCGCTACAGAGGATGAGAACTTTGAAACGCATAACGGAGTGGTGCCCAAGGCTGTGCTTCGGGCTACGCTCGGATCTGTTGTCGGAGTTGGATCTTCTAGCGGGGGTTCAACCATTACCCAGCAATTGATCAAACAGCAGGTGGTGGGCGATGCGCCGACCTTCAAGCGGAAAGCAGCGGAGATTGTTGATGCGCTGGCTTTGGAGCGCTACATGTCCAAGGATGATATTTTGACCACCTACTTGAACGTTTCGCCGTTCGGGCGCAACAATAAGGGGCAGAATATCGCTGGTGTGGAAGAAGCTGCTCAAGGAATTTTTGGTGTTTCTGCTAAGGATTTGACTGTGCCCCAGTCTGCTTTTATTGCCGGCTTGCCACAGAGTCCGATTGTTTATTCGCCTTATGCAGCGGATGGTAGTCTCAAGAGTGCAGGAGATATGGCTCTGGGCTTGGAACGTGCCAAGGATGTGCTCTATAATATGTATCGGACGGGCCGTCTAAGCGAGAAAGAGTACCAAGAGTACAAGGACTACGACTTGACCAAGGATTTCAAGCCTTCTGAAAGCTCGGAAAAATCTTCGCATGGCTACCTTTATTACACAGCTGTCGAAGAAGCCCAGCAGACCATGTACGAGTACTTGATTCAGCGGGACAATGTTTCCCAGCAAGAGCTGAAAAACAATGACACTGTCAAGGCCTACAAGGAATTGGCTGCTAAAGAACTGAGCGATGGCGGCTATACTGTCACCACCACGATTAACAAGAACATCCACACTGCTATGCAAAATGCAGTAGCCAATTATGGCGGCATCTTGGATGACGGAACTGGTGCAGTTGAAGTGGGAAATGTCCTCTTGGATAATAAAACCGGTGCTGTGATTGGCTTTGTAGGAGGCAGAGACTATGCTTCCAATCAGAACAATCACGCCTTTGATACGGAACGCTCACCGGGTTCGACCATTAAGCCGATTCTTGCTTATGGGATTGCTATTGACCAAGGTCTGATGGGCAGCGCCAGCGTTCTTTCTAACTATCCGACTAATTTTTCAAGCGGCGATCCAATCATGCACGTGGACAGCCGTGGTACAGCCATGATGGACCTGCAAGAAGCTCTCAATACTTCTTGGAATATCCCGGCTTATTGGACTTACCGCGGATTACGCGAAAAAGGTGTCAATGTCCGTGGCTATATGGAAAAAATGGGCTATTACATCGATGACTACAGCATTGAGAGTCTCCCAATGGGCGGGGGAATTGAAGTATCTGTAGCTCAGCACACCAATGGTTTCCAAACCTTGGCCAATAACGGAACCTACCAGAAAAAATACATGGTTGAAAAAATCACAGACCGAGATGGCAAGGTGATATACCAGCATAAGGCTAATCCTGTTCAGATTTACAGTCCAGCAGCTGCTACGATTATGCAGGAGCTCATGCGGGGAGTTATCAATTCTGGGGCTACTACGACCTATAAATCCAGAATCAGTCAGGTCAATGGAACCTTGGCTGGAGCCGATTGGATTGGTAAGACTGGAACGACCAACACCAACGGTGATATGTGGCTGATGCTTTCTACTCCAAAGATGACTTTGGGAGGCTGGATTGGTCATGATGATAATAGTTCTATGGCGGCGTTGACTGGTTATAACAATAACGCTTCCTACATGGCTTATATGGCAGATGCCATCTATCAGGCAGATCCAAATGCCTGGGGTGTTGGTGATAAGTTCACTCTTGATCCAAGTGTGATTAAGTCTGATGTACTCAAGTCCACAGGGGAAAAGCCAGGTACAGTAACGGTAAACGGCCGCTCTGTTAATCTCAGCGGTCCGACAGTGCCTAGCTATTGGGCTAAAAACGGTGCTCCGACCACGACCTATCGCTTTGGTATTGGGGCATCAGATGCGGATTATCAGAAGGCTTGGTCAGCTATACTGGGCGGTTCTACCTCTAATTCTAATTCCAGCTCCAATTCCAACAATAACCGGCAGGGAAACTAGCGCATCAAGAATAGTTTTAACTTTTCAGAAAGCGGATGAAATCCTTGCAATTTCTAGCTAAATAAGGTATAATGATAACAATAATTTGTCGTGTGCTTTATTTGAAATATTGTCCAAATAGAAGCTTACAGCAGTTAAATCAAACTTGAATAAGTCAGATTTAGCTGCTCTTTTTGTGCCTATTTTTAGGAAAAACGGATTATGTAATCATAATTTAATTTTTCTGAAAAATTAAACAAAAGGGGCTGATTGTGGCTGTTTTGCAGCATTGTAAATGACAGAGGATTTTCCTCTGAAAACATTTCACAGAACTCGCCCTCAAAGCGTTGAGAAAAAGATACGTCTTTTCTCGCTTTATCAAGGGCTTAGTATCTTATCATAAAGGAGTAAAAACTTGGCAGGACATGAAGTTCGATACGGTAAACACCGTACCCGTCGTAGTTTTTCAAGAATTAAGGAAGTTCTTGATTTACCAAATTTGATTGAAATCCAAACGGATTCGTTCCAAGATTTCTTGGATCATGGTCTGAAGGAAGTCTTTGAGGATGTGCTTCCTATTTCAAACTTTACCGACACCATGGAATTGGAATTTGTTGGCTATGAAATCCGTGAGCCTAAATATACGCTGGAAGAAGCACGTATCCACGATGCCAGCTACTCAGCGCCAATCTTTGTAACCTTCCGTCTGATTAACAAGGAAACTGGTGAAATCAAGACTCAGGAAGTCTTCTTTGGCGATTTCCCAATCATGACTGAAATGGGAACCTTCATCATCAATGGTGGTGAGCGGATTATCGTATCCCAGTTGGTGCGTTCTCCAGGGGTTTACTTTAACGATAAAGTTGACAAAAACGGAAAAGTTGGCTACGGTTCAACGGTTATTCCTAACCGCGGAGCTTGGTTAGAGTTGGAAACAGACTCAAAAGACATTGCCTACACTCGTATTGACCGGACACGGAAGATTCCTTTTACCACTCTGGTGCGTGCGCTTGGTTTCTCAGGAGATGATGAGATCTTGGACATCTTTGGTGACAGCGACTTGGTACGCAATACCATCGAAAAAGATATCCACAAGAACCCAATGGACTCCCGTACAGATGAAGCTCTGAAAGAAATCTATGAGCGTCTTCGTCCAGGAGAGCCTAAGACGGCTGAAAGTTCTCGTTCCCTTCTTGAAGCGCGTTTCTTTGATCCGCATCGTTATGACTTGGCAGCAGTTGGTCGTTACAAGATTAATAAGAAACTCAGCGTCAAGACACGCTTGCTGAACCAAACCATTGCAGAGCCATTGGTAGATGCTGAAACAGGAGAAATCTTGGTTGAAGCTGGTACAGTTATGACCCGTAGTGTGATTGACAGCATTGCAGAGCAGCTGGACAATGGTTTGAACAAAATCACTTATATTCCAAACGACTCAGCTGTCTTGACAGATCCTGTAGAATTGCAAAAGTTCAAGGTTGTGGCACCAACTGATCCAGACCGCGTTGTGACCATCATTGGTAATGCAAATCCGTCTGATAAGGTTCGGATTGTGACACCAGCTGACATTTTGGCTGAGATGAGCTACTTCCTCAACTTGGCTGAAGGCATTGGTCGCGTGGACGATATTGACCACTTGGGGAACCGTCGTATTCGTGCAGTTGGTGAGCTTTTGGCTAACCAAGTTCGTCTCGGACTTTCTCGGATGGAGCGTAATGTTCGTGAACGGATGTCTGTTCAGGATAATGAAGTTCTCACACCGCAACAAATCATTAACATCCGTCCAGTAACTGCAGCTATTAAAGAATTCTTTGGTTCTTCACAATTGTCACAGTTCATGGACCAACACAATCCACTGTCTGAGCTCTCTCACAAGCGCCGTCTTTCTGCCTTGGGACCTGGTGGTTTGACACGTGACCGTGCTGGTTATGAAGTGCGGGACGTGCACTATACTCACTACGGTCGTATGTGTCCGATTGAAACGCCTGAAGGACCAAACATTGGTTTGATCAATAACTTGTCTTCTTATGGACACCTTAACAAATACGGATTTATTCAAACACCTTACCGTAAGGTAGACCGTGAAGCTGGCGTAGTAACCAACGAAATCGTTTGGCTGACAGCTGATGAGGAAGATGAATTTATCGTAGCGCAGGCCAACTCTAAGCTTAATGAAAAAGGCGGCTTTGCAGAGCCTATCGTTATGGGACGCCACCAAGGTAATAACCAAGAATTCCCATCAGACCAAGTAGACTACATGGATGTATCGCCTAAGCAGGTAGTTGCCGTAGCGACAGCATGTATTCCTTTCTTGGAAAATGACGACTCCAACCGTGCCCTCATGGGTGCCAACATGCAACGTCAGGCTGTGCCTTTGATTGATCCAAAAGCACCTTACGTCGGTACTGGTATGGAATACCAAGCTGCCCACGACTCTGGTGCAGCGGTTATTGCTCAGCATGATGGTAAGGTTACCTATGCGGATGCAGACAAGGTTGAAGTCCGCCGTGAAGATGGTTCTCTTGATGTTTACCAAATTCAAAAATTCCGCCGTTCGAACTCAGGAACTGCTTACAACCAACGTACCTTGGTAAAAGTTGGCGATGTCGTTGAAAAAGGCGACTTTATCGCTGACGGACCTTCTATGGAAAATGGAGAAATGGCCCTGGGACAAAACCCAATCGTTGCCTACATGACATGGGAAGGTTACAACTTCGAGGATGCGGTTATCATGAGTGAGCGTCTGGTGAAAGACGATGTCTACACCTCAGTTCACTTGGAAGAATACGAATCAGAAACTCGCGACACCAAGCTTGGCCCTGAAGAAATTACCCGCGAAATTCCAAACGTAGGGGAAGATGCCCTGCGCAACTTGGACGAAATGGGTATTATCCGCATCGGGGCGGAAGTCAAAGAAGGCGATATTCTTGTAGGTAAAGTGACCCCTAAGGGTGAAAAAGACCTTTCTGCTGAGGAACGTCTCTTGCACGCTATCTTCGGAGACAAGTCTCGTGAAGTTCGTGATACCTCTCTGCGTGTGCCACACGGTGCCGATGGAGTGGTTCGTGACGTGAAGATCTTTACCCGTGCTAATGGTGATGAGTTGCAATCTGGTGTTAATATGCTGGTTCGCGTCTACATCGCTCAAAAACGTAAGATCAAAGTCGGAGATAAGATGGCTGGTCGTCACGGAAACAAGGGGGTTGTATCCCGTATCGTTCCTGTGGAAGACATGCCTTACTTGCCAGATGGAACACCAGTTGATATTATGTTGAACCCACTCGGGGTACCATCTCGTATGAATATTGGTCAGGTTATGGAGCTTCACCTTGGTATGGCAGCGCGTAACTTGGGTATCCATATTGCGACACCAGTCTTTGATGGAGCAAGCTCAGAAGACCTCTGGGATACAGTGCGCGAAGCTGGTATGGATAGTGATGCTAAAACCATTCTCTACGATGGACGTACCGGTGAGCCATTTGACAACCGTGTATCTGTCGGTGTCATGTACATGATCAAGCTCCACCACATGGTAGATGACAAACTCCATGCCCGCTCAGTGGGTCCTTACTCAATGGTTACCCAACAGCCGCTCGGAGGTAAAGCTCAGTTTGGTGGACAACGTTTTGGTGAGATGGAAGTTTGGGCCTTGGAAGCTTACGGTGCTTCTAACGTTCTGCAAGAAATCCTGACTTACAAGTCAGATGATGTCAACGGACGTTTGAAGGCTTATGAAGCTATTACTAAAGGGAAACCAATTCCAAAACCAGGTGTGCCAGAATCCTTCCGCGTTCTTGTCAAAGAATTGCAATCTCTTGGTCTGGATATGCGTGTTCTTGATGAAGATGACAATGAAGTAGAACTCCGTGACCTAGACGAAGGTGAAGATGATGATGTGATTCACGTTGACGATCTTGAAAAAGCGCGTGAAAAAGCAGCTCAAGAAGCGAAAGCAGCTTTTGAGGCTGAAGGAAAAGAATAAGAATACACACTGATTAGAAAATGAAGAAAGGTAAGAAATAGTGGTTGATGTAAATCGTTTTAAAAGTATGCAAATCACCCTAGCTTCTCCGAATAAGGTCCGTTCATGGTCTTATGGGGAAGTGAAGAAACCTGAAACAATCAATTACCGAACCCTGAAACCAGAACGCGAAGGCCTTTTTGACGAAGTGATCTTTGGTCCAACAAAGGACTGGGAATGCGCCTGTGGTAAGTACAAACGGATTCGTTACAAAGGAATCGTCTGTGACCGTTGTGGTGTTGAAGTAACCCGCGCTAAGGTTCGTCGTGAGCGTATGGGCCACATTGAATTGAAGGCTCCTGTTTCACATATTTGGTATTTTAAAGGAATTCCAAGCCGCATGGGGCTCACTTTGGATATGAGTCCACGTGCCCTGGAAGAAGTCATTTATTTTGCGGCTTATGTGGTGATTGATCCTAAGGACACACCGCTAGAGCACAAGTCCATCATGACGGAGCGTGAGTATCGTGAACGTTTACGTGAGTACGGTGCAGGCTCATTTGTAGCCAAAATGGGAGCAGAAGCTATTCAAGACCTCTTGAAACAAGTGGACTTGGAAGCTGAGATTGCTGTCCTCAAAGAAGAGTTGAAAACTGCTTCAGGTCAAAAACGAATCAAGGCTGTCCGTCGCTTGGATGTTTTGGACGCCTTCTACAAGTCTGGCAATAAGCCAGAATGGATGGTTCTTAATATCCTGCCGGTTATTCCGCCAGATTTGCGCCCGATGGTTCAGCTGGATGGTGGTCGTTTTGCGGCTTCTGACCTCAATGATCTCTATCGCCGTGTTATCAACCGGAACAACCGTTTGGCTCGTTTGCTTGAGTTGAATGCACCTGGTATCATCGTTCAAAATGAGAAGCGGATGCTTCAGGAAGCGGTTGATGCTTTGATTGATAACGGTCGTCGTGGCCGTCCAATCACTGGGCCAGGCAGCCGTCCGCTCAAGTCACTGAGCCACATGCTCAAAGGGAAACAAGGTCGTTTCCGTCAAAACTTGCTGGGTAAACGGGTTGACTTCTCAGGTCGTTCCGTTATCGCTGTTGGTCCTACGTTGAAAATGTATCAATGTGGTGTGCCGCGTGAAATGGCGATTGAGCTCTTTAAACCATTTGTGATGCGTGAGATTGTTGCGCGTGATATCGTGCAAAACGTAAAAGCTGCCAAACGCTTGGTAGAGCGTGGAGATGAGCGTATCTGGGATATTCTAGAAGAAGTCATTAAAGAACACCCAGTGCTTCTTAACCGTGCACCGACTCTTCACCGTTTGGGAATTCAGGCTTTTGAGCCAGTTCTGATTGATGGTAAAGCTCTTCGTTTGCATCCGCTGGTCTGTGAAGCCTACAATGCTGACTTTGACGGTGACCAAATGGCCATCCACGTACCATTGTCAGAGGAAGCCCAAGCTGAAGCTCGTATCCTCATGCTGGCTGCTGAGCACATCTTGAATCCGAAAGATGGTAAACCAGTTGTAACACCATCTCAGGATATGGTCTTGGGGAACTACTACCTAACCATGGAAGAGGCTGGCCGCGAAGGCGAAGGCATGATTTTCAAAGATATGGATGAAGCGGTCATGGCTCTCCGCAACGGCTATGTTCACTTGCATACTCGTGTTGGTATTGCAACGGACAGTCTTAATAAGCCTTGGACAGAAGACCAGAAGCATAAGATTTTGATTACAACTGTTGGTAAAATCCTCTTTAACGCGATTATGCCAGAGGAATTGCCTTACTTGCAAGAGCCGACTAATGCTAACTTGACAGAAGGTGTGCCAGCTAAGTACTTCTTGGAGTCAGGACAAGACATCAAGGAAGTCATTGAACAGCTTGAGATTAATGTTCCGTTTAAGAAGAAAAATCTGGGGAATATCATCGCAGAAATCTTCAAACGATTCCGTACGACAGAAACATCTGCTCTTCTTGACCGCTTGAAGAATCTGGGGTATCACCATTCTACCTTGGCTGGTCTGACAGTGGGTATCGCTGATATCCCAGTTGTCGAAGACAAGGCTGAGATTATTGAAGAATCCCACAAGCGTGTTGAACAAATTACTAAACAATTCCGTCGCGGTATGATTACTGATGACGAACGCTACAATGCAGTTACTGCTGAGTGGCGGGCAGCTCGTGAGAAATTGGAAAAACGTCTGGTTGCCAACCAGGATCCGAAGAACCCTATCGTTATGATGATGGACTCTGGAGCCCGGGGTAACATCTCTAACTTCTCTCAGTTGGCTGGTATGCGTGGTTTGATGGCTGCGCCAAATGGACGTATCATGGAATTGCCAATCTTGTCTAACTTCCGTGAAGGGTTGTCTGTTCTGGAAATGTTCTTCTCAACCCACGGTGCTCGTAAGGGTATGACCGATACGGCCCTTAAGACAGCCGACTCGGGTTACCTGACTCGTCGTCTGGTTGACGTTGCCCAAGATGTGATTATCCGTGAAGATGACTGTGGTACAGACCGAGGCTTGCTCATCACTTCTATCACAGAAGGCAAGGAAATGATCGAGTCTCTGGAAGAGCGTCTCAATGGTCGTTACACTAAGAAAACAGTAAAACATCCAGAAACTGGTGCTGTCATTATTGGTCCAAATGAATTGATCACCGAAGACAAGGCGCGTGAAATCGTTAATGCTGGTGTTGAAGAAGTGACAATCCGCTCCGTCTTCACATGTAACACCCGCCACGGTGTCTGCCGTCATTGTTACGGTATCAACTTGGCAACTGGTGATGCGGTTGAAGTCGGTGAAGCAGTCGGAACCATCGCTGCTCAATCTATCGGGGAACCTGGTACACAGCTGACCATGCGTACCTTCCACACGGGTGGTGTTGCCTCTAATACCGATATCACGCAAGGTCTCCCTCGTGTCCAAGAAATCTTTGAAGCCCGCAATCCGAAAGGGGAAGCGGTCATCACTGAAGTCAAGGGTGAAGTTACTGCTATGGAAGAAGATGCATCTACTCGTACCAAGAAGGTCTTTGTTAAAGGCCAAACTGGCGAAGGTGAATATGTGGTACCATTTACAGCTCGCATGAAGGTAGAAGTGGGTGACCAAGTTTCTCGTGGTGCTGCCTTGACTGAAGGTTCTATCCAGCCTAAGCACTTGCTGGCTGTCCGCGATGTCTTGTCTGTTGAAACTTACCTGCTTGCCGAAGTACAAAAAGTTTACCGCAGCCAAGGGGTAGAAATCGGCGACAAACACATTGAGGTAATGGTTCGCCAGATGATTCGCAAGGTGCGCGTCATGGATCCAGGTGACACAGATCTTCTTATGGGAACTCTTATGGATATCACCGACTTTACAGATGCTAACCGTGATGTGGTTATCTCAGGCGGTGTACCTGCGACAGCTCGTCCAGTCCTCATGGGAATCACCAAGGCTTCCCTTGAGACAAACAGCTTCTTGTCTGCAGCTTCCTTCCAGGAAACAACTCGTGTCCTGACAGATGCTGCTATCCGTGGTAAGAAAGACCATCTGCTCGGACTTAAGGAAAATGTTATCATCGGTAAGATTATCCCAGCTGGTACTGGTATGGCCCGCTACCGCAATCTGGAGCCTCAGGCTGTCAATGAAGTTGAAATTATCGACGAAGTGACAGAACTGCCAGGTGGATTTGAAACTGAAGAAAATATTGTTCTTGAATAAAGAACTTTCCCTCCCGATTTTCGGGAGGGATTTTTTGTTGCAGCCGATAATTTCTTGCTCCCTATTAAATATTATCCTATAATATACTTAGAAAGTTGTTGTTAAGTTCTCCTTTATGGATAAACAACTATAGAAGAAACAGTCAAGATTTCCTATTTCAGTTTTTCTATGATGCGAGACGCCATATTCATTTTTAATCAGGGAGGTAGCTGGTTTTTTGTAGTATGATAGCGCTAGGTTATACTATTTTAAAAATCCTAAAATAGTAGGAGGAGAGGTTTGAAATTTAAAAAAAGAGGAGGTTGGTTTTAATGGTGGTGGTCGAAGTTTGTAGAGAACGATAGCTGACATTTATCTAGCTAGCTCATTCATGAAGGGAGAATTTTGAAATATAAAGAATAGAAAACAATTAGATTACAAATAGAATAATATTTTATTACAATGAATAAAGATTAAAAAATATAGGTAAAAAACACAAAATTCTGCATAAAACAGGGCTTTGAGCCTATAAGTTCTTTCCTTTTTATTTATTTTTTTGAGAAAACCGAAAAATTTCAGTAATTTTAAGTTACAGTTAAGTTAAGAAAATTAAAATAATCTTAAATAAGTTACCAACATGTAAATCACTATTAAGAAAGTATAAAATAATAGTTCATGCTTTGATTATTGAAACGCTTGATGGTAAAATAACTAAGGTTACTTAAAACAAACATTTTTTAGTAAAAAGTTAATATAACAATGTTGATTTTTGGTGAGGAAAAATGAAGAAAATTAAGGTAATGGTTGTTTTTGGAACTCGTCCAGAAGCAATTAAGATGGCTCCACTGGTTATTGAACTGAAGAAGCAGGCAGACTTGTTTGAGACAACAACAGTTGTGACTGCTCAGCATCGTCAGATGCTGGATCAGGTACTTGAAACTTTTAAGATTAAGCCTGATTATGATTTGGATATTATGGGGAAGAATCAAACCCTGACAGATATTACTGTCAAGATCCTGCATAAGCTAGATGATATCTTAAAGGAAAACAAGCCAGATATTATGCTGGTGCACGGTGATACGACAACGACTTTTGCGGCTAGTCTTGCAGCGTTTTATAATCAAGTTCGTATCGGCCACGTAGAAGCTGGCTTGCGGACTTGGAATAAATACTCTCCTTTCCCAGAAGAGATGAATCGTCAGATGACCGACTCTTTGACCGACTTGTATTTTGCGCCAACGGATCAGAGTAAGGCTAACTTGCTCAAGGAAAACCATCCGGCAGAAACAGTTTTTGTGACAGGAAATACAGCTATTGACGCTCTCAAGCTGACCGTCCAGGCTGATTATCAGCACGAGGTGCTTGACCGTATTGATCCAGCTCGCAAGATGATTTTGGTGACCATGCATCGCCGGGAAAATCAAGGTGAGCCGATGAGAAGGGTCTTTCGAACTCTACGGCAGATTGTAGATGCCCATGATGATGTGGAAATTGTCTATCCCGTTCACTTGAGTCCAGCGGTTCAGGAAGCGGCTAGAGAAATTCTGAGTGACAATGAGAAAATTCATCTGATTGAGCCTTTGGATGTGTTGGATTTCCATAATATCGCAGCTAAAAGCTACTTTATCATGTCAGACTCAGGCGGAGTACAAGAGGAAGCACCTTCCTTAGGTAAGCCTGTACTGGTACTTCGTGATACAACAGAGAGACCAGAAGGAGTTGAAGCCGGCACCTTGAAGCTGGTCGGTACAGAAACTCAAGCAGTAGCAGAGGCAATGGAAGCCCTGCTGACAGATGAGTCACTCTATCAGGAAATGGCCCAAGCCAGCAATCCGTATGGTGACGGTAAGGCTTCTGAGCGGATTGCTCAAGCTATTGCCCACTATTTTAAGCAAACGGCTAGACCAGAAGAATTTAAGACAGGAGTAAAAAATGTTTAGGAAAAAAGGACTAGAAAAATCATTAGCAGTCTTTGTACTGGCAATTGGACTAATTCTTTTCTACAGTTGGAATTTTGCAGCTAACATATTTTATATCGGAATCGCGCTGATTTTATTAGGTATTTTTAGTGTCTTTGTCCTATCTGATCTCTTGGTGACATGGGCTATGATTCTGGGTGTGGTTATCGCAACTCTGATCTTGCTCTTTGATGTAACCTACCTACCGGACAATCAAGTTCTCTTCTTGCTTTATGTCTTCCCTGTCAGTGCTTGGCTGACCAGCCGAGTGAATTTCTATCTCCATCAGCGCTTGGGATTAGTGCAGGATGACAGTGAAGATGCTGCTGAGGCCTATGAAGAAATGGTTCAGAAAGTAAATCAGAAACAAGCTCCAGCCTTTCAGGCCTTGTTGGTCCATTGGGCGCACAATCATCATTTTTATCAAATTCACTCTCGGGAGTACAAGCGGATGCTCAAGAGAATTTTACGACTGCTTAACTGGGACTTCCAGAATGTAGAAACAGTTTACTATGTATCCAATGGTAACTTTCTCGTTCTGGTAGAAGATCTGGATCAAGAAGTCAAGGAATATTTCCAAGAGAAAGTGCGTGAAGATTTAACGATGATGCACTTTGAGAATAAGAAAACTGACCAAAAAATTCAGTTTCAGTCCGGCAGTTTAAAATTGAACGCTCAAAACATTGACAAATTCCATAATTTTGATGACGCTTTGAGCAATCTGGAGCGTCAGCTTGAAACCGACATTATCGTAGAATACTAGGAGGTAAACACATGTCTTTAACAGAAGTATTTTTTATCATCTCTATGGTGCTAAGTATCTTTTTTGCTATTAGCTTTTTGGTCCTCTTCATTTATTATCTGGTTATTTACAATCGGGTCAATAAAAATTTTAGGGCGGTGACTCGTCATGATTAGTCAACTTATTATGATTGTCACTCTGTTCTCCATCTGGATGTCTCTGGCTTGGGCTTTGGTTATTCTATGCTCTTCCGTGCATTTCTGGATGAAACGCAGTGACTTCAACGTGGATACCAGCCCATTGGAACATTATCCTATGGTTACAGTCGTTGTCCCAGCCCACAATGAAGATGTGGTTATCGCTCAGACGACCAAGGCCATTCTGGATTTGGATTATCCTCATGACCGAGTGGAAGTTCTGCTCTTTGCGGACAACTGCTCAGATGACACTTATCAAGAAATGCTGAAAGTTCAGGCTATGCCTGAGTACGCTGGACGCAATATTACAATTACAGACCGTACTGGTACGGGAGGTAAGGCAGGGGTGCTGAATGACGCCCTGAAGATGGCCAAGG
The DNA here is from genome assembly GCF_041431615.1 of Streptococcus sp. 27098_8_82. NCBI lineage: Bacteria > Bacillati > Bacillota > Bacilli > Lactobacillales > Streptococcaceae > Streptococcus > Streptococcus sp. 27098_8_82. The sequence continues at coordinate 27,693 of NZ_JAPVYB010000010.1, forward strand.
GTGAATATATCTGTGTCTATGATGCGGATGCTATGCCAGAAAAGAATGCTCTTTACTTCCTAGTCAAGAAAGTTTTGGAAGATCCAGAACGCCACGTTGCTTCCTTTGGACGCAATAAGACCCGTAATGCCAACCAGAACTTCCTGACTCGCTGTATCAACCAAGAAATCGTTGTGACTCAGCGTGTTTACCACGTAGGTATGTGGCATCTCTTCAAGATTGGACGGATTCCAGGTACGAACTTCTTGATTAACACGGAGTTTGTTAAGAGTATTGGTGGTTGGAAAAACGGTGCCTTGACAGAGGACACGGAAATTTCCTTTAAGATTATGCAGAGCGGCAAGCTGATTGCCTTGGCTTATAACTCAGAGGCTTTCCAGCAAGAACCTGAGACCCTCAAGTCCTACTACTTGCAGCGTAAGCGCTGGGCTAAGGGAAATTACGAGGTGGTTATTGACAACTTCAAGCATCTCTTCAGCGGCGGTAACTGGCGCGTGAAACTGGAAGTGTTTAATTATTCTTGTATCTTCTTCTGGTTCAATCTGGCGATTGTCTTATCTGACTTGGTTTTCTTTGCCAATGTAGCGGCAATGATTACCCAGCTCTTTATCCCGGATGTGCGGATTCCTTTCGCTTTTGATGCTCAGAATATCTATATCGTCCAGCTGATGCTCTTTAACTGGCTTCTGATGATTTTGCTTTATCTTTTGCAGATCAATATCGCCCTGGCTTCTCAGTTTGGACAGGCGACTACCAAACAGATTTGGTTGGCTCTTGTGTCCTATTTGACTTACTCTCAGCTCTTTATCGTTGTTTCTTTAGATGCAGTAGGATCTGTTATCTTGGACAAGATTTTGAAGCGGAAAGAAACCAAGTGGGTTAAAACAAAACGATTTGCAGGTTAGGAGAAAGTGTGAAAAGAACAAGATTAAGATTTATTTGGTTTGTGACAATTCTGGCTGTCTTGGCTGGTATCCTATTGTACACCCGCATGGGCAGTACTCCTAATATCAAAAAGAAAATATACAGCCAATGGTCTAAAGAATATGTCGTAACCAAGGACAAATTGTCTTATATCAGGACGACAAACAGTAAGACTGAAGATGTTGTGCTGTCTGAGGCACAGGGTTATGGCATGGTGATTGCTGTGGATGCAGCTAAGCAAGGCGATGCCAGTTCGGCTGATTTTGAAAAGCTCTACCAATATTATCTAGCTCATCGTCTGAAAGATACCCAACTCATGTCTTGGAAACAGACGATTAAGGATGGTAAGAGCAACCATGAAGACGAAAACAATGCTACAGACGGCGATCTCTACATTGCCTATGCTTTGATTCAGGCTGCTAAGCAGTGGCCGGACAAGGCTAAAGAATACCAAGCTCAGGCTCAGGCTATTCTGAAAGATGTCTTGGCATATAACTATAATGAAAGCAACGGCGTTTTGACGGTTGGGAACTGGGCAAATGCAGAATCGAAATTTTATAATCTCATGCGGACTTCTGATACATTGCCGCAGCAGTTCCAAGCTTTCTATGAGTTGACAAAGGATAAGCAGTGGCTGACAATCCGAGATAACATGCTTAGCAAACTTGAAGCAATCAGCGCTGATAATAAGACTGGTTTGATACCAGACTTTATCTGGGTTGAAGGCGACAAAGTTCGGGCAGCTGATGCTGATACGGTTGAGTCTGCAAATGATGGCTATTATTCTTATAATGCTTGCCGACTTCCTTACAACTTGGCTCAAAGCAAGGATGAAAAAAGTCAAAAAATGCTGAAGAAGATGTTAAACTTCTTCCTCAGTCAAGAAAAGATCTATGCGGGCTACACTCTGAAAGGGAAGGCTCTCAATAGTAATCAGGCTGGCAGCTTTACTGCTCCAGTATTCTATGCGGCTAATAACAATATGGAATTCCGCAAATTGGTGCAGCAGAATAAATATCTCTTCATGCAAGGTTTGCCGTCAGATAATTACTATGACGCAGCTGTGACAACGATGATTGCTTTAGAAACTTTATAATGCAGAAACGAGCAAGATGCAAATTTTGCTTAAGATCATGCAGACAATAGGGTGGGACAAAACGGTTTTTGTCCCACTTTTTTGGAGAAAAACCTTGAGATATTTTTCACAAACTGTTAAAATAAAATGGAAAACATTCATCATAACATAACAATAGAAAGGATATCCTATGAAAGCCTATACTTATGTTAAACCGGGATTTGCCCAGTTTATAGATGTTGATAAACCTGTCGTACGTAAGCCAACAGACGCTATTGTCCGTATGGTAAAGACCACTATCTGCGGGACTGATCTTCATATTATTAAAGGAGACGTACCTGCCTGCAAGAGCGGTACTATTCTGGGACATGAAGGCATCGGTATTGTTGAAGAAGTTGGTGACAGTGTAACCAATTTCAAGAAGGGTGATAAGGTTCTGATTTCCTGTGTTTGTGCCTGTGGCAAGTGCTACTATTGCAAGAAAGGTATCTACGCCCATTGTGAAGATGAAGGCGGATGGATTTTCGGGCATTTGATTGACGGAACTCAAGCTGAGTATCTGCGTGTGCCCCATGCGGATAATACTCTCTATCACACACCATCTGATTTATCAGATGAAGCCTTAGTCATGCTGTCAGACATCCTGCCAACAGCTTATGAAATAGGAGTTTTAAAAGGTAAAGTAGAGCCTGGATGTACAGTAGCTATCGTTGGCTCTGGACCAATCGGTCTCGCATCTCTGCTGACAGCTCAGTTTTATTCTCCGTCAAAGATTATCATGGTTGACATCGATGAGAATCGTTTAGATACGGCCATGGCCTTTGGGGCAACAGATAAGGTAAATTCAGCGAATGCTGAAAAAGCTGTGCAGGCTATCTTTGACTTGACAGATGGACGTGGAGTTGATGTAGCCATTGAAGCAGTAGGGATTCCAGACAGTTTTGATCTTTGTCAGAAAGTCATTGCCGTTGATGGAACCATTGCTAACTGTGGAGTTCATGGCAAACCTGTAGAGTTTGAGTTAGATCGGCTCTGGATTCGAAATATCAATGTGACGACCGGGCTGGTATCTACCAATACTACTCCACAGCTGCTAAAGGCTCTGGAAAGTCATAAGATTGAGCCAGAAAAGCTAGTGACTCATTACTTTAAGTTGAGTGAAATTGAAGAAGCTTTCAAGGTTTTCGGCCAAGCTGCGAACCATCATGCCATTAAGGTTATTATAGAAAATGACCTCTCTCCAGTCCAATAAAATTCTTAAGTTGTCTTTTACCTATCCCTTTTAATCTTTGGTTAAAAGGGGTTTTTATATTGTTTTCTGATTTTGAGCAAAATAGTTTTGTTCGTCAAAGAATTCATATATAATATACGGTACAAAGAGAGGACGAGTATGTATTGTGTAATTGAGATGTACGGGGACTATGAACCGTGGTGGTTCCTGGATGGCTGGGAAGAGGATATCGTTGCAAAAAAGCAGTTCGATGATTATTATGAAGCCCTTAAGTATTATAAAAACCGCTGGCTGCAAATGGCAGACCAGTCACCTTTGTATAAGAGCCGCAGTGATTTAATGACAATTTTTTGGGATCCGGAGGATCAGCGCTGGTGCGAGGAGTGCGATGAGAATGTTCAGCAGTATCACTCGCTGTTTTTGCTGGAGAATGACTGCCAGATTCCTCAGAGCAAGTACCGTCCAGGCTATACTAAGCAGAACGGCCTTGAAAAGCACCGAGCTTGCTCAGTCAAACTAAAATCCGCTAAGCCTCTTTAAATCGACAGAATATATTTTGCAAATCAGATAATAGAGCAGCAGAAGAGACCTAACTTGTTAGAAGTTAAGTTTCTTCCGCTGTTTTTTCTTTTTCTGGATTTTTTGCGAATAGTAAGGTGAGGAGGATGTATGGTTCAAGAAATTGCAAAAGAAATGATTAGGCAGGCTCGGCAAGAGGGGGCGCAGGATATTTACCTCATTCCTAAGACTACTTGCTATGAGCTTTATATGAGAATCGGTGATGAACGCCGCTTTATAAAGACTTATGATTTTGAGATTTTGTCAGCTGTTATTAGCCACTTTAAGTTTGTCGCAGGTATGAATGTTGGAGAGAAGCGCCGCAGTCAGCTGGGGTCTTGCGATTATGACTTTGAGGAAGCCAAGGTTTCAATCCGGCTGTCGTCAGTGGGGGATTACCGTGGTTTTGAAAGTCTGGTCATCCGACTCCTGCATGATGAAGACAGGGAGCTGCGCTTCTGGTTTGAGCAATTGCCGGAGCTGCGAAAGAAAATTCAGGCTCGCGGCCTCTATCTATTCTCAGGACCAGTCGGCAGCGGCAAGACGACTTTAATGTACCATTTGGCTCAGCTCAAATTTTCTGGTCAGCAGGTTATGTCGATTGAAGATCCGGTTGAGATTAAGCAAGAGGCTATGCTGCAGCTGCAGCTGAACGAAACCATTGGCATGACTTATGACAGTCTAATTAAGCTGTCTCTGCGACATCGGCCGGATCTCTTGATTATCGGGGAAATCCGTGATCGAGAGACAGCTAGAGCAGTGGTTCGGGCAAGTTTGACCGGAGCTACGGTCTTTTCAACAATTCATGCCAAGAGTGTTCGCGGTGTCTATGAGCGGCTTTTGGAATTAGGCGTTAGTGAGGACGAGCTAAGAATGGTGCTTCAAGGTGTTTGTTACCAGCGTTTAATTGGGGGAGGAGGTGTCGTTGATTTTGTCAGTCAAAACTATCAAGAGCACGAAGCCGCAGTCTGGAATCAGCAGATTGATCAGCTTTTTGCAGAAGGACATATCAGTGCTGAGCAAAGGCAGACAGAAAAAATTGTCTACGCCTAAGCAGAAAAAGATTATTGAGCTCTTTCATAATCTCTTTAGCAGCGGTTTTCACTTAGCAGAGATTGTAGACTTTCTGAGACGAAGTGCCTTGCTGGAGGAAGTGTATGTCGCAGAAATGCGGGCAGGCTTGTCAGCTGGTCAGTCCTTTTCAGAGATTGTCAGTCGACTGGGATTTTCCGACAGCGTTGTAACCCAGCTTTCCTTATCTGAGCTGCATGGCAATCTGACACTTAGTTTGGGCAAAATTGAGGCCTATCTGGAAAATCTGTCCAAGGTTAAGAAAAAATTGATAGAGGTAGGGACCTATCCTCTCATGCTGCTGGGCTTTTTGGTCCTTATCATGCTGGGATTGCGCAACTATCTTCTGCCTCAATTAGACAGCCAGAATCTAGCTACTCAGCTGATTAATCACCTGCCTCAGATTTTTTTGTGGAGCAGCCTTGCTTGGGCCGCCTTGGTTTCAGTGGCTCTCTTTTATTATCGAAAGTCATCCAAGATTCGTTTTTTCAGCAAACTAGCAGCTCTGCCCTTTTTTGGACATTTGGTACAGGCTTACTTGACCGCTTATTATGCTCGTGAATGGGGAAATATGATTGGTCAGGGCTTGGAACTGAGTCAGATTTTTGCGATTATGCAGGATCAGCCTTCCCAGCTCTTTAAAGAAATTGGAGAAGATATGGCTGCTGCTTTGCAAGGCGGTCAAGGCTATGCGGACAAGGTGGCAAGCTATCCTTTCTTTAAGAAAGAATTGTCCTTGATGATTGAGTATGGTGAGGTCAAGTCAAAGTTGGGGAGTGAACTGGAAGTCTATGCTGAAAAGACTTGGGAGGAATTTTTCCTACGTATCAATCGAGCCATGAATTTCATTCAGCCCCTAGTATTTATTTTTGTTGCCTTAGTGATTGTTTTACTTTATGCGGCAATGCTCTTGCCCATTTATCAGAATATGGAGGTTCATTTGTAATGAAAAAACTTAATACCTTAAAAGTTCAAGCATTCACCCTTGTGGAAATGCTGATTGTCTTGCTGGTTATCAGCGTTCTCTTGCTGCTCTTTGTGCCTAATCTGACCAAGCAAAAAGATGCTGTTTCAGATACAGGAACTGCAGCGGTGGTCAAGGTAGTAGAAAGCCAGGCAGAGCTGTATGAACTGAAGAATACCAATGAAAAGGCTAGCCTGAGCAAGCTAGTCAGCGCAGGAAATATCAGCCAGAAACAGGCAGATTCTTATAAGGCTTACTATGGAAAACACAGTGGCGAAACTCAAGCGGTTGCCAATTAAGGCTTTTACGCTGCTGGAAAGTCTCCTCGTTCTTTTTGTTGTGAGTTTTCTCTTACTGGGCTTGTCTGGCTCGGTCAGGGCTGGTTTCAATCAGGTTCAAGAGCAACTCTTTTTTTTAGAGTTTGAGAGGCTCTACCAGGAGACGCAGAGGTTGAGCTTAGCCGGTCATGAGAAGCTTTCTCTCAAGATTTCAGGACGTCAGATTTCCAATGGCTATCAAGAGCTGGACTTTCCACAAACTTTGCAGGAACATGAGCAGCAGGTCATTCAGTTTGACCGATCCGGTGGGAATTCATCACTCAGCAAAATTACTTTTCAGACGGAGGACAGGACAGTTGTTTACCAGCTTTATATGGGCAACGGAAAGTTTAAAAAGACGACATCTTCAGGCTAGCATTCTGCTGGAAGCTCTGGTGGCCATGGCAGTTTTTGCGGCTATTGCCAGTCTGCTTTTGGGACAGCTTAGCCGGTCTCGTAAGGAGCAGCAGATCCTTCTGCAGCAGGAAGAGGTGCTTCGGGTAGCTCGTATGGCCCTTCAAACAGGACAAGAAGAGCTTCAGATCAACGGAGTTACTGTACGTCAGTTTAAGACAGATAAGCAGCTGCTAGTCTATCACGAAGGGGAGGTAGTCATCCGTGTCCAAAAACCTTAAAGTCAAGGCCTTTACTCTCTTGGAGGCCTTAGTAGCCTTGCTGGTTCTCAGTGGTGGAATACTGGTTTTTCAGGCCATGACCCAGCTCTTATCTTCAGAACTGCATCAGCAGGAGAATAATCAGCAGCAAGAGTGGCTTTTGTTTGCCGACCAACTGGAGACGGAGCTTTCGCGAAGTCAATTTGACAAGGTTGAAGACAATAAAATTTACATCAGACAGGATGGCAGGGACTTGGCCTTGGGTAAATCCAAGGGAGATGATTTCCGTAAAACAGATAAGAGCGGTCGCGGCTACCAGCCGATGATTTATGGTTTAGAAGCAGCTGACGTCCGTCAGGACGGTAAGCTTGTCCATCTTCATTTTCGCTTTGAAAAAGGCTTAGAGAGGGAGTTTGTCTATCGTGTGGAAGAAGAAAGTTGAGGCTGGTATTTTACTGTATGCGCTATTGATGGCTGCTGTCTTTAGCCTGCTCCTGCAGTTTTATCTCAACCGTCAAGTCAGCAGTCAGCGTTTGCAGCTTTTCAACAGGGAAAGGACGGAAGCCTATGCAATGGCAGTTCTGACAAAAGCTACAGCCAAGGATGATAGCGATGAGATGGAGTTTGAGCAGGGCAAGGCGGTCTACCGTAAGAAAGGGAAGGAACTGGAAATCAGCAGTCAGCTCAGCAGCGGGCATTCCTATTCCTTTACTTTTACCATTTCTAAGAAGGAGGAAGAGAAAGCTAAGGAAGACAAGAAAGCAACTGAGAAAATTGAGAAAGCGGTTTCGGACGAAGCTGGTAAGTCGGACTAATATAACTGTAAAATCTTTGTAATTTTATATATCTTGGAAAGGTTCCTTATTTTTGGTATGATAGGATGAACGGAGGATTCCATGAATTTTGAAAAGATAGAACAAGCTTATACTCTGATTCTCGAAAACGTCCAGAATATCCAAAACGCTCTGGCGACCAATTTTTATGATGCTCTGATTGAGCAGAACGGCATTTACCTAGATGGAGATACGGACTTACAAGAAGTTCTGACCAACGATGAAAAAATCCGCGCTCTGCATTTGAACAAGGAAGAGTGGCGGAGAGCTTATCAGTTTATCTTGATGAAGGCAGCCCAGACGGAGCCCATGCAGGTCAATCATCAATTCACACCTGACACAATTGGTTTTCTGTTTACTTTCCTGCTGGACCAGCTAGCTCACAGAGAGGAAGCTGATGTATTAGAAATCGGCAGTGGGACTGGGAATTTGGCTGAGACTATTCTCAACCATACTCAAAAGAAGATAGACTATCTGGGTCTGGAACTAGATGATTTATTAATCGACCTTTCTGCCAGCATTGCAGAGGTTATGAACTCTAAGGCTCACTTTGCTCAGGGGGATGCAGTTCGGCCTCAGGTTCTGAAAGAGAGTGATATCATTATCAGTGATTTACCGGTCGGTTATTATCCAGACGACAGTATTGCCTCTCGCTATGAAGTGGCTAGTCCGGATGAGCACACTTATGCCCACCATCTTCTAATGGAGCAGTCACTCAAATATCTGAAACCGGGAGGTTATGCCATATTTCTGGCACCCAATGACCTCTTGACCAGCGCTCAAGCTCCTCTGCTGAAAAAATGGCTCCTAGCCAAGGCTCAGTTTATCGCGATGATAACTTTGCCAGAGTCTATTTTCTCAAGCAGCAAGCATGCCAAAACCCTTTTTGTCTTGAGGAAGCAAGAAGCGAATAACATTCAGCCTTTTATCTATCCTCTGCGGGATTTGCAGGATCATGAAGAAATGTTTAAATTCCGTCAAAGTTTTCAAAACTGGTACAAAGATAGTGAAATTCAAACAAAATTTTGATATAATGATTTTGAAAACGCTTAAAGAGGTGAAGAAATGTCGAAAACAATTTCTATTAATGCAGGAAGTTCAAGCCTAAAATGGCAACTCTACTTGATGCCGGAAGAAAAGGTCTTGGCTAAGGGCTTGCTGGAACGGATTGGTCTCAAGGATTCTATTTCAACAGTGAAATTTGACGGTCGTTCAGAGAAGCAGGTTCTTGATATTGCAGATCATACGCAGGCCGTAAAAATTTTGCTGGATGATTTGAAACGTTTCAATATCATTGAATCTTATGATGAAATTACCGGTGTGGGCCATCGTGTTGTGGCTGGCGGTGAATACTTTAAGGATTCAGCCCTCGTTGATGAAGAAGTGATTCAAAAGGTAGAGGAGCTGTCTCTTCTAGCTCCATTGCATAATCCAGCCAACGCTGCAGGCATCCGTGCTTTTAGAGAAATTCTGCCAGACATCACCAGTGTGGTGGTCTTTGACACCTCTTTCCATACAACTATGCCGGAAAAAGCATATCGCTATCCGATTCCGACTAAATATTACACTGAAAACAAGGTTCGCAAGTACGGAGCTCACGGTACCAGCCATGAGTATGTAGCCAAGGAAGCTGCTAAAATTTTGGGACGTCCAATTGAAGAACTCAAACTTATTACTTGCCATATCGGTAACGGAGCTTCTATCACAGCAGTTGACAAGGGCGTTTCTGTAGATACCTCTATGGGATTCACACCACTTGGCGGTGTCATGATGGGAACGCGGACTGGGGATATCGACCCAGCCATCATTCCTTACCTGATGCAATACACAGATGACTTTAATACTCCGGAAGATATTAGCCGCGTTTTGAATCGTGAATCTGGCTTGCTTGGAGTTTCTGAGAAGTCAAGTGATATGCGTGATATTCATGAAGCAATGCGGGCAGGTGATGCCAAGGCTCAATTAGCTAATGACATTTTTGTGGACCGGATTCAAAAATACATTGGTCAGTATCTTGCTGTCTTGAATGGAGCTGATGCTATCATCTTTACCGCAGGAATTGGTGAAAATTCTGTGACCATTCGTGAACTGGTTATTAATGGTATTTCTTGGTTTGGCTGTAACGTAGATCTAGAAAAGAATGTGCGTGGTGCAGAAGGCGTGATTTCCAGTTCTGATGCCAAGGTCAAAGTCTTGGTTATCCCGACTGATGAAGAATTGGTCATTGCGCGTGACGTCGAACGTTTCAAAAATCAATAAATTAAGAAAATTCAAAAGCTCAGTTTGACTGGGCTTTTTGTATGTTTTAAGAACGGATTTTCTTGGTTGCTGACCTTGGAAAAACTGAGCGATTCGTTCTCATAATCACTATCAGTATTAGTTCCCAACCCGTGATATACAAGATGCTTGCAGCTAAGAATTGTCTATACAAAATAAGAAAATTGAGCTATACTAGGAAGGAAAAGGAGGAAGATATGAAAGCAATTCTAAAAAAATTAGAGTACATTCTACTGACTTTGTTTGTCTTATTTCTCAGCCAGATACCATTTATATTTATCCGACAGATGACTGCTTCTGAAAAGAATTTTTCAGCTGGACAGACTATCTTTGTGCTGGTTGTATATCTTTTGATTATCTTTTTTGTTCTGAGAATGGCTAAGCAAGAAGAACTACTGAGCCTTGACTTTAGCTTTTTTAAATGGTCTTCGTTTGGCTGGTTAGCTGTTTCTAATGTTGTCATGATTGGCGTCAACGTGCTGGGAGCAATTATCATGCTGCTGGAAGGTCAGGCCATTTCTACTGCTAATCAGGATGCCTTGAATGCTTTATTTCAGCATGTACCCAAGATTTTATTAGTGGTAGGTGCCGTGATTCAGGCTCCTATTTTGGAAGAGGTGGTCTTTCGTGGCTTGATTCCTCAGAAGATTTTTACCAAGCATTATGTTTTGGGATTGGTTGTAGGAGTCATTCTTTTCGGTCTTTTTCATGGTCCGACCAATATCGGCAGTTTTGTTATCTATGCAGGTATGGGTGCTGTTTTAGCTGCTGTTGCTTACATATTTAAGCGTTTGGAAATGTCTATTTTGGCACACATGCTGAGAAATGGAGTTGCAGTTCTCATTATGATACTGACAGGTTTGGTGAACAAGTAAGAAAGCAGAGAATATCTGCTTTTTTTGTCATTTGAGGCACAAATTAGGACATTTGAGGGGATTTCTCCCAGCTTGCTCTTACTTCTTCTATAATGATAAGAGAAGAATGGAGAGAATATGCTGAAATTAGAGAAAATTATTCAATTGTTATTACTGGCTATGTTGACTCAGACGGGATTGCTGCTCATGCTTCATCCAATGCCTCATCGCTTGGTCTTTAGTCATGCTAATCTGCTGTTTATGGTGGGCTTGCTGGGATTGCTTTTTTGTTGTGCCTTTTATTTTTCCAGAGAGCTGCAGGAAATCAAAGGTTCTCTGCGTCAGTCAAGCAACTATCGACACTTGCTTTTCTTGTATTTTTTGATGATTTTGGTCAATGCTGCGGGGGTTCTTCTGCTGTGTGGCAAGGAGGCGCAGTCAGGACAGGCGGTGGAGCAGATGCTGACGGAGAGTTTTCTGTCATCTTCTCTTTTGCTTCTGGGGATTGACATCGCTGTTTTATCCCCTGCAGCACCGAAATTTATTGACAGTGACGTCTCTCTTCGCTATCGGAAGAGCTGGGGGATTGCACTAGGTTTGCTCTGCTTTTCCCTTGCGAAAAATCCTCAGGAAACTCTGTGTTTTCTTTCCTATCTGCTTTTGGGACTAGTCTTTGCCCATCTCCTCAGGTCTTATTTTCAGCGTTTGGAGCTGTCTATGCTGGCCCATATTCTCCGAAATATGATTATTCTCAGCCTTTTACCCTTTTGCTTTTAGAAAGTGTTTTGTCAAATAGAAGAATTATGGTAAAATGGTAAATGAAACAAGGGACTAGATAAGGTTTTCTTGTGAAGTCGAGTGCAGTTCATAGGACTGGATGCTGCATCTGCTGAGAGCTTTGCGGTACACTAGATGAGTGTGCCTTTTTTGTTGAAGAGCAGGGCAGTCGATAGAAATGAGATGAAAGTCAAATGGTGAATCTAAAAGAAATTGCTCCAGATGGCCGAACGGGCCTCTGTGGCATTATCAATGCGACGCCGGATTCCTTTTCAGATGGTGGGCGCTACAACACGGTTGAGACGGCATTGGCTCAGGCTAGAAAGCTGATTGCTGAGGGAGCTCACATGCTGGATATTGGTGGTGAGTCTACTCGGCCAGGCAGTCATTTTGTGGCTATTCAAGAAGAGATAGAGCGAGTCGTGCCAGTCATTGAAGCTATTCGTCGGGAGAGTGATATTCTGATTTCTGTGGACACTTGGAAGTCGGAAGTGGCTGCAGCGGCTTTGGCTGCGGGTGCAGATATCATCAATGATATTACTGGTCTTTTGGGTGATGAAAAGATGGCAGAGACAGCTGCGAAATATGGTGCGCCGGTTATTGTCATGTTTAATCCAGTGATGGCTCGTCCTCAACATGCCAGCTCAAGGATTTTCCCAGAATTTGGCTTTGCCCCTGCTTTTAGCAAGGAAGAATTGTCTCTTTTTGCAGACTTGCCGATTGCAGAACTGATGTGGAAGTGTTTTGAGAAATCTTTGAAAGTGGCCGAAAACGCTGGCCTTTCGCGTGATAATATCATGCTGGATCCAGGGATTGGTTTCGGTTTGACCAAGCGGGAGAATCTTCTCATTTTGCAGGAGCTGGGTAGTCTCCATCAGGCTGGTTTCCCTATTTTTCTTGGGGTTTCTCGTAAGCGGTTTCTCGTTAGTATCTTAGAAGAAAACGACTTTGAGGTCAATCCTGAGACTCAGGAAGGCTTTGAAAACCGAGATACAGCTTCAGCCCATCTGACTAGCCTTGCGGCCAGCAGAGGTGTTGAAGTTGTCAGAGTGCACGAAGTGGCTAAGCACCGGATGGCTGCTGCCGTTGGCGATGCGATTCGTCTAGCACAGCAGACAGAAGATCTCAATCTAGGTCAGTATAAGTAAGATGAAAAAACAAGAATTACCTGATTTAAGCTGGCTGGAAGCCTATCGGACAGCCAGTCCCAATTTTGGCTTGGAGCGGATGGAGCGTTTGCTGGAGCTGCGGGGGAATCCGCATTTGCGGCTGCCAGTCATTCATATTGCGGGGACTAATGGCAAGGGTTCAACCATTGCCCATCTGCGCCAACTTTTGGAGGTGCGAGACCTGCGGGTTGGCACCTTCACCTCTCCCTACCTAGTCAGCTACAATGAGCAGATTGCCATTAATGGCAATGCGATTTCCGACCAAGACCTTCAGCGATTGTTGTCTCTTTACCAAGAGCTTTTGGCCCAGCATGCGACAGACTCTAGTTTGCAGGGTGTGACTGAGTTTGAGATTGTAACTGCTCTGGCTTATGATTATTTTGCCCAGCAGCAGGTGGATGTGGCTATTATCGAGGTCGGCATGGGTGGGCTTTTGGACAGTACCAATGTCTGTCAGCCCTTGCTGACTGCAATCACAACAGTCGATCTGGATCATGTGGCCTTGCTGGGCGACAGTCTAGAGGCTATTGCCCAGCAGAAAGCTGGCATTATCAAGCATGGAGTTCCCATTGTGACCGGTAGGTTGGAGCCAGAGGCTCAGGCAGTAGTCGAGCAAAAGGCTGCTGAAAAAGATGCTCCGCTCTTTTCTTGGTCTCAAGCTTATCAAGTGGAACCTCAAGAGTCAGAGGAGGGGGAGTGCTTTTCCTTTTCGAATGCCTATCGGGCCAAAGACTCGTATCAAACAGCTCTGTTGGGACTGCATCAGGCGGACAATGCTGGACTAGCTCTGCACTTGTGTGACCTATACTGCCAGCTGCAGTCGCTGCCCTTATTGACAAAAGAAGAGGTTGAGAGGGCTTTGCTTGCTGCCGAGTGGCCTGGGCGTTTGGAAAGGATATCGGATCAGCCGCTTATCTTTCTGGATGGAGCCCATAATCCCCATGCCCTGCGGTTGCTAGCTGCGACACTGGACCAGCATTATCCGACTTATAAGAAGCACATTTTATTTGCTTGTATCCAAACCAAGGCCTTGGATGATATGGTGGAGCTGCTGCAAAAGATTCCCAAAGCAGCTATAAGCTTGACAGCCTTTGCTGATCCGCGGAGTTTTTCTAAAGAGAGCATGCAAGCCTTGGCTGAGCAGCAAGGCCTGTCTTACAAAGAATGGCCGGATTATTTAGCAGATTATTTAGCAGTAGAGCATGAGTCAGATGAGCTTTTGCTGATTACGGGTTCTCTTTATTTTCTGGCTCAGGTTAGAAAATCAATCCTTGAGAATCGCGAGTTAGACTTTGCTGAGCGTCCTTCTCAGTCAAGTCAATTATCAAAAAATAAAAATGAACATAGGAGCATATATGGACACGAAGAAAATTGAAGCAGCTGTTGCCCAGATTATTGAGGCGGTTGGAGAAGACGGAAGCCGCGAAGGCTTGCAGGAGACGCCACAGCGCATTGCTAAAATGTACCAGGAAATCTTTGCTGGGCTGGGTGAGACTGCTGAGGAGCATCTGGCCAAGTCTTTTGAAATCATTGACAATAATATGGTAGTGGAGAAGGATATTTTCTTTCATTCCATGTGTGAGCACCACTTCCTGCCATTTTACGGAAAAGTTCACATCGCCTATGTGCCTAATGGTCGGGTAGCAGGCCTGTCCAAGCTGGCCCGGACGGTAGAGGTCTATGCCAAGAAACCGCAGATTCAAGAGCGATTGACCGTAGAGATTGCTGAGGCCTTGATGGACTATCTGGGTGCTCAAGGGGCCTTAGTCTGGGTGGAAGCTGAGCATATGTGTATGAATATGCGCGGAGTCAGAAAGCCTGGCACTGCAACGGTTACTACAGCGGCGCGTGGCATTTTAGCGACGGACAAGGACCTAAAAAATGAAGCTTACAAACTGATGGGACACTGATCATATCAGTGGTGAAGCATGTCAGGAAAGGCTAGATAGTTTTATCAAGAATGAAATGCAGAAACTTGAATCAGAAAGGATAAGAAAATGGATCAGCTACGCATTAAGGATTTGGAAGTGTATGCCTATCACGGTCTGTTTGGAGCGGAGAAGGAATTGGGCCAGCGTTTTGTGCTGGATCTTATTTTGGACTATGATATGACTTGGGCTGCCAAAACAGGTGACCTGACAGCTTCTATCCACTATGGAGAATTGGCTCAGGATTTGACCCACTGGTGTCAGGAAAGCAAGGAAGACTTGATTGAGACGCTGGCTTATAAGCTGATTAATCGGATTTTTCTGACTCATCCTTTGGTGCAAAAGGTCAGCTTTGAGGTCAAGAAGCCTTGGGCACCGGTTCCGCTGCCTTTAGAGACCTGCTCAGTCAAGCTAGTGCGTCAAAAGCGGAAAGCATTTATCGCTCTGGGGAGCAATCAAGGCAGCCCAGCTGCCAATCTGGATGCAGCTCTGGAAAAGATGGCAGAGCAAAATATAAGAATTTTGCAGGCATCAAGCCGTATCCAGACGGAGCCTTGGGGTGGGGTTGAGCAGGATCCGTTTCTCAATCAAGTTGTTGAAATTGAGACTTGGCTCAATCCTGAGGAATTAATGCAGACGCTCTTGGCTATCGAAGCGGATTTAGGGCGCGTGCGAGAGATCAAATGGGGACCGCGCGTGATTGATCTGGATATCCTTTACATAGGACAAGAAGAGATATACAGTCCAGATTTGATTGTTCCTCATCCTTATGTGGCTGAGAGGGCTTTTGTCTTGCAATCTCTGGTGGAAATCGCCCCACACTTTGTCGATCCCGTGCAGAAAAAAAGCACCCGCCAGCTCTGGGATGCGGTTGAAAAATGAGAAAAGAAACTTGTCGTAAGGCAAGTTTTTTCATTGTCTGAACTTTCTCTGAACTTGCCCCTATATACTGAAGAAAAATCAAAAGGAGTTCAGTATGGAACATATAGTGAAAATAGAAGGAGTCTGCAAAAAGCATGGCAGCAAGCAGATTTTAGAAGATATTTCTTTTACAGCTAGAAGCGGTCGGATTACAGCTTTTCTAGGCCCGAATGGTGCTGGTAAAAGTTCGACCTTGAGGATTCTCTTGGGATTGGATCGGGCGACGTCTGGGACTGCGACTTTTGATGGGCAAACCTATCAGTCAATGACCTATCCGCTCAGAACGGTAGGTGCAGCCTTTGACGGCATTGGCGGTCTGCCAAATCGAAAGGTCTATGACCACTTGAGAATTATTGCGGCGAGTAATGCTATTCCCAAGTCTCGGATCGATGAGGTTTTGGAGATGACTGGAATCGCTCATAAGAGAAAGGATCTCTTGTCAAGCCTGTCTCTGGGGGAAGGTCAGCGCTTGGGTTTGGCAGCAGCTTTGCTGGGTGATCCTCAGTTTCTTATATTAGATGAGCCGACCAATGGACTGGATCCAAGTGGGATCAAGTGGTTTAGAAAGTTCATCCGTCAGCAGGCTGATTTAGGGAAAACGGTACTTCTATCTTCTCATATCCTATCAGAGGTGCAAATGGTGACAGATGATGTAGTCTTGATTCATCATGGGCGAATTATTGAGCAGGGACAATTGGAAGAGGTGCTGCAAGATTCAGACAGTCTAGAAGAACTCTTCTTTGATTTGACAGAGGAGGTTTAAGATGAAAGAAATGATGTCCTTACTGCATTCAGAATGGTTGAAAATTAGCTCAACCAAGGCTTTCAAAGTGAGTATGGCCTTCATGCTGCTATTGGTGCCTGCCGTATCTTGGCTGGAGGGTCGACAGTATTTATCTGTCGGCTTGGATGCCACGCCTGAGACGGTTCCCGGTCTGGCAGAAGCCATTGACCCGCTGGAATATCTAGGCCTCAATGGGGCTTCTATGGCAGGCATGGTTTTGGTCATCTTAGCTGGAATTTTGGGAGCTATGGAATTTCAGTCTCATAGCTTGAGAACCAGTCTCTTGACCTGTAATAACCGCCTGAAGTTGCTTGTGGGGAAACTCATGACCTTTGCTTGCTTTTCTCTTGCCACTAGCTTTTTATCAATCTACTGTAGTTATATGGTCATGCACCTAGCTTTAGGAAAGGAAGGGCTTGATCCGATTCTGCTCAATCAGGCAGCTTGGAGTCTGATTTTGTGGAAAACCTTATCTCTAACCTTATTAGGAATCCTTTCATTTTTGTTAGGTTTATTGGCTCGGACCATGCTGGTTCCTCTTCTTTTTCTCGTGCCCCAAATCTATAATTTAGGAAACTACCTAGCTGCTCACACGAGTTGGGGGGCTTATTTGCCACAGCCAGCAGGAGAGTTGTTTGCTGCAACGCCAACTTCCCAATATGCCAACAATCCCTTGCAAGGACTGTTGATACTTGGTGCATGGTTACTAGTCATTGGCGGTATGACCTCTCTGCGCTTTTTGAAGACGGATTTAGGAGGGCGATACTGATGATAAAAGCTCTGCTTAAAAGTGAATGGATTAAGTTTCGTTCTTACTATCTCGCTCTTGGTGCAGCCTTGGTGGCTCTGGTAATCGTTCCATTTTTTCTGATGAATCTTGACTACAGTCAGACAGCAGTTGGCCAGACGAAGGCTCTGAGCGAGGCTTTGCATGCCCTCTATCTGGCGCAGCCTGTCATCGTCATCTTTACTTCGCTCTATTTTGCCCAAGAGTTTGTCAAGTCTGGGATGCGAACGAATTTTCTAACTGTATCAAATAGAAAGGCTTGGTTGGCTGGGAAATTCCTTTTTCTGTTCTTGCTGCTCTTGGTTCTCTATAGTGTCATTATAAGTAGCTGTTTCTTTGTTATGCTGGCTCGTTTTGACCTAGACTTTAGCTGGTCCTTACTGGGGAAATTCCTTTATTACAGCTTTTTTGGTCTTCTCAGCAATCTTTTTCTGGCTTTTTTAACTGCCGGCCTCGCTTTGCTCTTTCAATCTTGGGTTGTGCCGGTGTCGGTGCTCTTTCCTCTCTTGATTGGTCTCAGCCGTTTATTGGCAACGTTCATCAAGGAAGCAAAATACCTGCCCGACCTGGCTACGCTAAATCTTTTTGAGTATGAAGGGCTTCAGCATTCAATAGATTTATCAGGTCTGGGGATACAGCTGTTCTGGCTAGCTTTGGTTTGGAGCTCTGCTATATTCTTAACCTTGAAACGAGATGTTCGCTAGAGGTATGCTATAATGGAAATTATGAGACAGTATCGTATTTTGGTGGTTGATGACGACCGGAGCATTTTGAAGCTAGTGAAAAATGTCCTAGAGCTCGACGCTTATGATGTGACGACGCTTGATCGGATAGAAGAGCTAGAGCTGACGAATTTTGTCGGATATGACTTGATTCTACTGGATGTGATGATGGAGCCTGTTAATGGTTTTGAGCTGTGTTCCTATATTCGTCCTCATCTTTCGTGTCCAATCATCTTTCTGACGGCCAAGGAGTTGGAGGCGGACAAAGTGGAAGGGCTCTTTCGTGGAGCAGATGACTATATTGTCAAGCCTTTTGGGACCAAAGAATTGCTGGCGCGTGTCAGGGCTCATTTTCGGCGGGAGGAAAGACGGGAGGAGCGATATTCTGAAATTGCTTCTTGTCAATTTTATCCAGAGCGCTATGAAGTTGCCTGTTTTGGTAAAGTCTTGAAATTTTCAGAGCGAGAGTTTAAGTTGCTGCATTTACTAGCTAGCAATCCCAAGCAGACCTTTTCAGCTGAACGCCTGCATACCTTGCTTTACCCAGAAAGCTCAGAAACACAGCTTCGCTCCATCTCAGAATACGTATATCAGATTCGCCAAAAATGCAAACAAGAAGGGCTGCAAGCAATCGCAACAGTGAGAGGAGTAGGCTATAGATGGCAATTAGAACCCGAAATTTCAAAGGCCTAGTCTGGACAACCAGTTTAAAAATCGTCTTTTTCCATGTTTTGATTTTTGTGCTTATAGGCTATGAATTTACGCAAGGAAGTAATCACGTTCTTTTCACCTTGTTCTTTTGGGCAGGGAGCTTGCTGCTGATTACTTTTTATCATATTTTGAAATTGCTCCGAAAAATCGACAGGGAAATAAAAATGCTAAAGAGCGAGAAGCTTTTAGAAGAAAATCAAAGTCAGCTTTTTCGGATTGAGGAAATGCTAGAAGTCTACAGCGATTTACGGAGCAGCCACCAAGAAAATGCTCGTCTTCTAGAAAGAGAGCAGCAGCATAATCAGGAGTTGATTTTACAGCTATCAGCGACATCGCACGATTTGAAGACGCCCCTAACTGTGATTAAGGGGAATGCTGAGCTCTTGGAGTTGGCGCAGTTGGGCCAGCCACAGGCAGACTATGCTACTGAGATTTTGCAGGCTAGTCACAAGATGGAAGAGTATTGTGGCTCTTTGATTGATTACGCTAAGACCTTTCAGATTGATTCTAATCAGTTCAGTCAGCTTTCCTTAGGGGACTTTTTGGCTTATCTCCAGGACGATTGGGCACTGTTCAGCAAACAGGAAAGCTATCGTTTCTACCTCCAAGAAGATTGTGAGCTTAGTCTGATTTTGTCAATTCATTTGGACTATCTCAAGCGAGCTTTGCTCAATATTTTACTGAATGCGCTTGAACATGCTAATCAGGACCAAAAGGAAGTGAAGCTGACGGTATCAGTGCAGCAGGACCAGTTGGTTTTTGCTATCTGGAACAACGGCCCTGCATTTTCAGAGGAGATGCTGCTGGGAGCGGAACAGCTCTTTTATCAGAGTGACCAAAGCCGCAATTCAGCTAATCCCCATCATGGTATCGGCTTAGCCTTTTCTAAGCAGGTAGCTCTCTTGCACGGTGGTCATCTGACCCTGCTCAATCCAGACCAAGGAGGAGCCTGTGTCGAGTTGACTGTAGCTTTGGAAAGCAAATAACAAAGGAAGTTAATAAAGATACTAAAAGGACTGAAATATTTAAAGTTTCAGTCCTTTTTTGCCGCTTTATTCTTGACAAAATATGTAAAGGAAACTATACTATGTTTGAAAAATAAAGTTTGTTTTACATAGCAAAAGGAGGCAGCCTTGGAAAATCGAATTCAAGAATTACGAAAAAGAAAAAAGCTCAGCCAGGAAGAACTGGCTGAGAAGCTAGAGGTCACGAGACAAACAATTATTTCTTTGGAAAAGGGCCGCTACAATGCTTCGCTCCTTTTGGCTCATAAAATTGCATCCTTTTTCAATTTAAGGATTGAAGAAGTGTTTCTCTTTGAGGAGGATGAATCATGAAATGGACTTATATGCTCAAATGGGGACTAGGTTTCTTAATAGTCCTTGTCTTGATCTTTCTTCATTTGCAGTTCGATTTTATCCCTAAGGAAATCCTGCCTGTTGTGGGAATGATCTTGATTGTGCTGATCTTGAAAATTTTTCAAGCGTATGAAAAATAGGAGGCCGACATGGAAACATTAACTAAACAAGAATTTCGAAAAAAACTTCAAAAGAAAGTTATCGTGGGACGTATCTTAACCTTTATCATCTTGGTAGGATTGGCCTGGAGCCACTTTCATTCTCTGAATGATCAGCAGGAAGGAGTCATGGTCGGCATACTGCTGGGGCTTTCTTTGATGACTATTCGCTATAATCTTGCCCTAAGACGGGAGGAAAATTTTGAGAAGTTCTACATTCAGGTGACTGATGAGCGTAATCGCATGATTGACGAAAAGACTCGTACTTTGCTTTTTAATATCCTTTTGCTGCTGGCAGCGTGCTTGAGTGTTCTGTCCATGATTTTCCCAATCATCTTAAGTCTCAATCAGTTTCTGACCGTGACCATTATTCTGGTTTTGGGACTTTACTATCTCTTGCGTTTTCTCCTATCTAAGCGTTATTAACAAAAAAGCTGGCAGAGCCAGCTTCCTCAACAAGCTTTTAACAGAGCTTGTTTTTATTTTCTGTAAAGTCGATCATACTGGTAAACGGGGTCCATTGTAACATGGATGCCTAGTTTGCGCAGGACGTTTTTGTCTTCATCAGTCAGAGTGACGGTGGAGTGGGCCTCGCTGCCCTTGAGATTGCCGAGTTGTTGCATAGCATTTGCCGCATCTTGATTTTCCATGGCTGTGATTGCCAGAGCCATCAAGATTTCGTTTGAGTGGAGGCGAGGATTGCGGCTGCCCAGATGATTGATTTTCAGGCCTTGGATTGGCTTGACATACTCAGGTTCAATCAGCTTGGTCTCTTTGGCAATATCGGCTAATTTCTTAATAGCATTAATCAATACAGCTGCTGTAGGACCAAAGAGTTCAGAGGTTTTACCAGTTACGATTTCACCGTTTGGTAATTCCAAGGCCAGAGCAGGCTCGCCAGTGCTTTCAGCCTTATCGCGCGCAACAACTGTTACTTTACGGTCCAGTGGTGTGATGCCTAGGTCATTCATCAAGAGTTCGATTTTCTTGACAGCAGATTCAGAAACGCGCTCCGCCTTGAAGTCCAGAATCGTCTGGTAGTAGCGACGGATGATTTCCTGCTGAGATGCCTCGATAGCTGCATCATTATCTACAATGGCAAAGCCGACCATGTTGACACCCATATCCGTTGGAGAAGCATAGGGTGATTTTCCAAGGATGCGCTCTAGCATACGTTTGAGGACTGGGAAAATTTCAATATCACGGTTATAGTTGACTGTAGTCTTGCCATAGGTTTGCAGGTGGAATGGATCAATCATGTTGACATCGTCGAGGTCTGCCGTCGCTGCCTCATATGCTAAATTGACCGGATGGTGCAGGGGCAGATTCCAAACGGGGAAGGTTTCAAACTTGGCGTAGCCTGATTTGATGCCATTGATTTGGTCATGATACATGTTGGACAAGCAAGTGGCCAATTTACCAGAACCAGGACCAGGTGCGGTCACTACGACTAGATTACGGCTAGTTTGGATGTAGTCGTTTTTCCCCATACCTTCAGGTGAGATGATATGGTCCATATCGGTCGGATAGCCCTTGATTGGGTAGTGGATGTAGGAGGCGATGCCATTCTTTTCCAGCTGGCTGCGGAAGAGGTCCGCCGCCGGCTGACCGGAATACTGGGTGATGACCACTGAGCCTACATAAATATCCAGCTCGTTAAAGGTATCAATTAGTCGCAGCACTTCCTGGTCATAGGAAATACCCAAATCCCCACGCGCCTTAGAGTGCTCAATGTTGTTGGCATTGATAGCAATGACAATCTCTACTTGGTCTTTGAGCTCTTTGAGCAGTCTGATTTTATTGTCTGGCTCATAGCCTGGCAGGACGCGGGCAGCATGGAAGTCTTCCAGCATTTTACCGCCGAATTCCATGTAAAGTTTGCCCTCAAATTGATTAATGCGCTCCAAGATATGGTCGCGCTGCAGGTTTAAGTATTTGTCAGAATCAAAAGCAATTTTTTTCATGTATATTTTCACCTCTGCTAAGCATTATAACAAAATTTTCTTCAAATTGGAAAGTTGAAAGGGAAAGTATCAGACAAAAGAGATAGCAGCCCGAATGAAGAACGGGCTGCTTTTTGAAATTAATAGTTGGTAATCGTGTCCACCGTTGAGCGATCCAGCTTTTTGACCAGAGCTTGCAGGAAGGCTTGGGCTTGCAGGAAATCGTCCATGGCATAAAGAGTTTGGTGGGAATGGATGTAGCGGGCGCAGACACCAATGGTAGTAGATGGTACGCCGCCGCTTTGGAGATGGGCAGCACCAGCATCCGTTCCGCCCTTACCGCAGTAGTATTGATACTTGATACCTGCTTCCTCAGCAGTTGTCAAGAGGAAGTCCTTCATAGCTGGCAGCATGAGATGACCAGGGTCAAAGAAGCGAATTAGCGTTCCGTCGCCGATGGCCCCTTGACCACCGTAGATGTCACCCGCTGGGGAGCAATCCACAGCCAGAAAGACTTCAGGGGCAAATTTTGTCGTTGAAGCATGGGCTCCACGCAGGCCAACCTCTTCTTGAACATTGGCGCCGACATAGAGTTGGCTGCCTAGTGGTTGACCAGACAAGGCTTGAGCCAATTCGCTGACCATTAGGACGCCGTAGCGATTGTCCCAGGCTTTGGAGATGATATTTTTACCGTTAGCTGTTAGAATAGCAGAGCTGTCTGGCACGATCGTGTCTCCTGGACGGATGCCGTAGCTTTCAGCTTCCGCCTTATCCACAAAGCCACCGTCAAAGACAATATCTGCAATCTGTGGCATAACTGGTCCGCCAGATCCGCGCGTCAGATGAGGAGGGACAGAGCCTGAGATAAGAGGGATTTCCCGACCTTCACGGGTAAAGAGTTTGAAGCGTTGGCTGCTAACGACCAGTGGGTTCCAGCCGCCGATTTCCACTACGCGGAAGGTTCCGTCAGCTTTGATCTCGCTGACCATGAAGCCAACCTCGTCCATGTGGGCCGCTACCAATACACGGGGAGCATTTTCAGCTTCTGCATGGCGAACCCCAAAGATACCGCCCAGACCGTCGGTGACGACCTCATCGACATGCGGAGTGATTTTTTCCCGCAGGTAGCTGCGAACAGGTGCCTCGTGACCTGAAATAGCAGAAAGCTCTGTTACTTCCTTGATTTTTGAAAATAATGTTGTCATAAACTTACCTTCTTTCTGCTCCCTATTTTATCACTTTTTGCGGTAAATGAGTAGGAAAATCTTATAGCTTGCCTGAATCAAGAGGACTGCCCGCTTAGGAATCCAGCTTCTCCCAGGAAAATCTGGAATATTGTTTGTCGCCTCTGCTCTTTTGTGTTAAAATATTCTACATGAAAGCTAAAAAAATCATTTTAACCACAACCGCCCTTTTGGGGGCTGGAGCGCTGGCTTTTGGGGCAGCCAAAGTCGTACAGGAGCAGAAACGACTGCGTAATCGTGAGGAAATCGTCGAGCTTGTGCGAGATTTCTTTTCCAGTCAGGGTACTATTTCCTGCCTTTATGTCAAGCTATACGAGTCCACAGATGACCGCTTGGTTGGTGGTCTGGTCCTAGAGGATGACCGTCATTTTGCCTTTGTCTATGAAAATGGTCAGCTAAGCTACGAGGAAGAAGCATGATTATCCCTACAAATTTAGAGGGATTGGCTTCTTATGTCAATGATGGGGAGAAGACTGTCTTCTTTTTCACGGCTGAATGGTGCGGAGATTGCCGATTTATCCAACCTTTTTTGCCAGAGATAGAAGGGGAAAATCCTGACTATCGCTTTATCCAAGTGGACCGTGATGCCTATTTGGATCTGGCCAAAGAGTGGGACATTTACGGGATTCCCAGCTTAGTAGTGTTGGAAAAGGGACAGGAGATTGGCCGTCTGGTCAATCGTGACCGCAAGACCAAGAGCCAAATCAATGAATTTTTAGCTAGTATAAGAGAAAAAGGGAGCGTAAAATGATTTTTACCTATAATAAAGAATATGTCGGCGACGTGTTGATGATTATTGCTGCGGACAATCAAGGAGCTAAACTGGCAGCTGAGCGCAAGGGACGGGTAGCGCGTGTTTACCGCGAAGACAATGGCCAGACTGTTGCTTGGAATATTTTTGAGCAGTCAGACCTTTTTGAAATTGCAGAGCGCGGACAGGTCTTTTTGACAGATGAGCAAGTGGTCATTCTCAATCAGGAGCTAAGCAAGGAAGGATTCCCAGCGGACTTGGTCAATGACAGCCAGCCGAAGTTTGTGGTTGGAGAAATCGTTGATATGGTAGCTCATCCAGATAGTGATCACCTGAATATTTGCCAAGTGCAGGTAGCTGCTGATAAGACCGTTCAAATCGTGGCCGGTGCTCCTAATGCCAAAGTCGGCCTCAAAACGATTGTGGCTCTGCCGGGTGCTATGATGCCGAAAGGGAATTTGATTTTCCCGGGAGAACTTCGAGGCGAAAAGAGTTTTGGGATGATGTGCAGCCCACGGGAACTTCAGTTACCTAATGCGCCTCAAAAACGCGGCATCATTGAATTAGCCGATAGTGAACTAGTTGGAACCGCCTTTGATCCAGCCAAACATTGGCAGGGATAAGGGAGAGGATTCAACATCATAAAAAGCTCAGAAATGGGCGGGGTATCCTAATAACATCCGAAATATAAAATAGGGCGAAACGATTTGTGTAGTCGTTTCGCTCTTTTTTTATAGTAATAAATTTAGCGTTATAAATCTATCTCATGCTAATGCTAGAGAAAATAAATGATTAACAGATGAAAAATCAATCTAACACAATGATGAGTATAATGAATTTGCTTCTTACTCATTTTTCTGTCATAGAAAAAACTTACTGAGATCAAAATTAAAAGTATGGATATTAAAGTTTTCAGTAAAAAATTGAAGAAAAATAAATTCAGAAGGGTTAGGAAAAATAAAAATAAACTTACGATTAATGAGATTTTGGAGCTGCCAATCTTCTTTTTATAAGCAAAATAGGTTGAAAATAATAAGAGAATGGAGTAAACAAAAGCTATATAGTTCATTAGATATCCTCCGTAATCTAAAGTGATTTGTCTTAACAATCACAACACTGTCTCAAAAGAAGACACAGTCGCTATTACTTTGCGAGTCGGTTGATGATTGAGGAGTGGCTGTGGGAATCTGGCTCGGAGTGCTGTATTTGTATTGGTAGATAAGGCTGTTTAGGCTGTGGTCTTCCAATGCTTTGAGGCGCTTTCTCTTGAAAACAATGCCGATGAGCTGGCTGTCAGGATAGGCATAAATTTTGTGGTGGGGATGGTTAAAGGCTGCAAAGTCATGGAAACCGTCCTCCATCCAAAGACTAATCTCGGATTCTTCACTGTCTCGGCTGTAGCGAGCATGACTAATCTGCTGCATAGGAATGCAGTAGGTGGCAGCTGATAAGAGTCCGCTATAATAGTAGGTTACATTTTCGTGGTCAAAGGAGAGGATAGTCGCATGAATGGTTAGCCTGCGAATAGCAAAGATAAGGAGCAGTAAGAAGAAAGCAGCAACCAGCAGACTAAGGACAAAGAAACTAGTGTCTTTGTAGGGGTTGGAGCTAGTTAGGTAGTCTACGGCAGCCCAGGCAGAAAAACCTCCGAACCACAGAGAAATCAGGATAAAAATAAGATTTTTCACAGGGGAATGTTTAATGGCCATCGGAGCCTCCATTATACAAATCTAATAGGAAGGGGACAAAAAGCTGCAACTTTCCTTTTTATCTATACTATACCACATTTTTTTCACTTTTTGCCTCCTTTTACGAATGATAAGTTAGGAGGATATAAAATGTATAATAAAGTAATTGTAATCGGCCGGCTGACGGCTACGCCTGAACTGCACAAGACTGCGAATGAAAAATCTGTGGCCCGCGCAACGGTCGCGGTTAATCGTCGTTATAAATCTCAGAGTGGTGAGCGTGAAGCGGATTTTGTAAATGTCGTTGTCTGGGGTCGTCTAGCTGAGACTTTAGCCAGCTATGCAAGTAAGGGCAGCTTGATTTCTCTGGATGGTGAGCTACGGACTCGTCGCTATGAAAAGGAGGGGGCGACACATTATGTGACAGAGGTGCTCTGTCATAGCTTCCAGCTGCTGGAAAGTCGGGCCCAGCGCGCTCTGCGTGAAAATAATAGCGGAGCTGATTTAGCAGATTTGGTGTTGGAAGAAGAGGAACTTCCCTTTTAAGCAAGAAGCAAAGACTGGGAAATGACCTTGCTCTAAAAAATCAACATTCAGTTTTGCAGGATACAAGATCTGTTTGACTGAAAGTCTATTTCTATCAAGCTTTTAAAAGTTTAATTATGATTGTCGAGGTGGGACCAAGAATCAAAAATCATGGATTTTTTAGATTCTGTCTCGCCTCTTTTATTATAGCCATTTCTGGAAAGATTTTGCTTTTTGGTAGCTTTGTAATATAATAATCCTATATGTTTCATAAAGGCGCTTACGGCATAGGGGGTGAAAAATGGTATCAACTAAGGTCAAAAAACGGATACAGCATTATCAGAAGAAGGCTCTCTGGCCGCTTTTCATTCTGCTTATCTTGGTTTTGCTTTTTGTTTATTTCAAGGGCGTTCTGCCAGATGAGAAGCAGGTCAAGATTGGGGTGACCTACATGACCATGAACAATGACTTTTACAAGACCTTAAATGCGGAGCTGGAGAAGAAAACCAACCAGCAGGGCAGCAGGCTCTACGTTCGGGATCCTGAGCTGGATGAGGGCAAGCAGAGCCAGCAGATTGACTTTTTTGTCCGAGAAAAGGTTGATGTCATTGTCATCAATCCGGTGAAAAGCAATAGTCCAAGTATCATTTCCTCTCTTCAAAAGGCCAAGAAAGCTGGTATTAAAATCATCGTAGTAGATGCGCCTATCAGTCAGGATGTAAAAGTGGATACGACTATTGTGTCTGATAACTACCAAGCAGGCGTCCTGATTGCCCAGGACATGATGAAGCGTCTGCCTTCTGCCAATATTCTCCTTCTAGAGCACCGCAATGCCGTCTCTGCCATGGACCGGATTCAGGGATTTATTGATACGATTGAAAAACAGCCTAGCTACAAGATTATTTCCCAGAAAGAAACACTAGGCCAGACTGAGGAAACCATGCCGCAGGTCAAAGGGGCTCTGGATGAAGGTTTAGACTTTAATGTAGTTATGGCGCTCAATGATCGAGCAGCCATCGGGGCCTTGGCTGCTATTAAAAATCAAGGTCTTGATAAGAAAATCTCAATCTATGGCGTGGATGGTTCACCAGATATCAAAAACTTTCTGGCTACGACTAGCGACATAGAGGGGACCGTGGCCCAATCGCCCATTCAGATGGGACGCAAGGTGGCGCAGGTAATTGAGCTGATGCAAGAGGGGAAATCCTACGACAGCCAATACCTGATTCCAGTTCATCTGGTTAATAGGGATAATATCAGTCAATACACAGTTACAGGGTGGCAATAATGAGACCTCAAAAAAGTATATTTTACAGCAAAATAGCCTTGATGGTCATCAATCTGGTTGCCATTGTCTATAATGCGTCCATCTATCTCTTTGCGACCAACTATGTAGCAGCTAAGGGCTTCAGTCACTCGCTTTTGGAGCGTTTGGATGCCATTCCGGGCTCTCCCAGCTTGATTTTCTGGGTATCAATTAGTCTGTATGCCTGTCTGCTTTTGGTCATGTACTATCGCGAGCGCCACCCCAATCAGCTGTCCGTCTATGACAAGGCGACCATTATTGAAATCCTGCTCATGCTGGTCATCTTTTCCGTATTACACTCGTCCTACAATGGCTTGATTCTCTTGGTGTTTGCGGATATTTTCTATGGCTCTAAGGAGTTCAATTCTTCCAAGGACAAGAAGTACTGGTTTTCTTTCATTATTTTGAGCTTTGGCATGCTGCTCTTGTCCAACTATGACCTCATGTCGCTCTTTATCAAGCTGCCTTCTCTAGATACCTATATTCGTTTTTACCCAGAGTCCGTCCGGTTGTTACTGCTTTTTGGCAAGAACTTTCTCTACTCCCTCAATATAGTTGTCTTTATGATTTCCTTGCTCTTCTATATCTTGTCGGCTATTACAGAGCGTCATCGGATTGAGGAAGAGCTGCGCATGGCTTCTCAGGCCAATCGCGAGTTGAACTCTTATCTGGCCTTGTCCGAAAAAATAGCAGAAGATCGAGAGCGGAAGCGGATTGCAAGAGAGATTCACGATACATTGGGCCATGCCCTAACGGGAATTTCGGCGGGTATTGATGCGGTCAAGGTCTTGGTTGATATTGATACCAATCGGGCTAAGGAGCAGCTCAATAATGTTTCAGTCGTCGTTCGAGACGGTATCCGTGATGTCCGAGGCTCGCTCAATAAGATGCGACCAGGAGCTCTGGAAAATAACACTTTGAAGGAAGCTCTGATTAAGATTATACGTGAGTATGAAGCCATCTCCAATTTGGAGATTCATCTCCGCTACGAATGGGATAATATTGACTTGGATATTGCCAAGGAAGACATTGTCTTCCGGGTGATTCAGGAGTCTATTACCAACTCTGTCCGCCATGGGCATGCCAAGACTATCTGGATTGAGCTACTGGAGGAAGAGTCCTATGTAATGACCATTCAGGATGATGGTGTTGGCTTTGATGAACTCCACTATGGCTATGGCCTCAAGCAGATGCAGGAGCGTCTAATGATTATTGGCGGAAGCGTCCGATTTGAAAATCGGGACGGTTTCTACACGCATATCGAAATCCCAAAAATAGGAGGAAGACATGATTAAGGTTTTAATAGCAGACGATCAGGCCTTGATTCGCGAGTCTCTGCAAATCATCCTGTCAGCCCACGCAGATATTGAGGTGGTCGGGACGGTCGGAGACGGCAAGGAAGTGCTGGAAAAGCTTCATCGGGTACGCCCAGATGTGATTCTGATGGATATTCGCATGCCAGTCATGGACGGTGTTCTCTGTACTAAGGCTGTCAAAGAGCAGTATCCGGATGTTAAGATTATCATTCTGACGACCTTTGATGACGATGAATTTATCTTCTCCGCTCTCAAATACGGTGCGTCTGGTTACATTCTCAAAGGGGTTTCGACAGAAGAACTTCACGAAGCCATTCAGACAGTCTATCGGGGCGGAGCTATGATCAATCCTAATATTGCCACCAAGGTCTTCAAAATCTTTTCACAGATGGCCCAGTCCAATTTTGCTATTACAGTGACGGAGGAAAATATAGAGGACATGAGCCGGACGGAGTGGAAGATTATTCAGCAGATTGGCTTCGGGATTTCGAATAAAGAAATTGCTGCCAAGCTCTTTCTATCAGAAGGGACAGTCCGAAATTACCTGTCAGGTATCTTAGCCAAGCTCAACTTGCGCGACCGAACCCAGCTGGCTATCTGGGCTGTGCAGACTGGAGTCACCCAGAGAGATTTTAGTAAGGAAAGCGACAAATGAAGTGGAGACTGAGACATTTGGCCCTGCTGGTTGTCCTGATTATATCTGTTGCTTTGGCTTTTGTCTTTTGGGCCTCAGCTCAGGAAAAAGTCCTGCGTATCGGCGTCTATGCTGGCTCCAGCTGGGATGTACCTAACAGCCGCGAAAACAGGGCCTTGGACAGCCTGATTAAAAAATTTGAAAAGACGCATCCTCATGTCAAGGTCGTCTATGAAAGCGGGATTCCCAAGGATGATTATGCTGACTGGCTGGCAGAGCAAGTCTTGAAAGGCGAGCAGCCGGATCTCTTTATGGTACCGGAAAACGACTTTAGCATGTTGGCTTCGACTGGCGCGCTTAAATCCTTGGATACCCTCCTAACAGATGATGAACGAAGGGCCTTTTATCCGGTGGCTTATGAAGCCGGGCAATATCAGGGAGTCAGCTATGCTCTTCCAGTTGAGAGCAATCCCATCATGAT
The DNA here is from genome assembly GCF_041431615.1 of Streptococcus sp. 27098_8_82. Lineage (NCBI taxonomy): Bacteria > Bacillati > Bacillota > Bacilli > Lactobacillales > Streptococcaceae > Streptococcus > Streptococcus sp. 27098_8_82. Next base: position 57,614 of record NZ_JAPVYB010000010.1, read on the forward strand.
GTGTGTCAATAAAGACCTGCTTGAAAAAGAAGGGATTAGCATTCCTGAGTCAGGTTGGACCCTGGCGGATTTCTATGAGATTTGCAAGAAAGTAACCAAGGATACCAATGGCGATGGTGTGGTGGATCAGTACGGTATTACGGATTACACTTGGCAGCAGGCTTTGGTAGCTTATGGCGGCCATCTTACCGATAAATCCGGTATCAATGTAGACAGCTCAGAGATGCACCAAGCCTTGGCCTTTATGAGCAAGCTAGACATGCTCAGCCAGCACTATAAGGTGACTTCTAATGACTTTGATGAGGGACGGGTGGCCTTCTATCCTATGAGTCTGGCTCAGTATCGGACCTACAAGCCCTACCCATACCATGTTGCCAAGTATTCTAGCTTTTCTTGGACCTGTATCCCGATGCCGACAGCCAATAGCCAGGTGATGGGAACACAGGTCAAGACCTCGCTCTTTGCCATGTCTTCCAATAGTAAGCAAGAGAAGCTGGCTTGGGAATTTATGCTCTTGCTATCACAGGATAAAGAAAGTCAGCAGGCCTTGTTTGAAAAATCGCAGGGGACCTCAGTCTTACCATCTGTGGTGAAAAGTCAACAGGCTAGAGAAATCTTACAGGCTGATGATTTTGGCTTGGATTCCTTGACTTCTGAGAGGCTAGACCACATGATGAATCGCTCCATCATTGACATCAGTCTGGAAGTGGACCGTCATACGATGGACCGGATGGACTATCTGATTCAAAATGCTATGCAGAATCAAGAGATTGATAGTGCCTTGCCGAGCATTCAAAGAGAAATAGAAAGCGGAAAATAATCTGCTTTCTTTTTTATTGCTAATTAAGCCAGAAAAAAGCACAGCTGACTAGACCAATATGACAATTGTCATATTTTTCCTAACAAATGTCATCTGGGCAAAATGACATTTGACAATATGAAACCGGTTCCATATTCTGTACAATAAAATCATCAATAAATCCTTCGTCATCTAAAGCCTGACTTGGCTAAGAAGTTGAAGGATAAAGGAGGCAGGAAAGATGAAATACCTTGTACTGGTCAGCCATGGGGGACTGGCTGCAGGCGTGCAGAGTTCCTTGAAGATGTTTGCTGGAGACAAGACGGATCAGGTGATTGCGGTCGGTCTTCAGGAAGGTAAGTCAGTTGATGATTTTGCAGTTGATTTTACTCAGGCCTTGTCTGGCTTAAGCGCTGATGACAGTGTCTTAGTTCTGGCTGATATTGTAGGAGGCAGTCCTCTGACGACAGCAGCTAGCGTCTTAGCTGACATGGGTAAGCTCGACTCAGCAGTTATCTTGGGAGGTTTGAACCTGACCATGGGACTTACTGGCTTGGTTATGAAAGACATCTTGGACGGAAAAGAGCTGGCTCAGGCCATCCTTTCCGAGGCCACAGCTGCTTTGCAGGAATTTGAAGTCGTAAGCGATGCAGCTGACGAAGATGAAGACGACATTTAGTGCTTCCGCTATACATTATAAAAGATAAAAGGAGATTTTAAAGATGACAGTATCATTTGTACGGATTGACGACCGCATGATCCACGGTCAAACAGTCACTCGCTGGGCTAAGGAATACCCTTGTGATGGCTTGATTGCAGTTAATAATGCTGCGGCAGGAAACAAGGTTTTGATTCAGGCCTACAAGGGAGCTTCTGACAAGAAGACTTTTGTTTGGACCAAGGAAGCCTTCAAGGAAAAATCAGGCAAGGTCACAGAGTCAGATAGTCGCTATTTCCTCATTACGAAAAATCCTGTGGATATGAAGGAAATCCTAGTGGACCAAGGTTTTGTACCTGGGGATGTTAAGGAAATCATCGTCGGTCCTGCTAATGACCGTCCGGGAGCTGTTAAGCTGGGCAACAACCAGTCCATCACCCAGGAAGAGGCAGAAGCGATTGAGGCAATGGAAAAAGCTGGTTACAAAGTCAAATTCCAGCTCTTGCCTGATGTTTCCATCGGTTACTGGAGCGATTTCAAGTCTAAATTTGGTTTTTAATTACAATAATGAAAAGGAGAGTCTATTATGACAATTTCTTGGCTGCAAGCCGCTTTACTGGGTCTTTTTGCTAGTTTAGCTTCTATGCCTGGTATGGGTGGTTCTAGTATTGGTAACTACACTCTGGGACGTCCTCTGGTCGGAGGCTTGATTAGTGGCTTGATTCTTGGAGATTTAAAAACAGGGATTATGGTTGGGGTAGCCCTTCAGGTCCTCTATATCGCTCTGGTAACACCAGGTGGTACAGTTTCCGCTGACGTGCGGGCGATCTCTTACATTGGGATTCCTCTTGCAATCTTATTTGTTCACTCTAAAGGCATCACCTCTGAATCTGCTATCGCTGCAGCAGCTGCACCAATCGGAGCAGCAGTTGGTACTATCGGTACAGTTCTCTTCTATGGAACAGCCACTACAAACTTGCTTTGGCAGCACATTGGCTGGAAAGCTGTTGAAAAAGGCGAATTCAAAAAGCTTTACGCTGTTGACTGGGTCTATCCTTGGATTTCCCACTTTGTCTTCTCTTTCCTCCCAACCATGATCATCACGAAGTTTGGTCCGAATATGGTTGAACTGATGAAGACTCACCTGCCAATGGATGGCTTCATCATGAAATCCCTCTTTACAGTCGGAGCTCTTCTCCCATGTGTCGGTATTGCCATTCTTTTGAAACAAATCGTTACCAAGGCTACTGACTTTATCCCATTCTTTGTGGGCTTCACCTTGGCTAAATCACTTGGTCTTAATTTGGTTGCCAGTGCAGTTGTTTCATTGATTTTTGCAGTAATTTACTATGAATTGGAAGTAATCAAATCAGCTCGAGTAACCGCGCCGGCTGGTGGAACTGACTTTGATGACGATGAGGAGGATATCTAAGATGGCTGAAAGAAAGAAAATAACTAAAAAGACTTTAGCGAAATCATTCCACCATTGGTACTATGGTCATTTGACTTGCTTCTCTCAAGAGCACATGCAGACTTTCGGCTACTTGACCTCTATGCTGCCAATCGTGGAAGAACTCTACAAAGACAAAGCAGAGCAGAAAGAAGCTATGCAGACCTATACAGCTTTCTTCAATACAGAACCTCAGCTCGGGGCTTTGGTAGTGGGGATTACAGCTGGTTTGGAAGAAGCGCGTGCCAATGGTGACGCTGTTGACGGCGAAACTATCAATGGTATGCGTGCCGGTCTCATGGGACCTATCGCGGGTATCGGTGATTCTTTGGTGGTTGGAACTTTGATTCCAGTTCTGCTGGGGATTGCCCTTGGCCTCTCTAAAGGTGGAAATCCTATCGGCGCTCTCTTCTACATCCTTGTCTGGAATGTTCTCATCTATGGCGGTATGCGCTTTGCCTACTTCAAAGGCTATGAATTAGGGGACAAGGCGGTAGAGTTCCTTGTAGGACCTAAAGGACAGGCGCTTCGTAAGGCAATCAGTGTCATTGGTGGTATGGTTATCGGGGCAGTTGCTGCAACTTGGGTCTCTGTAACGACTTCATTAGAGCTGAAAAATGCTGATGGCGAAGCCTTCCTGAAGCTGCAAGAAAAGATTGACGGTGTTTATCCAGGGCTCTTAACAGCTGGCTTTATCACTCTTTGCTGGTGGCTGATGGCTAAGAAAAAGGTATCACCAAACCTTGTTATGCTCCTCTTGGTTGTCATTGCTTTGATTGGTGTAGCGCTTGGCATCTTTGACCCTCAACTTAAATACTAATTCTCGCTCAATTTTAGGCTGGCAGTAAGTCCGATTTGCAGCTAGTCTAATACAAATTTGTTTGAGCAGAGTAAAAGAAAGAACGGAGAAGATCATGACAGAACAAGAATTGATTCAAGGCTATGAAACAGAAATTCACTACCAGAAGCATATGATTGAAAATCTAGGACGCTGGTTCAGTCTCTTCTTTGCCATTGCCAGCATCGGTCTTGTTCTGATTTATCTCTTTCATGAGACCAATCTCCTAGCACTGATTGCAGGAATCGTCCTAGCTCTACTAGGAATCTTAGCCATGCTTTTGTTTGGCTATGGTATCTATAGAGGACGCCTAAATCTGCAAAAAGTGATTGATGATTTTGAAGCAAAACTAAAACTTGCAAGATAGACATTCCCCCTAAAGACAAGTCTGAGAGGATTTTAGCTCGGACTTGTTTTTTTGAGTTTAGGGCCAAGTTAAGAAAAAATAAAATTTTTCTTTCATCTAGCCGGTTTTTTTCTTGACTATTTCTGACCAAGTGATAAAATAATAACTATAGATTAGCACTCGATAGTTTAGAGTGCTAAAAATTCAATCTTTGGAGGAAAACTATGTTAAAACCATTAGGAGACCGTGTGGTCTTGAAAGTAGAAGAAAAAGAGCAGAAAGTTGGCGGATTTGTCATTGCGGGCAACGGCCAAGCAGCGACTAAGACAGCTGAAGTTGTAGCAGTCGGTCAAGGTATTCGTACTTTGAACGGTGAGCTGGTAGCCCTGAGTGTCAAGGAAGGGGACAAGGTTCTCGTAGAAAATCACGCAGGCGTGGAAGTCAAGGACGGAGATGAAACTTATCTCTTAGTCAGTGAAGCCAATATTCTAGCAGTTGTCGAGTAAGATTAGAAGAGAGGAATAATAAAATGGCAAAAGATATTAAATTTTCAGCAGATGCAAGAAGCAGTATGGTTCGTGGAGTTGACATCTTAGCAAATACTGTCAAGGTGACTTTGGGTCCTAAAGGCCGCAATGTCGTTTTGGAAAAATCCTTTGGCTCACCCCTTATCACCAATGACGGTGTAACCATTGCCAAGGAAATCGAACTGGAAGACCATTTTGAAAATATGGGCGCTAAGCTAGTGTCAGAAGTTGCTTCAAAAACCAATGATATTGCTGGTGACGGAACAACAACAGCAACTGTTTTAACACAGGCCATCGTTCGCGAGGGAATTAAGAATGTTACAGCTGGTGCTAATCCAATCGGTATCCGCCGTGGAATTGAAGCAGCCGTTGCAACAGCTGTTGAAGCCCTGAAATCTAACTCAGTACCAGTTTCCAACAAGGAAGCTATTGCTCAGGTTGCTGCCGTTTCTTCTCGCAGCGAGAAAGTCGGCGAGTACATCTCTGAAGCTATGGAAAAAGTTGGAAATGACGGCGTTATTACTATCGAAGAGTCCAAAGGGATGGAAACTGAGCTGGATGTAGTTGAGGGAATGCAGTTTGACCGCGGCTACTTGTCTCAGTACATGGTAACCGACAATGAAAAAATGGTAGCCGAACTGGACAATCCTTACATCTTGATTACTGACAAGAAAATTTCTAATATTCAAGAGATTCTGCCATTATTGGAAAATATCTTGAAAACTAACCGTCCGCTTTTGATTGTGGCGGATGATGTGGACGGTGAAGCTCTGCCAACACTTGTTCTTAACAAGATTCGAGGAACCTTTAATGTCGTAGCTGTCAAGGCACCTGGCTTTGGTGATCGTCGTAAGGCTATGTTGGAAGACATCGCTATCTTGACGGGCGGTACAGTGATTACAGATGATCTTGGTTTAGAGCTCAAAGACGCTACGATTGAAGCGCTTGGACAAGCTTCTAAAGTCACTGTTGATAAAGACAGCACTGTGATTGTAGAAGGTTCTGGTAATCCTGAAGCCATTGCTAACCGTGTGGCAGTCATTAAGTCACAGATTGAAAGTAGCACTTCTGAGTTTGACCGTGAAAAACTGCAAGAGCGCCTAGCTAAATTGTCTGGTGGCGTAGCTGTGATTAAGGTTGGAGCTGCAACCGAAACAGAACTTAAAGAAATGAAACTCCGCATCGAAGATGCCCTTAACGCAACCCGTGCAGCGGTAGAAGAAGGAATCGTTTCAGGTGGTGGTACTGCCTATATCAACGTACTGGATGCTGTCGCAGGTCTTGAGTTGGCAGGGGATGAAGGGACTGGACGTAACATCGTTCTTCGCGCCTTGGAAGAGCCTGTTCGTCAAATCGCTCTGAATGCAGGCTTTGAAGGTTCAATCGTCATTGACCGTCTGAAAAACTCTGAAGTTGGTACAGGCTTTAATGCCGCGACTGGCGAGTGGGTTAACATGATTGAGGCTGGAATCATTGACCCAGTTAAGGTGACTCGTTCAGCCTTGCAAAATGCCGCTTCTGTTGCCAGTCTTATCTTGACAACCGAAGCAGTAGTAGCTAATCAACCAGAACCAGCTAGCCCAGCTCCAGCTATGGATCCAGGAATGATGGGCGGTATGATGTAGAAAATAATGGATTATATATTCGTATAAATTAGGTATAATCTTTGTCTTATATTTATCAATTAGAAAACTGAGCAGATTTGTTCAGTTTTTTTATTGCGACTAGTTATGTAGCAAGCATTAATAATTATGCTTATTTTTAAAAACAAATTTATATATATGAATATTTATGGTCATATAATTCATATTTGTTCATTTATTATGCGGCCAAATATTACATTTTTGTTTCAAGAAAATACAAGAAGATGACGGAGGAAACGGTTTTCAATTCTTATATAACAAGGTTTTTGGAGAAATAAACTGGTTTACACATTGTCGACAAAAGCTGAACTGGTAAAGGTAAATAGTTGACTTATAGTCAATCGTATGCTAGTCTAATATATGTAGTATATTGGAAATGTAAAGGAATTTTAATATTTTTACATGTTCGATAAAAAGGAAAAAAGGAAAAAAACGGAGGGATTATTTATGAAAAGAATATCTCATACTATTGCGCGCTTTTTCTCAGTAGCCTTTGTGCTCCTCTTTAGCCTGTTTTCTAGCAGTCAATCTGCCAGAGCTAACACGGTAGACGATGTTATCACCTCAGTAAATGTTTACAATCAAAAGGGTGAAGAACTGACTGACGGCCTTTCCCCTTGGGAAAAATTTCAAATTGACGCAAACTTTGCCTTTAATTATGGCAAGGTTCAGCCAGGAGATACTACGACCATTGGACTTCCTGCTGAATTTGCCTTGGAGGGAGCTGATTTTGAAGTCAAAGATGATGACGGCAATCTCGTAGCGACAGCTGTTGTTGATGCAAGCTCTAAACAGCTTACACTGACTTATACAGACTATGTCCTGACTCGCTCTCATATTGAAGGAAAAGTTCATCTTTTAGCTCGCGTTGATCATACAGTAGCTAGAGATAAAGGCTCTATTCCTCTGAAACTTATCGTTGGTAAGAAGATTGTTGAGTATGGGAAAGTTGACTACAAAGGTCTTCCTGGCCAAGCAACTCCTTATACTTTCATAAAATACGGCTGGAATAATGCGGATAATATCAAGAGCATTACTTACAGCCTGAATATCAACCAACAAAATCAAGAACTGGATAATGTTGTTATTTCAGATACTCTGGGCTTTAATACCGGAGAAATTGATCTCAACAGCTTCCAAATTCTTAAAGGCTCATGGGTTGTTGACCCGGCTGATAACTCTTACCGACTAAGTCAGCAACGCGAGGATGTGACAGCAAATTATACGATTAATCTTGCTGCTGACAAGCGTTCCTTTACCATTAACATGGGGCATATCGGTGCCAATGAAGGCTTCTATGTTCGCTATCGTGTCAACTTCCCTACAGTTCCGACTGATGGAACACTCTTCCCGAACGAAGCAATCATGCGAGCAGATAATATCGAAGAGCAAAAATCTTCAGTTGCTGTCCGCTACCAACGTGCAAACGGCTATGCACATGGGGATGTCTATGGTGTGCAGGTGACTAAGAAAGATGAAGCTGGTAAAGCCCTAGCAGGTGCTGAATTCACATTGTACGATGAAGATGGTGTGACAATTGTTCAAAAAGCAACCAGTGATGCTAATGGGATTGCTTCTTTCAGCAACTTGATTAAGGAGCATTATCTGATTAAGGAAACCAAGGCACCAGAAGGTTACCAACTGTCAGATGAAGAGATTCAGGTTAATGCCGCTCAGCTCAAAAATTATGGTTCTGGTATTATTTACAAAGACTTTACCAACCGTAAGGCATTGATTACTGCTTCAGGTACCAAGACTTGGAATGATGACAACGATAAAGATGGCAAACGTCCAGACAAGATTACCGTTCGTCTCTATGCAAATGGCACTGAAGTTGCTCATAAAGAAGTTGGTCCGAATGATAAGGGTGAGTGGAAGTATGAGTTCACTGACTTGCCAGCGACTGGTGAAGATGGAAAAGATATTGTCTACTCAGTTACTGAAGACCGTGTTTATGGTTATACAGCTACTGTTGATGGTATGAACATTACCAATACACCAGTTCCAGGAGTTCCGCAGCCGCCGAAACCTAGCTCGGACAATAGCTCTAAGAGCAGCAGTAGTAGTTCCAGCTCTAGCTCAAGTAGCAGTAGCACGACTTCTAGCTCAAGCAGCACTACAGGAAGCACTGTTGTGATTATCGAATCAGATAATGGTACTGGCGGAGGAAATGCCTCTAATGTTGGAACCAAGAAAGTTCTCCCTAAAGCGGGTGAGAATGCTAGCTGGATCATGATTGCTGCTGGAGTAGCTCTAGTAGGCTTGGTAGGCTTCATTGTCTTCCGTGCGAAGAAGAAATAAATTTCATCTCTGTTCCCTTAAGGGGCAGAGATTTTTTACTCCAAACCCGGATTAGCAGTGGTCGCTTTTTAGAAAGCAGAAATAAGAATGTTTTTTACAATCAGTCACTATCTTGTATCCTTTTGTTAATCAAGACTGTGATGTTCCGTAATATAGTTGTTTTAAAATAAAAAGCAACTAAGATGTTTCCTAGAACAAATTAGTTGCTCAGAACTACGGGGAAGGCCGCTTGGATATGCAAGCGTGAGGCATATCTAAACTTGATATATAATCTTTCTTAATTCCTAAATCAAAAAAATTATAAGACGTCCTTAGGAATATGCTCGGTGTGTAACCATCTTTATCAGGTTTTCGTCAAACATATTTTGTTTCAGTCTTCTCTCGTAGTTTTTTTCTATGCGATGCCTCTCCTTTCTTGTGTCTAAAGGAAGGGGATTTTTTGTGTGGAAAATCTACTTTGAATTTAAGGAGATGATTGAGCTGAAAAAAGCGAAATTAAATAAGCAAAAAAACCTTGTAAATCAAGGCTTTTTCTTATCTATTTCTATGCCCCCTGCATGAATTTGTAAGAACTTTTCATATTGAAAATAAACAAAAATGTTGAAATATAGCTGATTTTAGGGAAATACTTTTAGGTATTTTCAATGTCAGGATTTAAAAATGGGGCAAAAGTGGGGCAAAAACAAATTAACGAAAAAAATATCGAGTTCGTGCATCAAGTAAATGATAAATTGCAAGAATAAGTGCAACATTTACTCGAACTCATCCTCTAGAGCTTCACTAGCAGTTCTGTAAGCTAAACATTTTCGTGGTCGGTGATTGATATCATATAAAGCCTTGGTTCCCAAAGCTTTTTTAATGCTATAAACTCATTAAAAGAACCCCCAGTTAGATTTGGAATATTTTTTATTCTGTGTCACATAAAAATAAATAAAATGAATGGCTATAGCTAGAGTAAAAATGGTTGCAATACTCAACACTGTTATAGGATTAGAAGCGAAAAGCAAAGAGAGAATCAAGGCAGCCAGATAGAGTGTCGCTTGAGCACAGTAGTAACTTCTCGGATAGCGAAGATAGTTTTTGTTATAGGGCCCATTTGCTAGGACAGCAGCTTGGAAGAGGCCAATTCCGATATAAAAGAAGCTGATTGCAACGAGAAGATTAGCCTCGGGATTCAGGAGATAACCCATCGAAACTGTCATCAACATAAGCCCGATGAAAATAGGATAGTGACTATAAATTACAAATAATCCCTTTTGACTAGATCCTTCATCAATAGCATGGTCAAATTCGCCAAAATAAAACAAGAACAGGGAAAGCATGATAACGAAATTGAGAACCGAATAAATCGAGAAATTCTCGACTGTAAAGAAGCTAGCTAGCCCAACAACCATCTCTCCAAACGTAATAATCACAAGAAGGGAGACGCGCTCGATTAAATGGGGAAGATTTACCTGGAAATGCTCATCTTTAGTAATCAAGAAAATTGGCACAATAAATGTTAGCAGAATACTAGCAATAAAGATATAGACTCCAACGTAAATAGGAAAAAGAGCTGCCAGATAGACTCCTAAACTTCCTAGACCTGTTAACCATAGAAAACCTTTGATACTTTCCCGATCAGTATTATCGGTTGATTTTCTAAAAAATTCAACCAAATATTGAAAAAATAAGGTAAGGGTCAATGTACCAACAGCCCAACAGGTATAATAGAACCATTGTTGCCAATTGTATCCAATCATATTGGACATAAAGAGCATAAGTCCCATGTTGATAAACATGATTACCATGTTAAATAACGAGTTTGTTCCATAGCGATTGGTATAAATGGTTTGAATCATCCAGGAATTGATGATAACCATGACAGAGATGAAGAAATCAAGTAAAGAATCCCAAGCCACAACACCGCTATGAAGAGGGTGAATTAAAGCAGTTGCTTTTGAAATTGCAAAAACAAACACTAGGTCATAAAATAGTTCTGAAAATTCTACACGTTTATGCTTAATAAGAGTTGTCATCTTAAGTCCTTTCTATTCTAGAAGTACAATTTATTATAACAGAAAATGGTAATGAGAGAAAAGGAGATGCTTAAATAACTTCATGTGACGCGAATTGTCAAAACCTTGGAGCACATTTACCTCATGTACCAACTCACAGGCAGAGTGTTTGATGATTGATAATGAAGAATAAGATTTTACAATAGAAAAGCGAGG
>NZ_JAPVYB010000011.1:0-58171 GCF_041431615.1 Streptococcus sp. 27098_8_82
CCTTTGGGATACTTATAACGAAATTGAATACATTAAGAAAAAAGAAATAGGAGAACATCAACGAATGCTGAATAGGCTGAAAAAGCTCCGTCAGGACTTGAAGAAAAAAGGTAAAGGTTTTACCTTGGTTGAGTTGATTGTGGTGATTATTATTATCGCAGTTCTCGCAGCAGTCGCTATTCCTTCTCTTGTTTCTTTCCAGGACACTGCTCGCAAGGCACGTATCCAGTCGGAACATCGTCAGCTGGTTCAGGCTGTACAGTCCTATATTGGCTCGCAAGTCGAACCAGAAACGGCTGATGTACCAGACCTTGATGCGCTCAAGCCTTATATAGCCAAGGAATCTCAGGGTTCAGGAGAGCTTTCTAAGACCCTCGCAGCAGATAATGGCAAGATTGCCCATGAGGTTAATAAGACGAGTCATAAGCTGATTTCGACTTATACGCCTGCTAGTGGCGGGAAGCCAATTACTTGGGAATTTGACTGGAGATCTAATAGCGCTAGCTAATAATAGAAAATTAGAGAAAATCTCTATTCCGACTGCCAAGGCAGTCGGATATTACCAAAGTAGTTGTCAGATGATGACAACTATTTTGGCAATATCAAAAGAGAAAATTAGGAGATATCATCCATGAAAGGAAAAAAAAGACAAGGCTCAACCCTGCCTATGGTTATTGTGGCTATTGTGCTGCTGGTGGCCATGCTGGGGATTATGGCTTCTATAGTAGATACGGGACAGATGCAAACCCAACGTATGTATAGCTACCTTAAAGCCAAATACATAGCGACATCTGGCTCTCAGCTTGCTTGGGGGGCTTTAGGTGAGGGAGCGTCTTCTCCTCTCTATGCAGAGTTTAGTAGGCGGGCACAAGATAAGGAAGGAAGAATCCCTAAAGATCCTATTATCTCGACCCATACCTTCAAAGATGGAGGTAAAGCTGAGATTGAGATGAATGGAGCCTTTGAGGGCGATGACCGTAGCCCTAGAAATTATGTTATAACTATTAAATCAAAATCAACCTTGGCTAATAGTAAAGATTATTATGAACATGTGGTAATCTTTAACTGGGAAACGCAAGGTATCCGTTCTGAAGAGGGCCACTTAATCTCGGCTAAGTAAATGGATAAAAAAATTTAAATAGGAAAGAATGATGAAAAAAATACAAAGAGGTTTTACACTGACTGAAATCATTATTGCCATCATCCTTACAAGTATGGTGGGACTTCTGATAGGTCTTGTATTTAACACAATGTTTTCAGGCCGCAATATAATCGAGCGGGAAGCTAGTATCCAATCAGAAATGCGAACTTCTATGCAATATGTGGATCGTACCATTGGTAAGGCGACCTCTGTTTTCGTTCTTGACGAGAGCAAATATGGCAAGGATGTCAGAAAAACTGAGGGCTGGAATTATATTGGCTTATCACCTGATGGGAAGAAAGTTATAAATTATATTTGGAATAAGTCAACTAAAAGCTGGGATGAGTCAGTGTTAGGAACTAATTCCCTCTATGATATGCAACTGGACCTGGAATTTAAGGCAGATGAATCTTATCAGGATAATCGCTTGATTAACTACAATCTGACTGGTCAATATAAAAACTCTAAGAATAAACTCTCCATTGATACAGCAATCTCAGCTCTAAATACCAAGCAGGTTATATCGAAAGTAGCCAAGGGCAAGAAAGGGATCGCCCTTGCTTATCGGAATGATCCTATTGAAGGTCAGGTAAATACTGCTGTTTCCTTCGTTTTTGATACATCAGGTTCTATGGCTTATGGATTAAGGAATGAAGCGAAACGTAATTCCCAAGGGAAATGGGGTCCATTAGACGCTGATGATCCTAGGGCACGGATGAATATCTTGAAGAAAAAAGCTAATCTTTTGGTTGATGACCTCAAGGAAATAGGAAATGTTAGTGTTAATTTAGTTCGATTTTCTGGTTCTGCAAGTTATATTCAAGAAGATTTTGTAGAGTTAGATAAAGACACAGGGAAAATCAAGGAAAAGATCAAGAGCCTCCCTACAAGTTGGATTACTAATCCAGGAGATGGCCTTCGTTATGGCTTGGTAAGTCTTCAGAGAAATCCAGCCCAGCTAAAATATGTTGTCTTGCTGACAGATGGTATTCCAAATGCTTATACAGGCTCTCCTGACGGGATTGGGAAGTATGATCTGACAGCGAATTTCCCAACAGATAATAAACAAATTAAAGCTGATCAACCTGTTTCATTGACTACAGAATATGTGGGACAAGTAGCAAAGACCTTCGGCTCTGGCGTTAAGCGTATCAGTGTTATCGGCTTTTCAGGGAATGTAGGAGAAATAAAGGATGGACAAAAAATAGCTGATCAAATCAAAACAGTCGGAAAGGTAGAGTCTACCTTTGTCATTGCGACTAATGAAGCTGCTTTGGAACAGACATTTGCTGATATCAAAAAGCAAATTCAACAAGATCTTTGGTTTGTGTCTGGTCCGTAGAAAGGAAGAGCGATGAAAAAAATGCGAAGAACCAGAGGTTTTACTCTAGTTGAGGTTTTGATAGCCCTCGTTTTGATAGGGGTCATTGCAGCAGGATTATTGACTTTCTTTTCTACTGGCTACCAGAATATTCTGGGACAGCGGAATCAAAATGCTTTGAACTTTGATATTCAAGAAGATTTTGAAACACGGCTAGCAAAAATTAAAAAAGATGGTGGAAGCGGCAACGATGTTGAAACTTTCACCTATCGTATAGGTAAAAACGGCCGGAGTAACAGCGTTAGCGTCAAGGGGACGACCCTGTCTTATAAAGATAATAAAGTTAAGAATATCCATCTCTTTGCCGCAAATAAAAAGGAAATCCCCTTGGATATTCCTGAGGATTTGGTCGTTTCATTAAAAGATACAAATCGCTATTACTATTATGCTGGTGAGACTGGTCCGGCAGGTCAAGCAGGCTTCAAAGACAATAAACAGTCTACAAAAGCTAAGATTCATACCAGTTCTGCCTGGTTTTTGAGCGAGTCTAGTATTAATTATAATAATAGTCGGATTGTGCCAGTAGGTACACTGGGTTCTAATGTGCAGGACCAAGGTTTTGGTATAGTATTACCTAAGATGCCAGATGATTTTCAACAAATAAGTAGTAATGAGAAACCGATTACTATCACAGATGAGATGCGCGGACGTTATCTCACCTTTGCTGCAAGAGGAATTAACTCATTTGGACGTGTTGGAAAATACCAAGAAGCTACACAGCGAATTTGGGTTATGGGTCTTCCTAATCGTGGGATGAGACCTAATCTAGTGCTTCATACAGATGCTGATTTAGCTCTGATGCGGAACTCTGATAACACAATTTCAGCGATACCAGCTGATGGGGTAGCGCACACTAATACTGTTGTGGCAAACTATGCGGAAACTAAAAAGAATGGAGTCTATGGAGTTGTTATTCCTGTTATCAACTATAAGGAACCAGCTATCAATCAGACCAGACAGCTAATCGCTCTTAACGACTCCAAAATTCAGTTTAGTAATCACGATTTCAATAAGGGTTATACGACCTCAATTTTAATTGGGAATCGTCAGCAGACAGGCTCGCTGTTAACTTATAAGCTAGATAATTCCTTGAACTGGACAGTTAGCTTGGAAGCTAATGGTAAAATTGCTATCGAGACAGTTGATAACACTAATGCTAATAATGGTGGTCGACAATATGCAAATGTTGTACTAGATTATACAAAGGATAATTCCATTCAGGTTCGCGCCTCTGTGACAAACAAGATTTTAAAACTTGAAGTCTTCGTCAATGGTGCTTTAGCTCACACACACGAACTCTTCATGGAGCGCAATGGTGTGACTCATGATATTAGGAGAAGTCAGATTATATTTGGCGGAAAAACTTTTATAAATGAGTTTGCTGTCTATAACAAGAAGTTGACAGACAGCGAGATTAATATTCTTGCTGAGTATTTCAGCGACAAATACAGAGCGAAATAATTAGGGAAATAGTTTTTAGGAAAAATAAGGGAGATTAGGAGATTATGGCAAAAAATATGTTTTCGTCCAAGGGGCGCAGAAGAGCTCTGGACGAAGAAGATAATGAGAAAAAAGGCTCATTTTTAGGAAAATTAAATAAACCGCTCTTCTCATCAAAAGGGAAACATAAAGAACACTTATCTATTCAAGGAGTTCAGATCAAGTCAGATCGTCAAGAAGACTTTGACGATGAGGAAAAGTCAACGGCAAAAGGGAGCTTCTTAACCAAGCTCAACAAGCCGCTCTTTTCTAAGAATAGTGGCAGTGATGATATGCCTGCTAAGTCTGGCAATCGTTCGCTCTTTGCTAAGAAAGGCAGTGGTGTGGCGAGTCAACCGGTCACTAGAATGCATGCACCTTACACTATGTTTGGCAAGCCAATCAAGGGCAATCTGATGGCCATTGACTTCACTGACGAATCAGTCTATCTGGTTGTTGCTAGACAAAAGCGCAATGAACTGGAGATTATCAAGATGGCTTCTGCCAATCTGCCAGAAGGTGTTGTACTGAATAGTGAGATTATCGATCCGATTACTCTCAAAAACATTATCAGCGACCTGATGGAGCAGCATGCGATCACTGCTAAGTACGCTTTCTTTGCTCTGGGCAATACCAATATCATCGCCCGTTCGGTTGATGTGGCAGCTAGTGTGCAGAATGATGAGGATATTGAGGGCTTGGTATCTTACGAGCTCCAGCAATACCTGGATATTGATCCGACTTCTTATGTTATTCAATTCCAAGAGCAGGAGTCTAATTCAGCTTTTCCGCTTGATGAAGATACTCGCTCACTCATGGTCTATGCTGTGCCAAAAGGCGTGGTAGAGCAATATCTGGGCTTGGCTGAGAATTTGAAGCTGACACCTTATGTCTTTGACCTTCAGTCTAATACCTTTGAAAAATGGCTGGAACGCGTTCAGGCGGTTAACAATCGTGCCAAGAAGCTGACCAAGGAAAATGTCGGCATGGTACATCTGAGCAAGAGCTTCATCGGTGTTTATCTCTACTCAGAAGGCAAGTTTGTGACCAGTAACTATCTCAACCGTGGCTACAAGGATATCCTGAGCTATGCAGACGACGCTAGCCTGCTGCAGAAGCTTCCAGCAGTGGCTTCAGATGATCTGGACACAGGTCTCTTGAAGAGGGCCTTGGATGAGTGGGTGGCTGATGCGAAGAACCACATTCTCAATACTGAAAACTTCTTTAGCGGGTCAACTGGTCTCAACATTGACAGCTTCTACGTCTTTGGTGACCAAGACATCTGCTGGCAGTTGGCAGCTATTCTGAAGCAGAGCATGAATCGGGAATTCATCTCAATTGATAATGTAGATTATGAGAATGTACTGTGGGAAGGTTCTGCCGAGTTTAATGCGGAGTTCATTCCGGCTACAGCCATGTTGATTAGGAGAGCGAACTAATGCGGAGAGATTTAAACTACTTTTCAAAATATCATGTGGCACCGGCTAAAACCAGTCCACTAAAACTTGCTGCTATTTCCGCTTTTGCTGGGATTGCAGCGATTATGATTGTGCTGATTGGCTTTTTCCAGTTTAGCGCTATGCACCTCCAAGGCGAGATTGACCGGGCGGAGCAGACACTCAAGAGTCCAGAGATGGCTCAAGAGCTGAAGGCAGTATCAGAGACTGAAGATAAGATTGTAACGGTCAAGAATGACGAACTTCTCTTTACCAGCCTAGAAGGCGACTTCCGCCGCCTGCACCGAGTAAACAAAGCCTTTATGGACTTCCTTAATAAAAACGTGACACGGAACCTGGTCTTTGACGATATCAAGATTAATAACGACAATGTAGAAATCAATGGTTCATCTCAAGAGCATCTTTCTATCGCTAAGTTTGAGGAAGAGCTTCGTAAATCTGAGAAGTTTAACCATATTTTTGTGGATAACATTACTCGCGAGGAAAAGGATAACAATACAGTGTACAAGTTTAACATTAAAATTTTGACGAAGGATGTAGATTTCAATGAAGAGCAAAAATGAGAAAGAAAAGAAAAAAATCCTGAGTAATTTAAATGAGCGTGACAAGAAATTGTTGGCCTGTGTTGGAGGAGTAGCGGTACTTGCTGGTGGTGGGTATCTGGTAACAAATTCTTATACACGGATGGCGCAGTTAGCTGAAGAGCATGCAACTATCTCGACAGAGTTGGAAGGCAAGAATGCCAAGATTAGTCAGAGGAAGTCTCTTACCAAACAGCTCCAAACTTTGAATGCTAAGACTCTGGATCAGGCTAAGAAATACTATGGTACGACCAATCAAGGGGAGTTCATCTTCTTGATTGACAAGCTAGTCAACGAAAGCGGTATTAAATTCAAGTCTGTCAACTACACTGAGAGCACAGAGTTGGAACTCCAACAGGAGGGATTGGCTGCGACTTCGTCTAAGGGTCAAAACTCCAACTCTTCTGGTACGACTAGCAGTTCAAGCTCGAGTGAGACGTCTTCTTCATCCAGTACGACCTCTAGCTCGTCTGGTACATCGTCCTCATCTTCATCTAGCAGCAGCTCTTCATCAGATGCGAATACTGCAACAACAACTGCAGCTAATACAGCGACACCAGGGAACGGAACGACCAATAATACCAACATCACGCAGATGACAGCGGACATTGAGTTCGAAGGAACTTATACACAGGTTCTGAAATTGTTGGAATTGATTGATGGCAATCAACAAAAAATCGTTTCCAGCGAGCTGGAATTGGGCGGAAAGAAAAGCCTATCTAGCACGGAGGAAAACAAAAACCCTGATCTAACCAGCGGTAAAATCAAGCTGCGTTTCTATCAGGTTAAAGACGTCGAGCGCTATGTGACTCTAGAGAGTAATGTTGATAAGACGCCTATTCAGTTTGCTAACTGGGAGTCTCCATTTGCTATTCCAACTTGGCAGGCAGGCTCTATATCTGTAACAACAGCTGGTGGCGGCACAGATGCAACTGGCAATAAGGGCAGTTTGGGGGCCGCAACAACCAATACAACTAGCAGCGCGAATGCTAACAGCAGTACCAATCTGGCTCCGTCTTATCTGGAGCAGCTTAGCACTCAGTCTAGTCGGAACGATGGTCTGTCAGCTTATTACAATTCATCAACTATCTACCGCTTCGAATCACCACTGAAGCTGACTCAGTCAGGCGGCAGCAATCAGTATGATGTGACAGTTGACAATACGGACTTCCTTGAGGGTTCAGGTTCCAATGTGGTTAAGATTCCAGCAACCAAGTCTTCTACTATGTATGAAATGGAATTTGCAGCACCGTATGTATCCTTGAACAATAAGCCGGATGCTATCAGCTTCTCTCTATCTCTGTCTAATCAATGGCAGGGTAAGATTGGCTTGATTGTCAAGAATGCCAGCGGTCAGAAGATTTATCTTCACGTCATTCGTCCTAATAGCTGGACTGGCTGGCGCGAAGTTAGCTTCAATCCTGAAAACATTCCAGGATTCAGCTATCCAATGACTATTGTGGGTTACTACTTCGAAACTCCGAGCGGAGAAAGCCCTGAAACGACTATGAAACTGGATAACCTATCTGTGAACAACTTGGTAGTTAGCTAAAATACTTTGAAAAAATACCAAATAAGTCTATGGTTTAAAATTTCAAGAGCATGACTAAATTTTTTCTTAAAAAAATGCTAAAAACCAAGTTATTAGACTAGTATTCACGGTGCATTTATAGTAAACTAAAACATAGAGATATTTGAAGTATAATACAAGCAAACTCAGAATAGACGCCCGAGTCTATTTTGGGTTTTAATGGAGTTTATGGAAAAACAAAATCAAGACTGGTTTTGCATTGAAAAAGTTTAACATCATTTAGAAAGTGGGGGGTGTCGAAAATATTCAAATGGCATATTTTTTACCTTTTGGAGCAGGGCTTATAGCACTGCATACGATTAGCATTTTATTTGTTTCTAGGATTTCATTAATAAAGCGCCTTTTTCTCGTAGTATGGGTCATGCTATTTGCGATTGGTGCTCCATTCCTCTTTCAACAAGTTCCCGGCATAGCCTTTGTTGGACTCTGTGCTTTGGCCTTGGCTGTCTATATGGTGCTGCTCTTTTCACAGGAGCTAGCTCCAGTCAAGAAGAGAGCAACTGCTTCTGCGCGAAGCAGAAGCCAGAAGCATGCTAAGAGCTCGCGGAAGGAAGCTAAGGAAGCAAGCTTGTCATCTGCTAGGGATTTGAACTTCTCCAATGCTTCAACCGGTAAGATGAGAAAGGAAAGTAAAGAAAGGGTTCAGGCTGAGGAAAGTCCGGCAAGGCAGAGGGTATCTGCTTCTGGTCGCACCCTAGCAGACCGTTCTATCAAAAAGGATATGACAAGATTTGAGAAAGTAAAACCTCTCTACCCTGTTGATAACTTGGCTACAGCTCCTGCCTTTGGAGAATATGAGCCAAACAGTCAGCTAGCGGCAGCTGAGGTCGGTATGGTGGGTATGGACCACAGCGCACAAAAGGCCAATGATGAATTTTTGCAGTCCCTGCTTCATCACCGCAAGGGTTCTACTAAGATTAAGGTGGCCAACTCTCTGATTCAGCCTACGGAAGCAAATGCAGCCAGCAATCAAGGCTATACTGATATAGATGATCCAGCCTTTGAGACTGCTGTTCTGTCTAAGATTAGACCGATGTCCTATACGGAGTCTAGCTATGGCAACTTCAGACCGCAGGCGGTTGAGGTGACAGGTGTTGTTTCTCAAGATGAGGAAGAATACTTCACTGAGCAAGAACAAGCTCAGCAGCCAGTGGCAGAAGAAGTAGGCAACAGCCTGGAAGATGTTTTTGCTGCTACGGGAGATATCAAGCCAGTTAGAGCAGAAGAGTCAAGAGCAGCAAACAGCTTAGAATCTCTCTTCTTTGCTAACTCAGACACTGAGCCACAAGCTAAGATGGATTCCACCTTCAGTCAAGCAGCTGCAGAGCCAGAGTTTTCTGCTTCTGAAGAGTCTATGGTTAGCCGTGATCGCGCTGATATTCAGGGTTATCAAGATATTCTCAGCCAGATTCAGCATGATTTGCTGGGATCTGAAGAGGAAGATTTAACTGCTGAAGTGGCAGAGACTTGGGAGGAAGAAAGTAACTTCGCACCTGCAGCAGAAACGTTTGAGTTTGAAGCAGCTGCTGAACCAACAGTTGTTCAATCAGTTTCTGAAGACGCTCTTTGGACACAGGCTGAGCCTGTTCAAGAAGCAGTTGCAGATGAAACAGAAGAAGACTTGCTCAAGGGAATTGCTGATATCCTCAAAGCTGAGGAAGCACAAGTCAAGGCAGCTCCAGTCGTTCCGGCTGTAGATGAAACAGAAGAAGATTTGCTTCAGAAAATCACTGACATCCTCAAGGCTGAGGAAGCGGCAGAAGCAAGACCAGCTGCAGCAACAGCGGGAGATAAAGAAGTCTATTTCCAATTCCTCCTACTGGAAAGTCAGGAATTATTGGCTTCAAATGCAGTTCAAGAAGCTGAGAGCTATCTGAAAGAAATTGTCCAAGGCAGTTCAGATCAAAATCTTCGTCAAGAAGCGTTCAACATGCTGGACAAAATCGTGAAAAATTAATACTATATAAACATACAATTGATTGTAATCAATTAGAAGGGTTTTAGGGGAAATTATGAAAAGTTGTAAAACAATCACAGGGACCGTTGTCATTGAGATTGAAAAAGGGATGGGACTGGGTGAAGTCCATGAAGTCTTTGTTGACGAGGGGGTCAATCTGACTTTTGTTATTAAGTCAAAGCAGTCTGAACAGCCTTTTGCCTTGCTGTCTAGCAAGAACATCCAAGGCATCGGTGACTTTGCGGTCATGGTAGAGAACAGCTCAGTCTTTCAAGAGCTGGAAGAGGCAGATCTGAAGGTCTTGAACGACAAGCAGGGTAGCGTCTTTGACGAAATTGTCATCACAATTGATGGAAACAAGGTGGGAACTGTTGTTGACTATCATATTGATGAAAAGAATGAAATTGGTTACTTGGTGGTTAATTCTGAAGATGCCAGCGAGGAAATTCAGATTCCTAAATCACGCATCTTGATGATTGGTAAAGAGTATATCATCCTCAATGATGAAAAAAAGACAGCTCCTCATCTTGAAGCAGATGTAGAGATGGGCCGTCTGGCTGCAGCAGATCTGCTTCATGAAACTGAAGCTGCAAAACCTGCCGAAAAAATTGAGGAAGTAGTTGCTGAAGCGCCTGTATTTGAGCCAGTTGTAGATGAAAAAGCAGATGTAAAAGAAGAAGCTGCAACAGATTTGACAGAGGCCTTGGCTGCTGTAGGTCTGGGAGCTGCTGCTCCTGAGTTGGAGTTTTCTGAAGCAGTCGTAGAGACAGCGGAAGAGCCAGAAGTCCAAGACTTGGTACAAGAAGCAACAGCTCCAGCTGAAGAAGAAGTTGAAGAAACAGATGCAGCGCTGAGTCTGGATGCTGCTTTGGAAGAAGTATTGGCAGTCCCTGCTGAGGAAGTAGAAACAACTATCAGCACAGCTCCAGTTGCTGAAGAAGAGTCAGGAGCAAAGAAAGCTGTTAACGACTTTATCGATCGGCAAAAACGTCTTCTAGTGGGCAAAACACTGCAAAAAGATCTTGTTAATGCAGATGGAGGAGTTATCCTGAATGCCGGAGATACTGTTTCAGATGACATCATTGATTTTCTTCGCCGTATCGACCGTAAATTCCTTATCCGCTTAGCTGAATGCGTAGTATAAGGTTGGGATGAGATTCATGTCAAGAAGAAAAAGAAAGGTTTCATCAAAATATCAAAAACTACTTCCAGCAGCGACACTTGCTGCCTTTCTGCTGGGTAGTTTATTTTATGTCATTTTTGTCTTTAATCCAACGATTGACCTGAGTATCAATGGCCGCCCCTCTATGAAGGTTCGCTCTCGGAGCGAAGCTGAGATTGAAGTTTACAGAGAACTGCCCTATAAGGCTACATTTCAGCTGTCTACAGGGCAACACTTCTCTGTAGATATGCGCTTTTTAGGACTGAGCTATTTCACAGAAGAAGAGCTCAAGCGGCTGGATAATATCTCAGCCAAGACAGTTTGGGATAAGTTTACACCGTTTTTCGATACCAAGGAAAACCTGCAGATTTCCATCTATCCCAATCGACTCTTTTGGCTCAGACCTTTAAATGATGTCTTGGCTGCCCATCCTGATGTTCTCAGTCAGCTTCCAACGACCAATCATCTGGTCATGGACGGCGAGTCTAACGTAAAGGTGGGAGACAAGTCTAATGGCTATAAGATTGACCCTGCTGCTTTTATCCAAGCATCTGAGGAGATTGCCAAGACTGGTAAATTTGATGATGTCAAGGTTGAGAGCACGCCTGTCGAAGCAGAAGATCAGAGTGAGCTTCTGAGCCAATATACGCACTTTATAGAGCGTAAGGAAGTACCTCTGCCGACTAACGCTGCCCAAGCTCAAAACATGAAGACAGCTTTTTACAAGCTGCAGAATGTTTACTTGGCTCCTGGTGAGACCAAGTCTATCTCAGAATTGCTGGGCGCTTTGAATGCGGAGTCTGGCTATCTGCCAGTCAAGGGCAAGGATAATAAAGAAGTTTACGGTCAGGGTGCTGAGCAGATTGTAGATGCCATTCAGCAGCTCGCCTTTTCACGGACCAATGTTATTTCCTATCGAGGACAGTATTTCAACATCGGGACACCTGCTGAAGGTTTGACCGAATTGACCATTCAAAACAATACAGAAACAGATATGGTGTTTTCATTAAGTTTGGAGGAGGGGCAAGTATCCATCATTTTGGCATCTAAGTGATACTCAAGGAAAGTCGAAGTTTGCCATAGTCACCTGAGATTTTCAAAGAGTATAAAAAGGGAAAAATTATGATTGCAAGTTTAGTATTTATATTAGGTGTCGTATTTGGGAGCTTTTTCAATGTCGTCATCTACCGTGTACCGCTGGAAAAGAGCATTGCCAAAGGTCGGTCTATGTGTCCGTCCTGCGGTCATGTCTTGACTTCGGTGGAGCTGATTCCGGTTGTGTCGATTATCATGCAGGGCTTTAAATGCAAGCACTGCAAGGAGCAGATTTCACCGCGCTATCTCATTGTGGAGCTCCTGACGGGTCTGCTCTGGTTGGCTTCTTATCTGATCTTTCAAGATCAGGGGCCATGGATGGTTGTTTCAGCCTGTCTCTTGGTGTCGCTTTGTCTCATTATTGGTTATATCGATTTTGATACTCAGTACATCTCGGACTCGGTTCTGCTGGTTTTCTGGCTGGGCCGCATGGCTGTTACGTTTTTTACCAATGAGTTTAATTGGGAACTGCTCCTTTCACTGCTAGTCGGCGCTGGCCTCTACTCTCTCATTTATTTTGGGGCCAAGGCTTATTACAAGAAAGAGGCTTTCGGGATGGGAGACATTCTCTACTTAGCTGCTCTGAGCAGTTGGTTTAGCCCCTTGAATACGCTGATTTTGGGATATGGTTCTTTCTTTGTGGCTGGAGCGATTCTCTTAATCGCAACCATCTTTAAGAAATTCAAATTTAAGTTGAAAGAAGAAGTCCCTTTTGGTCCTGCTATGAGTATCATGGCGGTCGTCCTATATTTCTGGGGAGGAATCTAGGAAACCAAAAGCGACATAGAAATGGATAGAAAAAATGTTTAGGAAGAAAAAAGTTATCATAGCATTAGCGACAGCTACTGTTCTTTCAGGCAGTGTGTTGCCTGTCAGCCGCCTAGCGGCAAATGAAAAGGCCAGTTTGGATCCATCTTTAGTGCAGGTGTCAGATCAGTTTCAGGCCAAGAAAACAGGAGCAGTCGTCTTTTCAGAAGATGTAACAGTGCCAAGCACAGTGTCAGCCGATTTCATTGATAGTCGTTTGGCTGGCACGCCGATGGCTGGATTGGGAAAAGCTTTCAAAAAAGCAGAGAAAGATCATGGAGTTAATGCAATTTTTCTCGTAGGGCTGGCTATTCACGAATCGGATTACGGCCGCAGTCAGATTGCTCAGGCCAAGCACAACCTGTTTGGTTTCATGGCTTATGACTCCAGTCCTTTTTCCAGTGCAGGAAATTTCGCAACATTTGACGATGGCATAGATACCGTTGCCCGCTATCTCAGCGAGCACTATCTCAAGCCTGGCGGTCAGTTCTACAATGGTAAGAGCATGGCTGCTATCAATGTAAGGTACGCATCTGACAAAACTTGGTCAAGCAAGATTATGATTCGTATTCGAAATTTTTTGAAAAAAGGTTAAGGAGGCTGGGACAATCATGTCTCAGCTTGCTTTGTTATAGAAAGAATTTCTTTTGGTGAGGCGACTGACGGAGTTTTTCTTGCTCTCTGGGGCTCTAAAAATTCTTAATCGTCTTCACGGGACTAGAAACAAAAAAATTGCTTCTGCGACATCGTCTTTTATGGCGAAAAAATGACTTAATTAGGGGATTTATGAAAAGAAAGTTTGACGTAAGCGATGTGTTAAAGGAAGCCTGGGGACTGACTGTTGATTACTTTTTTGTATGGACAGCAGGGCTTGCTATCATTCAACTGCCATTTTTTATTCTGGGGCTGTTAATTCTATTTTTTTCTCCATTGACTTCTACATTTCTTCCGAGTATAATTCTGCTGGGATTTCTATGTTCTTTTGTGATTGCTTATATCCATAAGTTTTCCTTGACCATGGTTCGTAATCCGCAGATGGTGCGAAGAAACTTCTGGAGGGCTGTTGGCTACAGTATTTCTGATGGCTTTTTTGGGCGTTTGCTTTCTATGTCTATTTACGTATTCATGTTTGTCTTGGCTATGTTACTTCTTTTTGTATACTTCTATAATGCCTTGATGTCAGATGCAAATTTTCGAGAGAATATGGGAACTTGGATGATTTGGGTTGCAAAAAATCAAGAGAAGATAGCTAGCATGCTCTTCCTGCTTTTTTTGATAGCACCAATGTTTAACTTGGTATTCCATTTGTTTTACAGCTATTTCATCGTCTCTCACTTCTTCTTGTTGCCCTATATTATTCAAGATACCAACTCCTCTGATAACCTCTTGCGTCCTCTGTCAGCCTTTGGCAGCTTGGGCAAGTCCTTTTCTCGTATGAATGGTCAGAGGGGGCGTTACTTACTGGTAGAGCTTGTCTTAAAGCTTATTCCTGTAGTATTGGGTCTGATAGAAATTTTGAGTTTACTTTTTAGTGCTGGTGTGTCTAATATTGTGGGAATGATTGTTAGTATGATAAATGGCTTTTTGCTGATTTATGCCTTGGCAGCCCGCTCGGTTATGGCCGACATCTTGATGTCTTATGATCGGGAAATAGTTAATTTTGGGGATTAATATTTATGAAAAAAATTAGAAAGGGTTTTAGGATTTAGGATAATGAACGATGAATGATGTAAAAGTAACAAGGGTTTTCAGAGAAGCTTGGATTTTTGTTACAGAATATTATTTTGTCTGGCTGAAAGGCCTTTTGCTGGTCGGAATCCCGCTTGCAGTGTTGGGCTGGTTTCTTTTTCCGCTGGTTTCGAGTTGGTCTTACCGGTCCATTTTAGTCTTGACTTGTTTGGCTTTTATAATTGCCTTCGGTTTTGCTTACGTCAATAAATTTGCCTTGACAGTGATACGAAATCCGCAGATGGTTAAGCTCTATTTTGGCTATGCAGTTTGGTACAGTATCTCAGATGGCTTGCTTACTCGCCTCTTTTATTCCTTCATTGTCAGTGCAGTCCAGGTTCTGATTCTGTACATGGGTTGGTCGGCAATCGGGATCAATCTTGGGGTGGCTAGTCTCTTTGCCTTTTATCGGAGAGCAGTAAGTCCAGAGGCCATTGTGATTTTCCAGTTTCTCTTTCCTTTCTTGTTCATGGTCTTTTACCTGCTCTTCACTTATCTGGTTGATTCGCACTTCTTTTTGCTGTCTTATATCATTCAGGATACTAGCTCCAGAGACAATCTAGCCAAGCCGCTTTCTTTTTATGGCTGTTTGAGAAAGTCAGTCCTGTTGATGAAGGAGCGCAGGGGTCGTTATGTTCTGCTCAGCTTTTTTCTAGCTTCTTTTGGTGGGCTGATTGGGCTGGGCACTCATCTCCTGATGGATCTGATAAGGCAGTATATTGGTCCCTTGCTGGGGGAACTGGATGATTTACTTGGCCTGATTCAGATGATTCCTGTCCTAGTTTTCAGTAGCTTTTACTGTGTATTTGTTCTGGTTGTTCGGACAGTTTTTGCTGATACTCTGATGGAAAATGATGCAGAAGTGGTGGATTTTGGTGATTAATTTAGGAAGTAGCAAGACCAGACAGTAACTTGATAGAAACAAGAGGAAGGATATGAAATCAGTAACAAGAATCTTAATAACAGCTTTGGTGCTAACTGGGATAGGCTTTATTCCTCTCCCTTATGAATTAGAGACCGTGAGGCCGGCTTTGAATGCCAAAGACTTTGTCCAAGTTCAAGGAGGAACTGATAAAGGAAAAGGGAAAATCTATGTCATGGCTGTTGGTGTTTCCAAGGCCCGAGTGTTCAGTCTCTTTTTGACTCTGCTGCCTAATTACAGGCTGGAAACAGAGTATGTCTCTGTTCCTGAAAACTATTTCGATAAGGAAAAGGGACGGGAAGAGCGAGAGAACAGCACTATGGGATCTTCCCATCTCAATGCCTTGCAGGTGGCTTATCAGGCTGCTGGTCGTACTGTTGAGATCAGACATAAAGAGATTTACGTAGGTGGTATCAGCAGCGAGACACCTCTGTCAAAGGAGTTGCAGCGAGGCGATGTGATTTTAAAGATTGACAATCAGACTTACACTAGCCCATACGACATCGTTGATCAGATGGAACAGCGGACAGTCGGCGATGTGGTATCAATTGAGTACAGTCGAAATGGTGTAATCGGTTTGGCTAGCGGTCCTGTGATTGTGGATGAGACAACTGGTAAGCCTGGTTTGGGAATCGAATTGGGTTCTAAAGCCAGTGTTGCCATGAATCCTCTGACGGAGTTTAAGAGCAACGGTGTAGCAGGTCCTTCTGGTGGACTCATGTTCAGTTTGGAGCTTTACAACCAGCTCGTGTCTGAAGATATTACTAAAGGAAAAACTATTGCTGGTACTGGAACGATTGACCACAAGGGAAATGTTGGCCGGATTGGCGGGATAGAGATGAAGGTCATGGCTGCAGATAAGGCAGGCGCTGAGATTTTCTTTGTTCCTGATGACACCATTGACGCCGATATTGCCCAGTACAATCCCAAGCTGCGCTCTAACTACCATGAGGCACTTCGTGCTTCTATCAAAATCAAGAGTAAAATGAAAATCGTCCCTGTCAAAACCTTCAACGAAGCTTTGAACTATCTCAGAGAGATGGAATAAGGGACTTTGCTATTCTTGAATAATCAATAAAAACATAGGACCTTGCTGGTTATTTATCTGGCAAGGGCTTTTATTATAGAATTTTTTCAAATAATTGCCACCTTAGCACATAAATACTTGATTTATAAATCGCTGTGTGATATATTTATAACATAAAGAGTGTTAAATATTTCTAACACCAGGAAAGGAGTCGATCATGAAAAAAAGTCAAAAAACGGGTGGCCTCATTGCGATGATTGCCGCAGCTCTCTTTATTGATTTTACTGTTTTATTTGGTTCTAATCTTAGTTGGGGGCCCAAGTTGATTATTGTTGGTATTTCAGTGTTAGGTCAGATTGTAGCTATTTGGGGCTGGCTACATATGAAACCATGGCCTCATAAGAGTCAGAAAGGTAAGGGAAAGACTATTTTTGACTTGTCTGCTAAGCTATACACGATGCTTTTGTTTGCAGCAACCATTTTTTATACAGTAGGAATTTGGGTTGCAACCCCAAGCGAAGGATCCAGTATTAAGGAATGGATTTTGGGAGTTGGCCTCGTTATTGAAGCGATTGTATTTGGTTTTTTCTCTTTGAAAAATGTCAAGGAAACTCCAGACGAACGCTTTTATGCTAATTTAGCTAAGGCAGCTAGCTTGATGTTTGTCTTTATACTAGGCGCACTGATGATCCTAGCAGTTATCATTGGGTACATGGGTTCTCTCACTCTCTACATGGGCCAGATCTTTATTAGCATAGCTGCCTTGATTTGCATCTTTGCAGTTGTCTATCTTATCTTGGAGCGGAGAGGATAACCATGGCCAAAGAAAGCAAGATTATCACTAATCTCAAATCCGTTCGCGAATCCATGGGCATGACCCAGCAGGAGCTAGCCGACCGCATCGGCATGCGGCGCGAGACAATTCTGCACTTGGAAAATAACCGCTACAACCCTTCGCTGGAAATGGCTCTCAAAATTGCTCAAGTTTTTAACCTTAAAGTGGAAGATCTCTTTGAACTCAGACAGAAAGAGGAGGCATAATTCTTTTCGAGACCTAGTATTAAGTTTGTTGTTCAGCTAGGGATTGAAGCAAAAAGAAAAATCCTTTGAAACTTTGATTTCAAAGGATTTTCTTTATCTCAATTATTTAACTTCTGTAAAAATAAAATATTACGCCTGTAAAGCTTATTATACCAGACTTTAAGACTATTTATTGAAAAAAGGTAGTGAAAAAGGTAGTGATAAAATTAAGTTTTTAGTTCATCCAATTTATTTTGGAAAATTTCAACAGCTTCAAATTTTTTCTTAGGCGCTAACTCTGCGTAAGTATCCATCGTAGTAGTAATTGACTTATGCCCCATCCTGTGTTGTAACTCTTTCCAATTAGCACCTGAATTTAACATCATTGAAGCATGAGTATGTCGGAAGAGATGAAAACCATAGTCTGGTAATCCTAAAGCTGATAAACGTTTTTTTAGTGTTGCTCTTTCATTCCTATCACACATATAATTTCCATAAATTGTTGGGAAAATGAGTGTAGAACCAGGAAGATCATGTTTTTTAAAATAGCTTTCCATTTCTTCATGGAAATTTCTTAGTTCTTCAATAATAGAAGATGGAACTGCAACTCTGCGATTTCCAGCATCCGTTTTAGGTGTTGGTTTGCATATCATTTGTCCTTTTAAACCGAGTTTCCGATTTGCGCTTTTCCACATGAGAGTCTTATTGACTATTATTTCATTTGTGTCAAAATCTAAATCAGTGATTTCTAATGCAAGCAGTTCATTAATGCGTAGTGCAGAAGCTAAAAGTGCATTACAAATAACTTTGAACCGCCGATTTGCTCTTGTATCTGGTAAGGTTTCAAGATAGGACAACCATTGTTTTAAATCGTCATCGTGAAGCACCATAACACGCTGTTTATTAGCCTTAGGTTTGGGTGGGATTTTGATTGCTTTAGCAGGATTGTTAGATAATCCACAATTTGTAATTCCAAAATCAAAAATATCACTAACCTTATGAGCCATGGCTCCAAAGTCTTTTGCACTACCCTTTTTTGCTCGTTTCACACCAGAATCAACTGCCCTTTTTGCTTTTCTAGCTAGTTTATTCACCCAAAGTTGAACATCAGCAGGTTCAATTTGATCAGGTTTGTAATCTCCAAACTGAGGAATAATGTAAGTATCAAGATAGCCACGTACCCTATTAATAGTATTTTGTGATGATACCCATGTTTTGAAATTTGAGAACCATACCTCTGCTAGATTTTCAAAGTTGTCAATTGAAATTGTTTCTTTAATTGTTGAGCCAGATTTTTCAAATTGAATTTTAGTCTCAATAATTTTTCTATCGAGACTTTTCAATGTTTTAGCAGTGATTGTTTTTGTGATTCTTTTTCCAGTTTTGACATCAGTCCCAATGTAAACACCTTTTATTGAATAACTGACATCTCCGTTTTTCTTGGTGACCTTAGTTACCCTTTTATTATTGTGTCGTATAATTTCTTTACTCATATAGCCTCTTTGATTTGTTAATTTAAAAGGCTAAAATAAGACCTTCATATCTTTTAAAGATGATTTTATTTTAGCATATTTCAGAAGAAGAAACTCAAATATAGAGATTATTTGGATTCTATTCTAATTAGTCAAAAACTTTAGAATGTCATTACGTTTATAATATACTGTTCGAGTTCCTTCTATTGGAGGCTCCAAACGTGGTAGCCCTTTTCGCTCCCAACTTTTAAGTGTGTTTGGAGAAATACTAAGTACTTTAAGAACCTCTTTTTGTGTCATGATTTCTAGTTGATTTATATCAGCCTTCTTATCAAGAAGATTCACTAGTAGTTGCAATAGATTTTCAATTTTATCTAATTTAACTTGTTGAAGTGTATCCATATTATTCTCCTTTCTATTTTCCAATTACATAAGTAAACTGTTTTGCTGTTTCTGCATCAAAAGTTCTATAAGATACGATTCCAAGCCCCTTATAGTTACTTTCAGAGATTAAAATGGAACCATCTGATTTGACTTGTTCCACAAAGGCTACGTGTCCATATACTGGGTCTGCGCCAGCTTGACTCGATGAGAAGGATAAGGCAGAGTGTTCGGTTGGTGTATTTGTAGTTGTATAACCTGGTTTTTCCATCCATTGATTACCATTCCCCATATAAGGGTCAAAGTTGACACCAACTTCTTTTCCACGGTTATAGACAAACCAAGTACATTGCCCCCATGGATAAGAGCTTGCAATATAGTTAGTAGTATCAATAGCTTGGGTAAGACTATAGCCTTCTGGAATATCGCTTGAAGTAACACCGCCACCGTCTCTTGTTTTGCTTGTAGTTTGTTTAGGTGCTTTTGGGGTTCCTCCGTTTTCATCAATGTAAGTATCCAGCTTTTGCATAGTTTCAGCTCTTCTTTTTCCTGAACCAGAAGTGTCTGTAAAGTAGACCCCTCCATCAACTGCAGTGTTCAAAGTACCAGAAGCTA
Source organism: Streptococcus sp. 27098_8_82 (assembly GCF_041431615.1). Taxonomy (NCBI): domain Bacteria; kingdom Bacillati; phylum Bacillota; class Bacilli; order Lactobacillales; family Streptococcaceae; genus Streptococcus; species Streptococcus sp. 27098_8_82. The sequence continues at coordinate 19,817 of NZ_JAPVYB010000011.1, forward strand.
ACTTCTTTGCCTTTTCGTCTTGGATTTTGAAGGTTTGGTTTTTATTACCAATGATGGTTTGTTGAGTGAGAGCGACAACAGCAACTTCGTCATTAAAATTATTGGCATTTTCAGGATTGGAGTCAAAAGCTCCGTATCCAAACATATTGGCTCCTGGATTTGTCGCAACCCCAACAGTTCCTAGTGAACTTTCATTCAATGCAATCGCAAGTATCGCTCGAACATCCAGATTTGACTTGGCTTCCCACTCTAGCAATTTTGTCCCATTGATGCGACTTGAATCATAGTTGATTCCTAGAGTTTTTAGGAATCCATCTAATTGTGAAGCCTTGATTCCGTAACGATGAACTAATAGATTATGTGTGTAAGCGTCCCCGTTTGACCAGTGTTCAGAATAGGTAACTCCATTTTGATTGCTGGAATTTCCCCCAATGGAACCGCCAGCCATGGCAGAGGTAAGAATGAGAATAACAAGAATCGGCATGAGCAGAGGGAGGAGACCAAGGATGAGAAACCATTTGATTTTTTTCATAAACCCTCCTCTTCTTAATAGCGAATATAGGCAGTAAAGAGTACTGTTCCAAAGCGCCATTTGGCATCTAAGACAATTGCATGGGCTTTTACTTGGGAGATAATCATTTCTCTTTCAGTATCCTTTACTGGAAATAAAAGAAGGAAATCGACTGAGCGTTTTCCTTCTTGATAGGCTTGATAGAGCGTATCTTCTAGAACTCTTGGGAATGCTGTTCTAGAACGAATTTTTGTGTTCATTTGCTTCTCCTCGTAATTGGTTTAGTCTTTCGGTTAGTCTGTTTCTGCGTTCAATATTGGCCTTGATTTTATCATCCCTTGTCATAGTTTTTCTGTATGCACGGGTAAAGGCGTTTGAACCTTGCGCTTTAAACATGGATTGAGGGTCTTTGTAATCTTCTAGTTTTGCCTCTATACGATTGATCCGGTATTGCTTGATAGGAGAAATCCATTCTTCTTTGAGAGTTTCAAATTCTTCTTCTGGGTTGACTTTATCATTGTTTGGTTGTAATACTGGTTCAAAGTTAGATGAAGGTGTTGATTCTTGTTGCGTCGTGCTATGCTGAACCCTAGGATATAATTTAGCCCCATCTTCTTGTACTTGCTCTGTTTCTATGGGTGGTAAAGGCTCTTCCTCATCTTGTTGCTTGCTAGTAAAGTATGACCCAACTTGTCGGAATTGGCTCCTTGCATTCATGACTGCACCAGCTCCATATCCAGCGCTTGAAAGAACAAAATTTCCTAATCCTTGAGCAGATGAAAGTGCTCTAGTTGGTACTTGTGAAGCTAATTCCTTTGTTTGGCTAACAGTTTGCGTGACCTTGTTTCCGATATCATTTGCTACCATACGAGCTTTAGAACCAAGAATAAACTGAATAATTTCTGCCTTGTATTTCCAAAGGAGGAAAAAGATCATAGCTTTAGAAGCAACAGAAACTAAGAGTTTAAAGACGAGTCCAAAAAGCAGAAGAGAAGGGAGAGTCTTCAAAACACCATCAAAGCCAGACGTTACCAAGTTTTCAACTAATTGCTCAATGTAAAAGATGAATAGTGTTAAGAGGCTAGTAATCGCTGGAAAGGTTAAGCCTGAAAACATGACTTTAAGAACTCCAAAAATCAAATCCTGCATCCGAGGAATAAAAGAAACAAGAAGAGCAATTGGGAATAGTAAAATCATCATGAGAACTAGAACTTGAGCGAGGATATTTAGAATCTGAATCAATATAACTGGGATAGCTAAAACAATGGCTTCTACAATTTTAAAGATGATATAAAACATACGAATAAAGATGAAGTCAGGCATCGCAGAGACCCAGCGATTCTTTTCGCCATCTTCATTAGCACCATTTCCGATTTTATCTAGATAGTCAGAGCGCTCTTTCGCTTTTACTGCCGTAAAGTTTCCGTTTGAATCAGAAGTACCTAATACTTTACTATTATCAAATTCCTCTTCTTTTCCATCTTGACTATTCCTGTATTTGCCGTTTTCTTGACCAGTGTTTACAAAGATATAGGCTTTATAGGAAGTTTCAGCAATATAGCTATCAGCCATTGAATCGCCAATTTTGATTGACTTATCTTTATCATAGTTGACTTCAATTTTGGAAATTTTTGAGGAGACATCTTTTGAAACATTGTGGATGGTATCAAGCAGATAAAGTCCGCCTGAAGTTCCTGCGATTGTTCCAAAGTAGCTAAATCCTAAGAGAATTACTAAACAGACATGAAGTACTGTTCTTGAGAAACTCCCTTTAGAAAAGAAGTATTGATAAAATAGATAAATCCCAAGAATAAGTAGGGACATTGAAATGAGGGAATCTTTTCCAACTCCGTTAGTGGTTGAAGCCGTGAATCCCTCCCAGATAGAACTTGCACCGTTAAAGACATAGGTCTTGTAGGCGGAGTAGAGATCTACTTGTTCTAAGATACGAATTAGAAGAGAGAAGAAACCGACAATGGCATTGAGCAGGAAAAAGAAAAAATTGACGAAGATTTCATTAATCATTACCCATGCACCGTTAAAGGAACCGAACCCAGTTGGCTCCATATAGGACTTGAGCGAGAAAATATCAACGCCTTTTAATTTCTCAAAAGCTTCTTGCATGGTTTCACCTCCTAACTAGCGTATTTATTTTCAAGACTTGAAGAAACTGTTGCTTTCATAGGTTTTAGTAGCATATCAATATCTTCAAAAAGATTGTGAACAGAAATCATGTTGAGGTTGCCATAGACGTCATAGTAGAGGCATTGCCCTGAAATCATGTTATCAATCCATTCTAGATTTTGTTCGTTGACTTCTAGGTTGACATGACGAAGAATATCTTCTCTTTCGGATTTTTCGTAAAAGGCAAATATGGTTCCAAATCCCGTCGTATCATCGTCATTTTCAGCATCATGTACAGATTGAGTAATGAGAGCAAGGGTATTATTTTTTGAGCGCCCAATACGTCTCATGTTTTTTATAACGGCTTTTCCTTCTGCGGATTTCATCAGAATCCATGCTTCATCGAAAAATTCGATGGTATCTTCATTTTCATTGCGCTCTCCAAAGTGGGTACAAAAGGCACCAAGCGCAAACATGAGAGCAATAGAATTTCTTTCGTGGTCTGAAATCTTTGTGGAATTATCCTTAGGGAGCTTAAGGTTGTTAACTTCTAGAATAGTGACTCGGGAATCGTAGTTGAGTCCTTGAGTGGCTCCATCTGAAAAGGCAAGTTCCAAGATGGAATTCGTGACAATAGAAGTTAGATAACGTCCAACAGAAGCAATATCGTCCTTCTCGTCCATTTTTAGGCGTTCTAAGACCTGTTTAAATCCAACAGCTTGACCTTGCTCTCTTTTCTCTGCAATGATGTTTATAGCCTCTGTAATGGCTGTTTTTTGATCCATGGTAACATCATCTACGGCTTGCAGGAGAAATTCCAACATATTTTTTGCGACTTCGACTGCCTGTTCTTTCTCAAGAACGACAATAGGATCCAAAACGCCATGGTTAGAAGGTAGCGAACTATCAAGAGTGACAAAGTTAAATGCCTCAATCTGTTTCTTGCGCTCCGGATAGAGCCTTTCAAATTCAGGCGAGTGAATCACTTGTTGGTAGTGATTTCTGAGCTCTCGTTTCGGGTCAATGTAGAGGGTTTTGACATTTTGCAGGGCAACGCTTAAGAAAATAATCTGAGCCAAGAAAGATTTCCCTTGTCCTGTAGCACCTGTGATGATGATGTGTGGGTTCTTGGTGATTTTACCAGCAATATCCTCTTTGTTTCCGACAGTGGCATTATATAGGACAATGTTTTTGGAGGATTCGATAGCTTTTTCAATTGAATCCCAACGCCCTGTCCAGTTGTCTACTCGTCCGATATACCAGCCAATCCGATTTCCTGAAGAGCTATTGGTAAAGGGCATCAGTTCTGAGAAACCACGAGGAGTTACCATATGAGTCCAAGTTCTCGTTTTCTTTTGAAGATGCTGACCATAGAGGAGGGCTTGAAAAAGGTAGGGTGCATCTTGACTAGCTTCGCTAATTTCAACGCCCATATCATCAAAGTAATTGAGAACTACTTGTCTACGTTGTCGTAGTTGTCCAATACTGGAGGCAGAGACAATAAGATAAGCTCCATATTCGATGATATCTTCCTTATTTCCTACCTTCTTCATCAAGTCTTTCAGAGAAAGCGACCCCATGATGATTTCATCTTGTTGGACAGTATCAGTATTTTCTGCCTCTTCCATAATATTGCGATAGCGGGTATTGGATCGTCCCATTTTCCCTTTGATTTTATTGTTATCAATAAATTCTGCCTTAATACGCAATTCAACAGGGAAGTTAAGCCGTTGGACAAATTCTCCTAGATGAAAGCCGTTAAACTGAATGGGAAATTTTCCAACAGGAAGAATGGTAACAAAAGAAGAACCATAAGGACTTTCTAGTTTTAAAAAGCCACCCTTGGTGACTTTGATTAGAGTATCCGTGATGTTAAATTGGGAACGATTGGCGAGGACTTCCTTTTTGTAGTGGGGAATATAGCGGAGATATTGCATCCGTTGGTAGTAGAACAATTCCTCATCCGATAAGGCTTTTGCTCGTAAGGGAGCGAGGGCTTGGTAAATGGTAAACTCATCTGCACGGTAGTCCTCATACCAGTTTTCAGCGAGTTCATATTCGTAGCCAAACCCCTGAGCGATTTTTTCGGAAAAATCAGTTAGGCTTTCAAGGGCTAATTCTTTGATTGTTTGCCCATGATTTTGTTTTCTTAGGTTAACTCCAATCACCCAATCAAATTGATAAGGGATTTCCATTTCATTTGTTAAATGGTCTACGGTATAGAGGAGGAGTTCTTCACCGAGCTTTCTACTATCATACGCTAGCGCTTCTGAGAAGTCCTTTAATTTTTCCTCTAGAAGATAATCCTTAGGAATGAGGGAAACCTCAAAATATTGATTTTTTTGAAGTTTCTTCATCATTTGAGCGACGGTTAATTTGTGTTTATTTTTTCGTCCGTCATCCGTGATGGTGATTGGGGTATTTGGAATACGGTAGTAGGCCATTACTGACCGATCCCTTTTCAGGACAAGATTGTCATGAGTTTGTAGGATGGGATAAGTTAGTGTTAGAGACATAGATCCTCCTTTCTAGAGGTTTGTTTTTTCGAATACAATTTCTTCAACTGGTTCAATACGATCTTCATGGTAGATTGCTTTTTTATTGAGTTTAAAATCCCAACAGTAGATTAGATAATCTGCTAGAAAGAGATGCATTTTCTTTCCATGTGGCTCGTATTCTGTATAAAATTTTGCTAGCTTATAAGGGATAAACCAGTAGAGAATTAACGAAATCGAATGAGTGGCTTTGGCTAGAGGTACAAGAATAAAACCACCAAAGAATAGCATGGTAACAAAGATGAAGATAAAGACTATAAAAAAGGACAGTTGCATGGGTGTAGCAAAGTACCAAATGCGAGTGCCCTTTTTAGTTTTTATCTCTTGAATCCAATAAGGAGCGTTAAGCCCCTTGGCGTAATCATACAGTTTTTCATCTTTCATGGTTAGAGTCCTGTTTCAATCCCAAAGAGACGAAGGAACCAGCCAAAAGCTTTTAGAATGTCTTGTCCTTTAGTTAGTGAGACAATGACAGCATAAAAACAAACTACTGAAAAAAGTTGAATCCAGGAGCTGTTACGCCAAGCTTTAACTGCAAGTAGGACGGCAATTGCTCCTAGTACCCAAACAGCATCTCCTTGTAGGAAGGCTCGTAGATTTTCTGTGTTCATGTTGTTCTCCTTTATTTTTCTTGTTTTGCGTAGTTAATAGGGATGGTGTGGGCTAACTCATCTACAAAGTAAGTCCCGTTATTTTGAGTAAGAGTGAGAGTGAAATTCTCTGAATGAGTTGAAGCCCCTACTTCAAAAGTAACTTGAACAGTTGCGATGAGCTTTTCCCCATCTTCTTTTAGATAGGTGTAGTCAATACTTTTAAAGGTAGTGTTTGCGACTACAGAAACACCTTTAGCAATCAAATTCAGATTGTCTTGATTTGTAGTGTAGTTGGTGAAAAAGATAGTTAAAAACTTGTCTACTTTCTTGTGTTCATCCTCCGATAGACGATCGGTTGCTGACAGGGTTAATTGCTCGTCTTTTGAAGATGGAGTTGCTTGTGAGGAGTCAAGACTTGAAAACCAAGGTAGACCAGCGATACGATATTTACCATTGACTTCCTCAAAAGGAATATTAAATCCTGTTGTGATTTCTTTTTTCTCCGTGTTATTGTCCTTTTTAATCCATTCCTTGTATTTGACACGGTAGGTTGCCACTTTATCTGTTACAGTAACGAGTTGCGAATAAATCACCTCACTAGGGTTTCGGACTTGTCCTTGTGACTTGGTATCAGGAAGGGCACCATAAAAGGAATTCAGATGATTTATTTGTTCGGTTTGCTTATTATTTTCTTGTGAGAGGGTAAAGTAAGCATAAACAAAATCGTTTAGATAGTATTGTAGACGGTAGTCATATTGCCTAGTAGTTGAAGGGGCGTCTGATTTTTCCTTTTCAAAGTTTTCAATGCTTGTTTTTAGACTTGAAACCTGATTGGATAGAGTGATAGCTCGAATAGAACCCATGAGCCCAATAAAGAGAAGGCAGCAAGTTCCGCCAACTACGGCAAGATTAACTTGTTTTTTGGTGAGGGTTTTAAGTTTTGGAGGTTTCTTTTTCTGTTCAACCTTTTTAAATTGTTCTAGAAATTTCCTCACCTTTAAGAGATAGGATTTTAAATTGTCCATAGTTCCTCCTGTTATACTTGAACTAACTCAATAAGTTTGGTTCCTTTTGCATAGAATCGTTTATTGAGTTTTTCCATTTCTGAATTGATAAAGTAATAGCCCTTTAGTTCATACTGGAGTTGTTCCAGTAATTGGGGAGCTAAAGTTTTTGCTTCCTCTTTTTTCAGCAAGCTATTTAATTCACCTGCTTTTGTCCATGAATCTTTATAATCTTTCTTTTTGAGAGATTCGCCTAATTCATTAGCGACTTGTTCTACTTGTCGGGTGAAAGTTGTTTTTGTTGCCATTTCGATTTCCTTTCTAAATTGTTCTTGATTTTGCTTGATGGTTTGTTGGATGTAAGCAATAAGTGAGGAACGCATCTTTTGATTGAGGGAAAGAACTTGTCCCTCTAACGTGAAACAAGCATGTTCGTAGCTATAGAGACCTTTAGAATTTGGTTCTTTTTCGGTGCATCTTCCAGCACATTCATAGTAGAACTCCTTTCCTTTTCTTAAAAGAATGTAGAAATGCCAAAACTTTTTATCAGGTAAGAGAAAGAAGTCTGCTTGATAGATTTTCTTAAGCAATTTAAGAAGCCTCTAGAAGATCATCATAGCCAAGTGCTTGGAAGATAAAATCAGAATCAAACCAGAGCCAATCATTGATTTGAGTTTCCGTTGGGATATCCCCACAGAAGATATCTTCACAAATAATGTTGAGGGTATCCAATCCTCCACGTTCACGAACAGTGTTTAGAGTTGTTAATCCGCCTGACCAAGCTTTAAAGTTTTCTAGTGAATTAATCTCAACTTTGTATTCCATAGGTTGTTTTCCTTTCTAATGTTCATAATGTTTACTAGCTTTGAGTAGTTTTAACATTGCCTTCCCACGATCTGTAATTTCCCCGCTATTTTGAATCATCTTCATGTATTCGGTCTGCATGATACGATCAGCCTCTGAAACTAAAGCAAGAGAGTTCGCTACTTGATAAGTTAGCCAGCGGATGGTTCGTTCAATAGAGTAGGGTTGAGGACTGGTTGAGAGTTTCAAGGGTTCTACCCCACCAAAAAGTTGTTGCCATTTTTGGTCAGGCTTATAGGCTCCAAATTGATTGATTCCATCATAGACTTGCATTTCATGATTGATAACACCACGGGCGATTTCCCCAAGGTCTACACCATTGATATATTCCTCAATAGCTCCTTGTGCTTTCTGGTCTGAAAAGCGAAGTTCGTAGCGATTCCAAATACCAAAGATCTCCAAGGATTCTTCCAAGGAGATATTTTCTTGACGGGCTAGTTCATAGCGTTTCTCGTAAAAGTTAAAGTAGAGTTGGCTTTGTCTTGAGCCAAAGTAGAGAGATAAACCGTGATTGGCTTCCATATCCTCATTATCAATAAAAGAGCCACCCCCTGTTACATTCCATTTCCGAAAGGTATTAAGAACTATTTCTTTAGCGTAGAGCTTCTCAATTAACTTAGGGATATGAATCTGCTGGTCTTCTTTCCCAAAACCTTTGTAGAGCTCATCTAGAGCAATATCTAACCTCTTAATTCGGCAATCCTCATAAGCATAGAAGAGATTTTGAAGGAAGGCCTGCCAAGTGATTCCCTTGTATTCTAGGAGTACTTCCAACTCACGGCACCCTTGCCCTGATAGTTGAAGACAGGATTGGTAGTCTTTGGTTTCTGCTTTATCAAAGAAATCAAAAATCCAGATATTGCCTCGTTGCCAAAGATGGGTATAGTTCATGAGCCGTGTTTCTTGAGCGCTAAATTCGTTCAGATGACAGAAGAGAAAGTTTTCACAGAAAGATTCTAAGTCACGTAGAGCAGGAAAAGAGATTCGCAAGTAGTCAATCCGAGCACGTAAACTTTGTTTTTCGTGCTCTCTATGAAAGCCTAGTTTGGCTTTTAGGTCACGAAATTTTTCAATGCTCAATCCTCTTTCGCCAGCTTCGTAGGAGCGATAGGTTCTAGTAGGTAGGTCAACCGCTTCTGCAAATTGTTTTTGGCTCATACCAGTTTCTTGACGAAATTTCTTAAGATTGAATGGGCTGATTTTATCCATTCATAGGGACACCTCCTTTTTTATGAGTGACACACTTTTTTTGCCAAAGTGACACACTTTCTAAAATTCGCAAAGCCCACTCTCATAAGGAATGAGGAGGGTTGGACTTTGCCATTTTGCCAAATGTAACCCCCCTATTAGAAATCGGGGGTTTCATCATCAGAAACTAGGAACTTCGGGCTACGGTCTGCGCCTGACTTGCCGTCAGGCTTGCCCTTGCCCTTGTCCTAGTTCCTGATGACTAAGTGCCATTTGAACGGCTTTTGCATATGATTTTCGTCCGCCTTCTTCAAAGTGAACCAGAGTTTCTAGAAGGAGTTCTTCTTGAAAAGGAGTCACCAAAATAGCTGAGTCAGAACGGTCAAAATCGATTCCTTGTTCTTCCAAGAGATAAATAATCTTTCGAAGCGTTGTAACTTTTAGTTCCTGTTCTTCTGCAAACTCCTTTAGTGGTCGTTGGTTGACATGGTTTTCTACCTGTTCTACCTCCTCTATTAGTTCTTTTGTTGGGACTAGTGAGTCAAAGTCTTTAAAAACAGAAAACTCTTCTCCTTCAAATTCTAAAATGGGAATTTGCGAGTAGGCCTCATAGAAAGAAAAGCCATGGTCTAATGGAACATAAGGTGAGAAAAACTCACCAGCCAGGTCTCCGTTGTTTGCGATATAACCCCGTCCCTTGACCTTAACGCCATTGATTTTATCCAGTTTTTTGAACTCTTTGGTTTTATTGGCATCTCCAAACATCATGTCATAGCCTGTTGATTCTAAATGACCGACTGAGAGGCGCTTCATGAAGTTATCTCGAAGAGCAGTTTTGACAAACTCTCCATCAGGACGTTGCATGGCAAAAATCACATAAACCCCAGCTTGACGACCTTCTAGGACTAGTTGGGTAAGGTATTCGGTGACTTCTGCTTGTAGGCTATAATCCCGATCAATTTTAGCGATAAGGGCTGCCCACTCGTCAACCAGAATGAATTTAGGTTTCATCCCGTAATAAGTGAAGTTCTTACCAGCTTGAAATTTGGGAGATGTAGACATGAGTTCATATCGTTTCTCCATGAACTCAACGTTTTCCCTAAAGCACTGGATAATATCTTCCTTACCGGTAAAGACTCGACCATGAAAGACAGGGATTTTTTTCAAACCAGATAGATCTGAGTTTTTCGGATCACAAATATCTATGAAACCAATCTTAGCAAGAGCATAGATGATGGACATGAGAAGAATTGTCTTCCCTCCTCCTGTACCTCCACCAATCAGTAAGTGTGGTTCTTCGATGAAGTCCCAAACAACATCTTTCATAAGTTGGAGTTTTGAACCCTTGACCACTACTTGGTCAATGCCAATACGGCTATCAATGCGGTTAATGGCGATATCGTACTTAATAAAGCGTTTATCAAAGGTTTTATTTCGAAAGTCACCATTAAACATGACTTCAAGTGTTGCCCCAAGATTGAGAAATCGATCTTGAAACTTATTACCTTCTAAGATAAAACTCACTTCCAAACCATAACGGGATTGTTTGAGATAGACTTGAGGAAGCTTGATTTTCTCTATCGTCCTTTTCTCTCGTTTGACTTTTTTGACTAGATAGAGATTGTTTTCTAAGAGAAAACGAGAGAGAATTCGTAAGCTATTGAGTTTTTGAAAAGCGAGCAGTTTCTCGTAGCAAAACCAATTCAGTACTTGAGAGATTAGAGCGGAAAGTAAGGTAAAGGCAACTAAGTAGTAGGTTTTGGGAAAGGGTTGGGCTTGTAGTTCCAAGTGGTGTTGATAGCCATAGTAAGCTAAGGCAAATAAAAAAGGCGACCACAAGATAAACCAAGTGATTGCCTTGATATGTCGATGATAGACTTGAACTCTTTGTCCACGGTAGGTAAAGAGTTTCATGTGTCACCTCCTAGTTTTCTTTCTTGTTTTCTACGGGTTTAGAGTCTTTAGGACTTGTCCCTTTTTTCTTAATCTTAGAACCAAATAGCTTATAGATATCATTTCGGTTAACGTGAGTATGAGTTACGACAATATCTTCTAGCTCCACTTCCTCACGGTACTTGAGACCCAAGTCTTCGATTTCAGACTCCGCCATATCGGCAATGGTGAAAAAGAGGGTTTCATGTTGGACTGAAGAATGAATCCCTACCACAACACCCCGAATTTCCCCCGTATTAACCTGAACGTAGGAGCCGTCAGGATTGCGTTGGGAACGGTCAATTTCATAGATGGTATCTGTTCCTTCAATCCCTCGGAAGGTGAGTTTTCCAAAGACTTGAGGGATATTAAGGCCTTCTGAAATAACCCGATAGGTCTTATCTGCAATTTGAAGTTTTTCTCCGTAGTTTAATCCAATTTTAGCCATGTATGTTTTCTCCTATTCTTTCTTATTTTTTTAAAACCAGTTTTTCAGCAAATACATTAAGTGCTGGGGCAACGGAATTTCCGTTTAGGGAAGTGTCTGCGAGGAAAATGGGATTAACCACTTCAACCAAAGCATCTTCTGGAAAGACGGTAGCTGAAGCGGGTGTGATTACGTGGAAAGCTCCGTGTTGTTCATTGTTTAGCACGTGGCGTTGGTATTTGCCTTCTTTTCCGAAGACATAGCGTGGTGCATTGCCCAATTTTTCGTAGTAAGCAGTGCCGATAAATTCTGGTAGCATGACAAGTGTTTCTGGGATCATAAGAGTTTCCTTTCTGAGTGTAAAATAAAAAGAGTTAAGCCAGTTGCTTCACTCTTGAATAGTAATGAGTAAAAAGTTTTCGTTTAAACATTCTTGTATAAAATTGTACTTCACCATGAGCAAAGCCAGTAAGTAGTGATTGATTGGCTAGTTTATCTAAATCCTTTTGGGCTTGATGATAGAGTTTCCCCTGGAGTTGTTCCAAAGAGGAAAAGATATCATAGGTGAAAATGTAGTTTTTATAGATTCGTTCACATTGTTGTGCGAAAAAAGTTAGTCATATGTTCTCCTTTATTGTAAAAGTAAAAAGCTACTAAGAAAATGGACTTAGTAGCTAGAGTAAATCTATCTAGTAAATTAGATAGATAGCAGTAGAGAAAAGTTATTTGGTTGAAGGATTCCTCCTTCACGGTGGCAACGTTTAGCAAGGTGCTTTGCATGAATTACCATCGCTTTCCCAGCCAATCTCATTAGGTAGTCATTATCATACCTTTAAGATTCTCTTACGCCCTTTGGCGAAGCCAGTTCACTTTACTATTCGGAAAAGTGCGAAAGTCCGAAATGCGTGGAAGCCCACAAAAAATGTTTTAAATCTTCACTTCAACCATCAAACAGACTTGACTTTTATTTCCAAAACGTTTACAATAAAGGTACGAAGTTTAGTGTAGTTTTGGCAATCAGTCCTCTGGTTGTCAGACGCACTTTTTATTTAATTGTCAATGATCGTGATTTAGCCTTGAAGATAAGGTTATTATTTTCAACTGCTATACAACTATCAGTTGTTGATTATATTATACAACCATTGGTTGTAAATGTCAACCTTTTTTTGAAAAAATTCAAAAATATTTTTTTAAGGGGAACTATATGGATCTTGCGGAACACCTTAAGACCTTGAGAAAACAGGCTAAAATGACCCAGGCCCAAGTCGCAAAAGCTATCGAAATTTCGCAACAAGGATACGCTTATTGGGAACAAGGAAAAAAACGTCCAAGTCATGACAATCTTGTGAAGATTGCCAAACTCTTTAATGTATCTGTTGATACCTTGGTATCAAATGATAAGACTGATGATATTGATTTGTCAGAAGTAGAATTGCTCTTCAGAACCACATCTGACGGTATGAGCAATGAAGAAAAAGAAGTCTTCAAACAAGAGCTGCTTCAGTTTATGAAGGAGCGGAAGAAACTTTTTGATGAGGAAAATTAGATATGATTGATAGGTTTGATAGAAATATATCTAGAGAAAAGCATTCATGGTGTTATAAAGTATACAAGGATTATTTAACTGAAATCAATCAATATTATTGGACGTTAATTCCACTAGCATCTGAGGCAGAATATAGAGTTCGGAATTCAGGATTCGATAACCAAAGGTTCAGTACTGCGACTTTTTTTAATGCTTCTGGACCTGATGTAAGAAAAATACCACCGTATCTATTAGAATGGCAAGAAAATTTCAATAAATTCCAAAAATGGAACAGAATCAATACCTTGGTAAGCATTATTTCTAATTTTGAAACTTACTTGTCATCAATCATTAAAGTAGCTTTTGAATCGAATCCTGGGTTACTTTTAAACTATTCCAATCTTAAGGAAAATAGTGTTAAGATTGATGGTGTTAGCTATCTAAAAAATGGTGCATTTACTGGTAAATACAGAGAACTAATCGAAGAAATTGTTGAGCAGATTACAAAAGGAGATTGGCAGAGAAGGACTAGTATGTTTTATAGAATCTTTCCAGATGCTCCTTCAAAATTCAAAGAAAGTATCAGTGAACTAGAGCATGCTAGAAAGCTTAGAAATAATGCTGCTCATTCTTTTGGTCGTAGAATAGATGTAGCGGTAAATAATAGAAGTTTTAAAAAAATAGATGAAACAGATACTCTAAGCGAAAAACGTCTTATGGCATATTTTGCATTATTCAGTTCATTGACTGAATCTATTGATGAGTATCTTCTAAATACACATATTGGTGCTTATGAAGTGATTCATTTTTATCATAGGAATTATGTTGAAAAATATAATATTGATAGATACAATTCAAAATGGAGAAATGAATTGAAGAGGGAGCTAACTAAAGAAGCTAAAATTGATTCATGGGGAAAGCGTTATATCGAATCAATGATTAAGTATTATCATTCAATTTAGTGGCTCGATTAAAATTCTCTTACTTTTTTGAAAAAATAAGTAGAAGGCTATTTTAAGTAGTGAAGAGTGAAACAATTAAAAGAACTAAGATTATCTAAGGGACAGAATAGAAAAGAGCTTGCTAAATAGTTTGGAACAACAGAACGTACCATTGCCCGTCGGGAGAATGGAGATACGGATATGTATCTGAGTACGGCAGTTAAGTTAGCTGAGTTCTATGATGTTAGTATGGATATTTTCAGTAGTAAGGAAATTAAAAAATGAATTCTAAAATAAATGATGAAATAATAATTTGTTTAGATACAAATATTTATCATCAGGCTAATTATAATTTTGATGCAAATGTTTTTACTACTTTTAAAGATTTAAAAGTACGATTATATCCAAATTTAAAGATATATGTTGATCCGATAATCTATAGAGAAGTACTATCCCATATCAATGATAGAATCGAAGAAATACTGATTTATTTAAATGAATTTAATAAAAAGGCTCTGAATATTGACACTCTCAATTCTATAAAGAATAATTTGGATTATATTAAGTCAAATAGTTATAGTGAGGCAAAAGACAAGTTCGAAGAATTTGTGAATTTCTTTACTAATGAACAACTTGAAATGGCTTTTCCAAACTATAATATGACTGAGATTCTAGAGGACTATTTTAATTCAGAACTACCTTTTGAGGATAAAGCAAAAAAGAAAAATGAATTTCCTGATGCTCTTATCATACATAATTTAAAAACTAAATTTCAAAATTCCAATCAAAAACTTATAGTCGTGTCTACAGATAAGGGGTTTATTGAAGCTGTTAAGTTGAAAATTCCACACGCAAAACAATTTATAAACTACCAAGATTGCGTTAATTACCTCAATAAAGATTTGCCAGGCTACAAAAGAGTACGTAATGGTGTCTTACAAGAGTCTTTGAGTATAGCTAAACAAATAAAAGTTGATTTATCTGACTTTTTTGAAGACTTAAATGAACTGTATTACTTTGAAGAAAATGGAATAACAATTGATGTAACTGATTATGATAAAGATGGAATTACTGAACTTACTGAATTAGATGAAGCATTGATAAGTGGTTTTGAGATAAAGAGTCCTAGTGTTAAGGTTTTAAAACTGGATATTGATGAGCAAAACTCTAAAGCTGAATTAAAATTTAAATTAAATATTGATATTGAAGGTAGAGAGGAAGATTCATATAATCTGATTTGCGAGAATCATAAAGTAGATATGTTTATAGATTTAGATGTTAAAATCTTTGAAGATAAAATAGAAGTACTCAACTTTACAAGAAAACCAATTATGTTAGATAAAACTAGTCGTGTAAGTAGAGAAGTACATAGAGATTACTTTAGCGAAACTTATTTTGACGTGAATCTTCAACCTACCAATCCAACATATAAAATTATTTGTAACAATTGTGGAGCTGAATCTGAATTTTTTGCACCTGATATAGTTGAGTTTGACCAAAGTAGCACAGAAAGAAGTATGGGGACAGATACGTATTATTCTATTGAGCTAAATGAAATATGTGAAAATTGTAGTTGCTCACTAAATATAGAAATTACAATCAATGAATACCCGTATTTAGTTTTAGATAATCAGGATTCAAACTGTCCAGATGGTGATTTAATTGGTTTAAGTTATGAATTCAAGTAAATACTTTTTCCAGTGGACAATCGTCCACTTTTTCTATATAATTATTGTTAGTTTATAAAACAACAAAACTTCAAGGAGGTATTATGGATACACGATACAGCCAAATTAAGGAAGTTGCAAATCGTTATATTTACAAGTATATCAAGGAGAATGACTCTTCTCTTTTGGGGTATGACTTTGAAGGATTTTTCAACCATATTGTTGAGAGTCACAATATCAAGGTAATGGATCATCATTTTTCCAGTCGCAAGATTGAAGGGTTGACCTTGATTGATGAGAGCGGTGTTTCATTTTCTTATGAAAGGGAAAATCCGCAAGTGAAACAAAACTTTACTAAGTGCCATGAGTTGGGGCACTTTCTGCTAAAGCATAGTGGCTCTTTCTTTACAGAGTTAAAGGATGAGTCTGACTCTATCTTTGAGAGCGAAGCAAATCTCTTTTCAGCATTTGTGCTTATGCCAAGTATTGTTTTGCTGTCGAAGATATTTTATAGGCATGATAGTTTTTCACGAGTAATGAAAGATCTGAAAGTTTCTGCTGAAGCCTTGGTCTATCGCTTGAGAGACTTATTCAGTCATGAAACAACTCATTCAATAGATGAGGTTAACCATGCTATTCAAGACTATAAAAACGGTCAGTTGGATAGGATTGTAGATATGTTTGGCTTGTTGAAGTCGTCTATTATCGAAGAGTATAAGCAAGTCACTATAGATATGCTAGCCAAGGTCTACCATTTGCTGATCAGAGATGCCTACCTGTCTGATAGACAAATCCATGAATTGAAGGAGAAATCGTTTAGACAAGCCTTGGAAGCTGACAAATCAGATATTTCTTGTGGTCAACTTTTTGATTATGGTAAAGTCATTTACTTTGCTTGGAAAAAAGATAAACTAACAGAGAGACAAGCAGTTAGTAACGCCAAAACACAACTACTGTTAGAAAGGGTATGAGATGTTCAACGGTGCAAAATTAAAACAAAGACGTGAAGAGTTGGGAATGAAACAAAGTGAGATTGCACGGCTTCTTGATATTAACCGATCTTCTTATTTCTCTTGGGAAAATGGCAGAGCAGTTCCAAACAAGACCAACTTGAAAAAGATTGCTGAGATTCTAGGAGTGACAGAAGAGTTCTTCTATATGGAAGAAATTGCTATGCTTTATAAGCAACTGAATCCTTCTAATCAGACCAAGGCTATGAACTATGTTAAAGACTTAGTAGATAAGCAGTCTAACATTATTGCTATGCCTAATTTCCCTTATCGTGTCTATGAAAGCCTGTCGGCTGGTATTGGTGCTACTGTCTATGATGATAAGAGATTTGATGTGGTTTACTTTGATAAGGAACTGGCTCATGATTTTGCTTCCTGGATTTCAGGGGATTCCATGGAGCCTACCTATCATAACGGATCCGTTGCTCTTATTCGTGAAACGGGCTTTGATTATGACGGAGCAGTTTATGCGGTAGTGTGGAATTCACAGACCTTTATCAAGAAAGTTTACTGTGAGGAAAAAGGGTTACGCCTAGTTTCCATTAACAAGGATTATAAAGACATCCATATTCCTTATGATGAAAATCCTCGTATCGTAGGTAAAATCGTAGGTGACTTTATGCCATTAGAGGTGTAAAATGGGATATTTTGATTATTCACGAGAACCAAAATCTGATATTGCTTTTGTGGATATGAAATCTTTCTATGCTAGTGTCGAATGTGTGGAACGTGGTTTGCACCCTTTAAAGACCTCACTTTGTGTGATGAGTCGAGCAGATAATGCTAATGGACTAATTTTAGCTTCCTCTCCTACGTTCAAAAAAGTCTTTGGGAAATCGAATGTTGGACGAAGCTATGATTTACCTTTTGACATTCATACTAGGAAATTTTCTTATTACAATGCGAGAAGGCAAGGTCTCCCAACAACTCCTGAGTATGTCAGATACATTGAAGAGTGGGCAAAAGTGACCTTTATTGTCCCTCCGAGAATGGATATGTACATTGAGAAGAATTTGGAAATTCAGCATATCTTTCAAGACTATGCGAGTATAGAAGATATTCTTCCTTATTCTATTGATGAGGGCTTTATTGATTTAACCTCTTCTTTGAATTACTTCATCTCAGATAAGGGTTTATCAAGAAGAAAGAAGTTGGATATGCTATCAGCACGTATTCAACGGGACATTTGGCGGAAGACAGGGATTTATTCTACTGTTGGCATGTCAAACAGTAATCCTCTTTTAGCTAAACTAGCTTTGGATAATGAAGCTAAGCATACCCCAACGATGAGGGCAAATTGGTCTTATGAAGATGTAGAAGAAAAGGTCTGGAACATTCCTAAGATGACAGATTTTTGGAGCATTGGTTCCCGTATGGAGAAAAGACTGCATAAGTTGGGAATCTACTCTATCCGAGAATTAGCCAACTGCAATCCTGATATTCTCAAAAAAGAACTTGGAGTAGTAGGCGTTGACCTCTTCTTTCATGCCAATGGTATTGATGAAAGTAATGTCCACAATCCCTATAAGCCGAAAAGCAAAGGCCTAGGAAATTCACAAGTCTTGCCTAGAGATTATGTCAAACAAGTTGATATTGAATTGATTCTAAGAGAAATGGCAGAGCAGGTAGCCATTCGATTAAGAAGAGCTCATAAAAAGTGTTGTACTGTTTCCATCTCCTTAGGCTTTTCAAGAAATGAACTGAAGCGATCTATCCAGGCTCAGATGAAGGTAGAACCGACTAATAATACTAGAGTTCTCACAGACCATGTTCTATCCTTGTTTAGAAAGAAATATGATTCAGGAGCAGTCAGAAATGTAGCCGTTAGTTATTCAAATTTTGTAGATGATTCTATCCAGATCATTTCGTTATTTGATGATGTAGAGAAAATTGACAAAGAAGAAAGGCTCCAAACAGCGATTGATACTATCCGAAATCAATTTGGATTTACAACGATTCAAAAGGGGAACTCTTTGCTAGAAGCGTCAAGGAGTTTAGAACGTAGTAAGTTGATTGGTGGTCACTCAGCTGGTGGACTAGATGGTTTAAAATGATTGATAGAAGTTATCTTCCCTTCCAGTCAGCAAGGGAACATCAAGATAGGGGAATGATGAAATGGATGGGCTTCTTCCTTTCAGAACATACAACCTCATTGACAGATGATAAGAGCAAGGTTGATATGAGTAGTGAGCTGACTAAGTTAGATAAACTCACCTTGATTAGCCAGTTGTATGTTGGAAGACTGACAGGAATATTTGAAGTCGAGTCCGACAAGAGAAAAGAACGATACACAGGACAGGTAACAGAAATCAGTCAGTCTGAAATCACAATAAAAACAGCTGATAAGTACCAGCTGCTTCAGGTGGATGATGTCTTGGGAATTAGTTTAACGGAGGAATTGACCGATGAGTAGGAGAGAGATTTATAAAGATAAATTACAGTTTGACTATTTCTCGGATTCCTATATCAAGTTTGAAGAAGACTTCTACAAGTATTCAGCTATGAATGTACCATTGACATTCCTCACAGATGATATACTAAGAGAAATGGCTATGAGCCAAAAGAACTATTTCAAGCTCAATAAGGAAAATAGCAAAGATGGGCGAGATCACTATTTCTACTTCAAAATTGGAATGAGTGATGAAAGTAAGATGGTTAGGAAGTATCAATATTTGCAGGTGTTTAGTAGTGTACAATAAGAAGGATAATTGTCTCTTTTATTTTTATGAGATTATCAAAAGTCGAGTGATTTTAACAGCTAATTACAGTAATTTGTTATAATATTAGCAAAGACTAATTGAATTGGAGATAAACATGGGATTATACGTAGATGGTTTAGAGCAAGTTGTTATAGATAATGCTAATTCTAGTGATGAGATTGCTATTATAAGCGGATATTGTAGCCCAGATACAATTGAAAAGATAGCTAGGCTAGGTAAAAAGTTAGATTTTTATTTTGGAATGGCTTATAGAGGAGCTTTGACTCCGTTATTACTTAATAAGTTGCAAGATTTACAGCGAAATCATGCTAATTTGAATATTTTTGTTGTATCAGACTATCATGTACATACAAAGTGTTATATTTTTAAAGAAAATGGAGATATTAAAAATATACTAGTTGGATCAGCAAATTGTTCAATAAATGGTCTCAGAAGTGGGAAAAATTCTGAATTATTAGTTGATTTGAACAAAAACGAACTGATAAATCAACACTACTTGAATGATTTAGATTCGTACTGTTTAGAAGTTGCTCAGTCTTCACTTCCGATAAATAGTAGCCAAATTTTGGTTTCGTCACAAAGCGTTACAACTCGTTCTAAAGGTACAGGTAGAAACAAATATAAGATTTCAAAGAATCCTTTTGTTGCACTGATACCTTTGTTTAGAATTGAGGGAACTAAAAAAGTTGTTCATGACAGTAGTGGTTTAAATTGGGGTAATCAAAAAGGCCATACGAAAAAAGGTAGCATGGAATCATATTTTGCAGTGACAGCAGAATTGATAGATAATCATCCTATTGTATTTCCTTTTAAACCTCAAAAAAGAAATACAACTTCTGGCAAAATTACAAGAGATTATGATCCTATTACCGTTTTGTGGGATGATGGTACTGTAATGGAAATGATTTTTTCTGGTACTGGTGTAGAGAGACCCTCTAAAGGTAATCGTAACCCTAATGATCCATATAGGCAGTATCCTAAGCAATTGACAAGTGCTGATGGCGGTGGTGCTGAACTGGGAGCATATATCAGAAGAAGAATGGGGTTATCATCTACTCACATAATTACAATGTCGGATCTAAATTCTTTTAAAAACAAATACGTAGAATTTACGTATATTCAGGATGGCTATTATGAAGCTTCTTTTTCAAGTTAAATTCTGAGCTTAGGAGGAAAATATGCTTTATTATGAAGGTTTAGAAGAAGTTATCTTCTCAAAACACGAGTTGTTGTCTGAAGAACCAGATGAACTTGTAGTTATAAGTGGTTTTCTAGGGCCAGCTCCTGTAGAACGTCTAAATGAATTAAGTGATATGAAAATCACAGTAATTGGAGGGATGTATCCGAGTGGGTTAGATGCTAGGCTATGGAGTTCCCTAGAAAAGATATCCAAAGAGAGCGACCATATCGATATCTTATTTACTAATCGTGAAATCCATTCAAAAATCTATATCTGGAAAAAACAGAGTAAGACTTTAGGAGCGTTAATTGGGTCAGCAAATTTTTCTTCAAATGGATTGAGGACAGACTATCGTGAGTCATTAGCGGATGCTACCCGTGATACATTCGCTCCGCTAGATACTTATTACAAGTTTGTATTAGATAATTCGTCTAGAGAACCACTGTTTCGTAAAGATCAGGCTGTCATAGACTACAGTAGTATGAAGCAGGGGAAAGATATTGCTGATCTTGAAATTCAACTATCCTTTGATATTCCTATTTATGATCCACGAACTGATGAAGTACCTGTATCAAGTGGACTAAATTGGGGTTTGGCAAGGCTAAATGGGGCTCATACGGCTGAAGGAGATGCTTATATAAGATTGCCTAAAGAGATAATAAAAGAGGTACCTGGGCTTATTTCTCCGCTAGATCCAACTTTTTCTACACCTGACGGCAAACGTAAACGTAATTCTGATCCAATTGAGCTAATATGGGACGATGGGACAATCATGGAAGCTTCGTTAGAAGGAGAACAAAAACATGATGGTAAACAATATCCAAAACAATTAGCATCCTATTCTCCTAAAACACCGTTTTTGGATGGGAAGAGAATTTCTAAAAAAAGTATCTTAGGGAGATATTTGAGAAATAGGTTAGGCGTCGATGTTGATGATCTGATTACTAAAGAAATGCTAGATAATTACGGTAGGAATACTATCACATTGTCTTTGATTGGTGAAGGAGTATATTTTGCCGACTTTTCAGTTAAAGACAACTAACTAAAAAAGCTTAGAACTAATCTTCTAAGCTTTTTCCATGTCTTTTATTAACTTTAGAATAGATGGTATAATTTCGCCGATTTTTTTCGCAAATAATGGCGGAACAGCATTTCCAATCATCTCGAAATTATTCATTTGTGACTCATTAAATATAAAGTCATCATCAAAAGTTTGTAATCTAGCAGCTTCTCGTACTGTAATACTTCTGCTCTGAGAAGAATCAGGATGGATATGTCGTAAGCCATCTTTTTTCAGATGAGCGGGAATAGTATTACTTGGTTCATCCCATCTTAATACAAAATACTTATGGACATTTGATTTTTTTCCCGTAACTTCAAAATATAGTTCCTTAAGAGCATCAGTTGAAGTGTACTTGTTGGTACCTTCCTCAAGGTCTTTCGCTAGCATTTTGAAAATTTTTTTGTCACGTTCATTATGAAAACGTGAACTGTGGCCATTGATAGAGGTATCATTTGTATAAGCTTTTGTACGAGTTGGATTTTCAACTGGATAAAGTGGTGGTAAATCAGAAAT
Organism: Streptococcus sp. 27098_8_82; assembly: GCF_041431615.1. Taxonomy (NCBI): domain Bacteria; kingdom Bacillati; phylum Bacillota; class Bacilli; order Lactobacillales; family Streptococcaceae; genus Streptococcus; species Streptococcus sp. 27098_8_82. The sequence continues at coordinate 41,634 of NZ_JAPVYB010000011.1, forward strand.
TGCATCACGGACAGTTTTAGTTTGTTGAAGAGTGCTCAAGTTATGGATTGAAGAATAAATCTGGTTTAAAATTTCCTGATAATCAGTTGATTGATTATCTCTTCTAACTCCAATAATAATGACTCGTTTTCTTTTTTGGGGGACTCCAAAATCTGACATGTCGAAGAGAGCGTTTTTTCTTAGGTCATCAATAATTTCGTATCCGATATTGTTAAAACCTTGTTTTATCAATGATGTAATCTTTTCGCCAGTTGGTATAGCACTAAGAATTCCTTCAACGTTTTCAAATAAAATAATTTTAGGTTGGAAATGTTCTACAACTTTAATGTAAGATTCAAAAAGAAAATTACGATAATCATCCTTCATACCATTATTATCTCTTACTCGGCCTGCTAAAGAGTAAGCTTGACATGGAGGACCACCAGAAATCATATGAACTTCTTTGTTTCCCACTATTTTTGCAAGCCCTGGTGAAGAGCCAAACTCTTCATCGTTTGACCATCCATTGATTAGTTCTTCGGTTCTCTGGATATCAAAATTAAGTACAATCTCCTTGGCATCTTGGATGTTATACTTGCTTTCTAAACGATTAACTAAAGTTCTAACCTGAGGTTTCAACCATTCCACTGCGGAAAGCAGTTGAATATTACCTGATTGCTCTAAACCATCTGCAAGTCCGCCAGCGCCAGCAAATAATTCAATGTTATTTATTTTCATCAGTAAATCCTTTTTCTAAATGAATAAGCATTTTTTCGGCAATTGCTTGAGCTAGTAATGGAGGGACGGCGTTTCCGACTTGACGATTTTGCTGAGTTTTAGTTCCCAAAAATTCAAAATCATCTGGAAAAGACTGTAATCTAGCATTTTCACGAACAGTCGGGACACGATTCCATTTGTAATGAAAATGATTACGATGTCCAGTATCAATTGTTTTTGAAGGCTTTTGACTATGATAACGAGTCCAAGCTTCATTGAATTTTCGAGAATCTCCTACACCAGGCGGAAGATCTTTATGGTTTCCACCCTCAGGAACTTGGCTAATTACCCATTTCACTTCATCAGTATGTCTAGTACCAATATGATTGTGAATAACGAGAGAGTTTTCCCTCATTAGGCGTTGATATTCACTTTGAGGTTCCATGTGATATGGAACATTTTCTTCTCCAAGTTCATTAACGAGTGTAGGTAAATCAGAAATCGCATCAGCAGTACCAATGTATTTTTCAGGTGTTAAAGTTGGTTCTGGGAATTTGAAATATTCATAATTTAAATCTTTTCGATAACCTACAAAAAACATTCTTTTTCTAATTTGAGGAACCCCATAATCAGCAGCCAGTAAAGGTTTGTCGGTTACTGAAACAGCGTACCCCAAATCTTCAAATGTATTGATGATTTGTTCTTTTACTTTTCCTTTGTATAGTGTTGCCATACCTGGAACATTTTCAATCAAAAATGCTTTAGGTTTAAAATGCCTTACGGCATGAACAACAGCGACATATAATTTATTTCTAGAATCGTTTATATCTCTTGAACCAGTTAAGCTAAATCCTTGGCAGGGTGGCCCTGCAATAATAACATCAATTATATTACCGTTTAAATTATTTTCAATATCTTTAATAGCAGATTCTTCATCGAAGAGATCAGCTTTAAGTGCAACTGAATCTTTTAGGTTATGTTTATATGTTTTGAGTGCTGGATCGTCAAAATCCACTCCCATTAAAATATTGAAATCTGCTTGTTTAAATCCTTGGCTTAATCCTCCGGCGCCAGAAAACAGATCGATTACATTGTACTTACGCATCAGAATTCTCCTTTAATTCTATAATATCTTTGAGCTCACAATTTAACACATTACAAATTTTTAATAAAGTGTCGGTTGTTACACAGTTATTATTTCGTAATTTAGTTAGGGTACTTGAGCCAAGACCAGAAATTTTTTGAAATTCATTTTTTGCCATTCCTAAAGTAGTTAGTTTTTTCCACAAAGGAGCAAAACTGATTTTAGAATAATTATTATCTATTTTTTTCATACTGAGATATATTATATCACAGACTCAACCGCTTGTGGTTGAGTTTGCTATGAAAAAACACCAGATTTTTCCAGTGTTTATTCATAGTATTCAATTTTTGACGGTTCAATAATCTCAGTATAGATGTTTTCAACGCTCATCAAGACATAACCTTTTGATTGATCAGGTGTAGCTAATATGAGTTCTTCATAAGAAGGTAGTGAAGTAATGTCATTTAGCAAGACATTCAGTTCTTTAGTCTTGCATAGTTGGAACAGTTCATTGCTGAAAGTTGATAGTTGCTCTGAGTGATTAGAATGAAAGACATTCTTTTTGATTCTAATTTCTAGGTTTGATATAAATTCATATAGATTATCATAGATCTCTGTGTTGATTTCCATTCAAACGACCTCCTTTTCTACTACTATTATAACAGATAATTATTTCTCTACAATTAAATATGTGAAGTCCGTTATAACGAAAAGTTTTGAAAATGTTCGTTATAACGTAAAATGATTGAATCGAATTTATGATATAATGCTAATAAAAGTAACGAGATTTAAAATAACAAACTTGCTTACACTAGGAGTCAAAATTGACACCACTCAACTAAAACTTAATCAAATATAGCAAAAAATAAATTTGAACGGAATCTTTAGAAATGCTGAAGTTAAAGCTTTTTGGAACTGGTTGAAATAAATGCTTACTAAACATAGTGTTAGTAAATGGTATAATAAAGCTAATTCAAATTGTTGGAGAGAATATTATGTTAGTTGATAAAGAAATGTTCTTCAAAGTGGAAAATATCCTTCGTGAGCAAGGGATACTTGAAAAGTTTGAAGAGGAAAATGGAGAAATAACTGGTCATATGATGATTACGATGACGGAAATACCTCCTGAATTAGGAATTGATAAAGTTAGCGATAATATGCGTGTTTTTTGTGCTTCCTTTGATTTCTATGATATGATGATTGGGATTGCATTCGATTTAGACACAATGGAATTTATTCCTCAAATGTGGTTCACTCCTCAGACTGACGATGCTGTGGAACCTTCTAGTGAATGGATAGAATTTTTTCTAAAAACTCTATGTGAGAATATGTCGGAAGATGGTTTTGGAGTTCCAATGTATATTTTTTTAAATAACCACAGCGACCTTACAATTGTTCCGACTCAATCATAGAAAAGAGAGAAAGGGGAAAGATTTTGAACAAACGTGATTACAGTTTAGCTCATGCTTATTGTAGTAATAATAAACCTGAGTTGGAAAGGGATGAAATTTGTGGTTGTTTTTATTGTATGCAGATTTTTTCTCCACTTGAAATTGATGAATGGCTAGTGGAAGATACCAAAATAGACTACAGAGGAACCGCATTATGCCCATACTGTGGTATTGATTCTGTAATTGGTGCAAGCTCTGGATTCCCAATAACTAAAGAATTCCTTAAAGCAATGCATCAGATTTTGTTTGGATAATTTCGTTAATATTATTGTTTTCTTTTATCTACACTACGATTCATATAATTAAAAGTTGTCATATACTGATTTCATCAATGATATGAGTATAGGGAAACTTTTCACCTAAGTCAAAATAATTCATTCAAATTTATTGAAATCTTTTTCCAATATTGGCATTTATAAACGCTGTGATAGAGGTTTTTTGAAATTAAAAGAAAAGCGACCTTGTCAAATTAGGTTTTACAAAAAGTGGAATCTGAACTAAAACTCATTGCAACGAGGTTTCAAAACACTTCCTCCCTATCCAAGTTTGGATAGGGTTTTTCATCGTTAAAAACTCTCTTTAGTATCTCGACACTTTCCTTCAAATGGAGAAGTTCTATTTTTCTTCTAAGATCATCAGTATTTTTCTCTATATTTTCGCAATGTCGTTTGATATGCCATAAGGATTTTTGAATGTTATCTTCTTTTAAATTTTTCATACTCCTATCTTATCAGATAAATTCTTAAAAATAATGTTGTTTTCCTCAAATGATCAAAATATAACCTGAAAAGCACTAAAAAATAAATTATGCCCAATTTTTCTCTGTTAATAGGATAACAAAAAACGCTTCAATCAGCGTTTTTATTGTATAAAGAACAAGGAATAGTTTGAGAGCTTTAATTGTTGCCGTATTTCTTCACTGCTTCTTTATATGCTTCACTATCCTTTTTGTAATAGTCTTGCTTCGTTCCTGAAATATCTACAGTGAATACGCCATCCTTGAATGTATAATTCTCTTTTCGGTTTATGATATTAGAACCAGACAGTTCGATTGTTGAACTGTCTTTATCAATTGTAAAGGCATCAGCCTCCCCTTTATTGATATTTCCTTTGTTACCTGAAATGGTAAAGGCAACTTCATTTCTACTCTCGTTTATCCAGTAGTATTCGCCATCTAAAGAATTGCTTGATTGGTTAGAACAGGCAATTAATAAAATTGCAGATAGAGACACTAAAATTAATGTGATAAATCTTTTCATTTGCTTACCTCCATTTCTATTATACCAAAGTAATGTTACAAGTGTAAGTCAGTTAGTAATAAGGGTGTCTTACCGTTTTAGAAATTAAAAAAAGGAATTCATTTTAAAATTCCTTTTCTTTTTAAATAAACAAATCAGTTTCTTATTTCATAAAAGGTAGTGAAAAAGGTAGTGATTCGATTGATTTATATTGCAATGTAGTGAAATTTTGAATTCCAAGAATTGCTTCAAATCAAGGTTTCTAAAGTCTAGTGACGTGTAGTGACCCCTTATTTCACTTCTGTAAATACAACGTGCTTGCGAAGTTTTGGTGAGTATTTCTTCAATTGAAGACGGTCTGGTGTGTTACGTTTGTTCTTAGAAGTAAGGTACAAGCGTTCACCAGATTCTTTGTGTTCAAGTGTGATATTTACGCGCATGGTAGCTCCCTTCTATTATTCTGCTGCAGCAGCTTTGGCAATCTTACGGCCCTTGTAGTATCCTTTAAGGGATACACGGTGAGAGCGTGAGTAATCACCAGTAGTTTCGTCAAAAGTTACAGTTGGAGCTGTCACTTTGTAGTGAGTGCGGCGTTTGTTTTTCTTCGCTTTGGAAGTGCGACGTGCAGGTACTGCCATTGTTTGTTTCTCCTTTTAGTTTATGAATTCGATTCAATTTGATGATTTTCATCAACTTTAACAGTATAACAAAACTTTTTTGTAAAGTAAAGTTACTTGACAGATTTTTTTCTTCTTTATTGAGAAAACCCTGAGCTTCTAGTTGTCTTCTTTCGACTTGATAGGAAAAAGTTTCAAATCCGCCTCTATATTTTCCCAATCTTCTGAAAATTTAAAAATTTTCCTCTGTAAAATACAGCCTAAGTGTGGTATAATAAAGCACAAAGATTACTGTAATGAAAGGGAAAGATATGACAGATAAGGACATTCGTCACAGAAGTAAGATTTATGACAGTATGGTTAAATCTCCTAACCGTGCCATGCTTCGCGCGACGGGGATGACTGATAAAGATTTTGAGACGCCTATTGTTGGGGTGATTTCCACTTGGGCGGAAAATACACCCTGTAATATCCATTTGCATGACTTGGGCAAGCTAGCCAAGGAAGGTATTAAAGCAGAGGGTGCTTGGCCTGTCCAGTACGGAACTATTACGGTTGCGGACGGAATTGCCATGGGAACTCCAGGGATGCGCTTCTCTCTGACCTCACGCGACATCATCGCAGACTCCATCGAGGCTGCCATGGGCGGGCATAATGTGGATGCTTTCGTAGCTATCGGGGGCTGTGATAAAAATATGCCAGGCTCCATGATTGCCATTGCTAACATGGATATCCCTGCTGTCTTTGCCTACGGTGGAACAATTGCACCGGGTAATCTGGACGGTAAGGACATTGACTTGGTTTCTGTCTTTGAAGGAATCGGGAAATGGAACCATGGTGACTTGACAGCTGAGGAAGTGCGCCGCATTGAGTGTAATGCCTGCCCTGGCCCTGGTGGCTGTGGCGGTATGTATACAGCCAATACTATGGCGACTGCTATTGAAGTTCTAGGCATGAGCCTGCCAGGCTCTTCTTCTCACCCTGCTGAGTCTAAAGACAAGCAAGAGGATATCGAAGCAGCTGGCCGTGCTGTTGTAAAAATGCTGAAAATGGGGCTGAAGCCTTCTGATATCTTGACGCGCGAAGCCTTTGAAGACGCTATCACGGTGACCATGGCTCTGGGTGGCTCTACTAATGCTACCCTGCACTTGTTGGCCATGGCACACGCGGCTAATGTCGAGCTGACACTTGATGACTTCAATGTCATTCAAGAGAAGGTGCCACATTTGGCTGACTTGAAACCGTCCGGTCAGTATGTCTTCCAAGACCTTTACGAGGTTGGGGGAGTGCCGGCTGTGATGAAATATCTCTTGGCGAACGGCTTCCTGCATGGCGACCGCATTACTTGTACAGGTAAGACTGTAGCAGAAAATCTAGCAGAATTTGCTGATCTGACACCAGGTCAAAAGGTTATTATGCCGCTTGAAAATCCAAAACGTGCGGACGGTCCGCTCATTATCTTGCATGGTAATCTGGCTCCAGACGGCGCTGTTGCTAAGGTTTCTGGTGTTAAAGTACGCCGTCACGTCGGACCAGCAAAGGTCTTTGACTCGGAAGAAGCTGCTATTGATGCGGTACTGGCCGATGAAGTGGTCGATGGCGACGTGGTTGTAGTTCGCTACGTTGGACCAAAGGGTGGCCCTGGTATGCCAGAAATGCTGTCACTTTCATCTATCATTGTAGGGAAAGGCCAAGGGGACAAGGTGGCCCTTCTAACCGACGGTCGCTTCTCAGGCGGTACTTACGGCTTGGTTGTCGGACACATTGCTCCGGAAGCTCAAGATGGTGGTCCGATTGCCTATCTTCGTACAGGTGATATGGTCACGGTTGACCAAGATACCAAGGAAATTTCCATGGCAGTCTCTGACGAAGAGCTGGCGAAACGTAAGGCAGAAACGACTATTCCACCGCTTTATAGTCGCGGGGTACTTGGTAAATATGCTCACATGGTATCGTCTGCCGCTAAAGGTGCTGTTACTGACTTCTGGAAACCAGAAGAAACAGGTAAGAAATAGCCTATATATGACAAAAGAACCCGCTAGTTTTTCTAGCGGGTTTGGTGTTTTTATTTTAAATGTAGATAAACTAAGTTCCTTCTTATCTAGGACTGATCCCTAATGCAATGCGGCCGAAGCGGCTGATACGGGTGATTTTCCAAGCAGGAGACCAAGTAACCTCGACAGAGGCACTTTCAATCTCCTCAATTTTCTTAAGAGAGTCCATGATGGCGATGGGCAGACTCTCAGCACAATCACAGGCTGTGTCGGTAAAGGTCATGACAACCTTGCAGTGGCCATTTTCGTCTAAGTTAATTTCATAAATCAACCCTAAGTTATAGACATCCAGCTCTACATCCGGATCGTAAATACGCTCGAGCTTCTCCACCAATTTATCCTGAATGGCAGCTGCTCGATCATTGATTTTGATATCGTCTCTCATGGCTATCCCCTTCTATCTGAGTTGAATTGTTTTTATTTTCTCACAATTCAGACTTTTTTTCAAGCTATTTTGGAACATGAAAACGGATTTAGTTCTTCCAAATGAAAAATCCCTTTCGGGCTCCTCAAAATGGCGGACTTATGATAGAATATAAGTACTAAAGAAGGCGGAGGTCAGAAGATGAAATTACAAAAACCTAAAGGAACTCAGGACATTCTTCCTCAGGAATCAGCCAAGTGGCAGTATGTAGAAGACTTTGCCCGCAAGACATTTAGAAAATATAATTACGGTGAAATTCGTACGCCAATTTTTGAGCACTATGAAGTCATTAGCCGCTCTGTCGGGGATACGACAGACATTGTGACTAAGGAAATGTATGACTTCTATGATAAGGGCGACCGTCATATCACGCTGCGTCCAGAGGGGACAGCGCCTGTGGTGCGTTCTTATGTAGAGAATAAACTTTTTGCTCCTGAAGTGCAAAAGCCTGTCAAAGTCTATTATATGGGCTCTATGTTCCGCTATGAGCGGCCTCAGGCTGGCCGTCTGCGGGAGTTTCACCAGATTGGTGCAGAGTGCTTTGGCTCTAGTAATCCTGCTACAGATGTAGAAATGATTGCCATGGCGGCTCAGTTTTTCAAGGATATTGGCATTACCAATGTCAGCTTGGAGCTTAACTCACTGGGGAATCCTGAGAGCAGAGCTGCTTACCGTCAGGCCTTGATTGATTATCTGACCCCATTGAAGGCTAGCCTATCAGCAGATAGCCAACGTCGCTTGGAGGAGAATCCGCTGCGCGTGCTGGATTCTAAAGAGCCCGAGGACAAGGCGGCTGTAGAAGGTGCACCGTCTATTCTGGACTATCTAGATGAGGAGAGCAGTGCCTACTTTGCGGCTGTTCGCTCCATGCTAGAGACCTTACAGATTCCTTATGTCATCAATACCAACATGGTCCGTGGCTTGGACTACTATAATCACACAATTTTCGAGTTTACGACAGAGGTGGCTGGCAGTCAGCTGACTATTTGTGCTGGCGGCCGTTATGATGGGCTGGTGGCTTACTTTGGTGGCCCTGAAACGCCAGGTGTTGGCTTTGGTATGGGCTTAGAACGCCTACTTCTCGTACTTGACAAGCAGGGAGTAGAGCTGCCGATTGAAACTGCTCTGGATGTGTATGTAGCCGTTCTAGGAGCAGATGCCAATGGCAGAGCTTTGGAGTTAGTACAGGCTCTCCGCGCACAGGGATTTGCTGCGGAGAGAGATTATCTCGACCGCAAACTTAAGGCTCAGTTCAAGTCAGCTGATAACTTTAAAGCCAAAACTCTTATCACCTTGGGTGAAAGCGAAGTGGAAAGTGGTCGGGTAACTGTTAAGAACAACCATAATCGTGAGGAGATTACTGTTAGCCTAGACCAAATCCAAGAAAACTATCAGCTTATTTTTGAGAAATTGGGGTTTTAAAGGCTTAATTCTAACAGGAGAAAACGTTATAGTATCAGATGTTTGAATGAATTTGGTTGACAACTTGTCAATATGTTTTCTAAAAAAATATCTTTAAAAGCTTGAAACCTAAAGTGATTGTTGATATAATGTTTTTGTTGTATAAATTTGCTAAAGGAGAAACAACTATGGCACAAATTAAATTAACTCCAGAAGAACTTCGTACATCTGCAAACAGATACACTGAAGGTTCTGAAAATGTAACTCAAGTTTTGACCACATTGACTAATGAACAAGCAATTATTGCTGATAACTGGGATGGTTCTGCATTTGATAGCTTTGAAGCACAATTCAATGAATTGTCTCCAAAAATCAAAGAATTTGCACAATTGCTCCAAGATATCAATGCTCAGTTGATTAAAGTTGCTGACATCGTTGAGCAAACTGACCAAGATATCGCTGCACAAATTCACTAATTTTGTTATAACGGCTTTAGGAAGGCGAGAGCCTTCCTATTTTTGTAAAGATTAAAAATGAAAAAATGGCGGTTTCTTTCATATCAAATAAGAAAACTGCTACAATGTCAAGACAAGCTCTAACAATCTGGATCAGTATTTGAATTAGAATGTTAGGGCTATCTGTGTCTTTTTTGAGTGCTCCTTATGTAAAAAATAAATGAAGAAAAAAGAAAAAGTATCCATGGGAAATAAAAAATTATTTAAATATATAGGAAATGTTGTTTTAGTCATCGCCTTGCTGGCAGCAGTGGTGACGCTGAATGTAGCAGTGCAGAAGAATACAAGCAGTGCTAGAGATAGCAAGCTCAGAACGGACCAAAAAACTAAGCTTAATGTCGCGGTTGTCAATGAGGATCGGGCTGTTAAGGTTGACAAGAAAGAGTATAATCTTGGAGCTAGCTATGTCAAAAATCTAGAACGGGATGACTCTCAAAACTGGTATATTGTGACGCGTGGAGCTGCAGATGCTGGCCTGGAAAATGGGAAATATCAACTGGTCGTGACGATTCCAAGTGACTTTTCAGAGAAAGTGCTAGATGTCAATGCTATCAGTGCTGATCGGACAATCGTTACTTATAAGGTCAATGCTGCGGGAAATCAGCAGATTGAAAATGAAGCCAATAATCTAGCTAAGGATATTATCGCGGATCTGAATAGCCAGTTGGTTGATATGTATATGGCAAGTATCTTGAGCAATCTGTACACAGCTCAGCAAAATGTGCAGGCTAGTTCAGAGGTGCAAATTACCAATATTGGCAATTATCGAACCAACTTGTTGGAGTCTGCCATTGGCTCTAAGAATATCTTCCCAACATTGGTCAGTATGTCTGCTTCATCTGTTGAAGCCAATAACTCTCTGAAGACGACTCTGGAAACTTATGCTAAGGCTTTCGATGACTTGGATAATTCTCAGGCCACTTATGGAAAGAATTTTGATAGTCTTCTCAAACAGCGAGTTAGTGACCAAACTAGTTATGAAGAATTTATGACCCAGCTGATTGAGATGGATCGTCAGCTTTTGGCAAATGAAACTGAGACGCTTTATAATAGTTTGAGCGAATCGCAACAAAAATTGACTGCACAGCTTGAACTTGCCAAAAAACAATCTAGTGATGATTCAGACGATAATAATAATCAGCCAAATCAAAATCAATCTGATAATGTCAGCAAGCAACTAGAGCAGTTGGAAGCTGCCTTAAAAGCAGAACGTGGGCAATTAGATGTCCATAAACAACAGATTAAGGACTTTGTTGATAATAAATTAAGGACCTACTATGGTGTTGAAGAAGGCAAGCCTATTACTCTTAGCGCAGTGTTAGGAGATGCTATAACAAGCTACGATGCTTCTTTGAAGGCACAAATAGCTGAAGCAGTAAAAGCTTTGCCAGCTTCTCAACCAACAGAGGTGAAATTCGGATTGTCTGTTCCTGTTCTTGATTATTCAACCATTTCGCAATTTGGAACACCACAAGGAAATGGAAGTGCTGAGTTAGACAATCTGGCAGCAGCTGCAGAGAAAGCAGCTAGCTCTACAGCCGGCCCAGTTAATAGCCAGGTTGGAAAGGCTACTTTGTCAGTCACTCCACCAACAGGTGTAACAATTAAAACTATTACATACAATGGCGAAACAGTAACAAATGGGCAAGAAATTAATTTGGCTGAAGGCGCTAATTTTAATGTGCAGTTCAATGTAGCTAATGATGCTGCAGCCACTTCAGTTGACAGCTCAATTGATATTTCTCTGAATGGTATTAAGGTTGCAAGTGCGCCGGTGAATGTAGAGGATGCACAAAAAGCGGCAGCAGCATATGGAGCTAAAGTACAGGAGATTTCTTCTGCCTATCAACACGTTATGTCTTTAATCCAAGCTTATAATTCTTTTGATGAGTTAAAAAATAAAGATATGTCCGAATCTTTATCTACCCTTTTGATAAATGCTATTAATTCGAATCTAGATAGTTATCAAAATAGCTTGTCTAAAAGTAACGATGGGAAGAGTCAAGGCGTTAAAGAAACCTTGGATGAAACGATTAGTAACTTGAAAAACAAGATTGAAGACGTCAAAGGGACCAATTCAGAACTCGCAACTGAGATTGATAAACAGCTCAATCTTTACAAAGATGTACGAGAGAAATTGAAAGGCATCTCAACTTCTCGGGAAACCTCTACGGATGCATTGAAAAAGACAGACACCGATTTGTCATCTCTGAACTCAGAATTCTCATCCTTGCTGTCTTCAACTTCTGGCGTTAAGTCTTCTTCACAGACCAATGTGCAGGCAGCTGATAGTGTCAACCAGATCTTCAGCAGCTTCAATCGTGAGCTGGAAAATGCACAAGGAACAACAGAGAAACTGTCTGCGAATGCTGAGAGCTTGATGGGGCAATTCAATAAGGAATTGGAAGATAATGGCAACTTTGTGGAATCTTTTGTCAAGGTTCTTAACAATGCCTATGAGAACGGGGTTCCTAATGAAGTATTGTTGGACTTCTTGTCTAATCCAGTTGCTCAGTCTTCTTCATCTGTCAAAGCGACTGTCAATGTTTACCGTCCATTTACTTGGATTCTCTTGTTGGAAATTGTTAGCCTCTTTACGGCCTATCTATTTGCAACGCAAAATATTGTGCGCAAGGTTAAAGACCGCTTTAAGCTTAATAAGCTACAAGATACCGATATTACGACTGTGGGCATCCTAGGCTTCCTGTCTCTGACGATTGGGCTAGTTATTGGGATTGTCTCCAGTATGCAGCTTCACATCGGCAAGGAATATGTACCATCTTGGGTCTTGTTGATTGTGGTTGCTAGCTTTGTCTTGATTCAGGGGCAGTATTTGTTCCTCAAGCATCTGCGCGTGATAGGTATGGGCTTGGCTTTCTTCATGATTATTAGCTTTGTCTACCTATCTAATGCCATTGGTACGACAGCTAGCTTGACTGGCTTCCCAGCCTTTATCAAGAGCTTGAATGCCTTGTCTGTGCTAGAAGGCATGCTGTCAGGTTACTTTGACGGCAAGACCGCTGGCTTCTTTGCCATCTTTGGTCTGATTGTCCTACTGGCTCTGCTAGTTGCAGCTAATATCTTTATCAAGACTAGAACATTAAAAACTGAGGAAGTTTAAAAGAGTATGAAAAGAATTCTGTTTTTATTCCTACTCCTAAGTTCGTTTGCGGTGACGGCTGTCGCCGCAGATGAGCTAAAGGATAATCGTCTGCAGATAGATAATTCGCGGATTGAAAAAGAGCAAGAACTGAACTTTGGTGCACAATCGGAAGGCACCAAGTCTCTTTTCGTTGCTGAAAATCAGGAAAAAATTCAGGAAATGAAGCAGTATCAAAACAAACAGTTGGCCACAGAAGCGGGACAACTGTTTTCTGCTATACAGGGGCCGACGGATATTTACCATTCCAAGGAGCTTTTTCAGCTGGGAACGGAAAAATTGTCCAAGCTGCAGACGAGTTTGAAAAGTGATGATGAAAGCAGCTGGGATGATTTTCTGCCGGGAGTAGTCTACTTTGTAGCAGCCATACTCTTGGTCAGTATGACTGTCTTTGTCAGCTATCGTATCAGTAAGGGAGAAGTATAAAATGGAAGGACATATCAATATCACCCTCCGTTTGCGGGATAAGGATGTGGATATTCGCATTCCTAAGCGGATTGAGGTCCGTCGTTTCATTCGGGAGATTGATCAGATTTTCAATATCGAAGGAAAGCGTCATAAGTATCAGCTGCGGATTATTAACAAGGGGCTGATACTGGATGAGGGCAAGGTTTTGGCTGATTATCCAGTCACAACAGGAGATTTAGTAGAGATTGAGGAGATTTAAGGTGACTGAGGAAAAATTTGTATTTGCTGAACAAGAGTTTATCTATGAAAAAAATGACAAGAATTGGAGCCTAACACTGAAGCGTTCGGATGTAGCAACGCAGGATTTGCGGGAGCTCTTGCTTTTGGACCTGCACCATCCGCTTTTCTTGGAACAGGAGACTAAGGCCGACCACGATAGTGTCTACTTCACCTATCAGATTGAGCCTTTAGGGCTTTCTAAAGAAGAGATTGAAAAGCGCACGATTTCTGAGCGGATTCGTCTGGCTCTCAATGTGTTTGCTTTGGAAGCAGCACTGGAATTGCCGGTTACTTTTTTGCTGCATCCTAGCAATCTATTTATTACCAAGGATGCGCAGGCTAAGATTGCTTATCGCGGGGTTCCCGGCATCATGACACCTCAGTCTATTTCTCGGGAGGACTTTTTGCGTCAGGCTAAGTGCTTTGCGGTGACGCTCTTTGCAGATCTGGACTTTATGGAGCTTTACAAGGGCTCGCTAGAGCTAGAAACTCTGCCAGATTTCCTAGTGGAACTGCGTGAGGCTGAGACTCTGGAAGATGCGGTTGCTGTTTTGGAGAAATCCTATCAGGAAAAGGCTGCAGAAGAAGCAGAGAAGCAGACACTGGTCTCCAAGCGCCAGCATAAGATTTACAAACTGGCGACCATCTGGCTGACAGCAGCTGTTGTGATTTTGACTATTCCTTTGATTTACCTGATTTTCATACAAAATCCTTTTAAGGAAAAGCTGTTACAGGCGGATACTGCCTTTATCAAAGTGGACTACAGCAAGGTCATCGATGAGCTGGAGGGAATCTCTCCTAAGAGTCTGCCGAATACACAAAAATATGAACTAGCCTACTCTTATATCCAGGGTTTGGAGTTTTCCGATGATCAGCGCAAGGTCATCTTGAACAACGTCACGCTAAAATCAGATGATTTGTATCTCAATTACTGGATTCAAGTTGGACGTAATGATTTTGAAGATGCTTTGGACACAGCCAAACGGATTAATGACTCAGATCTGATTATCTATGCCTTGACGCAGGAGATGAAAAAGGTGCGTGAGGACGATAGTTTGTCTGGTAAGGATCGGGAGACTAAGCTTGAGTCCTTGGAAGGCGAGTATAAGAAATACTGGGATAGCCGCAAGGAGCTTTTAACTGGTGATTCTAGCTCAAGCGCTTCTAGCGAGGAAGGTTCTTCAGGAGCAAGTTCTTCCTCCAGCAGTGAAGCGTCATCTAGCAGTAGCGCGAAGGAGTAAGTATGAGCAAGACAATCATCATCTATACAGACCATCTGCGCTATGAGCTACAGCTGACAGAGGACAAAAAAGTTCTCCTAGCTGCGAGTGAGAAGGCTCAGCTTTACCTGCCCCATCAGGAAACTCCTATCCAGCTTCAGCTAGCTGAGGGACAAGTCTTTTATCAGATGGGGGAAGATACGGGTGTCGTAACTGACGGCCTGACCTTGGGTAATCTGACCTTGTATCAATCTGATTCAGAATCGGCCGTTTACGACCTGCTGGACAGAAAAGAGTTGCTCATCAGCGACCAGAAGGGGGCTGACATCAGCTTGGGAGCTCCTTTGGAGTTGCTCTTGAAGCGAACAAATGATTCTTGGATTTTGACCAAGATGCGAGGTCAAGTCTACCTCAATCACGTTGAGTGGACGGGAGACCAAATCCAGCTGGAAGCCGGCGACGAGCTAAGCTTGGAGGGTATCTGCCTCAAGGTCTATCCAGAAGAAATCTGGGTGACTGGTCCAGCTACGGTCAGATCTAACCTGACCTTGCGGGGGGCTTCTCGCCATGGTTTTTATCCAGACTATCCAGACTATCACCGCTCACCGCGGATTATCTATCGGAGCTCAGAGGACAAAATCCAGATTGCTCCGCCAAGCAAGGAGCCTCAAAAGCCCAATGATGAGCTCTTGAGACTGATTGTGCCGCCGCTCCTTATGGTTGGGGTGACGGTATTGATTACACTGGTTCAGCCGCGGGGGATTTATATCCTCGTTACGGTGACGATGTCAATTGCTAGTGCTATCTTTTCAGTTCGCGGTTTCTTCAAAAACCGCAAGAAGTTCAAGGAAGACAAGAAAGAGCGCATCGATCTTTATCACCTCTATCTAAAAGACAAGGCTATTGAACTGAACAAGCTGGAACGTGAGCAGCGTGATGGCATGCTTTACCATTTCCCAAACATTAACGAATTAACGAGTCTGGTGACAGACTACAGTCACCGCATCTACGAGAAGACACCGCTCCACTTTGACTTTCTCTACTACCGCTTGGGGCTTGGGCAAGTGCCGACCTCCTATAAGCTGACCTACGGTCAAGAGGAGCGGAGCGGAAAGAAAGATGCGCTGGAAGAGGAAGGTTATGCTCTCTATACTCGGCATAAGAAAATTCCCGATCTTCCGATTGTAGCTAATCTCAGCCATGGGCCGGTCGGCTATATCGGCCCGCGCAATCTAGTCCTGGAACAGCTCCAGCTCTTAGTCATGCAGTTAGCGGTCTTTCACTCCTACCACGATGTGCAGGTGATTACCATCATGCCAGAGGAGGAGCGCGACCAATGGGATTGGCTGCGCTGGCTGCCGCATGCGACTCTGCAAGAGCTGAACGTCCGTGGCTTTGTCTATAATCAAAGAACGCACGATCAGGTTCTAAACAGTCTCAACCAAATCCTTAAACTGCGCAAGGCGCAAAAGGAAGAAGCGACCCGGCAGGAAACGACACTTTACAGCCCTCACTATGTGGTCTTGGTCACAGATGAAAAGCTGATTCTCGACCATATCATCATGGAGTTCTTCACAGAGGATCCGACTGACCTGGGCTGCTCACTCATCTTCGTGCAGGATGTGATGAGCTCCCTGTCTGAGAATATCAAGACGGTTGTCAATATCAAGGACCGCAATACTGGTCAGTTAGTCATGGAAGAGGGAATCCTCAGAGAAATTGACTTCCGCTTGGATCATTTCCCAGAAGACTATGACAAGGAGCGAATCGCTCGGACCTTGGCGCCACTCAATCACTTGCAGAATCTCAAGAGCTCAATCCCTGATACTGTGACCTTTATGGAGATGTATGGGGCAGAGACCTTCTCAGACCTGCAAGTCTTGCAAAAGTGGCAACAGAATGCGCCGTATAAGAGCTTGGCGGTGCCTATCGGCCTGCGGGGGAAAGAAGACCTGGTCTATCTCAACCTGCACGAAAAGGCTCACGGACCG
>NZ_JAPVYB010000012.1:0-27289 GCF_041431615.1 Streptococcus sp. 27098_8_82
TTTTATAATCGGAAGGGTAGCGAAGAGGCTAAACGCGGCGGACTGTAAATCCGCTCCTTCGGGTTCGGGGGTTCGAATCCCTCCCCTTCCATAACCTTTACGGGCATAGTTTAAAGGTAGAACTAAGGTCTCCAAAACCTTCAGTGTGGGTTCAATTCCTACTGCCCGTGTTTAAATATGGCGGGTGTGGTGAAGTGGTTAACACACCAGATTGTGGCTCTGGCATGCGTGGGTTCGATCCCCATCACTCGCCTATTTATTATTATTGGGGTATCGCCAAGCGGTAAGGCAAGGGACTTTGACTCCCTCATGCGTTGGTTCGAATCCAGCTACCCCAGTTAAAAACTTGAGCCGGCGTGGCGGAATTGGCAGACGCGCTGGACTCAAAATCCAGTGTCCTCACGGACGTGCCGGTTCGACCCCGGCCGCCGGTATAGCTTAAGTTTAGCGAAGCATTTTAGCTTCGTTTTTTTGTCTTTTCTGTAGTATTTATTTGCAAGCTAAGCGGGAGATCGAATCATGATTTTATTTGTAAATCCACACTCAACTAATGTAATGGATTCACCATCAAATTGTTTATAGAATCTAGAATGCTAATAAGAGGCAGCTTAGTTTGTTGCTTTTCATTCTATGATTGAGTTTTATTTAGGACTTAAGAATCTAATTGTATGATTAAATATTTTTTGTGAAAAGCATTTTACTTTTACTGAAAATTCTTGACTCTTTTCTTTTTTGTGGTATAATTAACCAGTAAAGCTTTAACTGGTTAAGAGAAGGAGGAGGAAATGACTCATTTAGCAGATAAGATCGATCAATTTTTAAATGAAGTTATTTTGAAGGCAGAAAATCAGCATGAGATTCTGATTGGTTCTTGCACGAGTGATGTGCCTTTAACTAATACGCAGGAGCATATTTTGATGCTTTTGTCTGAGGAATCCTTGACAAATTCTGATTTGGCAAAAAAACTGAATGTGAGTCAAGCTGCTGTGACCAAGGCTGTGAAATCCTTGGTTCGGCAAGAGATGCTGCAAGCCTTTAAAGATAAGAGAGATGCACGGGTTACCTTTTACCGTTTGACTGAGTTAGCTCAGCCGATTGCAAAGGAACATCAGCATCATCACGCACATACTTTGGAGACGTATCAAAAATTGGCTGAGCAGTTTTCTGCTAGTGAACAGGCGACAATTTCGAAGTTCTTGGAAGCCTTGGTGGGAGAGATTGGTAAATGAGATATATCACAGTCGATAATCTTTCCTTTTACTATGACAAGGAGCCTGTGCTGGAGCATATTCATTATTTTCTAGACAGTGGGGAGTTTGTAACTTTGACGGGGGAAAATGGAGCTGCTAAGACGACACTTATCAAGGCTAGTTTGGGTATTTTGCAACCTAAGTATGGGGAAGTGAAGATTTCCAAGACTAATGTGCAAGGCAAGAAACTGCGGATTGCATATCTACCTCAGCAGATTGCTAGTTTTAATGCTGGTTTTCCTAGTACGGTGTATGAGTTTGTCAAGTCGGGACGTTATCCGCGCAAGGGTTGGTTTCGTCGTTTGAATGAGCATGATGAGGAGCATATCAAGGCAAGTCTGGAGTCGGTTGGAATTTGGGAACATCGGGATAAGAGGATTGGTTCTCTCTCTGGCGGACAAAAGCAGAGAGCTGTGATTGCTCGGATGTTTGCTTCGGACCCGGATATTTTTGTCCTTGATGAGCCGACAACGGGGATGGATGCAGGCAGTAAAGATGAATTTTACAAGCTCATGCACCATAGTGCTCATCAGCATGGGAAGGCTGTCTTGATGATTACACACGATCCAGAAGAAGTTCGTAAATATGCTGACCGCAATATTCATCTGGTCCGTAATCAGGACTCACCTTGGCGCTGTTTCAATGTGCATGAAAGCGACAATGGACAGGAGGTGAGCCATGTTTAATCTATTTTCCTATGATTTTATGCAGCGAGCCTTCTTGGCAGTTATTGCCATGAGCCTCTTCTCACCGATTCTGGGGACCTTCCTGATTTTACGTCGGCAGAGCCTTATGAGTGACACGCTCAGTCACGTTTCACTGGCAGGTGTAGCTTTTGGTTTGGTTCTTGGACTATCGCCCACTCTCACAACGGTGCTTGTCGTCATTGTTGCAGCAGTCTTTTTAGAGTACCTGCGAACTATCTATAAGAATTTCATGGAAATCGGGACGGCCATTCTCATGTCAACTGGGTTAGCTATTTCCTTGATTGTTATGAGTAAGGGTAAGAGTTCTAGCTCGATGAGTCTGGATCAGTATCTGTTTGGCTCCATTGTGACTATCAGTATGGAACAGGTGATTTCTCTCTTTGTCATTGCTGCTGTGGTGCTTGTCTTGACCTTCCTCTTCATTCGCCCCATGTACATCTTGACCTTTGATGAGGATACGGCCTTTGTGGATGGGCTGCCTGTGCGTACCATGTCCATTCTCTTTAATATCGTGACGGGTGTTGCGATTGCCCTCATGATTCCAGCTGCGGGAGCCTTGCTAGTTTCGACCATTATGGTCTTACCGGCCAGTATTGCTCTGCGGATTGGGAAAAATTTCAAGTCGGTTATTTTGCTGGCAAATGCCATTGGTTTCTTTGGTATGATTGCCGGACTTTATATTTCTTACTATGCAGAGACGCCAGCTAGTGCTAGCATTACGATTATCTTCGTCAGCTTGTTCTTGCTGGTCAATCTGGTCAAAAAATTTATGAAATAGGAGCAGAAAATGAAAAAAATTAGCTTACTATTAGCAGGTTTACTGAGTATTTTCTTAGTAGCTTGTTCCAATCAAAAAAATGCAGATGGCAAGCTCAATATTGTCACGACTTTTTATCCTGTTTATGAGTTTACCAAGCAGGTGGCTGGAGATGAGGCCAATGTTGAACTTCTAATCGGGGCAGGTACAGAGCCGCATGATTATGAGCCTTCAGCTAAGGCAGTTGCGACGATTCAGGATGCAGATGCCTTTGTCTATGAAAATGAAAACATGGAGACTTGGGTTCCAGATTTGCTAAAAAACTTGAAAAATAAGGAAGAAAAGGTTATCAAGGCGACTGGAAATATGCTCTTGCTGCCTGGCAGTGAAGAGGAAGAAGACCACGACCATGGGGAAGAGGGACATCATCATGCCTATGATCCCCATGTTTGGTTATCTCCGAAGCGGGCTATTAAAATGGTGGAGCACATCCGTGATAGCCTGAGCAAGTCTTATCCTGACAAGAAAGCGGCTTTTGAGAAAAATGCAGCGGCTTATATCAAGAAGCTGGAAGCCTTGGACAAGGAATATGAGGATGGGTTGGCCAATGCCAAGCAAAAGAGCTTTGTTACTCAGCACGCTGCCTTTAACTATCTGGCATTGGACTATGGCTTGAAGCAGGTGCCAATTTCTGGACTTTCACCAGACAGTGAGCCATCCGCTTCACGTTTGGCTGAATTGACTGAGTATATCAAGAAAAATAAAATCAAGTATATTTACTTTGAAGAGAATGCTTCCCAGGCTTTGGCTTCTACTCTGGCTAAGGAAACAGGAGTAGAGCTTGATGTCTTGAATCCGCTGGAAAGCTTGACCGAAGAACAGACCAAGGACGGAGCAGACTATGTTTCTATCATGCAGGCCAATCTAAAGGCTCTCAAGAAGACAACTGACCAAGAGGGAGCGGAGATTGCAGCCGAGAAAGAAGAAGACGATAAGACAGTGCAAAACGGCTACTTTGAAGACAGTGCCGTCAAGGATCGGACCTTGTCTGATTATGCTGGCGAGTGGCAGTCTGTTTACCCTTATCTGAAAGACGGGACCTTGGACCAAGTCTTTGACTACAAGGCTAAGCTGACTGGAAAAATGACGGCAGCTGAATACAAGGACTACTATGACAAGGGCTACAAGACAGATGTTTCCAATATCAATATCACAGACAAGACTATGGAATTTGTGGTAGATGGAAAATCCAAGAAGTATACTTATAAATACGTTGGCAAGCACACTTTGACTTACTCTAAGGGAAATCGTGGAGTTCGCTTCATGTTTGAAGCGACAGACGAGGATGCTGGGGAGTACAAGTATGTTCAGTTTAGCGACCACAACATTGCACCGACCAAGGCGGCTCACTTCCATATCTTCTATGGTGGCGAAAGCCAGGAAGCGCTCTTTGATGAGCTGGAAAACTGGCCAACCTACTATCCAAGTAAGTTGACCGGTCAAGAAATTGCTCAAGAGATGTTGGCGCATTAATATAAATAAAGTAAGAAGACGGGACTATCCCGCCTTCTTTTTTTGCATATCAGGAAATGACGATAAAAACACTTGACAAACCATGATTACAAATGTAAACTAATATAGTGTTAGATTACAAATGTAAATGATAAGGGAGTGTTAAACAATGGAACAGCAAAATATTAGCCAAGCAGAATGGCAAGTGATGCGTGTGTTATGGGCCTATCCACACAGTCGCAGTACAGAGATTATAGCTCGTTTGGAAGCTGATTTTTCCTGGAAACCGGCGACCATCAAGACCCTTTTGAATCGTCTGAAGACAAAAGAATTTATCGCTATGGAAAAAATCGAGGGCAAGTTTTACTACGATGCTCGAATTTTAGAAGCGGACCATCTGGAAAGTACTTGGCAGGCGCTTTTTGACAATATCTGTAACACTAAACACGGAGATCTTTTGATTTCGATGATTGAGAGAAGTCAGTTCAGTCAAGGGGACTTGGAACGTCTCAGTCAGGTCATCGATAAGAAGAGAGCTTCGGCTCCTTTGGAAATCAAATGCCACTGCCCACAAGGCCAGTGTCGTTGCGGGCATGGAAAGGAGGCGCATTGATGAGCGAGAAGAAAGAATACAAGCTTTCAGGTATGACCTGCGCTGCCTGTGCTATGACGGTAGAGATGGCGGTCAAGGACTTAGAAACGGTTGAGGACGTCAGTGTCAATCTGGCGACAGAACGTCTCAGTTTGCTTCCTAAGGCGGGATTTGACAGCCAGCAAGTGCTGGATGCTGTAGCCGAGGCTGGTTATCAGGCAGAAGAAAAAGGAAAAGACCGACCGTCTGATGTAAGCGAAGAAGCTGTGATTAAAGCTCAGAAATTGCAAAAAAAGAAACAAGAGTTACTGATTCTTTTGATTACGGCTCTGCCTTTACTTTATATCTCTATGGGAAGTATGGTCGGTCTTCCTCTGCCTAGCTTCTTGGACCATATGGCGCACCCTTTGGTCTTCGTTATGTCACAACTACTTTTGACTCTGCCTGCTGTGTGGATTGGTCGTGGTTTCTATCAGAGGGGATTTCGCAATCTTATCAAGCAACATCCCAATATGGATAGTTTGATTGCGGTGGGGACCAGCGCAGCATTTTTCTACAGCCTCTACTCAGTCAGTCAGGTTTTTCTAGGTCATCATCCCTTTGTTCATCAGCTTTATTTTGAGTCTGTTGCAGTGATTATTGCCTTGGTTCTTCTGGGAAAATATCTGGAAAGTTCAGCCAAGGGGAAAACGTCTCAGGCAATTCAGTCTCTGCTTGAGCTAGTGCCTAGTCAGGCGACAGTGATTCGCTATGGTGAGGCTGTGACCATTGATACGGAGGATATCCGAGTTGGAGACATTATCCGTATCAAGCCAGGGGAGCGTATGCCAGTAGATGGCCTTGTGACGGAGGGGCAGACCTTTGTGGATGAGTCCATGATGACTGGAGAAAGTGTCCCAATTGAAAAAAAGGTTGGCGACACCATTACCAGTGCCACAATCAATCAAAATGGTAGTATTGATTACCAAGCAACTAGGGTGGGTTCGGATACGACCTTAGCTCAGATTGTTAGATTAGTGGAGGAAGCGCAAGGGTCTAAGGCTCCGATAGCGGCTTTGGCCGATAAGATTTCGCTCTATTTTGTCCCAATCGTGCTGAGCTTGGCTACTTTGTCCGCGCTTGGCTGGTATTTTCTGGATGGTGAGAGTCTTAGCTTTTCTCTGTCAATCTTTATCGCAGTTCTGGTCATTGCCTGCCCTTGTGCGCTGGGGTTAGCTACTCCGACAGCCATCATGGTCGGGACTGGTAAAGGAGCTGAAAATGGGATTCTGATTAAGTCTGGGCAAGCTTTGGAAGCAGCTTATCAGCTGGATACTATTGTTCTTGATAAGACTGGGACGATTACGGTTGGTAAGCCCAGTCTGACGGATTTGTTACCTTTGAGCGATTTTAATCGCTCTGACTTATTGCAGCTAATAGCCAGTGCTGAGCAGCATTCTGAGCATCCTTTGGCTCAGGCTATCTTAGAAGCAGCTGAAGAGGAGGGGCTTGACTTACTGCCTGTCAGTCATTTTGAGGCTATGGTTGGACGAGGCTTATCCGCTCAGGTTGAGGGCAGACAGCTTCTGGTGGGAAATGAGTCATTGATGAAAGACAAGAACATTGACAGCAGTGTCTTTCAAGAACAGTTGTTGGAGCTTTCCCAAGAAGGGAAGACAGCCATGTTTGTCGCAGTAGATGGACAGCTAGCTGGTATTTTAGCGGTAGCAGATGAGATGAAGTCTAGCAGCCTGAAGGCAGTGCAGGAGCTCCAGTCTATGGGGCTGGAAGTCATCATGCTGACAGGAGATCGTGAAGAAACAGCGACAGCTATTGCCCAGAAAGCTGGCATCCAAAAAGTCATCGCAGGTGTATTGCCAGATGGGAAGGCCGCTGCTATCAAGAACTTACAGGAAGCTGGGAAAAAACTGGCTATGGTAGGAGACGGTATCAATGATGCGCCGGCTCTGGTCCAGGCCGATGTTGGAATTGCCATCGGCTCTGGCGCCGATGTGGCTATTGAGTCAGCAGATGTAGTGCTCATGCATAGTGATTTGCAGGATGTAGTCAAGGCTATCAAGCTCAGCCAAGCGACCATCCGTAATATCAAGGAAAATCTCTTCTGGGCTTTTGCCTACAATACACTAGGTATTCCGATTGCTATGGGGCTATTGCATCTTTTCGGCGGTCCCTTGCTCAATCCTATGCTAGCTGGTCTAGCCATGAGCTTGAGCTCAGTGTCGGTTGTCGTCAATGCTCTGCGTCTAGGACGCTTTAAAATGAAGAAATATACGGAGGAATGAATCTATGAAACAAACAATTCAGTTAGAAAATTTATCTTGTCAAAATTGTGTCAAACACGTCACCCAGCACTTCCTGTCTATGGAGGGAGTGTCAGATGTGGTTGTGGACTTAGAACAGCAGACAGCCCAAGTCACGACTGATAAGCCTTACGGTGCATCTGATTATGAAGCAGCTCTGGCAAAAACAATCTACAGGGTTCTGGATGTGGCAGAAGCTGAATGAATAAAGTCAGTAGTTTTGCTCCTGCCTAGTTGCTAGAATTCTTCTTGTAAAAAGCGATAAAATAATCTATAATGTTACTAATCATATGATTTATCTTATTGTGAGAAAGAGGAGAAAAATGAAGAAAAAAGCTTTACCTTTTTTACTAGCAGGAGCTGCTTTATTTGCTATGACAGCTTGTTCAAAGGGCAGTGCTACGAATCAATCAGAGACGCCTGCTAGCAGTACTGGCTCAGTATCAAGTTCTGTGGAGCAGGTATCCAGTCAATCAACTGCAGCAGCATCTTCAGCGGCTAGCAGTACTAGCTCAGAGAGTGCGAGCACAGAAAAAACCAAGGAAAAGAAGGAAGCGATGGACATTTCAGCACTTGCAAATGGTAATTATGCTAGCGTTAAAGGAACCTGGCAGGATGCTTCTGGCAACCAGCTTGTTTTTGATGACAAGGGCTTGGTTTCAAGTGTTTATGAATTGTACGGAGCTTCTCTGACAGACTATGGTACTGCTGCTGGCGGTGTCTACGGCGGAGAAAGCGGAGGTTTTCTGATTGAGTTTCTTCCCAAGGGAGTTAAGGTCGCAGACAAGGAAAACTTTACAGATAATTCAGATGTTGGTCAAGACAGAATCTGGACAGGAGTTGGCCTGAATAGCTTTGACGAACAAGGTAGCTTCTATTATCGAGTAGATTAAACGAAGCTTGGTGCTTAATTTTATAGCTTATATGTTGACGAGAGCAGAAGACTATCTGCTCTCTTTTCTTTGGGAGAGTAAGAAATTTTACAGACAAAAAAAGCCTGCCTAAATTAGGTGGGCTTCATAATTTTGAGTTGAATTAGGATTCACTGTGAGGTGTTATAAACTGATCCATAGGGGTTGAAATCACATTCAGGAAGAGCTTGGCGAAATACTCTGCTGGCATAGGATCTTCTTTGATAATCCAAATTTCAATGAGGGAATTAATCCATCTAACAACAATTTCCGTAGCCATTTCTTTTGGAATTCCCAATTTTTTAGAGTCAATTTCCAAATTTTGCACGACCCACTGAGTGAAGAAGGTAGATAGATAGTCACTCCAGAAAGGATCGATAGCTGTAGTGTAGAGCACCTTCATCCATTTCCTATGTTCATAAAGGGTAGGAATCATATGTTGGGCAAAGAAACAGAATGGATTTTCTCCATTTCCTTCTTCGTAGCTTTCATACAGGGGCAAAAACGGAGTCATAATTGTCTGGCGGATGTATTGGATAATATCTTCAACATTACTAAAATGTTTTTTATAGATAGCCTGGCGCGATAGACCAGCTTGTTTTGCAATCTCTGAAAAAGTAAAATAAGACTTTTCAGGATTTTGCTCTGACAGCTCAATTAAGGCATTGACGACTTTGTCTCGAGTATCTTGGGGCATAAGTACCTTCCTTCTTTTATATTAAGTTCTTGCTGGTATGTCTAAAAAATAGAGCAGACTCCAACAAAGCAGTTTACCATTTGTCAACTAAAATGATAACACTTTATAGAGAAAATGTCCAATTATTTTTAAAATTTAATATAAAAAAACCAGTCTTCCCTTACAAGGACCGGTTCTGTCATTTCTCTGTTTTTCTTCTAGTTGGTTATGCGATAACAATTTTGTTTGAAGGACCAGCTGGACTATCATAGGCAGCAAAGCTGGTTAGGGGTGAAGATACAAGGTTGAGAAATGTTTTAGAGAACTGCTTGCAAGGAACGGGGTCATCCTGAGTGATCCAATTCTCGATAAGAGAACTAATCCAGCCGGCCAGCAGTTGATTGGCCAGGTCTTCAGGAATACCTAATTTTTGGTGGTCAAGATTTAGATTCTGCTCGATCCAGTCCTTGTAACTGGCCGTAATAAAATCGCTCCACAGGGGATCGACAGAACTAGTATATAATATTTTAATGCGTTGGCGTTGCTCATAAATAGCGGGAAGAATCGTTTGAGCCAAAAAGGTGAAAGGATCTAAGTCCGCTTCAGCATTGTTGCTATTCCAGTTGGGAGCAAAGGCTTGCTCCACCATATCTTGGCGAATGTATTCGATAATTTCAGTAGTATTATTAAAGTGTCGTTTGTAAATAGCCTGTCTTGATAAACCGGCTTCTTTAGCGATTTCTGTAAAGGTAAAACGCGACCTGTCTGGCTGTTTATCTGCTAATTCAAAAAATGCATCTAAAATCCTATCTCGTGTATTAAGAGCCATAATTTTATCCCTCCTATACCATTTTACTTTTTCTGTCTGAAATAAGCTAGAAAATAGCCCAGAATTTTTACTAAAAAAGTTTACACATTGTTAAATGGAAAAATTTTTAGTTTAATTTCTGGACATCATGTCTGTTTAAAAACTGGACGATTTCACAAAAATGTACATAAATCAAGCCGATAATTCTTTTATTTTAACAAGTTAATATGATAAAATAATAAAAAATCTTATCAGAAGTCAAATAGAAAGTGTAGTTTAAGGATTACCTAATCTGAAAGATTTATGGGAGGTTTGACTGGACTTTTTATTAAGGGTTACTGATCGGGATAATAAACTATGTTCAGGGGAGAATAAAATGAAAAGAACAGAAAAAGTTTTGCGATATTCTATTCGGAAGTCAGTTTTAGGTGTTAGTTCAGTCCTTATTTGTGCGCTGTTTTTGGGTCACAGTATGGTGGCGGCAGATGAGGAGCAGCCTGTTGCAAATGCAGTAGAGACTCCGGCCGCTGCATCACCAGTAAATCAGGATTTGACAACGGTCAGGGAGGCTGCTAATACGGAAGTAGGTACGTTTCTGGCTGAGAAAGTGACAGATCTTGGGAATAATCCAAATTTGTCAGATGAGGAGCTTGCAGCAGCTAAGGAGGAAGTCAATCAAACAGCTGCGAAGGCTCAGAATGAAATTGCTGCAGCTGAGGATAAAGAAAGGATTGATCAAGCTAAGGAAGATGGATTGGCAGACATCAACTCTATCAATCCAGTCGGCAAAGATTTACTTCTATATGAAATCCAAAATGGAAAAGCAGAGTTTGACAAACTTGTAGATAGTAGCGATTTACTGCCTGAGGAGCAAAAGAAAAGCTTCCAAGAGTCTGTAAGGAAGAAGGCTGCAGAAGCAGAGGATGCAATTCAGAAATTAGATGTTAATGCAGCAACAGCAGAGCAGGCGGAAGTGATTCAAGAGCAGGCAGTAACCGAGGAAGATAAGTTTTTCAAATTTATAGCAAGTTCAACCGTAGATTTCACTCTGGCTGCCAAGTTAGCTGACTTGGAAGCAAATCCTAATCTTTCAGAAGCAGAAAAGAAAGCAGTTAGAGGCGAGATAGAGCAGGTGGTGGAAGCGGCCAAGAAGGCTATTGAAGGAGCAGATTCTCAGGAAGTCTATGACCGGGAAAAAGAAACAGCCATAGCTCACTTAGCCAAGATTCACCCTATTGGCAAAGAGCAGTTCTTAAAAGAAATTCAGGAAGAAAAAACAGCTACTATCGAGGCTGTTGAGAAGAGTCAAAGTCTTTCTGCTGAGGAAAAAACAGCAGCTAAAAAGAAAATTGAAGATGCAGCAGCCATAGCTCAAAAAGCAATTGCAGCTTATAATGCTTGGGTTGAAAGTCCTGATGATGCCGAAAAAATTCAAGAACAGGTAGCGGCAGAGAAGCAAGGTTTGCTGAAAGCTACGACTGGACTGAAACTAGATCTTGCTCTGTCTGATAAGCTAGCAGACTTACGGAGCAACCCGAATCTGTCAGATGCAGAACGGGCTACGGCTAAAGCTGAAGCGGAAGCAACTCTAGCAGATGCGAAAACAGCGCTTAAAAAGGCTGATGCCGAAGAAGAACTAGAGAGAATTGAGGAAGCTGGAATTGCTAGCTTGGACACGATTCATCCAGTTGGCAAAGATTTGGTTTTAGATGAGCTTGAAGAAGAAGTCGACAAACAGATTGAAGCAATTGAACATCATCAAAGACTTTCAGAACTCGATAAAAAGCAGGTTAAAGAAAAGATTCGAGCAGTATTAAAGACGGTAACAGATGCGATTGCACAGCTAGACGATAGTGTAGACAGTGCAGAAAAAGCAGAGAAGCTGCAGGAACAGATCGCTGCTGAGCAGACAAAAGCTCTTGAAAATCTAGAAGCTATTGCCAAGAATGCTGCTAAAGCTGAGACAGCTTCTTCTATTCCAAGTGATTCACCACAAGAAACCAGGAAAGAATTTAGTGGAGGCGTCAGCGACTCTGAGCCAGCAATAGCAACGGCGTCGGAATATGATTTGTCTAGCCATGAAGTTGGAACTCATCCCGATACAGCTCCGCAGTCCTCAGTACAACCAGAATTCAGTGGCAATGTTAATGATTCAGAAGCACCAACAGCAACGTGGCCTGAATTTACAGGAGGCGTCAATGATTCAGAGACGATAACAGCGACAGAGTCAGAGTATGATTTATCTAGCCATGGGGTTGGAACTCATCCTGATACAGCTCCGCAGTCTTCAGTACAACCAGAATTCAGTGGCAATGTTAATGATTCAGAAGCATCAACAGCAACACGGCCTGAATTTAGTGGAGGCGTCAATGATTCAGAGCCAACCATGACAGAAAATAACACCTATGATGCTGGCGTTCAGCCATCAGTCAGGAGTGCACATCCAGACAGCGCTCCTCAAATGGCGGCTCTTCCGGAATTTACTGGTGGTGTCAATGCTGCTGACGCGGCAGTAGCTGATGCTTTACCTGCTTACCAAGTAACTAGCGGTATTTTGCCAGCAGTTGATGGGGCCAAATCAGTACAAGAGCAGTCTTCATCAGCTAAGGTCACCCAGCCAGCTCAGCTTAAAAACAAGGAAGGTAAGAGCGATGCGTCAGTCTTGCCGCATACGGGTCAAGCTTCTAATGCTCTTTTAACAGTTGCAGGAGTTATCAGTGCTTTAGGCACAGCTGGATTGTCACTCCGTAGTAGAAAAAAGGAAGATTAAGTTTGAAAGAGGCCACTTGGTCTCTTTTTTTATGGAAAAAATTTTCAAAAATTATGCAAACGTTTTACTAAAAGTGCTTGAAAAAGTCAAAAAAAAACGATATAATGGACAATGTGAAAGCGCTTTGCAAACGAGAGCTTAAAAGAAAATATTTTTATTCAAAAGAAGGGGCTTATTATGGTCGAATTAAATCTGAAAAATATCTATAAAAAATATCCTAACAGCGACCACTATTCGGTGGAAGACTTCAATCTAGATATCAAGGACAAGGAATTTATCGTCTTTGTCGGTCCTTCTGGTTGCGGAAAATCAACTACGCTGCGTATGATTGCGGGTCTTGAAGACATCACAGAAGGAACTGCCTCTATTGACGGTACAGTGGTCAATGATGTGGCGCCCAAAGACCGTGATATCGCTATGGTCTTCCAGAACTATGCCCTTTATCCGCATATGACTGTCTACGACAACATGGCCTTTGGTCTTAAGCTGCGCAAGTACAGCAAGGAAGATATTGACAAACGGGTTAATGAAGCAGCAGAAATCCTAGGCTTGAAGGAATTCTTGCAGCGTAAGCCAGCCGACTTGTCTGGTGGTCAGCGTCAACGGGTAGCAATGGGACGTGCAATCGTTCGGGATGCAAAGGTTTTCCTTATGGATGAGCCTCTGTCTAACTTGGATGCTAAGTTGCGTGTGTCCATGCGGGCAGAGATTGCCAAGATTCACCGCCGTATCGGGGCAACAACTATCTATGTTACCCATGACCAGACTGAAGCTATGACCTTGGCGGATCGTATCGTTATCATGTCAGCGACCAAGAATCCCGCTGGAACTGGAACGATTGGACGAGTGGAGCAGATTGGTACGCCGCAGGAAGTCTATAACAACCCAGTTAATAAGTTCGTTGCTGGCTTCATCGGTAGCCCAGCTATGAACTTCATCCCAGTTAAACTTGAAGGGAATGAGATTGTCGCAGAAGGTCTGCGCTTGACTGTACCAGAAGGAGCTCTCAAGGTTCTGCGGGAGAAAGGTTACGAGGGCAAGGAGCTGATCTTTGGTATTCGTCCGGAAGATATCAATGCGGAAGCTGCTTTCTTGGAAACTTTCCCGAATTCAGTTGTGCATGCCAAAATTTCTGTTTCAGAATTGCTGGGAGCAGAGTCCCATCTCTACTGCCAAGTGGGTTCTAGTGAGTTTGTAGCGCGTGTGGATTCACGGGACTACCTAGAAACTGGTGCGGGTATTGACCTAGGCTTTGACCTCAATAAAGCGCACTTCTTTGATCCAGAGACAGAGAAGACAGTCTATTAATCAGTTGATAAACAAAGAACGCAGACAGGCTTATCTGCGTTTTTTACTGCTTGATTCGTATTGATCATAGATGGGCATAGAGTTGAGAATATGCTATAATTTTAGCAGGAATTGCTTTCAACTATAGGACAAAGCTACTGAATTAGACCTGAAAGTAAGAATACTGTAAGAAATAGGAGAAGCTACATGGGAAGCTCTTGGTATCATTTGTTGGGCAATGATTATGTTCGTTTGTTGATTTTGGATCTTGTTTTTACTTTTTATGTGCTGCTTGGCATTCGGAAAAAGCACTTTCCCTATTGGGCATTGCTAGTGCCGAGTCTGACACTTTTTCTAGGCTATCAGATCTGGCGGCTTTTGTGGTAATGTTGTCACTTGCTGTTAGATTCAAATAGATGTATAATTATTTTCTCTAAAGGTTGAGGCAAGATGTTTCAGCTTTTTTGCTGCAGCAAGATGTCTCTTTTTATCATAAACATTAATAGCTGGATTTTTCTATATAATAGATACTAGTATAAACTCTCATTCTTTGGTATAGAAAGGCTGTTATGAAAAGAATTAAGGAAATTGAACGGACTCACCCTGATGTCAAAAAGGTTGTTAAAAATGGCCTTACGATTGATTCGAAATATGTGGCTAGTCTCTTAGAGACCGATAAAGACTGGCTTGAGACAGCTGATAGGATTCCTCGTAGTCTGGAAGGCTATGCTAATGCAGTTGGACGGAATTTCAATCGCCATGACATTGGCAACAAGGCCAAGGAAACGGCGGCTCTTTCATCTATCATTTCTTGTCGCGCAGTAGGAATCATAGACTCTGCGAAGCATGTGTCAGAAAGTCAAGGACAAGTCTTTTTTGAAGACATTGTCATCTGTCGACCGACCAAGAAAGAATATCAGGGGCTGACGATTTACGTTCCTCAGCATATCGCTGGCTTCTACCAACCTACCGATTTGAGACGGATGGTTGGTCAGGTTTTTCCAGTGAAGATTATTGATTTGAAGCAAGTTGTTTTTGCTAAACGTTATGATGCCCTAAAAAAACAAGAAGACCAACCACTTGAAAATGAATATGTAGCTCTGGGTGATATTAATATCGCAGGATACTTGCTCAACAGTCAAGTGTTACAGGAGCTGGAAGAAGGTGGAGAACACTCACCTATCCATGATGTTCAAAAAGGCATGATTAACTATATTTCTGACAATGGTGTTTTTGTGCTGACCGCCAATCTGGAGCGGGTTTTTATTCCCAATAAACTTTTTAGCTATCGCTATCATTCACGCGTTTTGAAGACAGAAGATTATGCAGCTATCGGAGAGTTGGTGGATTTCAAATTTTTGCGCGGCCGTTATGAACAGGCGGACGACAAACGACAACGCCTAGGGATTGAGGGGAACTCCCCAAACTTAGTTGGCGAGCGGCTTTCTTTGGAAAAAGATCCGGAAGCGGTTGTCAGAGATTTTATTGATGCTGGCCCGGGAACAGTTGCTTCGGGATATATCACAGACTTCAACGAAATCAAGGGGCATTATTTTGAAATGGACGGAGCTTATGGTTACCCAGTTCGGTTGGTAGCCAATGAACGTTTGACACCTCAACTTTTTCAGAGAAAGCAGAAAATATCAGTGGTTCTGCGTCAAGGCAGTTATGAGACGGTCACAGACAAAGCGGGCAAATCTTATCTGAAAATTCGAGCTACTGTTGTTTATAACTCAACTTTCAGCGAGCATGCTGGCTTGGAGGATTTCTTTGACAGGTAGAATGGCGGAACGAGATGAAATGATAAATATTTCGTTCCTTTCGCTTTTTCATCTCGGCTTGTATCTACAAGCAATCATCTGCTATTGAGTAAGTGACTGGGATGTCAGGAAGTTTTTGCTATAAAAAGGTGAGGCTGAAACATGATTTTCTAAGCCTCTTTTAGAAAAGGAGCAGCAGGTTGGACTCAACTTTTTTAAATCATATCATGTACTATGTGATTATTGTTGCTGAAATTATTATCGGACTAGCCATTATCATATCTGGAATTGGTTGGGTAGTTGGCGATCAGACCAACAATGTCGAACGAAAACGGAAGTCTGGCTTGGCCTTCCTGATTTCGGTGTCATTGTTTTATATTTTTCGCTTTGGCTCTATCGCAGTTCTAGCTCTGCTATTTTCAAAAGGTAGTTTGCCTGGAATGGAGGAAAAGAGTTTGGTTTATTTGCTGCGTATTCTGCAGGTTTTGATTCTAGCTCTGGTACCGACTTTTTCCATTATTCAGCACTATATCTATCGTTATCAATATTTGATTATTGAGCGGGAAGAGAGCCGACAGCGTCAGCGTCTGTATTTTTACGTCGCTTTTGCGATGACGGCCGGTATTGTTGGCTTATTAGAGATTATGATTGGGTTGGTGAAGTGAGGTTTTCATGCTATTTTTACTTTCAAAATTACCTTATAAACTAAAAGGACATCGAAGTATTGATTATGTGATCTTTTTGCTGAGAAAGGTGATTTGGGCACTTTTTCTTTTTGGTACTGCTAGTCTTACAGGAGTCATGCTGCTGGCTGTTATGAGAAAGCAAGTTAGTTTTGGCTTGTTTCTATTTCTGTTTATTGTTCTCTTTTTGTCCGTCTTCCTGTCTCTTTATCTGGGGCTGTGGCACACGAATATGACGAGCCGCCAACGCTACCTGCTGTTTAAAGAAAGGAAAGATTTCAAAGAAAATGATCGCAGCCAGACTATGCGACGTTATATTTTTCTATCCTTTCTATCAGCTCTGATATCCAGCATAGATATTATTGTTTTGACTTTGAATAATTATATCATTGCCATGCTCAATCAGATGTATGTGGCTGCCAGTGACTTTCTCAAAGAAGGGAATACCTATTTTGACTATAAGACTCTATCGCCACTGATTGGTAATCAATTTTGGAATACTTTGCTTTTGATTGCACCAGTCTTTCTCTTTGTCTATCTGCTCTATAATTCCTACAGCAGTGAGATTGTTGTCTATGATGATATGATGAAGCGGTGGTTGAAAAAACGCTTCTTTAAGCATAAGAAAGTGACTCATTTATTTAACGATTTGGACAGAGACGGCGATGCCTATATCCGTTTGGGGCGCAATTCGGACATTGGGGATGATGTCATTCTCAAAACAGATGTCAGACGCTTGCACACAGCAGGGTTTGGGCCGATAGGTTCTGGTAAGTCTGTTGCCATTGCTAAGCCGACTATTGTTCAGGATGCCCGCAATGTGACTGTTTATCTGAGAGAATATGCCAAATTTATCCAGGAGCAGGATCAGCAGATTGCAGCTTTGGGTATTTCCGACGAACAAACTTTGTTAGAGACTAAGCGAGATTTCTATGAAAAATGGTATGAGAAAGGTTTGGGCAAGCAGTTAATCAATGGTTTCTATGTCAATGAGCCTTCAGGTGATTTGATTCATGATGCGGTGGATATTATCAAGCGAACCGGATTTCCGGAAGAGATGACCTGGCTGGTTGATCCGACTAAGGAAGACACTGATGGTATTAATATCTTTGATGCAGAGACAAATACAGCTGCAGGTCTGACTTCGGATTTGATACGTAATTTCGCGGATGAAGGTGGTAGCAGCGGTGGAAATACTTTCTTTAAAAACGCAGAGCAGGCCTATGTCCGCAATCTGGTCTTCATGCTGAAATCTACATCTCGGATTGAAAATAGCTATCTGGATGTGAATCTCAATGGCGGGTCCCCAACCCTCAGTGAGTTTTATGATTTGCTGGAAATTCCTTCTCTGGTCATCAAGCGCTTGAAGCTCTTTAAAGTGTATCGAGATGCCAGTGAGCGAGAGTTCCAACGACTCTATGAAAGACCTTATCAGGAGCTCTACAATCTTGAAAAGGAAGAATTTGTTAAACAAGGTGGTCTCCCATCTCGCTTTGATTCCCATATGTCACCTAAGTTGCGCAAGGCATTTAATCAAAAACGAGATGCTGAGTCTAAAAATAAAATCATCAATACGACCTACCATTACTTTGCTGATGCTTATAAAGAAGACCCACGGACGGGTGTTGAGTACATTACCCACGATGCTAATATTGAAGGTATGAAAAATACCATTCGTAAACTGGCTTCTTCTGACTTGGTGCGACGGATTTTCTTCTCTCAGTCTACCAAAGATATTGATATTCTTCTGAAAACGGGGGGCTTTCTATTGGTCAATACAGCCCGTGGTCCTGTAGATGATGACAGCTCCCGGATGATTGGTCAGATTACGGATATGATTGTGCAGAAAGGGGTTCTTAGACGGAATTCTAGCACGTTGGATCCATTCTTTTCCATTATCGAAGATGAGTACGGCTGGGTGACAACACCCAATACCGAGCGCTTCCTCAATCAATGCCGCAAGTATAATACGGCAGTGCTGGGTCTTTACCAGAATTATGAGCAGATTGAGGCTAGCCTGGGAGCTTCAGATACGGCTGCTCTGCTCAACTCTTATCGGAATATTTTTGTTTTCCAAGGTAGTTCCAATAAGTCAACAGAAACTATCGTAGAGCGGGCCGGAACGGAAAAGAAGGTCAGTCGGATGACCAATAAAGGCAGCGTAGATATGTTGGCAGGCAATGACAACAATGCTTCATCTTACCGAGAGGAAATTGCTGAGGAAGATGTGACTAATAGCTCTGAGCTCTTCCGCTTGGAAAAATTCCAGTTTGCTGGGGTTCATGTCATTGATGATGAAGAGAGTGAGCTAGTCAAGGTTACGCCGACGCCATCCTTTGAGCTTCCGATTTTCAAGGATCCTAACTACAAGGCACCATTTAATATAGAGGAAAATGAAGAAGATCGCCGTGCTTACGAAATTTGGAAAGAGCAGGTCGAGCGCTATTATGTTGAGCGCCATTCGGAAGGTGTCATTCCTTTTGACCGCTTTACACCAGAAGAGCAGCGTATTATTCTGGGGTTGGATGAGGAACACGAGTCTCTAGAAAAACCTAGAAAAAACAAGGCTAAGCGCTCGTCTGAAGGAGGAAAGCAATCGGCTGCGTCCAAGAGCATTGACCATAAAGGGAAGTCTCGGCCAGCAGTTCAGAAAAGCAGTCAAGAAAGCGGTTTGTCCGACCGACCAGTTGAGCCTGCTTCGGCTCAGCCGTCTAGTTCAGAACCAGTTACTAACTCTATATTAGATGCTCAGAGCAAGGACGATGCTCCAAGTATCAAGGCATCCTCTGAGGCTGCAAAAGCACATGTTTCCAAAAAGTATAATCCGATGATGGACGATTAAATATTCATAATAGAAGGAGCCTCTTATGACAACTGAACCCCAGTCAAGCTTAACTAAGAAAGACGATATTGCTGTTCTAGGCGGCTTTATTCTTACCCTTTGCTTTGCCTGGTTTTTATGGCAATATCGAATCAATATCGGTCACAGACTGATTTGGTCGTCCGTTCTCTCCCTTTCCTTTCCTTTTTTCTATCTGATTTTTGCCTACCATTACCTCGTTTCTAGGACTTCTGCAAGGCTGCCTCTTCTTTTTGGAAAGAAATATAGACAGGCCAGTGATATGAAACTTTCTCTTGCTTGTCTGTGCTTTGTCTTTTTACTCTTGCTTTTAGGTGGTGTGGTAAGTAGCTTCTTTTCCAATCAGTTTAGTTTTGATAAGACCATCTTCATCCGTAAAGATAGCCAGCAAGCCAAGCAGATTTTTAGTATGGAGGCTGGAAGCTATCCTGAGTTGCTTGAGAAGATAGAGAGTAAAGATAAGCGGGTTATTTTGTTTTATAAGCTTGCCTGCAGAAAGTGTCAGCGCGCTGTTCCAGAACTTTTAGCGCAAGTTCAAGACCAGGATAAGCTTCTTTTTATTGATATATCCTCAGAGGCAGGGGGAAAGGCAGCACAGCGTTATGGTGTAGATCAGGCCGCGACGGCCATGGTCTGGGGAGATAGGGGTTACAAGCTCTATAGTCTGGCGACTAAGGAAGACGACGAGCGAATCACTCTCAATCAAGCTGAGTTAGACTATGTGGTTCAGATTCTTAATATAGACAACAAGTAGAAGTACGTTTTCTTTTCTGCAGGAAGTTCAGGAATTTCAGAAACGAGTGTTTTGCTAAGAGCAGACTAGGTTGCCTACTTTTTATCATAAACTAGAAGAAGGTAGAGTTATGATATACTGATGATACCGGCAAGCAACAATTCCTTTTTTTAACTTTTTTCTGATTGGGAGCAGTGTTGATGACTGCTGTTTGTTGGTATCTCCTAAATAAGGTTTTACGACACCTTATTTACTTTAAATCTTTTTATTTGGGGGAGCTGGGGAAGCCTTATTCTCAGCTCTTCTAGCTTTTTATTTTGTAAGATGAAACAAAAAGTAACTTGCTTGAAGAATAGAGACGGTCAGCTTTTGCGGCTGTCTTTTTCTTTTTATCATAAACATTTATCTTGTTTTTTTGGGCTATAATACAGACATGGACAATAAAAAGAATAATAACGATGCTTTGGATGTATTTGTTGAGAAATATATCGTTGGAAATGTAGTCGTTCAGACCTTGAAACGTAGGGCTATCCTAAGGAAATTTTTAACTTTTTTAGTTCTGATATCAATGTGGCTCTTTTTGCTAATCAATGCTTATTTGTCTCCTCAGCGGATTGAGTATACAGAGGCGCAGCTAGCTACGAGCCGAGACTTTGAAAATGATTCTGGGCGTATTATGCTGACTAAGCAGGTCTATTCAGAAAAAAATGGCATCCTGCTCCTGGAATTTGAGACATCGGATTACACTTCTTCCATTGCTAAAGGTATCAATGCCAAGAACTTAGAGTGGATGCTCTATGCTAAAAAGCAGGGTGAAGATACTAAGATGGAGGTTATTCCTCTAGCAAACCATAAAATAGATGTCATTGTCAGAAATGTTCCAGAGGATTTTGAAGCCATCGCCCTTAATATTACCAATAAGACAATGGCTAACAAAGATGTAGATGTTGATATTGAAGAGTATAACGATATCACTTCCAGCGAAACACGCTATTCATCTAATAAGAAAAAGAAAAAAACGGATACGGCAGAGCTGAGCAATGAAGTGCAGTTCATGGTGGCTGCTCAGAGTGATAAACTTAAACATGCCTATCTGCAGGATTTGTCTCGGGAAAAGTTTGCCCTCAATGCTTTTGAAGAGGAAAAGAAATTCCAGATGAAGCAAATTGAGAAACTCCAGAAAGCCATTGAAAAGTTGGAAGCTTCCATTGAGGAAAATAGGACGACACTGGAAGATTTAGAGCGGTCAGGCCAGTATCTGGTTGGCAGTAATTTGACCGAAAATCAAGAGAAGATTGAAAATGTTGAAAAAGAAATCAACGGGAAGCAGATGAAGATTAATCAGGCTAAGGATAATATTTCTACCCTGCAGAATGCTGTTGATGCGCTGGATCGCTCCATGCAAGAAGTCCATGACGGGACTTATCAGTTTAATGCACCAATTACTTCAGTTGAGATGGATTTTTAAGAAAAAGGGAACTAGGACTAGCTACTTCTGGCTAGCCTAGTCTCTGTTTATGCTAGCTCAGCTGTAACGAAAAAGTTAAAGGAGAATCTTATGTCAGAAGAAAACAATTATGAAAACCGTCCCTATGGTTTTCCACGAGATCTTTTTGCGTCTGTCAAACTTTACGGCATCCGCCTTTTCAGTTTGCTCTTTGTATTTGGGGCTCCAATTCTTGCTATGCAGTTCACAGGCAGTGGGAAAGTCTTTCCAAAGCAACAAGCGGTTGAATACATCAGTTTCGTTGTGCTGACTTTTATCATTGCTCTTTATCTGATGTTTCCTTTTAACGGCGGAAAAAACAATCTTCATGCGATTAGGATTTTCTTAACGCGTCGACGTAAAAGATACCAATCCATTGACCGTATGAGGAGTAAGGAAGTCGCTAAAACAGAAAAGAGAGGGATAGGTAGAAGATAATGTTACAGACTGAAAAACTGCAGCAAAAAGAAGAATACCAAGAAGAAATCATGCCCGATACCTTGAAATTCCAAGACCCAGTGTCAATTGAGGAAGAGGAGAGCCTGACACCTTACCTGGATAAATACACAGAGAATGTTACGGAAAAGATTCGCAAGAAGATTGACAATTTTACAGTTTTTGGCCGGGATAAAGAGGTAGAGCAAGTCATTGTATCTCTTCTGCGGCAGACTAAAAACTCCCCTATCTTAGTCGGAGAAGCCGGGACCGGTAAAACAGCGATTGTGGACGGCTTGGTGGTAGAAATTCTAAAAGGCAATGTCCCAGATGAGTTTAAGCATGTAACAGTTCGTTCCTTGGAGTTGTCTAATATCTCCAGCAAGTCAGATGGAGAAGACATGGTTTCGCGGCTCAAGCGGATTATTGAGGAGCTAAAGGTAACCAAGGGTGAAAATATCCTCTTTATTGATGAGGTCCATACCATTGTTGGAGCCGGTGGTGATGGCAGTATGTTGGATGCCGGAAATGTTATCAAGCCGCCTTTGGCGCGTGGGGAAATTCAGATGATTTCTGCGACGACCTACGAAGAATACCAAAGTTCCATCGAAACCGATAAGGCCTTGGAGCGGCGGGTGCAGATGGTACCAGTTGAGGAGCCTACTGAAGACCAAGCTATTTTTATCCTTGGAAACATTCGTAGGCGTTTTGAAAAAGAAAGGAATATCACCATCACGGACGATGCGGTAGAGCAGGCTGTTCGGTTGGCTGTCCGTTACATTCCTGAGCGTTTTCTGCCTGATAAGGCTATTGACTTGCTGGATGATGCGACCGCTCAGGCTTATTTTGAGAAGCGCAAGGTAGTTGATATTGAAGATATTGCCCGCGTCATCCAGAAAATGAAGAAGATTCCAGTTACAACCATTCTGAAGGATGACTCAGAGAGGCTGATGAACTTCACTGATGAGCTGAAGAAGTATGTAAAAGGTCAGGATTTTGCAGTTTCACAGGTGGCTAATACCATTTATATCTCAAAAGAAGGTTTTCAACGGCCTAATAAACCTCTGGGAAGCTTTCTCTTTCTAGGAACAACTGGGGTTGGGAAAACAGAGTTGGCCAAAGCCCTAGCCAAGATTCTTTTTGACAATGTTGATGCTATGATACGGATTGACTGTTCCGAGTATTCCTCTAAAGGTGACAAGGATAAGCTGATTGGTAAAAACATTGTTGGATCTAAAGGTCTCCTAACGGAGCCGGTAAAAAACAATCCTTACTCTGTAGTTCTCCTGGATGAGTTGGAGAAAGCCCACCCAGACATCTACGATATTCTCTTGCAGGTGTTAGATGAAGGTCACTTGACGACAGGGACAGGGCGCAAGATTAACTTTAAAAATACTATCGTGATTGCGACAACCAACTCAGGTGCTGATGAAATCAAAAAGACCTACGCTAACGAGGGTAACTTCGGTGAGATGACTGACCTAGCTTATGAAGGTTTTATGAATCGGATTGTAGAAGAACTAAGTCTGACCTTCCGGCCTGAGTTCATCAACCGTTTTGGGAACAAGGTAGTCTTCAATATGTTGACAGCTGATATCATTGAGGCTATCGTAGATTTGGCTTGGAAGAAAGAAGAAAAACGGTTGGCTGAGCAAAAGGTCTATCTTCAATATGAAGACAAAGCGGAATTTTATGATTTTCTGCGTTCCAAGGGAACCAGTGTAGAAAATGGTGCTCGTCCTTTGGAGCGTTTGATTCAGGATCGGGTGACCGGTCCCATCGCTGAGAAGCTTTTTCTGTTGCAACGTCGAGGTGCCAAGTACAATGTTCTAATCAAAGTCATTGGAGAGGCACCGGATGGTATTTTTCACCATATTGACAAGCGGACACTGGATTTTGAAGCTACGAAAGTGGAGTAATCAGTTATCCCAAGCAGACTTTAATCTTTTGATTGGCTGATTAAGAGGTTCGTTGCTTTAGGTTGAATTACAGATAAAAATCTATTTTGCTTTGCATGAGTTTGTATTTTCGAAAAGAAAATCAGAGAAATCTTTTGGGAAAATCTTCATTTCTCTTTATGATACAGCGAAACCGATATGCAACTAGGCTATAATAAAGCATGATAAATAAGAAAAGGAGATACTACCTTGAAAAATCTTAAAGTTAAACAAAAATGGCTAGCAGTGATGACTGCCCTCGCTGCATTTCTGACTTCTAGTCCAGTTTTTGCAGGCGGGAAGAACCCGTTTGATTCAGTCAATCAGGGAGCAGATAAGGCGACGCAAAATTTTACTGCCCTTGGTTTTACTATTGCCGTTGCTATGTTGGTTGTAGCTGGTATTGGTCTGATGTTATCACAAAAGATGCGTGAATGGGCTAAAGGGCATATTGTTTATGTAATCATCGGTGTTGTTGTCATTGTCCTTGCCAGTCAAGCCGTTCCATTTATTCAGCAAATGTTTGGTGGTTAATCTATGGCAGGATTTGGTTTAGGAAAAGGAGGAGTTATCAAAGACTCCTCATTTGTTTATATTGAATGGGAAGGCAAAGACTCTCCCAAGCACAATGCAGCGATTAAGGATTTAATTGAAGATCTTGACGAAGAGCATTTTCTAGACACTGGAACCATGGAGGACAGTCTGCCTTATCTGACTTTTCTTCAGGCGGAGGTTCTTTTTCGTGCCTTGCGGGATCAATTTGGGGATTTTACTTTTGCTAAGGTCTCTCTGGCTAATAACGAAAGCGGCAAGCCCTCTATTGAAGATGAGCCCAGTATCAGTCCTTTTCTGATTGATCATACTTATGATAATCTGATGACCAAGCTGATGGAAGCTTCCTTGCGCGATCCCCGTTTCAAAGAATACACTTATGATGACTTGGCTCTTTATTTTACAGATAAAGAAAATGGGATTTTAAGAACATATGCGGAAAGTCTGGGCTTATCTCAGGCGGATCTTCCTTACTTCCCTATTGAGTCGGACGTGCAGGGAGCCCTGCAAAGAGCTAGTTCTAAAAAGATTAGAAATAAAGGAGTATCTGAAATGGGAGAACAAAATCCGCTCTTGAGCAAGATTGCTCTGGGGCTTGGGATAGCAGGTTTGTTGATTGGCCTTGTAGGTGTTGTTATTGGTATCATGGGTAATAACAAGCGAGCAGAGCTAGAGGCTCAGACCGCTTATCTTTATCAAGAGCAGCAAAACATCCAAAAACTTCAAGCAAAAGAGCATGCAGCGGATGTGTTTGGACGTTTCTTTATTCCAAATTACTATTCTGGAAATAAGGAAGCGCTCAACCCTTTCCTCTCTTCTGGCGATGCCAAATATACTCAGCCAGAGCAGGCTCAGGTTATCAGTAATCTATTGGAAAGTGTCAAATTGGAAAAAGATGGTTCTTTTACCTTGACTTATGTGATTACTTTTTCGACAGCTGAAGGAGTCAATAAAATCAAACGCCTTTCATTTGGTATTAAAGAAGATGGCAAGGCTGAATATGGTTTCTTGATTACTTCTGAACCTGTCACCAGTATC
Organism: Streptococcus sp. 27098_8_82; assembly: GCF_041431615.1. Classification (NCBI taxonomy): domain Bacteria; kingdom Bacillati; phylum Bacillota; class Bacilli; order Lactobacillales; family Streptococcaceae; genus Streptococcus; species Streptococcus sp. 27098_8_82. The sequence goes on from NZ_JAPVYB010000012.1 coordinate 25,055, forward strand.
TATATCAGTGAGAAAAAAGCTGATGAAGAAAATTCAGAGAAGCGGTCGGAAGAAGGCGATAAAAAACCTGAAACAGAAGGCAGCTCAGAGAAATCCCAGCCGTCTGAATCCAGCCAAGCCTCTTCCTCCGAAGAAGGGAAGTGATGTGAGTGCCGGCTTATGAAAGTCTTTCAGATTTAATCAGTAAAGCTAATAATTTCAAAGATGATGTGAGTCCTGATTGGCCCTACAACGAATCTCCTACAATTGAGACAGCTAAATTTTATGAGCAATGGTCTAATTATCTATCATCTATTCCACAAACTTTTGCTTATTTTTTGAACTTGCCAGGGTGGATTACTAAAGCACTATATTCAATTAGTATCGCTTTGGAAAATGTTTATAACAACTTATTCAAGCTTTTTGGTTTCTTTGAATACTTGGATAAAAACGATACTTTTGTCGGACAGATTTTTGATGGTCTGCAAAAGCTTGGAATAGTTGTTTTTGTCCTACTCTTGGTAATGTTCCTAGCAGCTAGTTTTGTGACTGGTTTAATGAAGTACAAGGATGTCATTGCTCATTTTCTCTTGGTTACAGCAGTTGTGGGCTTGCTGCCCCAAGCAATTAAAGAATTCTCTAAGACTCTTGCTCTAGATGGAAAAACTGTCCGGACCATGTCTGATGATGGGAAGTCCAGCTTTTCATCATTGTCACTTAAACCTTATGAAAGCAATGTCGTTGACTTATATGTGCTCATGCAGAATAATTTTAACGTCAAAACATTGGGAATGGATGAAAGAGGATTCTTAAATCCTAGTGATAAAAGCGTAAAATTGAATAAACTGGATGATGGGAATGTTATGCAGACAGACTACAGTGCGTGGTATGGAGGTACAGATAAAGAAGTATTAGAGCAGTTTGAGAAAGATGGGGACAATGGCAATAGTAATTTCAAAGGCGTAGCTCCTATCTTAAGTTCAGTTCTGCGATCGAATGAACAGGGGAATGTACGGATTGATGAGGTGAAGCCGGGGACTTGGAGTGAATTGGAAAATGTCTTTTCAGCAGTTTATCCTCGCTACAGTGTCAATTGGATTGGCTTAATAGTTCAGCAGGTTATTTTGATAGCCTTACTGATTAGTATGAGTATTCGGTTCGTCCAATCGGTTTTTCAGGTTCTGGTAGCAGGCATGATTGCTCCAATCGTTGGGTATACTTCTGTTGAAAACTCAGAAAAGTTTAAAGAATTGCTTCAGACCATTTTTGGAACTATTACAGGTATTTTCTTTGAGGTTATCCTGCTTCGAGTTGCTATGAGCATCTTGAGAGATTTCCCAGGCATTGTCGTTAGTGGTTTATCAGGAGGCGGTTTTGCTTCAGGCCTCAATTATTGGGAAAGCATCATGGCCTCTATTATCGTTTATGTAGGTGTCTATTTCGCTTTGGTAAGTGGTAATAGTGCTGTTGAGCGTTGGTTAGGTGTTTCTCCGTCCCAAGGCGGAGGAAGCCAACTGGCCGGTATGGCCGGCGCCGGTATGGCTGCGGGTGCAGCAGCTTCCCGCTCTGGCATGAAGATGGCTAAAGCTGCTCCAGGTGTGGCTAAGAAATCTGCTCGTGGCGTTGGAACTGCAGCTCGGAAAGCAGTTGGCGGAGCTAAAGGAGCTGCTCGAGGTGCTGGTGCAGCAGTCAAAGGCATTGGAGCTGGAGCTGCTCGAACTGTTGGCGGAGCTAAAGGTGCTATGGAAGGCATTAAGCAGGCTGGCGGTGTTGGTAAGGCAGCAGCCAATCTAGGTTCTCATGCTAAAGCAGGTATTGATAGTGCTTATGATAGCGCGAAGAGCTCTGTTAAAGGCACGGCAGAAGGGGTTAAGAATTCTGTTAAGAGTGTTGGCAGTGCTGCTAAAGAAAACTATAATGCTGGAAGAACAGCAGTATCTAGTACTTTAGCTTCTGGAGCCAACTCGAAGGCAGGAACTAAAAGTGAAGCATCAGGTGTCGGAAATGCTGCGACAAATGCGAATAAGCCGAATCAAGCTAAGCAGGGAATTGGTGGAGCATCTGGCTCGCAGATTTCTAATAATACTAATAATAAACCGTCCAGTTCTTCAAACAATGGCGGTATTAATAAGAAAGATTCTGGTAAAAAATAATGTAAAAACGGAAAGAAGCTTATCTTTCCGTTTTTTCAGTCTTGACAATCATTTGAGATATAGTATAATGAACTTGTATAAATTATTAATTGCTTTTCAGTTG
>NZ_JAPVYB010000013.1:0-19488 GCF_041431615.1 Streptococcus sp. 27098_8_82
GGTAAGAGGGCTGGATTGTTCGCTTTGCCATTGTCTGACCAAGGAGCCTTGTCAGAAGATTTGAGTAAGAGACGTGTCAACATGCCGTCTCCACCGAAAGCTTCATACGGAATAACTTGATTAACACCTGCCAAGAATGGACCAGGAACGTTTGCCTTTTCTAAATAGCTGGCTGGGACGTCTACTGAGTCCTTAGTATTTTCTTCAACTCCTTTTCTAACTTCATCTGGAGTCGTTACCGATTGAGAAGTATTCGCTTCACGATCTTGGTTTGAAACATCAACAAGAGTTGCCTCCGGTTTAGCTTCTTCTTTTTGATTGCTAACTTCTGCTATAGTCTGTTCTTCTTTTGGTTTTACCACTTCTTCCTTAGGAGCTAGGCTAGACTTATCTAGAGAAATAGTTTCATCAACCTCTTCCTTAGGAGCTGACTGATTTGCAGATAGAGCAGAATCCATTTCTTCTTTTAAAACTGTCTCTGGTGACTCATTCTTTTCTAATAATGACGAATCTTCTTGAAGAACTTTAGTAGTAGTTGAGGTGAGATCATCTGCATGTACGGTATTTGGTTGACCAACTAGCAAAAAGAAACCACTGGCAACAACAACGGAAGCCACACCCACGCTTAAACGACGAATTGACCAGCGGGTATATTTTTGATTTGAATTGAATTTCATAAGATTCTCCTTTAGGTTTGTTTTTTTATGACTTTAGTATAATCTCCTAAGATTAAAAATGGTTAAGAAAAAGTTAAAATTTTTCTTAAATCTATCTTATAAAAGGATTATATTGTCATATTGCTCATAAAAAAACAGCTTGAATTCCTTCGCCATAAATTCCCTACTATAATTGACAATGAGTCAAAAAAATCCACCACATTGTGGCGGATGTTATCTATTAGCTCTCCATCTCAAAACGCTCACTCTTCTGCTTGTTTGGCAAAAAGAGAGAAAGTAGGATTCCAACTAGAGCTGGCACCAACCAAGGCAGGGAAGCCCGAGCAAACGGAAGAGCATTTACCATATCATTTACCTTTGTAATATGGAACTGCTGCCCAAGAATAGCCGCAAAGGAAATCAGAGTCACTGCTGCCATCGTCAATTGCATACCGATTTTGGACAGTGGCAAGAATTTATTGACAATAACAATCAGCACGATAACAATGGTAATTGGATAGAGAATTTGCAAGACTGGAACAGAATATTGAATAATAGCATTGAGCCCAAGATTGGCAATCGCAAACCCAATCAAAGTAAAGACAGTTGCGTAAACTTTATAGGATACCTTAGGGAAAGTTTTATGGAAGAATTCCCCAGTTGATACAATAAGTCCCGCAGTTGTTGTAAAACAAGTCACAGTAACCATAGCTGCAAGGAAAATCTGTGCTGTAGGTCCAAAGATAGCCTGTGTCGCCTGCGACAGGACATAAACACCAGGATTGCCTTTGGCAATAATCTCAGCTGGAACTGGGAAATGATTGCCTAGAAAAGCCAAACCGATATACATGGCGCTAAAGCCCAACGCTACTATCAAACCAACAACCCAGATGGTTGAAACATACTCTTTTTTATTCTTGAAGCCTAGCTTATTTAGAGTCGTTACTGCAATTACGCTGAAAGCCACGGAAGCCAAGGCATCCAAAGTATTATAACCCTCCAAGAAGCCCTGTCCAAAAGCTGACGCTAAATAAGCTTCCGAAGCCTGCTGAGGAGCAGTTGAGCCGTATTTCAAAGCTCCTAGAATGACTAAGATAATAATCAAAACTGCAAAGACTGGCGTCAGAATACGTCCAATCCGATCCAAAATCTTAGATGGATTCAAAGAAATCAGGTAAGCAGCCGCAAAGTAAAGGGTCGTGAAAACAATCAATCCGATACCAGTCATATTTTTAGACAGCATAGGAGCAATACCAACTTCATAGGCCACCGTCGCTGTCCGCGGAATAGCAAAAAAGGGCCCAATTGACAAATACAAGGTTACAAGATAGACAATAGCAAACCAAGGCGCAATCTTCTGAGAAATCTCGTGAATATAGCCCTTGGGATTGAGCGTTCCGATAATCAAAGTCAGAACAGCAAGTCCAACCCCAGACAAGACAAATCCTGCAATAGCTGGGCAAAAATGCTGGCCAGATAATGTTCCAAGCGAAGGCGGGAAAATCAAATTCCCAGCACCGAAAAATATTCCAAATAAGAGCAAGCCTGTCAAGGCACCTTTTTTAATCACGGAAATCTCCTTTAAATTTTTTCATGCTTTATCATTATATACGTAAATAGCCCGCTCCGCAAGATTTTTAACTTTTCACAGTAGGTTGGTTTAAAATCAAAAACAATACATCGAATTAAATCGAATAATTTATCAATGGTTTTTAGCAAAATCATCACTTTTCCACAGATTTAAGGCTTATTTTAAATTATTTTAGAATAATACAAATAAATTTGTTTTAAATCGTATTTATATAACTTCACTATTACCTATCTTTTTAAAAGTTTCCTTACTTTAAATATATATGCTCTACTGTTTCTGAATGCGAGAAAAATACAATATTGTCCTTCCAGATCCAAAACAAAATAAAAGAGATTTTTCATAGTAAAAAGGTTGAGACATCCTATCTCAACCTTTTAAAAATGGCTATAAATCATTTAGCATTCTTTACACATCGCTAAATCTTCGGTACTTAATTTCGAATTCAAAGAAGTTCTTCTCTTGCAGCATATGGAAAATATCTCGATAAGCCTCCTCATCAAAATGATGTCCCAAATACAAGATTTCAAAGCTTAACCCTTCATATTCCAGAAAGGCATTGGTCGTTCGAAAGCCATTACGCTTATAGAAGTCCATACGTGCTTGACGTTGCTCTAAATTGTCACATTCTTCATCGACACGTTCTACCTCTAGAACCATAGTTTTTTGATAAAACTCTGTCAGTTTATGAATGATTTCTCCCCCATAGCCATGGCTGCGAAGGTGCGGCATAATCGCAAAGAAGCTGACATAGAACATTTTTTCGTTATAAACTGCAAAAGCAAAACCAACAAATTCTTCCTCATTGTAGAAGGCAAAGAAATGAGACCGTTCATCATTGGTATAGCGGAGAAATTCATTAATAGGAACTCTCTCTTCTTCAGGAAAGGCTTCTCGATTTAAGGCCTCCACCTTATCTAAATCAGGAAATTCTGCTGTAATAATTTGACTAGTTAAAGACATTGCTACCTCACTTTGCTTATATTCTAGCAGTTATCAAATGATTTAGCAAACCTTTTAAACTTCTTCTGCTTTTTTAGAAAATTGACTCTGGTAAAGGTCATAATAGAATCCTTTATCTGCCAAGAGGCTCTCATGATTACCTTGCTCGATAATCTGACCATCCTTGAGCACCAAAATCTTATCCGCTTCTTGAATGGTCGACAGTCGGTGAGCAATGACAAAACTAGTCCTGCCCTGCATGAGTGTCTTCATAGCCTTTTGAATCAAGAGCTCCAGCCGTGTATCGACAGATGAGGTCGCTTCATCCAAAATCAAAATCTTAGGATTTGCCAAAAGAGCCCTGGCAATCGTAAGCAACTGCTTCTGCCCCAGCGAGATATTGCTTGATTCTTGGTTCATTTCCATATTGTAGCCACCTGGCAAGGTCCGAATAAAGTGGTCCACATTAGCTGCCTTAGCCGCTTCTACAATTTCCTCATCAGTAGCTTGTAAATTGCCAAAGCGAAGATTTTCCTTGATAGTCCCCTCATAAAGCCAGGCATCCTGCAGCACCATACCGAACTGTTTACGGTAGTCCTGACGGGACAGATGGCGAATGTCATGCCCATCCACAGTAATCGCGCCTTTGGTCACATCGTAGAAACGCATTAGCAAATTAATCAGCGTGGTCTTACCAGCACCAGTCGGACCTACAATGGCGACCATTTCTCCAGGTTTGACCTCCAGATTGAAATTCCGAATGAGCGGTTTGTCTGCCACATACTGGAAGTCCACACCCTTGAAGCTAACCTGACCTGTCAAATCTTGCTCTAGCTTTTCTGTCTCATCATTGACTTCGTCTGCTTCGTCCAGCACTTGGAAAATTCGGTCCAAAGAAGACTTGGCACTCTGAAGCTGACCTGCCAGCTGAGTCAGGTTTTGAATAGGCTGGTTAATCTGCCAGACATATTGTACAAAAGCCTGCATATTCCCGACTGTCAATCGCCCAGCAATAACCTGAAGACCGCCCAGCAGAGCCAGTAAGAGGTAGGTCAGATCCGAAATAACATTCAAAACAGGCATCATCAAACCGGAGATAAAGCTGGCTTTAAAACCTACTTTCTGCAGCTTTTGCGTAATTTGTCGAAAATCCTCCTGCGAACTTTCTTCTCTGACATAGAGCTTCAAGATATTAAAACCTGTCAGATTTTCCTGAACAAAGCCATTCATAGCCCCCAGTACATCTGCCTGCTGTTTAAAGTAAGGTTGCGATTTCTTCACGATAAAGCGGGCACTAAGGTAGGTAATCGGAATCGAGATTACCACAATGATACCCAACTGCAGATTAAGCACCAATACCATGACGATAACCAAGATCAGAGTGAAGACTGCATTGATAACCTGCAGAAAGGACTGCTGCAAGGCATTTGAAACGGCTTCGACATCGCTGGTAAAACGTCCCAGCAAATCACCAAACTGGTGCTTATCAAAGTAAGAAACGGGGATGCGATTAATCTTATGACTAAGTTCATCGCGCAAGTCACGAATGGTAGCCTGCACTGCATTGGTCATAAAGTAATTAGAATAGTAAGAACCGATTTCATAAAAAATCGCCCGCACAAAATACAAAACCATGACCCAGCCAACATAGGACACATTAATTTGGGCGCCAGCCACACCTTTAGCCATATCCAGCAGATTATTTGTCAATTCTGTAATGGCTAAACCTAAGACAAAAGGCTCGACAACGCTCATGACGACACTTAGGATTTTGAGGAAGATGGCAAAGGCGACTGCAAATTTATAAACTTTTAGGTAGCTCCATAGACGAGCAAAACTTGATGTGTTTTTCATGTCAGTCTCCTTTCTATTCCTCTGTCAAAGCTTGATTCTTCAGCTGCGAATCCGCAATTTCACGATAAATATCATTGGTTTCCATCAGCTCTTCGTGCTTGCCGCGTCCGACGATTTCGCCCTGATCTAGAACGATAATCTGGTCAGCATCCATGATGGTTCCCACACGTTGGGCCACAATCAGCACCGTTGCCTGACCTGTCACTTCCTTGAGACGACGACGCAGCACCGCATCCGTCTTATAATCCAGAGCAGAAAAAGAGTCGTCGAAGATATAAATATCCGGCTTTTTAACCACCGCTCGGGCAATAGAGAGTCTCTGCTTCTGCCCACCGGATAGATTGCTGCCTCCCTCGGCCAGATGAGTCTCAAAACGCTCTTCCCGACTTTCGATAAAGTCCTTGGCTTGAGCCACCTCAGCTGCCTGACTCAGCTCTTCCTGACTGGCCTCTTCCTTTCCATAGCGTAGGTTTTCTGCGATAGTTCCAGTAAATAACAGAGCCTTCTGCGGGATAAAGCCAATCTTCTGACGCAGAGCTTTCAGATTGTACTCACGGACGTCCACACCGTCCACTAAAATCTTACCAAGTGTTACATCGTAAAAGCGCGGAATCAGCTGTACCAGCGTAGACTTACCAGAACCAGTTGAACCGATAAAGGCAATAGTCTCACCCGGCTTAGCCTTGAAGGAAATATTATGCAGCACAGGACTCTCCGTCTCACCCGGATAAGCGAAGGTTACATTGTCAAACTCCAGATACCCCTGCGTATCTGTCTCAGTTATACCATCTTCATTAGGATTGATTGAAATGGGCATATCCATAACTTCCTTGAGCCGCTGGCTCGATACCGCTGTTCGCGGATACATGGTAAAGAGATTGGCCAAGAAGAGAAAGGACAGCAGGGCGTGAAAGCTGTATTCGATAAAGGCAACGAGATTTCCGATTTCAAGACTGCCGTCCCTCAATGGATCTAGGGCAAACCAGACAATGGCCACAATCATCGCAATAATAATCTGCACAAAGAGCGGCTCTGTCAGACCAGTCAGCTTAAAGAGCTTATTGGAGTTTTGCGCATAGACCTCATTTTCATCAGCAAAACGCTTCTCTTGAAATTCCTCACGCGCAAAAGCTCGAATAACGCGTAGGCCAGTCAGATTTTCCCTCACATACTGATTAATCTTATCAAGGGTCTTCTGCTGCTTTTCAGACAGGGGCTTGGTTTTAACCGCTACATAGATGACCACGACTGCCAAGAAAGGCACTGAAACAGCTACAATCCATGCCAGAGACGGACTGGTCAGAAAAATCATGAGAATACTAGACAGCATCATCATGGGAGTAATGACACCCATTTTAAGGGTTTGCTCCGCAAACTGCATGAGTACAAAAGCATCCGAAGTCAAGCGCGTGACCAAAGAAGACACTCCAATCTGCTCATACTCATGATGAGAATACTCTTGCAGCTTGGCATAGAGATCATTGCGCATATCCTGTACCATGGTCGTCGTCAGCTTCCCAGCCGCATAAGCCAGAACGATTCGCCCCAGCACTCCTAAGATAATAACGCCAAACATGACCCAAGCCCAGAAAAAGAGCCGATCTGTCTGCTTAGGATTGATTCCCTCATCAATCATCCGAGCCAGCACCGTTGGCAAACCTAGATTAACAATCACAAAAAAGATTGCCGCCACAAAGTCTAAGACCAACCACTTAGGATATCTCTTTAAATAAGACCAAATGTATAACATAAGTCCTCCTTCACTATCTATTCAAAAACAACTCACTCTAAAGCAACCATGTGCTTTGAAAACACAGAAAAGAGCGCGCAAATGCACGCTTTAATACAAATATTATAACAAAAATATGAAGTAGGGTAAAGGTCATTTCAGACTTTTTTCTGCTTATCATCAGCCTCATAAATGACTGTCAGCAGCAAACTTCCTGAAAGCAGACTAGCAATTGTTTTAATTGCATGACTTATATAGAAAAACAAACCTAGTTTTCACTAGGTTCGTCATTTCTTATCTGCAAGAAGGTCTGAATTTAAGAGTAATTCAAGCTCTGCCCTAACATTTCAGACTTGCAACTTTGCAGTCCATTTGATAAACTCAAACCAATCACTTCTGGTTTTCAAAGATTGATTTTCTGAAATCATTGGTTTGATCGAGGTAAGCTTTAAAGACTGCTTTTTTAAGCTTGTGGACAGCACTGTCATGTTCTGGTTTATAGCCGCTCCAAGAATACCAATTGTCATTTGCATCTTTGAGAACGGCTTCATCCATCAAGGTTTGCAACTCTTCTACAGTACTTATAGTCTTGGTAGCATAACTTGTCCATGGTTGTCTTGTATCATCAAATGTGACCTTGTTCAGACTGTCGAACTTGTTTTTACGTTCTTCATACATAGCCTTCTTAAACTCAGTCCAACTATTAAATTGACCGTTGAAGACCTTGCGTAAAACCAAGTCATCTGTTACCAGACCTCTAATCTTACCATAGATACTGATTGTTTTCCCGTTTTGCTTGGCATCATCTTCATACTGATTAGAGATATAAGGGACCATACCATCTTTAAAGCCTTTGGCTGCCAGAAGTTCATAAGCCATACGCCGTCCCATAAGATCGCCAGGCGTTCCTTTCTCACTGCTTAAAGCCGAATAAATCGGAGAGAAGAGTTTAATCGTATGGTAGCCATTTCTTTCAACGTCGCCGTTTTTGTACTCACGCGCTGAAACAATATCATTTTCAATGAGACTGTCGAATGAGTTTAATTTTTGCGCATCCGCCATTGTAATATTTTTTATCACATTCGTTGCGTAAACATCATTTCCATCAGCATCTCGAACATATTTATTCTCGACTTTTCTCAGAGCGTTCACTTTCTGCACATCGGACAGACGGTTCACGATTGACATCCCTTCTAGGTACTCCAACATATAAATGACATCAAACATGTTATGAACATAGTTTTTCAGATCATCCGCGTTTTGGAAACGTTTAGTTGGATCCAAGACTTGCAAACGAGATTTTTCTGTCGCATCATTCTTGTCATATTTGAGAATTGAGTTGACCGTGATTGTCGCATCATCCGGATGATCCGGTGCTTGCAACAAGCCCTTAGCGAAGAATTCTGGACCAAGTCCGCTTCTTCTTCCATATCCGCCTAAATAGATCTCATTATCAGAATCATGCGTCATTTCATGGGTATAGGTAATGGCTCCGTCCTTGTCCAGCATCCGATAGCCCATGTAGTAAACACTGTCCCCAGTAGCGTAAGCTCCGTGCTTATTGTGTACGACCTTGTTTCCAACAGGTCCAAAGAAATACTTCATAGCCGGATTAGAACTGTCAAATTGCACTTCCGCTGTAGCCTTGCCGACAGTAGTGTCATCACCAAACTTATAGGCATCATAGAGCAAGATATTTCGATAGAGTTTTTCACGGCCCTGCTCGTCTAATATTCTGTACCAATAATCATAATGGTCGCGTTGACGTTTTGCGGTTTCCTGAGCATTATCCTCAACAAACTTATTGAGTTCTGCTCCTGCTCTGTGCTCATTATTTCTATATCTGTCATAGGCACCAAAACCAAGACTGGATATAGTCGATATGATAAAGACAGATCTTTCAGGCATCGTCAGCAATGGCAAGACCATATTTCGGTATTTCCAAGTATCGCTGGTAATTCGATCATACACCCCGATAGAATACTTGCTGCCAGCCTGCTCTTGTTTGACCCTCACCTCATTAATAGCTGATTTTTCTTCAACGATATAAGCCTTGGTTTGCTCTTTAAACCATTGATTATTTGTTTTGTTTGGTAAAAATACTTCCCGGTAATTGGCAAGCGTGCTAAACAAATCTTTTGTTGCATTATTGTTTGCAAGGCTGATGCTATAGGCATCTACGTTGTTCTTAGCCAGAAGATTGTTAAAGCTAGATTTACCTAATTCAATGATCGTGTCTAGCGGTGATACGTTGCCCTTACCAAAGAAATCCATGTGGTACATGACTAAGTCTTTGATATTCACGTCACCATAGTTAAAGTTGTACCAGCGTTCTAAATAAGTCAGACCTAGAAGCAAGGCTTCCTTATTGCGTTTGATTTTATCTACGACGTAACCATTAATCGTTTGATTTTCGCTGGCAATGACTGCATCAGCTGACAAAAGTTTTTCCAGTGTATTTGCTAGATTTTCCTTGGTTTTGGCAAACTGCTCCTCTAAATATAATTCCGTTAGTGAAACTCCTGAAGAAATGCCTAGGGTGTTTCTGATAGACTCTGACTGATAATCGACCGCTCTCAAATCAGGCAAAACTTCATTAATGATTGAACTATGATTGTGTAAGAATTGATTTGGCGTATAAATGAGATCAGTATCGCCTACGCGATATTCTGCTAACTTACTAAAGTCAGATTGGTAGGTGATATCTAGTATTTCAGATGAATGATCCTTATAGTGCAGCAAGAGCTTATTAGCCGCCTCTTTATTCGAAGCAATATCTGTAATTACTTCATTATCCTTCATCATAACTGCAGATAAGACTTCTTTTTCGAACAAAGCGCTATCTTCTTTTACCAGATTACCGTATTTGACAATGGTCGCCTTATCATAAAACGGCAGTAATTTTTCTATATTCTTATATGCTAAGGCTCGACTGGCTTGATAGTCTTTAACCTTAGAAAAATCACTTTCTATATTTCTGCTAGTCAGTAAGCTTTCGACTTTCGGTACAGCAAGAGAGTTGATTTCAGATTTCTTACTTGCGATTTGAGAATCATTGAGGATTGTTCCCCTCTCTTCGAGCGATTCCTTGGTGACAACCTCATCCTTTTCAAGAGTCACTTTGTAGACCCTGTTCTCCTTGTTGCTATATGAGTCAGTTATTCGCATTCCTCGATAGTGATACCCACTAATGGCATTTCCGTTCATAACATTGACATCACTAAGAACATTATGCAATCTTCCAGCGTGTCTCTCTTCGCTAGAATCTCTATCCCACAAGTAGCCAGCCACACCAGCAACACTTCCAAAGCGCTTCACATTATTAATCTGGCCCTCGGCGTAACTATTGCTGATAAGCGCATCTTTCTCGACAAGACCTGCAAGGCCGCCGACAGTTTGGTTTGTGCTATCCGCATTTGACGAGATGGTAATTGTAGCTTTTGACTTATCTACTACTGCATTGATGCCAGTTAGTTGACCTACTAATCCTCCGATATTGTATGGTGACCTCGTTTCATAGGAATTGACAATTCTTCCCTTGAAACTGCTATTTGTAATCTTAGAATTATCAGCCTTCCAGACCAATCCACCAATACCACGTTCCCCAGCCAGAACACCGTCTACATGGACATTATTAATCCTTGTTGCATTATTGGCTTCATTTGCAAGGGCCCCAATATCAGTTTTTCCTGAGATATTCACATCTTTAAGAGTCAGATTTTCTACAGTAGCAGCGTTCAAAGTGTTAAATAAAGGCTTCTTCAAGTTATAGATAGCATAATTTTTTCCATCTTTGCTGCCAATCAGTTTACCAGTGAATGTCCCATTGATATAACTGCTAGATCCATTTTCTAGTTCAATCTCATTAGCATTCAGACTAGCACCTAAATAATAAGTTCCGCCAAGATTATTATTTATAGCTTGAACCAGGTTACTAAAGGACGTAAAGTTTGTAACTTCTTTCTCTGCCTTTTTGGCAAGGTAAAAAGTATAGTTGTCCTCGTACTTATTGTCAACGTCCTGTTTTAATTTCTCAGCACTTGCTGTAATTTTATAAACTGGCTGACCATCTTTCGTGCTATCAACTATTGAAGAAATCGGCAAGAAGACATCTTTAAACTTAGAAGATTTGACCTTCACGAAATAATTGTCTTGATTGCTTGGAACTGCATCCAGAGAAACGTGCTGCTTGTATTTTCCATCAGTTAGGCTATACAGCTCTACATCAGATACATTTCTTAGCTCGATATTCTTTTCTGGTTCTTGCTTCTGCTCTTTCGGCTCTTGAGCTTTTTCAGTAGGATTTTCCGTTTCTGGAGCTGCTGGTTCGATGTTTCCAGTATACTCTTGCGGAGGCTCTACCTGCTCAGGCTCAACTATTGCTCCAGCTTGAGGTCCTGTGTATTCTGGTAATGAAGACACTTGTTCAGGTTCTACGATTGCTCCTGCTTGGACTCCTGTGTACTCCGGCAATGGAGTAACTTGCTCGGGTGCCACTACCGCACCTGATTGAGTTCCTGTGTATTCAGGCGACGGGGTGACTTGTTCAGGTTCTACTACTGCACCTGCTTGAGTCCCCGTATACTCTGGTAAGGGTGTAGCTTGTTCAGGTGACACTACTGAACCTGCTTGAACACCAGTGTATTCAGGTAATGGAGTAACTTGCGCAGGTTCTACTATTGCCCCGGATTGGATGCCTCCAATCTCCGGTTCAATTTGTTCCGGCTCAACGATCGCTCCAGATAATGTACCTGTATATTCAGGCAAAGAAACAAGTTGATCAGGCTCAACCATTGCGCTGGATTGAACGCCTGTGTACTCGGGTAATGGTGCGACTTGCTCAGGTTGAACCAAGTTAGAAGTTACTGGTTTTTCACTAGGTGCTTCAAGCTTTTTAGTGCCTTTTTCCACTATTTGAGGAGTCGCTTCCTCTATTTTAGTTGAAAGAACCTCTCTTGAAACTTCCGCATTATCTACAGTAAAAATTCGAACGACTTCGATTTTACGGCCTGGTTTGCCTTCTTGTTTTACTCTTACAGTCCCCTCGGCTAAATCCGGATTTTCTTGTATTTGTTCTTCATAGGCTATCTCAGTTTCAACTGTCTCTTCTTTGTATAATAGTTCAGGCTTAGCTACTCGGCCAGACAAAACTTCATCTTGAGGCTCAATTGTATTGACACCAAGAGTTTGATTTTTCAGCCCATTCTTATCGAAAGAAACAGAATAATCTAGCTTCTTATTTTGGTTTAAAGCTTCTTTATCTAGATTAGCATTCTGCTGATTATCAGTAATTTTATTGTCTAATAATTTTTTAATCGATTCGTCTTTTATATAGCCAACATAGGTATAGCCCGAAATCTCATCCGGTGAAGGCAGACTTTCCCCAGCCGAGACTTGATATTCCGCATTATACTTTAGCAAGATCCCATTTTCCAGTGCATCGACAGATAGTATCAAACCTCCTCCGACACTAGCACCCACCAAAACAGTCAATAGGAACTTGCTTTTAACCTTTCTTTTTGACACAAGAAAAAAAACCAATCCTATCGTCGTTAACAGACCAGCCGTCATCATAGTATTGGAATTGTTACTGTCGCCTGTATTAGGTAACGTTTTTGCTCCAGCATTTGAGTTTAACCTGTAGACAAGATAGTAAGTCTCCTCATTGCCTTCAGGCATTTTAGGAAATCCACTTACAATCAACTCCTTTTCTTGCAGAGTTATTTCAGTATCTGTCACGTATTTATAGTGTACATTCACCTTTTCCTGCGCTTGAACAGAGTCAACCCCAACGATAGAAACAAAAAACAAACTAGAAATAGCAGCCGAAACAAGCCCGACAGCTAATTTCCTAAAAGCAAACCGAGTTTGCTTCTCCCCAAAAAACTTTTTCATAAAATCCCTTTCAAATTATTCTAAAAAAGAATAACAAATCCTTTAAATCAGAGAATGAGCAACAGTAAGCCATTGCATTCATTCATCTGGATCCCCCTAATAAAAATCTCCTAATCAACAATCTCATATAACTTTTATTTTATTCATAATATCTCCTAAATCGCAATAATCTGTCTAAATTATATCATACAATCCTATTTTTTGTTAGCGTTTTAACATAAAAATGATTTTTGGATACAAAAAAACCAAGTCTTTCGACTTGGTTGATTTCTATGATTGGAAACTCTATTATTTAAGAGTAACTGAAGCGCCTGCTTCTTCCAATTTAGCTTTAAGTTCTTCAGCTTCTGCTGCAGCAACGCCTTCTTTGATAACGTTTGGTGCACCATCAACAAGTTCTTTAGCTTCTTTAAGGCCAAGACCAGTGATTTCACGTACAACTTTGATAACGCCGACTTTCTTGTCGCCAGCTGCAGTCAATTCGATATCGAATGAATCTTTAGCAGCGGCAGCTTCACCAGCACCAGCAGCAGCTACAGCTACAGGAGCAGCTGCAGTTACACCAAATTCTTCTTCGATAGCTTTTACAAGGTCGTTCAATTCAAGGATTGAAGCTTCTTTAATTTCAGCAATAATGTTTTCAATGTTCAATGCCATTGTTATTTCCTCCAAATAATTTTTAAATTTATAATATTTTTTTCGTAGCTAGGCTACGCTGCGTAGCTTAAGATTAAGCTGCGTCTTCTTTGTTGTCTGCAACTGCTTTGACAGCAAGTGCAACGTTGCGAACTGGCGCTTGAAGTACAGAAAGGAGCATAGAAAGAAGTCCTTCGCGGTTTGGAAGAGTTGCAAGTGCAAGAATCTCTTCTTTTGATGCGACAGCGCCTTCAATTGCACCACCTTTGATTTCAAGTGCATCAGCGTTCTTAGCAAAGTCGTTCAAGATTTTCGCTGGAGCAACAACATCTTCGTTAGAAAATGCTACTGCAGATGGTCCAACAAAAATAGATGCCAGGTCTTCAAGTCCAGCTTTTTCAGCTGCACGACGCAAGATTGAGTTTTTGATAACTTTGTACTCAACTTCGCTTCCACGAAGCTCACGACGAAGAACGGTATCTTGCTCAACAGTCAAACCACGAGCGTCAACAACGACGATAGATGCAGCAGCTTTCATTTTCTCAGCAACTGCGTCAACCAGTTCCGCTTTTTTAGCAATAATAGCTTCACTCATTTAGTGTTTCACCTCCGTAATTATTTTGCTTGGGGAATTTTCCAAAAGAAAAACGCGCCCAAACCTAGACACGAAAGTACAATACGCTTCTTTTTACATGATACGTTTTGTCCTCGGTAGGATCTTTATGAGTCGAGCTCCCCTACTGTCTTAGGCAGTTTTTTCAAACCATTGATAATTATAGCAAAAGAAAAAAAAGATTGCAAGCTTTTTATACAATCTTTTTAAATTTAGTCATTATTTTCTGCAAATCTCTTACTTGACTAATATCTACTTCTTTCCCTTAGTCGAAAGTTTCGAGTTCAATATAATAAAAGTTCTCTCTTATATAATCAAATAAGGCATCTTTACGAGCTTTCTGATTAATTCCGGCAAAACTTCGAAACTCATTTGTTCGGAGTTCAGATTCACTGCCATCAAGGTAACTTGCAAAAAAATGAATAAGTTTTGCCCGACGAGGATTACGAACTGAAACAGACGTTGTCATAGATGCAATTATCTTAGAACATTCTGGTAGGTAGACAATATCAAATGTCCTGTAACAAATGAGATGATCGCCATAAACCAAAACTTGCAAACGTTCATCAAGGTAGTCCGCATCATTGAGATAGTCCCAGCTATCTTCAAGCTCAGAGTAACAATCTCTCAATTCCTGAATATTGCTGTTTAACAAAAGATTATTTTTTATCATTCTATAGATAGACTTGAATAATTCAATATGAAACCAAATATAGCAACCAATCAACATAAAATTTTCATGAATCAAATCTAGCCAAAATGATAATCCTACTTTTAATGTATGATAAATAACACTACACGAAAAAAAACCAAAGAAGATAGCGCCAAACATTGGACCGACCATCATCAAAATTCTCGCTTTTAGCGGAGAAAACTTAAATCTTTTTCCCATTTCCCCAGCTCCTCCTAAACCCAATTCTTTATCTCCTTTTATATCGCATTCCCCCTCTTGTGTATTTAACTTTGTTTATCATAGAAAAAATTTATTTCAGTAGTTTTATGGCATATTAGGAAAACTCTTCTTCAGCAGACTTCTGCTTTCTTCATCGGCAGGTAGCCATCCGTCATTGAAAACACGATCTTTTATCCAAAAACGATTATAGAAAAAAGTCCAAAAGAAATTAAAGGCTGTTCCAGTTGGCTTTAACAAATCTTCTGGAATGAAAAGCACAGCAATAACAAGCAAAGCGCAGAAAGAACCTAAAATAATACCAAAGTATTTCCAGTCCTTTCGAAAAAGTGGGACAAAAAAACTAAAAAGTAACGTTGTAATAGAGTAGGATGGTGACAAGGTTTTAACTTTGCTTCCATCTGGTGACTGAATAGTGATTTTATTCATAACATCTCCTTTTGATTACATAATATACCAAATCAATTTAACAAACTTTGATATATCTGTCACCTTTTTTGCTTAGATATTAGAGATTGATAGCCAACGAACATAAAAAAAGAGACTAGAAAGTTAGTCAAAGATCGTACTAGAGAACTGAATGGAATTGACTTCTTTGTTTGAATTAGACCTTTCAAGTGTGAAATTTAAATGTTTTTTCAAAAAAATACAGCCCTAAGGCTGCATTACTAAAATTGATCAAATGGTTTCTGAAACTATTTTTCCTTCAGACTACCATTTAAGCCATCCCGAATAGGGTCTAGAAAATAATCCAATACGCTCCTGCTACTAGTTTTAATTTCAATAGTGCCAGATAAGCCTGAAATCAAGCTCACTCCTTTATGAAGTTTCTTTTTATCAACTGAGATTCTGACTATGTATACCATTCCTTTCCCTTTTACTTGAAAAGCTGTTGGACTTATATAAGTCACTTTGCCAGGTATCGTCCCATAATCAGAATAAGGATAAGCTTGTAGTTTTACAACTGCTTCCATATCTTTTTGAATATCTGCACGATCCTTATCAGATACTTGTGCTTCAAATATCAACTCTGATTTACTAGGTAGAATTGTTACTATTGGATTTTCTGAACTAATATTCTGTCCAATATAACTAACAGATAGACTAGCAATTTGACCTGTTGAAGGAGCTTTAATTGCTAGATGTTCTAAAATATAATGTTGCTGAGCTAGATCCGTCTCGGTTTTTCGTTTATTTTCCGTCAAAGTTGCCATTTTTTGAGCAAGACTAGTATCATACTGTGCAGTTACTAAGTTAGCATCAGCTTGTGATAATTGCTGACGATAAAGATTGTTTTCAGATATCAAGCTTTGAACAGCATTCTGAGCCGAAGAATCATAATCTGATAATTGAATAGAGACATTTTTATCAGCCTGATATTTTTGAATTACTGCGATGGAAGAGTTGATTTCGGTGAGGCTGTTTTCTAATTGTCCGACATTTTGTTTGGTTACTGCATCATCTAGTTCTAATATGGTTGTTCCCTTTTCAACTTGGTCACCCTCCTTGACGTTCATAGACTTAACTATGCCATTAGTTAAACTAGAAACTGACTGCACCCGTTCCTCAGGCACTATTTCTCCCGTTCCAACAACAACCACATCAATTCTTGATAAAGAAGCCCAAAGCAAGACTGTGAGCAATAGAAGACTAATTAAAATTATAATCCATTTCCCCGCAATATGCGCAGGTCGCTCAACAATCTCTAACAACGATGGCATAAAGTCATATTTTAGTGTACTATCTTTTTGCTGCCTATATTTTCGTAAATAGTCGGTTAAGGGAGCATTTTTATTCATATCCATCTTATCCCACCCTTTCCTGTTGACGATAGAGATGTGCGTATAGTCCATCTTCTTCAAGAAGTCGTTCATGGCTATCATAAGACACCACATTTCCTTCATCAACTACTAATATTTTTTCAGCTTCAGCCAATGTAGAAAGCCTATGAGCAATAATAAGCACCGTACGTCCTTGACAAATAGTTTTTAGATTATCTTGGATAATTCGTTCTGACTCATAATCCAGAGCTGAGGTCGCTTCATCAAAAATCAAAATCTTAGGATTACCTAAAATAGCGCGAGCAATGGCAACACGTTGTTTCTGCCCCCCAGACAAACCCAGGCCTTTCTCGCCAATAACGGTATCATATCCTTGAGGAAGAGCTAGAATAAAGTCATGCGCTCCTGCTGTCTTAGCGGCAGCTACAACCTCATCCATAGTTGCTAGAGGCAAATGAATAGATATATTTTCCCGCACAGTACCGTTAAACATAAAGTTTTCCTGTAAAACAATGCCAATCTGCCGTCTCAACTGCTCTGGATTAACCAAAGACAGGTCTAAACCGTCAATAGAGATTTTCCCAGCCTCTGGGACATAGAGACGCTGAATGAGCTTGGATAAGGTACTTTTACCTGAACCACTCCGACCAACTACTCCGACAATGCTACCAGCCGGAATAGTAAAGCTCATATCTTTAATAACATCCGAAGCATCTGAACGGTATCGAAAACGAACGTGATCAAAAACGATCTTCCCTTCTAAAGTTGGCAATTCAGCCAAGCCATTTGGACGTAGTTCAGTTGGAGAGTTAAAAATATCACCAATACGAGTTACTGATAAGGATGCTTGTTGATACTCTTGCCAAAGCTGAACTAAACGAAGTACAGGACCACTGATATGGCTAGATAACATTCTAAAAGCAACTAATTGCCCAATGGTAAATTTACCATCAATTACAGCCAAGGCACCAAAAACAAGAATCAAAAGATCAAACGCTTTCTGAATAAATTGTCCAAGCACTCCTGAATTGGAGGCAATCATGGCTGTTCGATAGTTGGCCCTGACATAATCCGCCTGCAGGTCTCCCCACTTCTGCTCAAATTTCGATTCCAAAGCAAAGGACTTGACTGTCTGTACACCCTGAATTGACTCCACCAAAAAGGAACTGGTCTCTGCACCTGCTTGGAATTGCTCATCCAAACTTTTTTTAAAGAGGGGGGTCACAATGGCTGACAGAAGTGCAAAACAGGGAATAGATGCCAACACCAGCCATGTCAGAGGAACGCTATAGAAAAATAGAACCGCTACATAGACTAGGATGAAAAACGCATCAATCAGAGATGATAGAGGTGTTCCTGTCAAAAATTGCCGAATATGGTGTAGCTCCTGAACTCTTGCAACCGTCTCTCCTGCTCTTCTGGCCTCAAAATAGCGCAGTGGCAGAGCGAATAAATGCTTAAACAAACGTGCATTTAGTAGTACATCAATACGGTTGGTAGTATGGGTAAATAAATAGTTCTTAGCCAAAGACAGAATCAGCTCAAAAATATATACTAGACCGATCCCAATGGCGATGACGGTCAAAGTGGACAAACTATGATGAGACAGAACCTTGTCAATAATGACCTGAACCATAATGGGGGTTGAAATCCCCAAAATCTGAATAACAAAAATCCCCAGCAATACTTGGACAAAAGCTGTCTTAAAACGCAATACCGTCGGAATGAACCACTTAAAGCTAAAAAGTGAATCACTTCCTCTTAAAGATCCTTTTTTAGTCAGGAGAATAGCAGAGCCATCCCATTTTTCCTTCAACTTTTCTAGCGATAGTAAATGAGGACTGGACTCTCCTGGATAGAGAAGCAAAACTTCCTCTTCCTGTAATCTTGCAATAATAAAGTAACTCCCCTCCCTGTCTTGAGCTATAAAGGGAACCATACTTCCTGCTTTTTTGACCAAATCTTTCATCGGTAAGACAACATATTTCCCTTTAAGTTGGTAGTATTTTGCCGCTTCCAACATAAAAGGAATTGACTCATTAAAGGAACTATTGGCAGCGATTTGTTTTAAATCTTCCTCGCTTGCCTGCACTCCTAAAAATTGTGACATAATCAAAAAACATTCCACTGCCGAATAAGTAGACAGGTGTTCATAATTCATTTCTTTTTCTTAATCCTCTCTCATTTTCTATCTTCTAAAAAACAAGAAACTAGGGAACAAAATCGTCCCTAATTTCTATTGTTGTACTATTGTACTGTTAGTTGCTCTGTAAAGAGATTCGTATTTGTATTAGCAGCTGAATTAACAGCCGATACAGTATTTTCACTTGGCAGAGCAGATACTTCCTGAACTAGTAGTTGAGATTGAGTCACTGATCGTATTTCCGTTGTGCTTGCTTGGGGTAACGGACTCGTATTCGTAACTGGATTGCTTGAAGCAACATCGTTTACAAGAGTTACTAGTGTCTGCGCTTGAACAACAGGCGTAACAGCTGATTCACTAACTGGTGCAGCCTTCACATCCAGAGTCATTAACTGATCGTTAACAGTTGCCGTACGTTTATCCGAGAATTCCAAGCGAACGTTTCTATAAGAGCTACTATAAAAATAGTTGTTCAAAATCAGCTGATCATCACCCTGTGTCAAAGATAAATTCCAGTTATCGCTTTTAGCAAGCCTCAGCTTCTCTGGACTAATCCCTTCCCCAAAGCGAATGGTGCTTAGACCTTCGTAATCACTAATGGTATCCTTACCATGACCTAAATCGAAAATGTAGGTATCATCACCAGCTCCTCCATAGAGCTTATCATTGCCAGAACCGCCATCTAGTAGATCATTGCCATCTCCACCATTCAATTCATCATTTCCTTTGTCACCATAGAGC
>NZ_JAPVYB010000014.1:0-5193 GCF_041431615.1 Streptococcus sp. 27098_8_82
GAGCTCTTCAAACTCTTGGTGCGGATCTCCCGTGAAGGTCTCAGCATCGGTGTTCACCTCTTGGTGACAGCGGGCCGTCAGTCCAACCTTCGGGCGCAGTTTTACGCCAACTTCAAGCACCAGCTGAGTCTGCCGCAGAATGATTTCGGAGAAGTCCGCTCTATCGTGGGCTCTACCCCACTGGCGAAAACCATGGAAGACATCAAGGGTCGGGCGCTTATGAAGCGTGACGAGGTTGATGTTATCCAACTGGCTCTGCCAGTAGCGGGTGCTAATGATGCACAAGTCCTTAATAACTTGCGTCAAGAAGTCGCTTCTCTCCAAGAAGCTTGGAGCGGACAGCGACCAAGTGCCATTCCAATGGTACCAGAGGAGTTGAGCAAAGATGTCTTTTACCAAGCTTATGGTATTCAAGAACTCTTGCAGCAGGAAGTTATCCCAATGGGATTGGATATGGAGAATGTACAACCAGTAGGATGGCAGACTCATCAAGGGCCATTTGTATATGTAGCTGGTGAAAAAGATGAACAGAAACTAGCAATGGCTGAGCATATTATTGAGATGTCAAAACAAATGGGTAAAAAAATTGTTTTATTGGCACCTTTATACAATATGTTGCCAGAAATGGATGACGATGAGGTACTAACTGCTTTTGATAAAGAGGCTTTGGAAGAGACAATTTTATCTATCTCTGCTAAGTTGGATGAACGAATGGCGAATCGACAATTTGATTATGTCGCAACCGTATTGTTCTATGATTTCTCAGATTTTATTGAAGAACTGAGCATAGATACTCAAAAAGAGTTGGCACGAATTCTTGAGAAAGGTCCTAAACTTGGTTATATGCCAATTGTTATTACAGATGTTAGTCTGACGAAGCATTATGATACTGCGACTAAAGTAGTTAGAAACTTCAAACAAGGTTTAATTGCGACTCGGATTAACGACCAACAGGTGCTTAATGTAAATAATAGACCAAATACCAGGGAGCCGGTTCTTGAAGTGCAAGAACATTACTTGGTTCAGGATAATATGGCTAGGAAAGTAAAAGTTTTTATAGAGTAATATGAAGGAGAAAAAATGGCAGATTCACAGAATACTATTGCACTGAGAGCGGAAATTGCTCAAGTCGAAAAAAAACTTAAAGCGCTTCAAGCAGCTGGAAAGGGATTAGGCAGTGTAAAAAACGAAATTAAAGAAACCTACGAGGGCGGAGATGCTGAAGATTTATATGGAAATAAATATGATGAGATGAAGGATGACGAGACAAAAGCTATCAAGGAATTCAAGTCAAACTTTGATGATAAGAAAAGCTCTATGATGGAAAAAATTCACAGTCAGGAAAGGGTGTTAGCTTACAAATTAAATTCTCTGAATACTCAACTTAGATTTTCTGAAATTTGGGATGCTATAACAAATAAATAAAACAAAGTAAGGAGCGAAAGTATGGCTATTGTAAAATTTTTAACAAAATCAGGCTTGTCAGATCATGGAGATAATGCGACAACTTCTGCCGGTATTTATAGAGATGCGATTGAAGGTGCTCATCATACTATTAATATAAAAGCCAGTGGCTCACATTCTAAAGCTATTCAAGCTTTTGAAGATAAATTAAATCAGATTTCTGAACAAATATTTGTGAAATATCCTGAATTGTTAACTAAATATGGAAGTGTTATTAGTACGTATACAAAGGCTATAGAAGCTGCTGGGTTTACTTCGGATACTTTAAGAACACAAAAAACTCCCATAAATCATGTTAAAAAATGGCTTGATGATACTACTGTCAATCGATTTGAAAAATTACATAAAGCATTAGATCCTCAGCTAGAAGCGGCTAGGGATGCTTTGCAACTTGATCCGGATCCGGAGAGTGTCGACGAGGATGAGATAAATACTCGGAGCGAACTAGCTTCTGCGAAGGGAGAACTGCAGACTTTAGGGAAGGCTCGAATAGATACTCATATGAAACTAGAGAGTGCTCTACAAACATTCAAAGGTGAGTTGGCAGAAATTGGACAAAATTTTGGTTTAGTAAGCGTGGCTATAAGAAATGCTCAATTTATGGAGGGGCTATCTTTTGAGGATGTAGCAGAATTAATAGTAGCTGGTAGATTAAGTCCAGAGAATATATCTGAATTAGAATCCATTCAAGATGCTGGAGATGGACCCATTTTGAAAACTCTCTTGATGGAGGGAAAGGATAAGGAAGAATTTTTTGCTAAGTTAGGTAGTCTTGATACTCGCAAAGCTAGTGAGATTATGATGGTGAAAGTTTACGATAGAACGTTTAGAGAACAGAAACGTGCAGAAGATAAAAATGATTTTAGGAATCTTGAAGCCATGGCGATTGCCATTTCTCAGCAGGATTATCATAAGGCACGAGCATATTCCGAAAAGATGACCATTGCTGGAGATGCTTATGAGCTAGGGCTGATTGGTGAAGCAAGGGCTTTAAATGCTCAACTCAAAGGAAATAATCGAAGTTCTGTTTTAGAGTATAATCAGAAAATGGATAATAATAAGTCTAAATTGAGAGACTATAAGAAAGAAATGGAATCAAATAAGCGATTAGTTAGTTTATTTGAAGCGTTGTATGTGAATCATATTGGGCAGAATAGACTAGTCTCTAGATCACAAGGCGGAGTAGATATTGAGTCTAAAACTATTCAAAAAGGTAGTTTGAATCTAAACCGTGAAGATGGCAGTGATATATATGGTTTCAAAGCAGACTATTCAATTAATAATAAAGCAAAAAAAGGTTTGGATATTACAGTGAATCAATATAAAACTGAGGATGTAACAACAATCTCAGAATTAAGCGAAGAATACAAAAAATTAGATGATAAGAGAAATAGTGCTACACAAGACTATATCTTAGATATGGTAACACTTGGAGCAGGATCAAAGTATTCGTTTGTTATTAATACGATGCGCAATACAGCGGCATTAATAGATGGAAATTCTTCAGCGGAGAAACGCTTTCAAAGTGTAGGTAAGGAACACCTTGCGCTTAAGGGGGAGTATGGTTCATTATACACTGATAAGGTAGGGTCAGGCCCAGCAGCGATATCAAATACAGGAGCTTTTTTCTCAAAACTTTACGCAATTGAACAAGAAGCTAAAAAAATTGAAGATAGGACACTATATAATACTGTTGATGCTGGAGGTTATACTATTAAAGATGAGAACACTCCTATGAATAGTACTACACGTTTTGCTTTAAATTATGATTTGGCAGCTATTTTACAAATGGATGACTTGGAGAAAAATGGAGCTAGAACTTATATATATGAAACGAATAGTCATTTAGATGATAAAGTTGATGTGGAAAGAGGAATTAAAGCTTTGAGAGACTTTGATAATGCTATTAGTACGTATAAACCTAACATTTCGGATCAGAGTGCTCAGTCGGTTATTACAGGAGAGATGCGTGATCTTCTCGCAGGTAAAGGCGGCCTAGAGAACCAAAATATTGTCAATGTCTTAAATAGTATAGACGCCCTTGAGAAGAGTAAGAGAGGAAATGAGAATATTTTTGGGCTTCAAGGCCATATGTTTTCTAAACAAAATTACATAACAAATCGACAGAAATACTTTAGAGAATTATTAGGAGAATCTGATGAATAGTTTAAAACCTAAAATAAAAAAGTATATTTTGATATTCATTTCGTTTCTAGCTATTTTTGGACTTTGGATGCTGCTCTCTTATGATAAAACAGAGCC
Source organism: Streptococcus sp. 27098_8_82 (assembly GCF_041431615.1). NCBI lineage: Bacteria > Bacillati > Bacillota > Bacilli > Lactobacillales > Streptococcaceae > Streptococcus > Streptococcus sp. 27098_8_82. The sequence continues at coordinate 3,727 of NZ_JAPVYB010000014.1, forward strand.
TAAGCCAAAATTTAAGGAAGAATTCGCAGAAAGACCAGCATCTAAGATTGATGATATTCAAATAAAGCCATTGGAGGAAGGCCGTATTATTACAATCGAATCCCCGGATGTCAATGATCATTTTGATATAGGGCATGAAAAGTTTTACCAGCAAGAATGGCGGAGAAACATCAGTCTAGGAATTGATGACGAGAGGCAGAAAAAAGGAGAATATTATTTTCTTCATTCTTACGATATAGATACTAAGAAAGAGGAAAAGAAAATCGATATTTTTGCACTTATTCGTAAGTACAATCCTAATGCAGGAGTAAAGCTTCCTGGAGAGGTGGTTTACTATCAAGGGAAAGACTATTTTCGTATTACACTCCAAGAACAAGATAAGAAAAAGAAGGGATTCTATCCTCTAAAGGAAGTTTTTATTGATTTAGATAGTGGCAAAGTTATTGATGTTATTCGTGAACAGTCAAAGGGAATGGTACAATTTGATGTTGCTCTTAGTTTAACGAACTTATCAGAGCAGTTTGATAAAGAGGGATATAATATGAATCTTTGGTATAATAAACTAACACCTTCTTTAGAAAAGCATACAAATATACCAACAGGGCTAAATATATCACAAGATTATCCAGAGCTTGTGCATAAGTTAAATGAAGGGAAAATTAAGGTTTTCGTGCGTCAAGGAGACAATAGTTATGAGGAATGGTTTAATCTTATAATGCATTGGTTTGCGCCGGTTGGTCAAGATAGACTAGCTTTGTCAATTACTGATAAAGACACTGGTGAGGTAACAACAATCAACTCTTACCAAGATTACTTGGCTTGGCGAGAATCTCATCCGAAGGATAGTGAGGTACAAGGAAGTGAATAAAATAAAAATTGATCATAGCCAAATAAGCAGTATTCAAGCTAGAATAAACCAGGATTTAGCTCATTATTTTATAGCGACTGCGGATTCATGGGTCGAAGATTCTTCTACCAAATATATTAATGGAGCTTGCGAGGCTATTCAGGAAAGTACAAAAGGTTTAGCTTCTGGTATATATAATTTTAACAATTATTTAAATAGTATATCAGAGCACTTTAAAGATAAAGACACTAAGCTTGCTGGTGAAATTGAAGGAGTGACCTTTAAAGCGATTCCTTCTGCTAAGCAACAAGCTGCACAAAAGAAGCAGAAAGCTAAAACTTCGACAACCTACAAAATACTACCTTAATAATCTATCTGTTGAATTCGTTTTAAACTATCTGAATTAATTTTCAGGTGGTTTTTTTCTTTTTCCTGCTTTGTCTCATATCCTCTCTTCTCCACCTTATCTCTCGTATGGTATAATGGAACAAGAATATTTTCCTATTAGTACTTTGAAAATTTTATATTTTTGGGCTCGTTTCCCTGCTCTGCTATTCCCTCAAAAAAATGAAATTACAGATCTGGTCTACCTCAACTTGCATGAAAAGGCTCACGGACCA
>NZ_JAPVYB010000015.1:0-3204 GCF_041431615.1 Streptococcus sp. 27098_8_82
TTGAAAATTGAATACCGATATCAAATAGTAACAAGAAAATAAACCGAAAACGCTGTGAAAATTAATGAGTTTAAGACTGAAAGGTCAAAATAAGGTTAAGTTAGTAAGGGCGCACGGTGGATGCCTTGGCACTAGGAGCCGATGAAGGACGTGACAAACGACGAAATGCCTCGGGGAGCTGTAAGTAAGCTTCGATCCGGGGGTGTCCGAATGGGGGAACCCAACAGGTTGATGCCTGTTACCCATTTCTGTTAAGGGAATGAGGAGGAAGACGCAGTGAACTGAAACATCTAAGTAGCTGCAGGAAGAGAAAGCAAAAGCGATTGCCTTAGTAGCGGCGAGCGAAGAGGCAGGAGGGCAAACCGAAGAGTTTACTCTTCGGGGTTGTAGGACTGCGCTGTGGACTCAGAATTTATAGAAGAATGACTTGGGAAAGTCAGCCAAAGAGAGTAAGAGCCTCGTATTTTAAATAGATTCTGTACCTAGCAGTATCCTGAGTACGGCGGGACACGTGAAATCCCGTCGGAATCTGGGAGGACCATCTCCCAACCCTAAATACTCCCTAGTGACCGATAGTGAACCAGTACCGTGAGGGAAAGGTGAAAAGCACCCCGGGAGGGGAGTGAAATAGAACCTGAAACCGTGTGCCTACAACAAGTTCGAGCCCGTTCATGGGTGAGAGCGTGCCTTTTGTAGAATGAACCGGCGAGTTACGTTATGATGCGAGGTTAAGTTGAAGAGACGGAGCCGTAGGGAAACCGAGTCTGAATAGGGCGCTTTAGTATCATGATGTAGACCCGAAACCATGTGACCTACCCATGAGCAGGTTGAAGGTGCGGTAAAACGCACTGGAGGACCGAACCAGGGCACGTTGAAAAGTGCTTGGATGACTTGTGGGTAGCGGAGAAATTCCAAACGAACTTGGAGATAGCTGGTTCTCTCCGAAATAGCTTTAGGGCTAGCGTCGACATGAAGATTCTTGGAGGTAGAGCACTGTTTGGGTGAGGGGTCCATCCCGGATTACCAATCTCAGATAAACTCCGAATGCCAATGAATTATGGTCGGCAGTCAGACTGCGAGTGCTAAGATCCGTAGTCGAAAGGGAAACAGCCCAGACCACCAGCTAAGGTCCCAAAATAATTGTTAAGTGGAAAAGGATGTGGGGTTGCACAGACAACTAGGATGTTAGCTTAGAAGCAGCTATTCATTCAAAGAGTGCGTAATAGCTCACTAGTCGAGTGACCCTGCGCCGAAAATGTACCGGGGCTAAAACAATTTACCGAAGCTGTGGATACCTTTTATAGGTATGGTAGGAGAGCGTTCTATGTGTGGAGAAGGTGTACCGTGAGGAGCGCTGGAACGCATAGAAGTGAGAATGCCGGTATGAGTAGCGCAAGACAGGTGAGAATCCTGTCCACCGTAAGACTAAGGTTTCCAGGGGAAGGCTCGTCCGCCCTGGGTTAGTCGGGACCTAAGGAGAGACCGAAAGGTGTATCCGATGGCCAACAGGTTGAGATTCCTGTACTAGAGTATGAAGTGATGGAGGGACGCAGTAGGCTAACTCGTGCGTACGATTGGATGTACGTCTAAGCAGTGAGGCGTGGTATGAGTCAAATGCTTATACCTCTAACGTTGAGCTGTGATGGGGAGTGAAGTTTAGTAGCGAGTGAGTGATGTCACACTGCCAAGAAAAGCTTCTAGCGTTGTATCATACTCTACCCGTACCGCAAACCGACACAGGTAGTCGAGGCGAGTAGCCTCAGGTGAGCGAGAGAACTCTCGTTAAGGAACTCGGCAAAATGACCCCGTAACTTCGGGAGAAGGGGTGCTGACTTTGGTCAGCCGCAGTGAATAGGCCCAAGCAACTGTTTATCAAAAACACAGCTCTCTGCTAAATCGTAAGATGATGTATAGGGGGTGACGCCTGCCCGGTGCTGGAAGGTTAAGAGGAGTGCTTAGCGGTAACGCGAAGGTATGAATTGAAGCCCCAGTAAACGGCGGCCGTAACTATAACGGTCCTAAGGTAGCGAAATTCCTTGTCGGGTAAGTTCCGACCCGCACGAAAGGCGTAATGATTTGGGCACTGTCTCAACGAGAGACTCGGTGAAATTTTAGTACCTGTGAAGATGCAGGTTACCCGCGACAGGACGGAAAGACCCCATGGAGCTTTACTGCAGTTTGATATTGAGTGTCTGTGCCACATGTACAGGATAGGTAGGAGCCTATGAAATCGGGACGCCAGTTTCGATGGAGGCGTTGTTGGGATACTACCCTTGTGTTATGGCCACTCTAACCCGGTAGGTTTATCATCTACGGAGACAGTGTCTGACGGGCAGTTTGACTGGGGCGGTCGCCTCCTAAAAGGTAACGGAGGCGCCCAAAGGTTCCCTCAGACTGGTTGGAAATCAGTCGCAGAGTGTAAAGGTATAAGGGAGCTTGACTGCGAGAGCTACAACTCGAGCAGGGACGAAAGTCGGGCTTAGTGATCCGGTGGTTCCGCATGGAAGGGCCATCGCTCAACGGATAAAAGCTACCCTGGGGATAACAGGCTTATCTCCCCCAAGAGTTCACATCGACGGGGAGGTTTGGCACCTCGATGTCGGCTCGTCGCATCCTGGGGCTGTAGTCGGTCCCAAGGGTTGGGCTGTTCGCCCATTAAAGCGGCACGCGAGCTGGGTTCAGAACGTCGTGAGACAGTTCGGTCCCTATCCGTCGCGGGCGTAGGAAATTTGAGAGGATCTGCTCCTAGTACGAGAGGACCAGAGTGGACTTACCGCTGGTGTACCAGTTGTTCTGCCAAGAGCATCGCTGGGTAGCTATGTAGGGAAGGGATAAACGCTGAAAGCATCTAAGTGTGAAACCCACCTCAAGATGAGATTTCCCATAACGCAAGTTAGTAAGAGCCCTGAGAGAAGATCAGGTTGATAGGTTAGGAGTGGAAGTGTGGTGACACATGGAGCGGACTAATACTAATCGCTCGAGGACTTATCCTAGAATAAGAGCTTCATCAGAGTGCAGCGAATGGTTTAGAGAAATGTGAGATTTGATATTGTATTCAATTTTGAGTTGACAAGGCTTGTCTGAGAGGACAGGAAAGTTAATTCAATAGTTAAGTGACGATAGCCTAGGAGATACACCTGTACCCATGCCGAACACAGCAGTTAAGCCCTAGAACGCCGGAAGTAGTTGGGGGTTGCCCCCTGT
>NZ_JAPVYB010000016.1:0-2620 GCF_041431615.1 Streptococcus sp. 27098_8_82
CAACTGAAAAGCAATAAATAATTTATACAAGTTCATTATACTATATCTCAAATGATTGTCAAGACAGTAAAAACGGAAAGATAAGTTTCTTTCCGTTTCTATTTTTATTCTATTTCCAGTCCCTTAGCATTTGTTTTAGTAGTATCTAAGTCAAACTGCTTTTTACTACGAGTAACAAATAAAGGTTTCGCAGCATCCTCTGTTTCAAAACCATTATATGTACTGACAAAAACCTTAGTAGTACTGGTTACATGCTTCAAGACAGCAGTATAATGCGGAAATTCTCCAACTCTTGACGCATGTTGACCGACACCCAAGAGATTGATATCAATATTCTCACTTTCGACACCAGTCCCACTTTCATCTGTCACTAGCTTAACCTTGTATTTGACAGCAGGAAGTTCTCCTTTCCCATCTGCATACTTTTTATACGCTTCAGATGTTGCCTTAGACACCTCATTTTGATTGATATTTGCATAAAATGAATCTGCCTGCTCAGAGAGGCCTTTTAAAGCTGTCCCTTCCTGACTTTCATAGTAATCAATAATCTCCTTATCAGACATCTGTGCTAAATCTCCGAAAGATTTCCCTTCTATATTAGCATCAAATAAATTATAACCTTTGACTTCTCCCTTGTTGAAGATATAGATATAAGAAGGATAAGAGGTTTTTGATACTTCCTTAGTTACATACCAAATTTCATTCTTCGCATTTTTTAGATGCTCATAAATCGCTTCTGTCTTCTGGGTTTCAGAACTAGAACCATTAGTATTGCCTCCTTTATCGGAACTGCAGGCTGATAAAAACAGAAGGAAAATTGAGGAAACTGCTAAAAGCAGGCGGAGATATTTTTTCTTCATCATATGACACCTTTACTTTCTTTATTTACTATATTATAACGAAATTTCGAAAAAACAAAATGCATGATAAAAAGTTCTCCTAAACTTCAGAACCAGTCCATCTCAGGTATAAAAAATAGGTTGACAAAATAGAAAAATTAAGGTATAATGAAGGGTCCCAAACAGGTTTTAGGCATTTGCTTATTACCCCCAAAGCCCTTATCTACGGCAATAGATAAGGGCTTTTTTACGTTCTCTATATATTGAACACAGGAGCGGCAGAATTATTTCTTTCTGCGGCGTGTCGGGAACCGGCGTGGTTTTTTCGCGCTGTTCTTACGATTTCTGATAGTATCAAACCAGCAAAAACTTTCAAAGTAAGTTAAATCGCATTGAAAAATCTTTCTTCAAGAAAGCAATTCATCAACGTAGATGTTCGGGTCTCTCTATAAATTCTTTTCAAAACACTCATCTATAAGCTTCGTAGATTTTCTCTCGCATTCTGACACTGACTCTTGGGGATCCAGCATAAGAATGTCCATTCTGAAAGGCAGAAAACTGGAAAGATAAGTTTCTTTCCAGTTCCATCTTTATTCAACATCAATCCCTTTAGTTTTTAAGGTATCCAGTTTGAATTCATTCTTACTACGAGTGACAAAGAGCGGCTTATGATCGTCCTCTGTTTCAAAACCATTATAAGTACTATTATAAACCTTGGTTGTGCTCGTAACATGTTTTAATTTCAAAGTATAATTCCAAAAAGTCCCAAAATTCCGGTCCGGCTTACTAACATCTAAAAAATCAATTTCAATATTCTCGCTAGCAATATTCTTACCAGTATCATCCGTTACAAGTTTAACCTGAAAATCAGCCGTTGGTAACTTGCCCTTACCATCTCCATAAGGTTTCAGCGCTTCTGCTAATTCCTTATATTGAGTCTCATCTGGAAATTGTTCTGCATTGCTGGCAGTCACATCATAGATATGTTTCAAAAAAGTCCCTTCCTGACTTTCATAATACTCCATGATTTCTTCATCGGTCATTTTAGACAGTTCGCCAAAGGATTTACCTTCATCCCTATTGAAAGTTGTATAACCTTTGACTTTTCCTTTATTAAAAACATAGACAGCAAAAGGATGACTCTCCTTAGATACTTCGTCTGCCACATACCAAATTTTATTTTTAGCATTTTTCAGATGCTCATAAATTCCCTCTTCCGTTTTTTGTACTTCAGAGCTAGAACCATTAGTATTGCCTCCTTTATTGGAACTGCAGGCTGATAAAAACAGAAGGAAAATTGAGGAAACTGCTAAAAGAAGGGGGAGATATTTTTTCTTCATCATACGACACCTTTACTTTCTTTATTTACTATATTATAACGAAATTTCGGAAAAAAACAATGTATGATAAAAAGTTCTCCTAAACTTCAGAACCAGTCCATCTCAGGTATAAAAAACAGCTTGACAAAATAGAGAAATTAGGGTACAATGGAGACTCTTGAATTGGGTCTAAGCATTTGCTTATTACCCCCAAAGCCCTTATCTACTGCAATAGATAAGGGCTTTTTTACGTTCTCTATATATTGAACACAGGGGCGGCAGAATTATTTCTTTCTGCGGCGTGTCGGGAACCGACGTGGTTTTTTCGCGCTGTTCTTACGACTTCTGATAGTATCAAACCAGCAGTCAATGCATTTATAACAAATATATGCCAGAACTGATTTGACAACATGAAGAATAATTTCTTGAATTGAATCTACCATTTATATTACCCCCTTTCAT
>NZ_JAPVYB010000018.1:0-1348 GCF_041431615.1 Streptococcus sp. 27098_8_82
CCGGATCTGGGAAGTCGGAGACCATCCAGTCCTATATCCTGAGTCTTGCCGTCAACTTCCACCCGCATGATGTAGCTTTTCTGCTCATCGACTACAAGGGTGGGGGAATGGCCAACCTCTTCAAGAACCTGCCCCATCTCTTGGGAACTATCACCAACTTGGATGGAGCCCAATCCATGCGGGCACTGGCTTCCATCAATGCGGAGATTCACCGTCGGGAGCGGCTCTTCAGAGAGTTTGAAGTCAACCACATCAACCAATATCAAAAGAAATTTAAAAACGGGGAAGCAACCGAACCCCTGCCCCATCTCTTCCTCATCTCTGATGAGTTCGCAGAGCTCAAGGTCAACCAGCCTGACTTTATCAAGGAGCTGGTATCCATCGCTCGGGTCGGACGTTCCCTCGGGGTCCACTTGATCCTGGCTACTCAGAAGCCCTCTGGGGTGGTGGATGACCAGATCTGGTCCAACTCCCGCTTTAAGCTGGCACTTAAGGTAGCAGATCGGACAGACTCGATGGAAATGCTTAAGACACCAGATGCGGCAGAGATTACCCAGACTGGCCGGGCCTATCTGCAGGTCGGCAATAATGAAGTCTATGAACTCTTCCAGTCAGCCTGGTCAGGGGCAGACTACCAGCCGGATAAGGATGAGATGGGAATTGAAGACCATACTATCTACCTGATCAATGACCTAGGCCAATATGAGGTGCTCAATCAAGACTTGTCAGGTCTCGACTTAGCAGAAGATATCAAGGAAGTACCGACAGAGCTGGAGGCCATTGTCAGTCAGATTCAACTGCTGACAGAGAGCCAGCAGATCCCACCTGTACCACAGCCTTGGCTGCCGCCGCTTAAAGAGCGGATGACCCTGCAAGAGTTGGAACCGATCCAGCCGCAGGAAGCTTGGGAACAAAAGAAGCCGGTCTCCGTCCTTCTCGGAATGGCGGATATCCCGCAGGCACAGAAGCAAGAACCTGTCTCTGTCAACTTGTCCAAGGATGGGCATATCCTGCTCTACGGAAGTCCTGGTACAGGGAAGACAACCTTCCTGCAGAGTGCGGCCATGGACTTGGCTCGTAAGTTCAGTCCCAAAGATATCACGCTCTACCTGATGGACTTCGGGACCAATGGTCTGGCACCGCTGGGGCAATTACCACAGGTGGCCGATACTATGCTTCTCGATCAGACGGAGAAGATTGCCAAGTTTGTACGCATTATGGAGCGAGAGCTCAACCGGCGTAAGAAGCTCTTGTCTGACTACGGTGTTGGGACCTTGGATCTTTACCGTCAGGCTAGCGGTCAGCAAGAGCCGGCTATTGTCATCCTGCTGGACAGCTATGAGTCCAT
>NZ_JAPVYB010000019.1:0-861 GCF_041431615.1 Streptococcus sp. 27098_8_82
GATGCACTAGTGGACGCAGATGTGCTTGCAGACACAGATGCACTCGTTGAGGCTGAGGTACTTGCAGATACAGAGGCGCTCGTGGACGCTGAAGTACTTGCACTCACTGACGCACTCGTTGATGCGGACGTACTTGCACTTACTGAGGCGCTCGTGGACGCTGAAGTACTTGCACTTACTGAGGCGCTCGTGGACGCAGATGTGCTTGCTGAAACTGATGCACTCATGGATGCTGAGGTGCTTGCACTTACCGATGCGCTCGTCGATGCGGACGTACTTGCTGAAACTGAGGCGCTAGTTGATGCGGACGTACTTGCACTTACCGATGCGCTCGTCGATGCGGACGTGCTGGCGCTCACTGAAGCGCTCGTGGAGGCTGAGGTACTTGCAGATACCGACGCACTCGTCGATGCGGACGTACTTGCGCTTACCGACGCACTCGTCGACGCGGACGTACTTGCGGATACAGATGCACTGGTGGACGCTGAGGTGCTTGCACTCACAGATGCACTCGTTGAAGCGGACGTGCTTGCGCTTACGGACGCACTTGTTGATGCAGACGTACTTGCACTTACTGATGCACTCGTGGAAGCGGACGTACTTGCGCTCACTGATGCACTCGTGGAAGCTGAGGTACTTGCACTTACAGATGCACTCGTGGACGCTGATGTACTTGCTGATACCGACGCGCTAGTAGACGCGGACGTGCTGGCAGACACAGATGCACTCGTTGAGGCCGACGTACTTGCTGACACGGATGCACTTGTTGAGGCGGACGTGCTGGCACTTACTGATGCACTTGTGGATGCTGAGGTGCTTGCACTTACTGACGCACTCGTGGACGCGGAGGTGCTTGCACTC
>NZ_JAPVYB010000020.1:0-651 GCF_041431615.1 Streptococcus sp. 27098_8_82
CTTCTTCTACTGCCTCTTACAAGTCTATGCCGAGGACCGGAATCGAACCGGTACGATCGTTACCAATCGCAGGATTTTAAGTCCTGTGCGTCTGCCAGTTCCGCCACCCCGGCCGCCTCAAGCGAACGACGGGATTCGAACCCGCGACCCCCACCTTGGCAAGGTGATGTTCTACCACTGAACTACGTTCGCATCCTATTCAAAAATGCCGGCTACATGACTTGAACACGCGACCCTCTGATTACAAATCAGATGCTCTACCAACTGAGCTAAGCCGGCTCATTATTATCTTATATGCGGGTTAAGGGACTTGAACCCCCACGCCCTAAAGCGCCAGATCCTAAATCTGGTGCGTCTGCCAATTCCGCCAAACCCGCTCTTATGACCCGTACTGGGCTCGAACCAGTGACCCTTTGATTAAAAGTCAAATGCTCTACCAACTGAGCTAACGAGTCTCTTACTTTTATTGAAATCTTCTCGACTTCAACGGTCCCGACGGGAATCGAACCCGCGATCTTCGCCGTGACAGGGCGACGTGATAACCGCTACACTACGGGACCTATTCTTTTCAGAATATGGGAGTTAACGGGATCGAACCGCTGACCCTCTGCTTGTAAGGCAGATGCTCTCCCAGCTGAGCTAAACTCCCTT